>DAOTXN010000023.1:0-15320 GCA_034435435.1 Anaerolineae bacterium | reverse complement strand
GGCTGAATTCACGGCGAAGCCTGCCGACGAGGGCGGCGGCTATAGAAAGCCGCCCTACTTTAGTCCAGAAACTGCACAAGAAAAAAGCCCTGGCTGCGTATCGGTCGGGGCTTTTTTCGTATCTTTTCGGGGTCGGGGCAGGTCTCGCACCTGCCCGCCGGGGCGACCGCAAGGATTCGCCCCTACATTTCGAAAAGATAGGGCCATTATAACACCTGAGCGCAGCGCAGACAATGAGCGCCTTGACACCGCTCTGTCTGTGGGTATAATAAGTGCGCCACGGACTCTTGGAGCCGTGAGCCGTTCCAAATCGAAATCCAAATGCACCGCTTTCCGGTGCCGCTGGGATCGCCAGGCGACCGAGACGGCAAAACTAAAGTGGTCCTCTTGTTCGTCGTTGCTCTTTGCTCCTGCTGTCCTGCGCCTCCTGGCCCCCGGCCCATCTATATCTCAAGGAGGAAATAGGTATGGAGCAGATTCAATCTCTCCCCGCTGGCCGCCTGCGGCTTAGCACCCACGACCTGGCCGTGGCCGGCGTCTTTGGAGCACTGGCTATCGTGCTCTCCTTCACCCCGCTGGGACTGATCCCCGTCCCCAATCCGACCGAGGCCGCCACCAGCCTGCACCTGCCGGCAATCATCGCCGGCGTCCTTTCCGGCCCTATCGTCGGTGGCATGGTCGGGCTGGTGCTGGCGCTCTCGTCCTGGTATCGCTACAGCGGCGCGTTCATCACCTTTGCCGGCGGCAATTTATTGGTGGGCATGCTGGCCGCCTTTCTGCCGCGCATTCTGATCGGCGTCATGGCCTACTATGCCTACCGTTCCCTGCGACGTTGGCCCGCGCCAGCGGCGGCCGCCGCCGGACTGGTCGGTACCCTGACCAACACCATCGGTGTGCTGGGCACTCTGATCGTGCTGGGCACTCTACCGACCACCCTGCTGACGCCGGTCTTGACGATGAACGTGCCGATCGAGGTAGTGCTGGCCCTGATCGTCACCATCCCCACGGTCGCCGCGCTGCGGGCCATGGGAAAAGACCGGGTCGCGGCGGCGCGGGACTGAACATCTCATGCCGCCTCTCATCAGCGTGCGGGAGCTGGTCCACGTTTACCCGGTAGAGGGCGGTGGGCAGATCGTGGCCTTGCAGGACGTGAGCCTGAGCATCGAACGCGGGGAATTCGTTGCGCTCGTCGGTCCGAACGGTTCGGGCAAGTCCACCCTGGCCCGCCACTTGAACGGATTGCTCCGGCCCACGTCAGGCGAGGTGCAGGTAGACGGCCTCTCGACCTCTGATGCGCGCTGCCTGGGGACGATCCGGCAGCGCGTGGGAATGGTTTTCCAAAATCCCGACAACCAGTTGGTCGCCAGCACCGTCGAGGAGGACGTGGCCTTTGGCCCGGAGAACATGGCCCTCTCACCCGCCGATATCCGTCGCCGCGTGGACGAGGCGCTAGAGATCGTGGGCTTGCAAAGCTACCGCACCCAGCCTCCGCACATGCTCTCCGGCGGCCAGAAGCAGCTCGTGGCGATTGCCGGGGCGCTGGCGACCCGTCCCGCCTGCATCATCTTTGACGAACCGACCTCCATGCTCGACCCGTTGAGTCGCCGGCAGGTCCTGGACACCGTCCGGCGACTCAATGCCGTCGAAGGACTGACGGTGGTTTTGATCACCCAGTCCATGGACGAGGCGGCGTGCGCCCGCCGGGTGGTGGCGTTGCACACAGGCCGTGTGGTTATGGATGGGTCGCCGGAGCAAGTCTTTGAGCAAGGTCAGCCGTTGCGCACGTGGGGGCTGGGCCTGCCCGTCGCCGCCGAGATCGCCCACCGGCTGCGGGATTTGGGCTTGAGCCTGCCCCCCGGTCTGTTGACAGTAGAAGCGTTGGCGAAGGCGCTGTAGGGCAAGATGTCATCTTGCCCTACTACAGAGAAGGCGCTGTAGAGCAAGGTGCCATCTTGCCCTACTACAGAGAAGGCGCTGTAGAGCAAGATGTCATCTTGCCCTACTACAGAGAAGGCGCTGTAGAGCAAGGTGCCATCTTGCCCTATTACAGAGGGGGCGTTGTGCTGATCCGGATTGAGAACCTCACCTATACCTACGCGCCCGGCACGCCCCTGGCGCGGCAGGCTCTACGCGGCGTGAGCCTGGAGATCGGCCCTGGCGAGCGGGTCGGCATTCTCGGCCCGACCGGCTCCGGCAAGTCTACCCTGGTGCAGCACATCGCTGGGCTGCTGGCGCCGACATCTGGCCGGGTGCTGCTCGACGGCGTTCCGGCTCACGAGCGCAGCGCCGCAGCCCGCGCCCGCCGCCGGCAGGTGGGGCTGGCCTTTCAGTACCCCGAAGACCAAATCTTTGAGCAGACGGTCCGCCGCGAGGTGGGCTTTGGGCCGCGCAACCTGGGCCTGAAGGACCAAGAGCTCGTCGCCAGGGTGCATTGGGCGCTCGAGCTGACCGGCCTGGACCCGGCGGCGGTGGAAACACGCGTTCCGTTCACCCTGAGCGGCGGCGAGCTGCGCCGGGTGGCGCTGGCGAGCATCCTGGCGCTGCGCCCTCAGGTGTTGATCCTGGACGAGCCAACCGCCGGACTGGACCCGCACGGGCGGCGGGAGCTGTTGGGCCGGATACGAGCCTGCCCTTCGGCGGCTCCGTGGGCCTGGCAAGAGGAAATCGGCCTGACCCTGCTCATGGTCTCGCACGACCTGGACGAGCTGGCCCGGGTCGTGGAGCGCGTGGTGCTCTTGCAGGGCGGCCAGGTCGCCGCTGACGGGCCGGTCCGTCGGGTACTGAGCGACCGCGACCTGCTCCGCGCCGCCGGGCTGGACACGCCGCAGCCGGTGGCCCTCTTGCACGCGCTGCGCGAGGCGGGCTGGCAGGTGCGCACCGACCGCCTGCTGCCAGAAGAGGCCGCAGCCGAGATCGCGCAAGCCATGGGGCGTGGATTGGCAGAGGTTGACCCAAAATGAATCTGCTCTTGCCCGGCATGTACATCGCCGCCGATTCACCCGTCCATCGCCTCGATCCACGGGTCAAGCTGGGGGCTGCGTTGGGGTTGATGGCGCTCCCCTTTGCCGCGCCTGGGCTATGGAGCAACTTGTTCCTGACGGCCTTTGTCGCTGCTATCGCGTTTCTTTCGATGGCTCCCCCTTTGGCTCTGCTGCGCACCCTGCGCACGATGTTCTGGATCGGGTGCTTTATGTTCTTCTTTTACCTGTTCACCACGCCAGGCCGGCCCTTGATAACTCTCGGCAGTGTGGCGACGACCTGGGAGGGGATGTGGGTGGGCGCTACCCAGGTCTACCGCCTGTGCTTGCTTATCGTCGTCTCGGCGCTCCTGAGCTTCACGACTTCGCCAGCCCAACTGGCCCACGGTATAGAGACGCTGATAGGCCCGCTGGCCCGCCTGGGTCTGCCGGTGCGAGATCTGGCCATGGTGCTGACCATTGCCCTGCGTTTTGTGCCCACCCTCTTTGACCAGGTAGACAAGATTGCCAAAACCCAGCAGGCGCGGGGGGCCGACATTCATTCAGCCAACCCGCTGCGACGCATGCAGAGCTGGAGGCCGTTGTTCGTCCCCATTTTCGTGTCCGCCTTTCGCCGCGCCGACGAACTGGCTACGGCCATGGAAGCGCGGGGCTTTCGGGGCGCTCAACACCGGACTCATCTCTATCAACTGCGCCTGACTCGCCAGGACCTCGCGGCGTCCTTGATCGTCCTGGGGGCCGGCCTGGCGGCTATAGGGTTGAATGGTGTATGACCCAACCGGCCTTCCCGCAAGGTTACTGCTCAGATGGGGATATGACAACGAATTTTCAGGATTGACCAGATGGCGCCGCGGCTGCCAACCCTCCCCCGGGGCTGCCCTCGCCCTGCAGTTAGGCGAGGCATCGCATCACTTTGGACCACGGTTAGCGCGGCTGTGGCGCCCAGGCCATCGAGTTAAAGGGCACAGATTCGCTCAATCCTTTGATTCGTTGTCATTTCTGCACAGGCTGGCAGTTGCCCCACAAGTTTATGGATCCGAGGGAATGAGCCATCTAGCGGAGGCGACGACTATGTTATTCTGTATTGACATCGGTAATACCAATATTACGCTGGGTTTGTACGAAGGCGAGCTGCTCGGTCCGCGCTGGCGGCTGCGCACCATCCACGACAAAATGCCCGACGAGTACGGCATCATGCTGGATCAACTGTTCCGTCACCGGGGCTATCGGCCGGAGCAAGTGAGCGGCGTCGCCATCGCCAGCGTCGTGCCGCCCCTGACGCCCACGTTTCAGCAGGTGTGCCAGGACTATTTGAGGCAGACGCCGCTGGTGGTAGACGCGGGGGTCAAAACCGGCGTGCGGGTGCGCTACGATAACCCGCGCGACGTGGGGGCCGACCGGGTGGTGGACGCCGCCGCCGTGCGCGTCCTGTATGGCACGCCGGCCTGCGTGGTCGATTTCGGCACGGCCACCACTTTCGACGCCGTGTCGGCCGACGGCGACTATCTGGGCGGGGCCATCGCGCCGGGCATCGGCATCGCCGCCCAGGCGCTTTTCGAGCGCACGGCCAAGCTGCCCCGCGTCGAACTGACCCGCCCGCCGGCGGCCATCGGGCGCAACACGCCGCATGCCATCCAATCAGGCCTGCTGTTCGGTTACGTGGGGCTGGTGGAGGGGATGGCAGCCCGATTCAAGGCCGAGCTGGGGCCGGGGACCAAAATCGTCGCCACGGGCGGTCTGGCCGAGATCATCGCCCGCGAGACCGACGTGATTGACGTGGTAGACCCGTGGCTCACGCTGCACGGGCTACGCATTGTGCACGAGCTGAATCAATAAACAGGCGACACAATCTTTACATCAGACATTGCCTGGCCGGGCTATTAGGTATCGGGATCGTGACTGCTCAGGTCAGTGGCCTTTTTACCACCAAGGACCAAAGACACAAAGGAAAACAAGTTAACGACTCACCCTTTGAAGCCTTTGTGTCTTTCAGAACCTTGGTGTCTTGGTGGTAAAGCTTGTTTTGCCTGAGCAGTTACTCGGGATCAATGACTTCACTCAAGTCGGAATTGTCGCTTGCCTGGCTCAAAATGTCCATCGCCTGTTCGGCCAGCGCTTCGGGCGCCAGCACTTCGGCCTGGCCCAACGGCCCGACGGTCAGGCCATAGACCACGCCGACGGCCTCCTGGTGCACCCGCGCCGGGATGCCTTCGAACTCGAGCCGCCCCTGAATAATGGCCGCCTCGGCCAGCCCGTGCGCCACGGCCACGACCTGCCAGCGCACCGGCTTTTCACCGCCGGGCGTCGTCTCGTCCGCCGCTGCGTCGGCCTTTTCGCTTTGGGGCAGTCGCCTCCCCTCTGGTAACGCCGCTTCTGCTATCACGTTTCTCCACCTCATTCCGTTTGACGTTTCGCGCTTTCCCACTCCTCGCGCGTCAATTCCATTTCGTAACACAGCAAGCGCCGCCGGCCGAGCCAATCGCGCGGGAAAAACCGATGTACGCCGGCGTAGCGCGGGTCGCGCAGAAAAGATAAAGACATCTCCTGGGGCGGCGCTTGTTTGCTTTCGCTCACGATTTGGAATCCCAACTTTTGGTAAACCCGGATGGCCCGCTGGTTGTGCGCCGCCACGTCCAGCGCCATCTTGTCAAAGCCCAACTCGTCAAAGTAATACTCTACAAAGAGCCGCAATGCTTCTGTGCCGTAACCCTGGTTCACATAATCGGCCCCCAGCGTGATCCCCAGGCGGGCCGAACGCCGACCGTTGACCTCGCGCAGCGTGAGCAAGCCGACGATCCGCCCGGACTCATTCAACAGGGTGTAGAGCAGGCGCTGCGAGTCTCCCTGCGATTGGGTGTACCAGCGCTGCAAGTCATCGGGGGCGCGTTGCAGCCAGTTAGCGTCGGCCAGCAGCGGGTCGTCGAATGGGCGCCACGCGGCCAACGCGCTCAGGTCGGCGCGGTTGAGCGGACGGATGGTGACGCGAGAACCCTGGAGCAGCATCTCTACCACAATTTGCGGCCCAGCCATAGCGTGCGCAACAGCGCCAATCCTGCGCCGCCGTACAGCCAGCGGGCCGCGTCGCCTTGGCCGTTCACGCCCAGCACGACGCCGGCGAGGAGCAGGGCGCTGCCCAACACGCCCCACAGCAGCCGATTCAACCCTACATCAATGCGCTGCATGGTCCGCCGCCACTCGCGGTCGGGACCGACGCGGAACTCCATATCGCCCTGGATGGCCCGGCTCAACGCCAGGTCCAACTGGCCGGGCAAACTCAACAGCGTGCGCCCCCAGCGGTCCAGTTGTTCGCGCACTCCCCAGCCCTCGTGCGCTTCTTCGCGCAGCAGTTGGCGGGCGAACGGCTCTGCCTCGGCGAAAACGTTGAACTCGGGATCGAGCTGCGTGGCCATGCCCGAAAGGATGCCGAACATGCGGCCCAGGTAGATAAAGTCCTGGGGAATCTGAAAAGGCATGGCAAAGATCAATTCGCGGAATTCACGGGTGAACTCGCTCAGGTCGGTATAATCGAGGCGGGCCAGTTCGCCCATGTTGATGCCCCAGAAGCGATCAAAGACCCGGCCCGTGGCCTGTTCGATCAGCTCCAAATCGGCGCCGGGCAGCAAAAAACCCATGCGCTGATAAGCCCGCACCACCCGCGCCGGGTCGCGCATGCCCAGCCCGATGGCCAGCTCGCGTAACTGGCGCTTGACGTCCGGCGCGATGCGTCCCACCATGCCAAAATCCACAAAGACCAGGTAAAAGGGTCGCCCACTGCCTTCGTCGCCGTCTCCGGCGTCGTCCAGCGGATGCACGAACAGGTTGCCCGGATGGGGGTCGGCGTGGAAAAAGCCGTCGTAAAAGACCTGTTGCAGGTAGGCGCGAAAGAGCCGCTGCGCCACCGCCGGGCGGTCAATGCCGGCGGCCTCGATGGCCGCAAAATCGGTGATTTTAATGCTGCCCACCTCTTCCAGCACCAGCACGCGGCGCGTGGTGTGCGTCCAGTAAGGGACGGGGATGTAGATCAAGGGGTCGCCGGCAAAGTTGGCGGCGAAGGCCTCGGCGTTGCGGGCCTCGGCCAGATAGTCAGTTTCCTCGTACAGGGTGCGGGCGAACTCGTCCAGCAGCGCCAGCATGTCCATGCGCCGGCGGATGGGCGGGTAACGTCCGATCCAGCGGGCCACCGCCCGCACGGCGGCCAGGTCTACGGCGATCAGGCGCTCGATGCCGGGGCGCTGCACCTTGACTACCACCGGCTCGCCGCTGAGGAGTCGCGCCCGGTGCACCTGGCCCAGAGAGGCTGCCGCCTGCACGTTTTGGTCAAAGAACTCGAAAAATTGGTCCAGCGGCCCCAGCTCGGCCTGGACGACGGCCAGAATGGCTTCCAACGGTTCCGGCGGGACTTCGTCCTGCAAGTCGGCCAGCTCGCGCGTCACCTGCACCGGCAGCACGTCTACGCGAGAACTGAGAAACTGGCCCAGCTTGATGAGCACACCGCCCATCTCGACGGCCAGGGCGCGAAACTCGCGTGCAAAGCGCTGCATGCGGGGGATGGTGCTGCGCCGCACAAAGCCCCGCCCCAGCATCCGCCGCAGCGCCACTTCCCACCACAGGAAGGAGATAATCACGCGAAAACCGAAAAAGAGGATGCGGCGGTAGCGGCGCTGGAGCTGGCGCTTGGACATGGCACGACTATTCCGGTTCGACAAAACGGATCAACAGCGTGTCGCCGGTGAAACGAGCCTGGGTGGCTTGCAGGCTCCACAGGGCGCGCGGCAGCACAAAGTTGCGCCGCTGATTGCCCACGCGCAGGGTCAGCTCGTCTTTGTCCCGATACAACTCGATATCGTCTTTGTCGGCAAAGGGGAGCGGCAGGCGCAGGGTATAACTCCCGTCGGCGTCGGGCACAATCTGGTGAGCCTGGCCGTCAAAGAAACGCTCGGCCGGGTCGCGCTCGGCGAACAGTTCGGCGGCCAGAGCGCCGAGCAGCTCCAGACCGCCCATCTCCTGGCCGAACAGCGGCGCGGTGAACACCGGCAGAGGGGCGAAGCATTCCTCAATCAACTTGAGATTGGCGACCTGGCTGGCCTTCCAACCGGCAAAATAGGGATCGCTCACTTGTGGCGGCAGCAGCCGGTTGCAGATGATGGCGTCGGTGACATAGTTGTACAGGTTCAGATAGGTAAAGGTGCGCTGCGCCTCCTTGATGACCATGCGCTCGGCGTTGACCACCAGCCGCATGGTCGAGTGGAGCGGGTCGGAGAGCAGATCGTGGATGTGGCCGAGCTGGTCAAACAGGGCCTCAAAGGCCTGCATGGTTTCCTTGTCGGGCAGGGGCAGGTTGCCCAGCAGCGGACGCGCCACCGGACGCAGCAGCCGCGCTCCCTGGCCCAGCGGGAACAGCCGCTCGAACCACCAGCGGCTGGCGTCGGGCAGACTGAGCAGACGTAACGTCTCGGCCGTGGGCGCGGCGTCAATGATGACGACGTCGAATCGGCCTTCTTGGGCATATTGGTTCAGCCACAGCAGCGAAGCGCCCTCGTCCAGTCCGGGCACGATGGCAAACTCTTGGGCGTACAGGTCGTCTAGCCCCTGGCGCGTGAGCACGCTGGAAAGGTATTTTTTGAACGTGCCCCAATGCTTCTGGAGCGAATAGTGGACATCCACTTCCTGCGCCCACAGATTGTCGGCGACCTGTTGCGGCTCCGGCCCCAGGGGTACGTCGAGCGAGTCGGCCAGGCTGTGGGCGGTGTCGGTGCTAAGGACGCAGGTGCGATGACCCAGGGCGGCGCAGCGCAAAGCCGTCGCCGCTGCGACGCTGGTCTTGCCTACGCCTCCCTTGCCGGTATACACGATGATGCGCATCAGGCCATTCCTTTTTCGTTCAGTGGCGGCGGCGCTTCGACCGGCTCGCCGCGCTGGGGATTGTAACACAAGGGCCGTGGAATCGCAATTCACGCCTGGACCCAGGTCAGGGCCGCCCAGGTCGCCAGACTGACGACGCCGACCAGTACCAGACCGTAAATGATGACCTTTTTGAGCACCGGTCCCTCCTGGCCTCCTAACCCCACCGTGCTGGCCCCGACGATGACTTTGGCCGGGGCAAAAATGCTGCCGATGGCTCCGCCGGCGGTCTGCGCGGCCAGGATGACAAACACGTTCAAGCCCAATAATTCGGCCGCGTCGCGTTGAAAGGAGCCAAAGACCACGTTCGAGTTGGTGTTGCTGCCGGTCATGAAGGCGCCCAACGCGCCGATGAAGGGACTGGCCAGCGGGAACGCGCCGCCCACCGCGTCGGCCACCCCTTCGGCCAGCGTCCGCGTCATGCCGGCGTGATCCATCACCACGGCCATGCCGACCATCGCAGCGATGCCGATGCTCGAGCGCGCCGCCCGCCGCACCGTGCCGCGCACGATCCGCCCGATGGCGCCGGGCCGGTAGTAACCCTTGCGGCGCAGCAACAGATAGGACAGGACCGAGGCGTAAAAGAGCTGCGCCCCGGCGTGGCCGAACACGTCAATGGTGCGCCCCGCCTCGGCTGCGGTGGTCCAGCCCTGACGGGTGCTCAACGCGGGGAATTGGGCACGGACGACCACCTGCCCTAAAAAGTCCTGGACCGGCTCGACCAATTGGCCGCCGATGATGACCGCAATCAAAATCGCGTAGGGGATGAGCGCCAACCGCAGGGGCATGCCTGTTTGAGAGTTGGCGGCGACTGGCTGCGGCGCGCCGCCGCGATAGCGCGGGAGTCGAAATAACACCAGGCTGAAAGCCAATCCGGCCAATCCCCCACTCAGCCCGCCCAACTCCCAAAAGCCGTTGACCACGACCACGTACTGCACGCCAGCCATCACCGCGCTCACCAGCAGCATGGGAACCAGCCCCTGGCGCAGCGTGCGCGGTCCGCCGGCCGCCCATAGCACAGCCGCGCCGCAGACCGGGCAACATAGACCCAACATCACGGCGCTCCAGGGGGCCAACTGTGCGCCCCACGTGGCCTGGTCTACGCCGCCGGGGACGGTGGCGGCCATCAGCGCATAAAAGGACGAACCCAATGAGCCGAACGAGACCGCCCAGGCGTGGCCCAGACTGGGGATGACCACCGCCGCCAAGCGCGGGAATCCCAGCCCCACCAGCAGCGGCGCGATGACGGCTATGGGTACGCCAAAGCCGCCCGCCCCCTGCAAAAAGGCGCTAAACACCCAGCCCAGCAACAGCGCCTGCAGGGCCCGGTCGGCGGTGAGCCGGGGCAGCCCCGCGCCGATCACTTCCACGGCGCCGGCCTCGTCCACGGTGTGATAGAACAGCAGCGCCATCCAGATGATGTACAGCACGAACAACGTGAGCAAGAGGCCCTTGAGCTGGGCGTAGATCTGGAGCTCCCAGCCGGCGCCGAATTGGATCGCGGCCACGGCCATGGCCACCCCGCAGCCCACCGGCCCGGCCTTGATCCCGCCCCAGCGAAAACCCAACATCAGGACCAGCACGACGAGAATGGGGGAGAATGCGAGTAGCCAGTTGATCAAGGTTTAACTCCTCGACGAAGGACGAAGGACGAAGGACGAATGGCGAATCACGTTTCACGCTTCACGTTTCACGCTTCACGCTTCACGGTTGTATCGAGACCACAGTATTCAGCAGGATCGGGTCGCCCAGGCGCAGGCCGTCTTCGGCGACGTACATGCCGACCTGGATGGGATAGTCGCCGGGAGGCATGTCGGTCGGGAGGGCGATGGTGTATGAGTCGGTCACGATTTCGCCGGGCAGCCACAGCGTCGTGGGATAAGCGCCGTTGACCGGCGGGTTGTCTTGCTGGGCCGCAGTCTGTCCGTTGGAGTCGAGAAGGTGCGTAAAGACGGTGTAACTCGTTTCCATTTCAGCCAGGGCCCGCCAATAGAGCGTCAGACCGAGCGTCCCGCCGGGGCGGGCGTTGCCCAGGTCCATGTCGTAGCCCAAAAGCTCGACCTGGCCTCCAAGTGCTGCGTGTTGCGTGTTGCGTATGGCCGGTATCTCAAAGGTGCGGCCAGCGGCAACGATGATCAGTTGACCCAAGATCAACGAGTCTGACAAGGGTTGGCCTGCCGCGTCAAGCAGACGCAATACCAGCGTATAATCGCCGGGCGACGCGGCGGCGGCCAGCGGCAGGCGTGGATCGTAGCGGTCCACCACGATTTCACCCGCCGTCCATTGCTCCGTGGGGTATGCGCCGTGAACCGGCGCGCCTTCGTACAGAACCACGCCGGTTTCGCCCAGTGACAGGCGCACCGTGGCAGCGGCGCCGCGTCCATCGGTTTGCCAAAAGAGGGTCAGGTGAACGCGCTCGCCGGGCCGGGCCTGGAGTGTGTCCAAATTGACACCCAACAGCGTCATCCCGCCCGCCTGCACATCCAGGCGTTGGCGAATGCCCAGCGCCGTCGGGTCGGGCGGCGTCTCGGCGCGGGCGACTGTGACCGTTAGCGGGGCGGTCGTGCCGCTGAAACGCCCCCCGTCGTCCACGACGGCCAGCCGTTGGCCGCTATTTTGCGCGTACAGCCCCACCTGAAGCCGGTAATCCCCCGGCGGCGCGCCCGGTCCGACGGGCACGTGGACGCGGTCCACGACGATCTCGCCGGGCGTCCAGTCGGCGGCGGCGTAATGGAACGGCTCGGCCTGGCCCCAGCGCGAACCCCACAGGTCTTCCAGGTGGAAAAAGGGAGTCAGGCCGGGGTCGGGCGGCGGCGCGAGAATCTGCCAGGTCAAGGTGACGTCGGCCTCGTCGCCCGAAACGGCCCGCGCTACCCGATAGTCCAGCAGGCGCACCACGCCGCTAAAATCGGCCACTGGCTCGGCCGGTGCAAGCACCGGCGGAGATGCGAGCCGGTAGCCGGCAAAGGCCGGCTCGCCGTCGGGCGCAGCGGGAGCGGAAATGGCCTCGGCCCCGGGCAGGTAGCGGTCCAGCCAGTCGGCGTCGGGTCGCGCCGAGCGCGGGAACACATACAACGCCGCGCCCTGCGCCGGATACACCACGGTTGAAGCGCCCACCAGCCATTTGATGCGCGGGTAATCTTGGGCCAGCGCGGCCAGCGTCGGATGGCGGTAATGGATGCTGCCCACGTAGAGGGTATGAGATATTGGGAATTGGGCCTGATTCAGGTACGCAGCGATGTCGGCCAGGTCGCCGTCGGAGGCCTCGTACAGGTCGGTGCGCGGGGCGTAATCGTGAAAGTAGGCGCGGGCGGTGACCAGGGCCGGACCGCATAGAAGGATGAGAGTGAGCAGAACAAGTGAGGAATGGATATTGGATATTGGATATTGGGTGCGGCGTGCCGAGCGCTGCACTATACCCAATATCCAATATCCAACACATAACCCGCCTCTCGCCGGCAAGACAAAAACGAGCGGAATAAGCCCCACGGCGCGCAGGTTGCTGGGGGTGATTTCGCCGACGGCCAGCGCGGTAGGCAAAAGCATGATGGGAACCCAGGCCAATAGCAGGAGCTCGCGAGCGCGGGTTAGGGCGGTCGCCGGACGGAGCAGTCGCCAGAGGGTGACGGCCAATCCGAGCAAGAAAAAAAGCGCGACGAGCGGGCCAAACAGCGGGCGGCCAGGCAGGTTGAAGCGGATGTACGGGTCGCCGCGCCAAAAGAGCATCTTGAAAGCGGCGGCCAGGCCGTCTAACGCGGCGGCCCAGTCGCCGCCGGGGTCCACCTGGCCGATGCGGGCGCTGAACGCCGCCGGGTGGCGCAGAAAATACAGACCCAGCGGCGCAAAGCTGAGCGCCGCCGCCGCGCCGAACAGGGCCAGTTGGGCCAGCCGTCGCCGCCGCTGGCCGGCGTCGGCCAGGAGGAGCGCGAAAAAGGTCAGGCCGAGCGGGAGAGGGAAAACCCGGGCCGCCAGATAGGTATAGCCGGTCAGGCCGCACAGCAGGCCGCCGGCCAGCACCCAGCCCCAATTATCACGGCGCAGCCCTCGCCACAGCGCCGCCAGCGTGAGCGCCTGGAGCAACGGCTGGGTGTTGGCCCGAAAGCCCAGCCGGTTGAGCAGAACGTGCCAAAAAGAGGTCGCTAATAGCGCCGCGCTCAGCGCGGCCAGCCAGGGCGCGCCGCCGGGGTCATCGTCGGCAAACAGCTCGAAGACCAGCCAGGCGGTCGCGGCGACGGTCAACAGGCCGGCCAAGGCCGCGGTCAGCCGCAGGGCCAGCAACCCCACGCCCAATAGCTTCATCGCGGCGGCGACCGCGTAAAAAAACAGCGTCTCCTTGCCGGTGTAAGAGGGGATAAAGATGGGCGTCTCGGCCCCGCCGGCGATTTCGGCGGCGAGGACCACGTTGGCCGCCTCGTCATAGTGCGGGCCGGGGGGGATGGCGGGCAGGCCCCACAGGCGCAGAGCGGCGGCGACCAGGAAGATGAGTATAATGATGCTGAGAAGGTGATGGGAAGCAGGCTTGGTTGGATGTGACATGTTGAGGTCTCACAACGGCAAGTAGCGCACCTGGCCTTCCCACTCGCCTTCGAGGCTATATTCCGCCAGTAATAGGATGTCTTCAATGACTTGACCAATGGGGATGGCCCGGCTGACCTCAAACACGCCCGGCATTGGCTGGCCGAGCTGAACGCGCGCGTAGGCATATCGGGTGATCGTGGTCACGTCGTGCGTCAGTAGCACGCGGCTCTCCTGAGCTGCCCACTCAAGCACGGTCGGATCATCAGCTCCAGAAAGACCTGCGTCTTGGATACGGACAATGTCCAATTCCGGCTTTCGGCGCAGCAAGCCACGCACAATGTTATTGTTCAAGTTCTCGTCGGCGGCCAGTCGAAGCATGTTCACGCCCTAGTCTGCGACACGCCGGGCCAACAAACGGTCTCGCACGCCTTGAGGGTCGAACCGCGCCTCATTTTGTCTGCGGACCTTTTCGGTTTGCCGCTGGCGTTGATGCAGGTAGGCTTCCACATCACCGGGCCGGCGCAGGTAATAACCGATCACCGCATACACGTCGCCCAAATCCAAAGAGGGATATTGGTATACGATTTCTTCAGCCGTTGCGCCCTCTTTGAACGCAGTCACCACCGTATCCAACGTCACACGGGTTCCGCCCACACGCACGACGCCGTCGGTATCTGTCACGATTGGAACAGGTTGCGCTTCAATCACAAGAGTCATACCATCACCTCTCAACACTCCTCAAGGTTTACCAGAATCTCGTGCATTCCAAATGACCTCACCTGTCATTATAATCTAATGCTGTCCCTGACACAAACGGTCGGCGTGCTATACCGTTTGCCGTTCTGACCGGGAGCGTGTAAAATGCTACCCACGCTCAAATTACGGGGTATAATTGGACGCAAGACCGGGAGCAAGTCGTCAGGCTAGGCTCAAAACAGGTGACGCATGAGCGACGAGTTGATTTATCAGGCCATCCTCGACGCCCGGCGCGCAGGCCGCCCGGCTGCGCTGGCCACCGTCATCCGGGCGCGTGGGTCGGCGCCGCGCCGCGAGACCAGCAAGATGCTAGTGTTCCCCAACGGGCAGACGCTCGGCACGGTGGGCGGCGGCCAACTGGAATCCCTGACCATCGAGGCCAGCCAGGCCGCCATACGCGACGGCCAGCCGCGCCTCGAAAATTATTCTTTGGCCGGGCCGCGCGAGGGCGCGGTGGGCGTGTGCGGCGGCGAGGTCGAGGTGTTCATCGAGCCGATTCTGCCGCCGCCGACGGTGCTGGTGTTGGGTTGCGGCCACGTGGGCGCGGCAGTGGCCTATCTGGCCAGGTGGCTGGGTTTCCGCGTCGTCGTCAGCGACGACCGCGAGGAGCTGTGCAACCCCGATCACATCCCCGACGCCGACTTGTATCTACCCGGTGAGGCGGCCGCCGTGCTCTCCCACACCCCCATCGACAGCCGCACCTACGTCGTCGCCGTGACGCGCGGCTATCCCTTCGACGTAGCCGCCGTGCCAATCTTGCTAGAGACTGCCACACCCTACATCGGCGTGATCGGCAGTCGGCGGCGTTGGGCTACGACGGTCAAGGAATTGAAGGCGCTGGGCATCACCGACGAGCAATTGCAGCGGGTGCGCTCACCCATCGGGTTGCACCTGGGGGCCGAGACGCCCGCCGAGATCGCCGTGAGCATCATGGCCGAGATCATTATGCTGCGCAACCGGGGGGAAATTGGCTCGGGGAAACATCTTTTCAATTCAGTCAGTGGAAATGCAGCAGAATAGGCAGGCGAAAAATAGTTCTGAAATTACGGTATAGTGAGTTGCTTCCACTCCAGAAAACGCCATAATCGTTGTTCAAGCCAAATCGCGATTGTCGTGATGCAGAATACTCCAACGTAGTCAAGATGAGACGACAACTTGCACAGGGGA
>DAOTXN010000022.1:0-38268 GCA_034435435.1 Anaerolineae bacterium | reverse complement strand
TCCCCTGTGCAAGTTGTCGTCTCATCTTGACTACGTTGGAGTATTCTGCATCACGACAATCGCGATTTGGCTTGAACAACGATTATGGCGTTTTCTGGAGTGGAAGCAACTCACTATACCGTAATTTCAGAATCCATCATCCCATTAACAAGTTGTGCCGTGAAACCGCGACACCTTTCTTTGTACGTGCCAAAGTCTTTCAACGCGACGTTGAAGACATCACATGATTCTTCAAACTTGGACATTTCTGACCGCCTCCTTTTCGAAAAATAGGGATCTTCCATCAACACTCACCATGCCCACACGCATAACACTTGCGGCAGCCCTCTTCGCGCACCAGCGCCGGCGCGCCGCGATGCTCCAGACCCTTGAGATTTCCCAAACCTCAAGGGTCTCTCTACCCTACTTCGCCACCAGCCGCACCACGTACAACAGCACCACAGCGCCCACCACGGCCATCACCAGCGAGCCGAGCAGCCCAACCGCCGCGATGTCCAGCACATCGAACAAATACCCTCCCACGAGCGAGCCGACGACCCCCACCACGACGTTGCCGACCAGGCCAAAGCTCTTGCCCTTCATCATCTGCCCGGCCAGCCACCCGGCCAGGCCGCCGATGATCAAAAAAAGCACCAGATCCATAGCATTCCTCCTCAAACCTCGCAGGTCTCGACTCAACACTCGCTATACCCGCACGCATAACACTTGCGGCAGCCCTCCTCGCGTACCAGCGCCGGTGTGCCGCACTCGGGGCACAGGTCGCCGACCTGGAAGGCCAACTGGCTGGTTTCCCGGATGTGTTCCTGCGCCGCCCTGACCCGCCCGTTGTCGCCGCTTTCTGCCAGCCCCAGATACTCGGCCAGCACCTGCGCCACGGCGTCGGGCAAGGAGAGCACGCGCTGCGCCCCAAAGCCCAGCGGTCGCCCGCCGCCGATGCCCTCCAACTGGCGCACCACCTCGGCCAGCCGTTCGCGGGGCGGCACCTGCGACGACAGCCGCAACACGTAAGAGATGAGCCGCCCGATGGCCTCGGACACGGCGGCCGTCTCGCTGCCAGCTTTGGAGGTGTGCAGGAACACTTCGAACGGCTCGTTCCCGCCGTTCTCGTTGACCGTGATGAACGTGGTGCCCAGCGGCGTGCCGATGCGGTAAGTCTGGCCGGGCAACATGCGCGAGCGGGGCTTTTTCGGCTCAGGGAACAGGGTCGGCTGCCCGATCTCACCCGTCTCGCCGCCCTCTTTTTTCAGGCGCGTCGCCTGGGTCTCCAGCACCACCTTTTCCCGCGAGCCGGTGACGTACACCGTCAGCCCTTTGCAACCCAGCTTCCAGGCCAAAAAGTAGGCGTCGGCCACGTCCTTTTCGGTCGCGGTAGCAGGGCAATTGATCGTCTTGGAAATGGAATTGTCAACAAAAGCCTGCAGCGCCGCCTGCATGCGCACGTGTTCTTCGACAGAGATGTCCTGCGTCACGACAAAAGTGTGCCGGAGGTGCGCCGGCACCTCCTCAATTCCCTGGCACGACCCCACCAGGCTGACCTGCTCGACGACCCGCCGGCGCGTCTCCGGGTCGAGACCGGCCTGCACCAGCGCTTCTTCGAACAGCGGGCTGGTGTAGGTCAGCTCTAGGTCGCGCCCGTTGTCGTTGACGTGGCGCACATAGGTCAACGCAAAGACCGGCTCGCAGCCGTAGGCCTCGCACCCGGCGACGGTGGCGATGGTGTTATGGCTGATAAAGCCATTCCCAATGTAAGCGTGAGTCCCCGGCACGGAGATATCGTATGTCTCGCACCACCCACCATCCTCAACGACCACAACCTCGTCAAAAAGGATATCGTTTTCCACCAATTCGACAAATCTGGTCAATCCAGCCTGTTCCATCTCTTGCTGATGCTCGCTGGTAAATTGACTTAGGCTGCTTCTCGAAGCCTTGAAACCTCGTTGCCTCCAGCCCCAGACCCGTCGCTCTTCAATTCCTCTGCTGGCAATTGAAAGCAAACCGCCATATTCACTGACCGTCATCGGAATCGTGTCACCCAAGGTCGGGCGATTCGTTTCAGGCTCGCCTGGAATGGCTCTACAAAGATAGGTCAATTCTTCGGCCAGCCGCCGAGCAGATTCCGTATGGGCGGTTCGCAACCGATAGGCGATAGACTGCCCCATACCAGTTGTCTGTAGGTCAGAGGTGGTTGGAACACCGAGTGTCAGCAACAGCGTTTTCACCTGATTATGGAAAGACTCGTGGGTCGTGGTCCAACTGATGTGATGCTTCCTATGAACAGTACCGTCTGCATCAAACAGCCCCGCCAAAAAGGCGTTGTAAATTTCCCGGTCGTTCGTGCGCAATACGGCCAGTGGGATGTGCGGGCGATAACCCTTGCCCACGTGTCCCACCCTGGGCATCTCTTTGGCAAAACCGTTATTTTTCCAAAACTCGACCAGGTTGCGGGAATGGACCGATAAATCGATCAAGTTGGCGCTTCGACTATCCTGGTGAATCCGAGGCGATACGCCAAAGAGACTGTGCAGCAACTCTGTCAGACGCTGTGTCACCACTGTGCTAGATACGCTGAACCGCAAAGAACGCGCCTTCAAACTCCCATCGCCCATAAAAAACCCCAAGAGATAAGCCAGGTCCGCTGTCATACGTGTTGGCAGATGGATGGGAGCGGCGTGGAATTCTGTAGCCAACGTGGTATCTAGGAGTACTTGAAGCGGTTCTCCGATCAAACCGCTGGATTGTAGTGCAGCGGTCGCCCCCGGTCGAATTTCGTCCAGGCGACGCCACACCCATTCACCCGCCTCCCACAATCGGACACGGTGGCCGTCCGTCCCCTGGATCACATAACCTCGCTTTGTCACCAGGCGAATCGTGTGAGCCTTGCCGTTGATGTAGAACTGGGTCGCAAAACGGGAGCCATTTTCAGAGGCCACCATCAGGTCGATCTCCTGCCATCGCTCACCACGCACATTTCCCAATTCCTCAATGGGCAAGAGTCCACGATCGGTCGTGATCAAAGTGCCGGGAACCAGACAACCAGTCGGCGCCACGGTCGTTTGGGCCGCGTTCCGAATCCCGTGTTGCCGGATACCGTTTACGACGCCTTCCCAATCCAGCGCCGGGCGGCCCCAGTCGTTCGAATAGGGGAACAGAGGCCGGGGCGGGGTCCATTGCAGATTTTCCGGGTCGTAGAGGCTGCCAGCGATGGCCGGGAAAGGCCCGCGCTCTTGCGCCAGCTCGACGCTGGTCCGCATGGCGTGGTAGCGCACAAATTCCATCACCTGCCCGGCGAACTCTTGCGCCTCCTGGCTGCCGTAGCGGATGCCCAAATGATACATCAGGTCGCCCAGCCCCATGATACCCAGGCCGATGCGCCGGGCGCGGTGGGCGGCCTCTTGTAGCTGCGGCACGGCCGGCACGTAGGCGTTGGCCGTCACCACGTCGTCCAGAAAGCGGGTCGAAGCGGCGACCGTCTGCTCCAGCCTTTCCCAGTCCACCTCCGGGCGACCGTCCACCTGGGTCACGTGCTGAGCCAGATTGATGGAGCCGAGACAGCAGTTTTCATAAGGTCCAAGCCATTGTTCACCGCATGGATTCGTCGCCTCCAGCTCGTACAAATGCGGCACCGGGTTCTGCCGGTTCGCCGCATCCAGGAACAACACCCCTGGCTCGCCGTTGTGATGGGCCTGCCGCACGATGGCGTCGAAAATCTCACGCGCCTTGACCGAGCGCCATACCGAGCCATCCTGTGGCGAGACCAGGTCGAAATCGGCGTCGGCCTCTACCGCCCGCATAAATTCGTCGGTGACGCCCACTGAGATGTTAAAGTTGGTGATGGCATCCTCGCTGGTCTTGCATTTGATAAAGTCGAAAATGTCGGGGTGGTCAACTCGGAGAACACTCATATTGGCCCCACGTCGGGCGCCGCCTTGTTTGATCTCATCAAAAGCCTTGTCATACACCCGCAAAAAGCCCACCGGCCCCGTGGCCTGACCGGCGCTGGAGGCCACCAGCGCCCCTTTAGGCCGCAGCCGCGAGAAGGAAAAGCCGTTCCCGCCGCCCGTTTGCTGGATCAGCGCCGCGTCGCGCAAGGTCTGAAAGATGCCCGACCCGTCGCGGCCCATGTCGTCCGAGATGGGCAAAACAAAGCACGCCGCGAGCTGGCCCAGCGGCGTGCCTGCGCCGGTGAACGTGGGCGAGTTGGGGAAAAAGTCCAACCCGGTCAGCAGATCGTAAAAGGCTTCCTCGGCGGCAGCCACGTCACCGCCCCATTCTTGCTCGGCCAACGCAACGTGATGCGCGACGCGCCGGAACATCTGCTCGATGCTCTCCACCGGCTTGCCATCCGGCCCTTTGCGCAAGTAGCGCCTGGTCAACACCGCGCGCGCGTTTTCGGTCAAAGAGACCGTCGAGTTTGTTCCTTGATCCACCTGATTGAACTTGACGCGTGTTGGCATACTTCCTCCCACCTGTAATTTAACCGCTACTGCTCTGACCCATCAACCGATCAATCTCTGCTCGTACCGCATCCAGGTCTTCCAGACCCAGATACACAATGGCGAAACGAATATAGGCCACCTTGTCCAGCTCTTTCAGCCCTTCGATCACAATGTCGCCGATGACCTTGGCGTTCACCTCGGCCTTGCCCAACGCCTGCAGCCGCGCCTCGACCTGATCTACCAACCCTTCAATCGCCTGAGCCGCCACCGGGCGCTTGGCGCAGGCCACGCGGATGCCGGTGAGCAGCTTGTGCCGGTCGAACTCTTCGCGCCGCCCGTCAGTCTTGACCACCAGGGGCGTGGTCAGGATAGCCCGCTCGACCGTGTTGAAGCGGCTGTTGCACACGAGGCACTCGCGGCGGCGGCGCACGCCGCGCTCATCGCGGGCCGTGTCAATCACTTTGGTTTTGTTACTGTCACAATAGGGGCAGTTCATATCAAGCTCCAAAATCTGGAATCAAAGGATAGTCAATACCCAGATATGGGGGTAAAAAGGCGGAGACACCCAACATCTGGGGGACATAAGGGATTAAAGTATATCATGCGCCAGACCGGGTAGCAAGTCTAAACGGTCTGTTTACCTTAAAAAACAGATATTCAATTGAATCTTTAAGACTTGGAGACGCCCCCCTCTGCTGACGCCAGCAGAGAGGGGCAGAAGGGATGCGAGAGCCTGTCAGTTGACGAGACGCTCAATCAGACGGCTCAAATCGCCCTTGCGCCGGCTGCCTGCGAACCAGCCGGTGCATGCGAGGTGCGACGCACTCTCGGCCCTGAGCGCAGCGAGAGGGTACAAGTACGTCGCACTTTTCACCTGTTACAGACGCCGCCGCAAAAAGGCCGGGATGTCCAGGTCTTCCTTGTCGTAGGCCGGCAATGGGAACGGTTCAGGCGCTTCCCGCTTGACAGGCTGCGCAGGCGCCGATTCTTGAACCGGCTGCGATGCTGGCGCCGATTCGGGCGGCCGTTCGCTGCGCCGCTGGAAAAGGCCCGGCGCTTCCACTTCGGCGCGGACCGGCTGGCGTTGCTGCACGCGTGGGCGTGGCAGCGCCGGCACCGACGGCGCCGACGGCTGCTCAAAACCGGTGGCGATGACCGTCACGCGAATGTCGTCGGTCATGTGGGGATCGATCACCGCGCCGAAAATGAGATTCACGTCAGGATGCGCCGTCTCTTTGATGATGGCCGCTGCCTCGTTGACCTCGAACAGCGTCATGTCCGGGCCGCCGGTGACGTTGAACAGAATGCCGCGCGCGCCGTCGATGGTCACGTCGAGCAGTTGGCTCGAAATAGCCATCTCGGCCGCCTTGCGCGCCCGGTCTTCGCCAGAAGCCCGTCCCACCGCCATGAGCGCCGCCCCGCCTTCCGACATGATCGTGCGCACGTCGGCAAAGTCCAGGTTGATCAACCCCGGCACGGTGATCAGCTCGGAAATGCCCTGGATGCCCTGGCGCAGCACGTCGTCGGCCACACGAAAGGCCGTCTGCAGATTGGCCTTTTTGTCCACAATCTGCAACAGGCGGTCGTTGGGGATGACGATGAGCGTGTCCACCTGTTCTTTGAGGCCCTCGATGCCGGTCGTGGCCGCCCTGGCCCGATGCGCGCCCTCAAAGGAAAACGGTCGTGTGACCACGCCGATGGTCAGCGCGCCGACTTCTTTGGCAATCTTGGCGATGACCGGCGCGCCGCCGGTGCCCGTGCCGCCGCCCAGCCCGGCCGTAATAAACACCATATCGGCCCCGTCGAGCACCTGGTACAGTTCGTCGCTAGACTCCTCGGCGGCCTTGCGCCCCGTCTCGGGGTCGCCGCCAGCGCCCAGGCCGCGCGTGAGCTTTTCGCCTACGCGCACTCGCACCGGCGCATCCGACAGCAGCAGCGCCTGCGCGTCGGTGTTGACCGCGATGAACTCGACGCCGGTCAACCCCTCTTCGATCATGCGGTTGACAGCGTTCGAGCCGCCCCCGCCGACCCCGATCACTTTGATTTGGGCAAAATTTTCTACCAATTGGGCTTGTGCAACTCCTGACATAACCTTGCTCCCTTTATTCCTGCTTGTCCGAGAAACGATGACGCGCTGTGACCTGTGTGTTGACTGTGATAATTCCTCATGCCACGAATCAATCCCCAGACTCAACTGCCTGACGTGGACCGTCTTGCGCCGTCCTGGGGACAATGCTCCAACACCGCGCCCTCAAGGCGGTCGCGCTTCTGGTTGTTTCATCTCCTCGCCTCCTCCCAGCGATCTCCCCCCGAAAAAAGACCTCACCCACTAACCGGGCAGGAAATTGCGTAGCCAATTTCCTATCCGCTGCCCGATGTTCACCCGGCTCCCACGCCGGCGGCGGTGCGGCCTTTGCGCCGCCGCTTCGCCCCATTGCAACAGACCGGCGCTGGTGGCAAAGGCCGGACTGGATAACTGATCCACCAGCCCCAGCAGATCGTGTGGTTGCCCGACGCGAATGGGCATGTCGAGCACGTGTTTGCCCAATTCGCTCATGCCCGTCAATTGCGACGTGCCGCCGCACAGCACCAAACCTGCCGGCAGCAAGCCATCATAACCCGAACGCTTGATCTCACGCAGAATCAAATTAAAGATCTCTTCGGCCCGCGCCTCCAGGATGTGCGCCACCTCGCGCCGAAAGACCTGTTGCTGCGCATCGTCCCCAAAGGTCTTGACGGCAAAGCTCTCTTCCGCCCGCACGTTGGTGGGCATCACGTGGCCGTATTTGAGCTTGACCTCTTCGGCCGATTCAAACGGCAGGCGCAAGCCAATCGACAGATCGTTGGTCAGATGATTGCCCCCTACTTCCAGCACCATCGTGTGCCAGACGGTGCCGTCGATAAAAATGGCAATGTCGGTCGTCCCGCCGCCAATGTCGGCCAGGGCCACGCCCATCTCGCGCTCGGTCTCGGTCAAAATAGCTGCCCCGGAAGCCAAAGGGTCAAGCACCAACTCGTCCACACTCACGCCCAGATTTTCGATGCACTTGATCAGGTTTTGTATAGCGGTCGCCGCACCTGTGACAATGTGCGCTTCGACCTCCAGGCGAAAACCGTGCATCCCCACGGGATCGCGCACGCCGTCCTGGCCGTCAATGGTATAGCCGCGCGGGATAACGTGCAGCACCTGCCGGTTGTGTGGAATCGCCACTGCGCCCGCCGCGTCCATCGCCCGGTCAATGTCCTCGTACATCACGCCGTTGTGCCCGCGCCCGATGGCGACCACCCCCCGGCTATTCATCGAAGCAACGTGCCCACCCGACACGCCCACATACGCCCGTTCGATCTGATAGCCCGACAGACGCTCGGCCACGTCGATGGACTCGGCAATGGCCGACATGGCCTCGCCGACGTTGACGATCACGCCTTTGCGCAGGCCGCGCGAAGGCACAGCGCCGACGCCGACCACGCGCAGCCGCCCGTCGTCATCCACTTCGGCCACCAGCGTACAGATTTTCGTCGTGCCTGCGTCAATGCCTACGATGGTGCGCTCCATTGCGCCCCTTTCGATTCATTCTCCGTAACTGCTCACCCTGGTAGCTCTTTGGACAAGATTTACAGGATTTACAGGATTTTTCCACAAATTCCATCCTGTGAATCTTGTGAATCCTGTCGAGTGGCTTTGGGTTTGCCGCTTTTACGCATTTGGGCTGAGCAGTTACCATTCTCCATAGTACGGCGCTTCGAGAAAGCGCACGTCCAGATATTTGGGTGTGATACCTTGCGCCACAAGGTAATTCGCAAGAGTGTACACCAAATCCAGTTTAGCGGCAATTTCACCCGAGTGCCCCAAACGCACCGGCCAGCCAAAATCATTGTAATAACTGATTCCAAACCGGTCAGAGAACTGATACACCCGCACGTCCGGCTGTAGCCGCTCCAGCTCACGCACGGCGGCGATGAGCGTCGGAGGGAGGCGGTCGCCAGGTTTGAGTGCCGTGCTTTCCACGGCATCCAACACCAGGGCGTTGGGTAAATCGCCCCGCGCCGGCAAGGCCACCCCATCGGCCCCGACCCAGATTTGAGCGTCGCCCTGCCGCCACACCAGCAGCGCCGGACGTTCCCTCACCCGTACCACACAACGAGCCGGCAGGCTACACTGCACCTGGGCCGACGCGACGTCGGGCAACGTCTCCAAGGCTCGCTCGGCGGCGCGGCTGTCGGCCCAAAAGATGCTCACGCCGTCCAGGCCGCTCATGGTCAATAACTCAGCCTCCGGCACACGCCAGTTCCCTTCGAGTTTCAAATGCCGAATGTAGAACACGTCGGCGCTGCTGAACCAATAAAGCAACCAGCCGGCAACCACCAGCAACAAACCGCTCACCAGTCGGGGCATGGTCTGCAGAGGATGCGCCATGCGTTCGGCGCCGCCCAGGGCCGGCACTGCGATCTCGTAACGCTGGCGGCTGGGGCGGGTACGTTGGCGTCGCCACTGTAATTTGCGCCGGGGCTTGCGCTTGCCCGGCGCATGGCGGGTCGGTTTGCGTTCTCCCTGCTTCATACATCCTCGGCGTCTAGTTCATACGAAGTTCTGGAACGCTGGCGGTCGGCATGCCGCTCCAGCGCCAGGTCGATCAAGCGCGAGATCAACTCCGCATACGAGATACCCGTGGCCTCCCATAGCTTGGGGTACATACTGATGGAGGTAAAGCCGGGCAACGTGTTGATCTCGTTCACGAACAACTCGTCGGTCTCGCCGTTGAGCAAAAAATCTACCCGCGCCAGGCCCGCGCAGTCGATGGCCTGGTACGTCTGCACCGCCAGCGCCCGCACGCGCCCGGTCAGCGCCTCCGAAAGCGGGGCCGGAATGAGCAACTGGCTGGCCTCATCCCCCTCGTCGATGTACTTGGCGGCATAATCGTAAAACTCGCGGCTAGGGATGATCTCGCCCGGCAGCGAAGCGATGGGATCATCGTTGCCCAGCACGCTGACCTCGATCTCGCGGGCATGCGGCACGGCCGCCTCGACAATGAGTTTGCGGTCAAAACGGGCCGCTTGATCCAAGCCGGCCGCCAGCTCCTCTCGATTGTGGCACTTGCAGATGCCCACACTGGAACCTAGATTGGCCGGCTTGGTAAAGAGCGGATAGCCCAAAGCCGCCTCGACCTCGTCCAATACGGCCTCACGCTCGACCTCCCAGCGATTGCGCTTGAAGCGCAGATCAGGCACGATGGGCAAACCGTGGGCCTGCATCACGTCCTTAAAGATGATCTTGTCCATCGCCACGGCCGAACCGGTCACTCCCGCGCCGACGTAAGGCAGCCCGGCCAATTCTAACAGGCCCTGCACCGTGCCGTCCTCGCCAAAAGGACCGTGCAGCACCGGAAAGATCACGTCCAGCTCGCGCAGCGAGGCGGCCTGGGGCACCAACGCCGCGTCGGGATCGCCCACGACGGCCAGCGCCCGCTTGTGCGGCTCTTGGGGTCCCTGCGGCCCTTTGAGTAACCGAGGGTCCACTCGCGCCGCCAGCGCCTGCATAGGATCGCCGCCCACGAGCCAATGTCCCTCTTTGGTGATGCCGATGGGCACGGCTTCGTATTTGTCTTTGTCAATGGCTTGCATCACCGAGCGCGCCGAGCGCAGGCTGACTTCGTGCTCGCCGGAGCGCCCCCCAAAGATGATACCGACGCGAATTTTCTCGGTCATATTTACCACCTACCCACCAGCTCAATCTCCAACTCTAGCTCCACGCCAAAACGCTCGCGCACCCGCTTCTGCGCCAGATCGATCAGCGCCTTGACGTCGGCGGCGGCGGCGGTAGCCGTGTTGACGAAAAAGTTGGCGTGAACCGCCGAAATCTGCGCCCCGCCGATGTGCGTCCCTTTTAATCCGGCGGCCTCGATGAGCCGCCCTGCATAGTCGCCGGGAGGGTTTTTGAACATCGAGCCGATGCTGGCTCCCGGCGGCTGGGTGGCTTTGCGCCGCGCTACAAATTCGTCGGCGCGCCGCGCCAGATCGGACGGATCGGCGGGCTTCAGCTCAAACGTCGCGCTCAACACAACCCGCCCACCCGCCGCTCGTTTCAGCGCGCTGTCGCGATAGGCATACGCCAGGCGTTCCACCGGCCATTCCAACGCTGTTCCGTCGGGTTCCAGCACCGTCGCACCGGCGAGCACGCCAGCGACGTTGCCGCCGTGGGCGCCGGCGTTGCCGACCACTGCCCCCCCCACCGTGCCTGGCACACTGACCGCCCACTCCAATCCCGCCCACCCGCGCGCGATACAGCTCCGCGCCAGCGAACTGAGGTTTGCGCCCGATTCGGCGAGCACGCGGCCGTTGTCTTCAAAAGTGACCTGCTTGGCTCTATTCACGATCACCAGCCCGCGCACACCGGCGTCGGCCACCAACACGTTAGAAGCGCTGCCCAACACCCGCCACTCCAATTCTTGCTCCCGTGCATAGCGCACCGCTTCGCGCAACGTCTCGACGCTCTCGGCCACGACCAAAAAATCAGCCGGTCCCCCGATGCGCGCCGACGTGTAGCGGGCCAATGGTTCGTCAGTTCGCAGGCTTGCAAGCTTGCCCCGGCTCATCTGCCCAGCCTCGCTAACAACTGCTCGCCGATGAGATAACCGTCCCCCGCCCCCAACGTCAGCACCACGTCATTCGTCGAAATCTCGGCCTCCAGCACGTCCACCGCCGTTTGCAGGTCGGCCACGAGACGGGCATCTTTGTGTACCATAGCGGCGACGACGGCAGCGCTGCTCACTCCCAAGTCATCGGACTCGCGGGCGGCATAGATGGGCGTCACCAGCACGTGGTCGGCGTCGCCAAAAGCCGTCGCAAAATCGTTCAACAGCGCTTTGGTGCGGCTAAAAGTGTGCGGTTGCCACACTGCCCAGATCTTGCGACCGGGATAGTTGATCCGCGCCGCGGCCAGCGTGGCCCGAATCTCGGTCGGGTGGTGCGCATAATCGTCCACCACCGTCACACCCTGTGCGACCCCTTTGATTTCAAAGCGGCGCTCCATCCCCCGAAAGTCGCGCAAAGCCTGAGCGGCAAGGGTCAGTGGCACGCCCAGCCGGTCGGCCACGGCCAACACCGCCAGGCTGTTGACCACGTTGTGCAGCCCCGGTACGCGCAACCGGAAAAGCCCCCGCGACTCGCCCTCGTGCAGCGCCACGTAATCGCTGCCCCCGGCTCCGTTGGGCTGCACATCTACCGCTCGCCAGTGAGCGTCCGCAGCCAGGCCATAACGCGCCACCTGGCCGCCCGCAGAGTCGGCGCGGCGCTCTCCTAAAGCGCGAGCGCCCGGATCGTCGGCGCAGACGATCAGGATCCCATTGGAGGGCAACAGATCGACAAACGCTTCGAATGCGGAGTGAAAATCGTGCGGCGTGGGGTAGCAGTCTGGATGATCGTGCTCAACGTTGGTCACCACGGCAATGGTCGGTTTCAAGCCCAAGAACGTGCGGTCGTATTCGTCCGCCTCGATCACAAACGGCCCGCCCCCGGCGCGCGCGTTGGTGCCCAGGTGGGCGATCTGACCGCCGACGATAAAGGTCGGGTCCTGGCCGGCCGCCAAGCACAGCGTAGCGATCATACCCGTTGTGGTCGTCTTGCCGTGCGATCCGGCCACCGCCACCGCCGTGCGCCCGCTCATCATTGCGCCCAAAAAGTCGGCTCGCTTGACGATGGGGATGCCTCGGGCGCGGGCGGCCTGCACCTCCACGTTGTCTGCCGCCACCGCCGACGAAATCACGACCGCGTCGGCCCCGTCCACCTGCCCGGCGCGATGGCCGATGAAGACCGTCGCACCCTCGGAGGACAACGCCGCTGTGAGCGCCGAAGCCACCCGGTCGGAACCCGAAACGCGATAGCCCAAATCCATCAGCACGCGGGCAATGGCCGAAAGCCCAGCGCCGCCGATGCCGATAAAGTGAATATGTGAGCCGGGTTGAGTCAAACCAGCCAACGTAGCGTCCTTATTTCAAAATCCGCCACCACAGCAAGATCAGCGCCAATCCGCTCAACAGCACGCCGCTGACCAGATTTTGCGGCAGGTAATTGACAAGCTTGGCGCCCAGGCTGGTCAGGTTCGCCGAAAACCACTCATACTGCTGCACGGGATAATTGAGCCGGTCCATGTAATACCAGATGGTACCAAAAGCCAGGTATCCGTTGAGGGCGCCGACCAGCCATCCCGCCACCACTCCCAGCACGCCGGGTGGATTCTTGAAACGAAAGGCGAGCGTCTCCTGGCCGTGGTAGGCGAGAAAGCATGTCATGACTACTGCGGCAGAAAAGAGAAAAAGCACCGTCATCTGTTGCTTGATGAGGACATTTGTGCCGAAACCCACCCCCGCCACGATGCGGTTCACCCGGCCGGGCAATTCGTTCAGCGTGACCAAATTATCAAACTGGCTCATGACAGCCAGGAGGACGACCAGGGCCATCGTCACGCCAAGCTCTTTGGCCGCGCCGCGCACCAGACCGACCATCCCAAAAATAAACATGACGGTGGCAAGCAGTACTTCAATACCTCCCATGAATCACTCCTCCTTTCTCGAACCCTGCTCACGCTGGGCGAGTTGAACGAGCAAATCGGCCAAACGCGCGGCGGCATCGGGTTGGGCCAGTTGGCGGGAACGACGGGCCATCTCTTCCAACCGCGCAGCATCGGTCAGCAGCGCCTCGATGGTAGGCAGCAGTTGCGTTTCCATGTCTTGATCGTTCACCTGAATCGCCGCGCCGCGCTGGACCAGATAATCGGCGTTGACCTTTTGGTAACGCCAGGCAAACGGGTACGGCGCCAAAATGGCCGGCAGGCCGAAAAACGGCAACTCGGCCAGGGTGGCCGCACCCGCGCGGGCCACCACCAAATCGGCGGCAGCCAAGACCAGAGCCATCTCGTGCACATAATCGAACAGATGGTAACGCGCCTGCGCCTGAGCCGGCAGCGCGGCGCGCCGGGCCTGGCAGGCCTGGGCGTCCAATTGGCCGCTGATGTGAATCACGTGCGCCCGCGCCAGCACCGGCTCCAGAATCGCACCCAGGGCCTGGTTGATGCGCCGCGCCCCCCGGCTGCCGCCAAAGATCAGCACCACGCGCTCGTCGGACGGGAGGCCCAGGCGAGCACGGGCGGCTGCTTTGCCCTGCTCGCGGACTGCGTGAAATTCCTGGCGCAGCGGATAACCGGTCACGACGACTTTGCCGGACGGAAAATACGGCCGCGACGCCTCAACGGTGGTCGCCACGCGAGCGGCCAGATGGCTCAACAGCTTGATGGCCCGTCCTGGTTCCACGTCGGGCAAATAGACCAGTATGGGCCAGCGACGCAGCCAGGCTACCAGTGCGACCGGCACGCTCACGTATCCACCGGTCAAAAACACCGCGTCGGGCTGAAACCGTCCCATCACGCGCCACGCCTGGAAAAAGCCGCGCACCAACCGCAATGCGTTGCGCACCCACCGCACTGGCCCGACCCCATGCAGCCCGCCCCCTATGATAGTCTCTAGCGGCACACCCGCCCGTGGCGCCAATGTCTCTTCCAATTCGCCTCTGGCTCCAATATACAGGATTTCGAGCGCCGAACGCCGCATCCCAAATTCGCTAACGACGGCTAACGCGGGATATACGTGACCTCCGGTTCCGCCACCAGAAAATAGAACTCGCACGTTTGCGCCCTCCACGATGAACGCTATAAGCCGCATCTCGCACCTGACTGGACGCAGTGAGCGGCGGCTGGGCTTTGGACAAGACCGCTGCCCGGCTGCCCCGAGAGACACTCAGCAGCAGCCCAATAGCTGCCAGCGACGATACCATTGACGAGCCGCCCATGCTCAAAAAGGGCAAAGGCAAACCAGCAAAGGGAATCATCGCCGTCATCACCGCCACGTTGATGATCGCTTGAAAGATCAGCCAACACGTCAGGCCCACTGCCAAGACAGCCCCAAAAGGGTCGCGCGCCTCCAACGCGATCTTGAAACCACGTTGGGCCAGCAGGGCGAGCAAGCCAATTACAATCAGACAACCTGCCAGCCCCAGTTCCTCGCCCAACACGGCAAACACGCTGTCGGTGTGAGGAGCCGGCAGGTAGCCGAACTTTTGATAGCCCGCGCCCAGTCCGCGCCCGAACAGGCCGCCCGACCCCAAGGCCACCAGCGCCTGCTGCACATGATACGAGAGCGATTCGGGGTCCTTCCACGCTACCAGATAATGCTGAAGGCGTTGTGAGCCGTGCGCCGAGTTGATGATCAACACATAAAACGTGCCGCTACTGACGGCAAAGCCGAGCGCCACTTGCAGCAAATCTGCCCCGGCGATAAAAAACATCGCGCCGGCCGTCATCACGATCAAAATCGCCGTGCTAAAGTCGGGCTGGAGCACGATGAGCCCGGCGACGACGCCGATGAGCACGGCAAAGGGGATCATGCCGTAGGTCATCTGGCGGACTTTGGCGCCTTTGGAGGACACCCAGGCCGCAATGTAAATGATGATCGCCAGTTTGGCCGGCTCGCTGGGTTGAATCGACCCATTAAGGAATGTGCGCTGCGCGCCAAAGCGCACGCTGCCAAACGCCAACACCAGTAACAGCGACACCACGGCCACCATCATGATGGGGATCGCCAGGCGCTGCCACCACAAATAGTCAATGCGTGAGAGGGCTGCCATCGCCACCAGCCCCATCGCCACCCACATGGTTTGGCGCATTAGCAAAGACAGGGGATTGCGAGTCATGGCATAGGACCAGTCAAAAGTTGTGCTATAGACCATCATCAGGCCAATGATCAATAACGCCATGACGGTCAGAAACAGCACATAGTCCATCTTGGCTGCGCCGAATCGCACCCGCTCCACTCGTCGGATCGTCGCATCAATGCTCGACATTGCTGCCTGTCCTCCGGGGCGACCACAAGGGTTCGCCCCTACATTTCACAACGCCCTCACCAACACCTGAAACCGATCCCCGCGCTCGGCAAAATCCTTAAACGCATCAAAGCTCGTCCCCCCTGGCGAGAGCAGCACCACGTCGCCCGGCCGAGCCACTTGCGCGGCAACACTAACTGCTTGTTCCAACGTTTCCACCCGCGTCAACCCTTCCAAGTGAGATGCGCCTGCTTTTTGCGCCTCGACAATGACGCGCTCCACTAGCGCACCTGCCTCGCCAAAAGCCACTACGTGGCGCGCCCGCTGCACGGTGAGCCGAGCCATATCTTCCCAGGGCAGGTCTTTGTCGCGCCCGCCGGCCAGCAGCACGATCGGCTCGGTAAAAGATAGCAGCGCCGCCATCGTGCGCTCGGGGGCCGTCGCAATCGAGTCGTCGTAATACCGTACCCCGTTTAGCTCACGCACCAGCTCCAGCCGGTGAGCGACGCCGATAAAATTGGTCGCCGCCTGACGGATGGCCTTGAATGCGGCTCCCACCGCCCCGGCCAACACACACGCCGCCAAAACATTGAGCACATTGTGCCGCCCCCGCAACCGGATCTCGTCGGTGCGACAGACGGTATGCTCCTGTCCATCGAGCCGCAACACCACCACGTCATTCCGCACAAAGGCGCCCGTCTCGGTTTCCACCTCGCGCTGCGCGCTGAAAAATGCCAGCCGCCCGCGCACGGCTGAGGCCAACCCCCGTGCACCCGGATCATCCCAACCCAACACGGCCAGATCACTCTCGGTCTGAAAGTCTAATATGCGTTGTTTGGCCGCAGTATAAGCTGCCATCGTCTTGTGGCGGTCCAGGTGATTGGGCGTCACGTTCAACACCGCCGCCACGCCAGGACTGGCCGTCATCAGCTCCAATTGAAAGCTAGACAGCTCCATCACCACACGCTCCTCGGCTTTTATCTCCCACATGCGGTCGATGAGCGGCTGGCCGATGTTGCCGCCGACCCAGGTGATAAACCGTCCGCGCTGGAGCATGCGGCCCACCAGCGATGTAGTGGTCGTCTTGCCGCTGGAGCCGGTGACGCCGATCACTGGCGCCGGACAGCCCTCCAGAAAAAGCTGCGCGTCGTTGCTCAACGGGATGCCGCGTCGTTGCGCCTCGACCACGATGGGCGCATCCATCGGCACGCCCCCACTAAGACACAGCAAGTCCGTTGCGTCGAGAATCGAGAATGGATGCTCACCCAAAACATAATGCACGGGCAAACCCTTGAGCGTCTGGGTGGTCTCACGCAAGGCCCCGGCGTCGCGCAGGTCGCTCACTGTCACATCAGCCCCTTCGCGCACCAGATAGCGCACCAGCGCCACACCCTGCCGCGCCAGCCCCAACACGGCCACTCGTTTACCTGCCCATGGCCCGGCTTGTCGAACGCGCTGCTCACTCATCACTCGTCACTGCTCACAACAACGCCAGCGCCACGCCCAGCATGGCCGCCAACAAACTCATTAACCAGAGTCTCTGGACCACTTGGGTCTCCGACCAGCCCAGCAACTCAAGATGGTGGTGCAACGGAGCCATTTTGAAAAGGCGCTTCCCTGCTCCTGTCATGCGCCGGGTCACTTTAAAATAGCTGACCTGCAAAATGTCCGAAACGACCTCGGCTACCGGCACCACAGCCACGATGGGTAAAACCAACCATTGGCCGCTCATCAACGCCATCACGCCCAGCGTGGCGCCCAACGAATAAGATCCCAACCCCCCCATGAACAACTCGGCCGGATGGGCGTTGTACCACAAAAAAGCGAACGACGCCCCAACGACAATGAATCCAAAGCGAGCCAGATAGGCCCAGCCCTGCAAATAGGCAATGACTGCATACGCAGCAAAGGCGCTGGCGACGATGATCCCGGCCAATCCATCCAATCCATCCGTCAAGTTCACGGCGTTGGCCGCGCTGACGATAATAAACGCAGCCACCGGCACATAGATGAATCCAATGTCAATCGGGCGGATCACGCCGGGTATAGCCAGGCTGTGATAATCCAGCCAAAAATACAACACCAGCGCCGTGACCAGCGCCAGGGCGATCTGAACGCCAAAGAGCCATCGCCCCAACAATCCCTCACCGCTGCGCATACCGCGCACGCCCACGTAATCGTCTATGCCTCCCAGAACGGCGTAACCGGCCATTACCCCCATCGGCACCAAAATCGAGCGCCCGATGATGGGATCGGGGTTGATCAGGTTGGCGACGTTGAGCGCGATGGTGATGAGCAGGACCGGGATGACCACCATTAACCCGCCCATTGTGGGCGTGCCCATCTTTTCCTCGTGGCTGCGCGGGCCGTCAATGCGGATCAGCTTGCCCATGCGCCAGCGCCGCAAGAGCGTGATCAATGGTCGGCCCCAGATCACGGCCAACAGAAAAGAAAGGCTCGCCAAAGACAATGCGTATTCCACAGCTTACTCCGCTGGACGAAAGACGAAGGACGAACTCGCCTTCGTCATTCGTCGTCCGTCATTCGCCTCCCATAGGGGTCTTTCGTCCTTCGTCATTCTGCAACGGGCGCGTCAGGGCCTCGACCACGTCTTCCAGATGCACGGCGCGCGACCCCTTGACCAAAATCACGTCCCCTGGCGCGACAATCTGTTTCAATAATTCGCTGGCTTGCGGGTTCTCATCCACCATGTGGACGTTGGCCGGGGACATCCCCCAGCGCAGCGCCTCCTGGCCGATAATCCGCGCCAACTTCCCCACCGTGATCAACACATCCACGCTGTCGATCACCCGCAGCCCGACCATGCGATGGCCTTTTTCTTCGTATTCGCCCAACTCGCGCATATCGCCCAACACGGCAATCTTGCGCCCATCCATCTCGTCCAACAAGTTGAGCGCCGCCAGCGTAGATTGTGGACTGGCGTTGTATGTATCGTCCAACACCTTCGAGTCGTTGATGCCGTCCACGGCGACCAAACGGAGCTGCGGCGCGCCTCCTTGCAGCCCTTGGACGATCTCTTGCCAGCTCTCTCCTTCGATCAGGCCAACCGCCGCCGCCCGCAGCGCCGTATGTACGCTGTGTCGCCCCAGCAGCGGCACGCGCAAGTGCAGCCGCTCGCTGCCATAGTGCAGGCGGAACCGAATCCCCTCCAGCCCCATGCCTTCGATGTGGCTGGCCCACATGTCGGCCTTGGGCGACAGACCATAATAAAACACCCGCGCCTGGGTTCGGCGGGCCATCTCGCGCACCAACGGATCGTCATAGTTCAAGATCGCCGCGCCATCGGGCGGCAAGGCCTCGACCAGCTCAGCCTTGGCCTGGGCGATGCGCTCCATAGTGCCGGCTCGCTCCAGGTGCACTGGCCCGATGTTGGTCACCACGCCCACGTGGGGGCGGGCGATGCGGGCCAGGTCGGCGATCTCACCCACGTCATACATGCCCATCTCTAGCACCACCCGCTCGAAGGCGGGCGTCAGTTGCAGCAAGGTCAGGGGCAAACCGATCTCGTTGTTGTAGCTGCCTCGACTGCGCAGCGTCTTGTAACGCTGCGCCAGCACAGCCGCCGCCAGTTCTTTGGTCGTCGTCTTACCCACGCTGCCCGTGATGCCAATGACGCGCGGGGCGTGCTGATCCCGCCAGTAGGTCGCCAGCTTGTGCAGCGCCTCCAGGCTGCTCTCGACCCGCAAGCATAACGGCAATTCCAACGTGGCAGGAGGCAAATCGAAACCCTGGCGCAGGTCTACGCGCTGACAATCCAGGCTCAGGTCGTCCTCGATAATCGCCGCTACCGCCCCCGCGCCGAAGGCAACCGGGATAAACTCGTGCCCGTGGTGGGTTTCGCCCTGCAAGGCCACAAACAAACAGCTGGGGATCGCCAGCCGCGAATCGACCACTACGTCGGTGACGGGCTGCCCTTCCCCCAATAAGCTCTTTTTGCCGGTAAGGGCTTGAATTACGTGCGCCAGGGTTAACATAGTCACTCGCTATTCGGTACTCAGCGCCAGCCGCACATCGTCGGGCGGGATCTCGAGCAAAATGAATAATCGTTGCGCCAGCCGCGCAAAGGTGGGAGCGGCCGTCTGCGTGCCCCACTCCGAACTGGTTGGTTTGTCCAACCGGATCAGCACAGCCACCTGCGGATCGTCGGCGGGCGCAAAGCCTGCAAAAGAGGCAATGGTTTTTTCTTGATCATACCCTCCAACAATGGGCAACTGCGCCGTACCGCTCTTGCCGGCGACGCTGTATCCGGGAACTTGGGCTTTGATGTTGCCGCGCTCCACTGTCTCAACCATCATCTGTGTCACGATATGGGCCGTCTCCGGCGACACAGCTCGGTTGATCGGGGCCGGTTGCGCCCGCTCAATGTGTCCATCGGCGTAACGTTTTTCGGCCACGATGTATGGCTGCATCAACAGACCATCGTTGGCAATGGCTGCCACTGCCCCCAGCATTTGCAGCGGCGTCACGGCAATAGCCTGGCCGAAAGGGTTGGTGACCAAATCCGATTCGTGCCAGCGATAATCTCCGGGCACCCGCAACTCCCCGACAACCTCCCCTTCCAAATCCACACCGGTTTGATGGCCGATGCCAAAGGCTCGAATGCCCTGGTAAAAACGTTCCGGCCCCAGCATGGCGCCAATTTTTGCCGTCTCGACGTTGAGCGAACGTACCAACACATCGGTCAGCGTCACCTGGCCATAAGCCTGCCCCATAGCATTTTCGATCAGCAGCCCCCCCATTTCGATCCGGCCCTCGTCGTAAAAGAGCGAGTCCGGCGCGACCAATCCTTCCTCAACCGCAAGCGCAATCGTTACAACCTTAAAGACAGAACCTGGTTCATATTGACCACTAATAACCGGGTTGACAAAGACGCGCGTGTCTAGCACCTCCCAAAAAAAGTTGGGATCGTACGTGGGAAGCGCAGCCATCGCCAGAATCGCGCCCGTGCGCGGCTCCATCACGATGATCACGCCGCTTTCGGCCCCTGTTTCTGCCAACGCCCGCGCCAGTTCTTCCTCCACCAAGGCCTGCACGTTCCGGTCCAACGTGAGCACCAGATCGACCCCTGGCTGAGGCGGTTCGTTGTCTGCCAGTCCCAGGGGAATGATCTCGTTCCACGGGTCGCGCTGAAAGATCCGCGTGCCCGGACGACCGCGCAAGTCGCCGTCGTAATACCCCTCGACGCCATAGTAGCCCTGGCCATCCACGTTTACAAAGCCCAACACGTGTGCGGCGAGGGTTTTTTCTGGGAAGGTGCGTTGCCACACCGGGTCTACCATGATGCCGACCAGCCCTTGAGCGGCGATCTGGTCGCCTATCTCTTGAGAAACATTACGTTCAATGTGCACCCATGGAACATCGCTGGACAACTTGGCTACTAACTCGCTCTGATCCACCCCCAGCAAGCCCGCCAGCTCCGCCGCCGTCTTTTCTGGATCGCTGACCAACGCCGGCGATGCCGAGATATCATAGCGCACCAGATTCCCGATCAGCAAATGACCACTCCGATCCCACACTCGCCCGCGCATAGGTCGCAGGTCGCTTTGGCGGATACGTAATTGCTCGCCCTTTTCCAGCATCTCGGCGTGCGAGAGAAGCTGGATGCGCACTAACTGGCTAAACAGCAAAATGCAAAAAACGCCCAAAAGAAGGGCTAGGAAAACGAGCCGTCGTTTCGGTCTCTCTAACATCTTGACAACCTATCCGGATCCATGCTCAAGGTGGTGTGTTCGGCTCCCCCGCGATTACAGAGATCCCGGGATCAACGGGTACAAAGATGACCGTTCCTGTAGCGACGAACCCAGCGCCGAGCGCCCGCGCGCGCATCGACTCTACCGATGCGAGACGCGCGATCTGATCCTGCAAAAAGGCGTTTTCGCGCACGATTTCCGATCGCTCGACCTCCATCTCTTGCAAGCGCCGTCCTAACACGGCCGTCTGGCTGGCCAGCGCCAGATACAATGCCGCCAATAGCCCCAACGCCCCGACTAAAGCCAGTCCACCCATGGCCGCTCGTGGATTCAAGTTCCATCCGCGCCTTTTTACCGCATGCCCCGCCCATCGCGTGATACCTGCCAACGCCCCCCTCCGAACCTCAATCTCATAGCTTTTCCGCCACCCGCAGCCGCGCACTGCGAGCGCGAGGGTTTTGCTTAATTTCCGACTCGTCCGGCTGCACGGGTCGCCGGGTGACGACCCGCAACGTCGCCCGATGCCCACACGTACACACCGGCTGCTCGGTCGGACAAATGCAATCCTGGGCTTCCTGGCGCAAAAAACGCTTGACCAGCCGGTCTTCTAGCGAATGGAAGCTAATCACAGCCAGACGACCTCCGGGCTTTAAAACGCGCACCGCCTGGGGCAAGGCCATCTCCAGCGCGTCCAACTCGTCGTTGACCGCAATGCGCAGCGCCTGAAAGCTTTTGGTCGCCGGATGAAGATGTTTTTTGCGGCGCCCGACCGCCTGGGCGATCACCTCTGCCAACTGACCGGTCGTCGCCAGCGGACGAGCCGCCACAATCGCCTCGGCGATGCGCCGACTTGACGTTTCCTCGCCATAGCGGTATAACAAGTCAGCCAATTCTTCAGTTGGTAATTGATTCACCAAATCGGCCGCTGTGCGTCCCTGGCTGGGGTCAAAACGCATATCCAGCGGCCCGTCCCTTAAAAAGGAAAACCCCCGCTCCGGCGCCGCCAGTTGGTACGACGAAAGACCCAAATCTAGCAACACGCCGTCAGCGGGGGAAAAGTGATGTCTGCGTGCGACGGCTTCCAGGTCACGAAACGAACTCTGGACCAAGACCACCCGTTGGCCGAATGGAGCCAGGCGCTCACGTGATCGCGCCATAGCTTCGGGGTCACGGTCTAACCCCAGCAGGCGCCCATTGGGAGCAGTGGCTTGCAGCAGACCGGCTGCGTGGCCCGCTCCCCCCAGCGTCCCGTCTATGACGCGACTCTCGGGGCCCAGCGCCACACCGAGGCGAGCCAGCACCGCGTCATACAACACCGGTGCGTGGCCCATGCGCTAGATTCCCAATTCGGCCCAGCGCTCGGCATTGGCCTCGTCGTCCTCGACGTTCTGGCGTGTAGCCTGCCAAGCTTCAGGATTCCAGATTTCGATGTACGTGTTCATGCCAACGACCGTCACTTCGCCGTCAATGCCGGCGTATTCGCGCAAAAAAGCCGGGATCAACACCCGCCCCTGGCGGTCTGGTTCGGCCTCTGATGCGCTGCCAAACACAAAGCGGCGAAAATCCCGCGCACGACGGTCGGTGATGGGCAAAGCGTTCACGCTTTGGGCCAGCTTGTCCCACTCGGTGGTAGAATAGATTGCCAGGCAGCGGTCCAACCAGCGCGTCACGACCAAGCCCGTCGCCAACTCGGGACGAAAGCGAGAGGGAATGGTCAAACGACCTTTATCGTCAATGTTGTGGCTGAACTCACCCAAGAACATACGTTCTATTCACCCGATCCACAGAAAAGGGAATTGGCCTCACTATGTGGCCGCTTTGTTCCACCCTGTCCCACATTTCCCCACAAACACCCACATTGTACAACAACTTTCCCTATTTGCCAAGACCGAATCGTGGAATTTTAAGGTAAAGGTGTGTAAAAGGCGCAACGTAAAATATAAAACGTAAAACGTAAAACCTAGTTTACGCTTCACGTTTCACGCTTCCCGGATATAATAGAACCCATGAGCGATCTTTTTACCCACGCCCGCCAGGAACAGATAGAACGCGAAGCTCCATTGGCCGCCCGTATGCGTCCACGCACGCTGGACGAGTTTGTCGGCCAGGAAGAGATCGTCGGGCCGGGCCGCCTGCTGCGCCGCGCCATCGAGGGCGACCAGCTCTCCTCGATGATCTTTTGGGGACCGCCCGGCTGCGGCAAAACCACGCTGGCCATGGTCATCGCCCGCACCACCCAGTCGCGCTTTGAGACCATCAGCGCCGTGTTGGCGGGCATCCCAGAATTGCGCAAGATTATTCAGGAGGCCAAAGAACAACGGGCGCTCTACGGCCACCGCACCATCTTGCTGGTGGACGAGATTCACCGCTGGAACAAAGCCCAACAAGACGCGCTGCTGCCGCACGTCGAAGACGGCACGCTGATCCTGGTGGGCGCGACGACCGAGAACCCTTACTTTGAGGTCATCGCGCCGTTGGTCAGCCGCTCGCGAGTCTTTCAGTTCCGAACGCTGACCGACGCCGACGTGGAAACGTTGTTGCGCCGCGCCCTGACCGACGCCGGGCGCGGGCTGGGCCAAGTCCCGGCCACGGTAGACGACGATGCGCTGGCGCACCTGGTGCGCATCGCCGGGGGCGACGCTCGCAACGCGCTCAACGCGCTGGAGCTGGCCGTGACCACCACGCGAGCGGACAAATCGGGCCGCGTGCACGTGACGCTGGAAGTGGCCCAAGAGAGCATCCAGCGCCGCGCCGTGCGTTACGACAAGGGCGGCGACGAGCATTACGACACCATCAGCGCGTTCATCAAGAGCGTGCGCGGCTCTGACCCCGACGCGGCGCTGTACTGGCTGGCCAAGATGCTCTACGCGGGCGAGGACGCGCGCTTTATCCTGCGCCGACTGTACATTCTGGCTGCCGAAGACATCGGCCTGGCCGACCCGCACGCCGTGGTCGTGGTGGACGCCTGCGCCCGGGCTTTCGAGTGGGTGGGGCTGCCGGAGGGCCAGTTCCACCTGTCGCTGGCGACGCTGTACCTGGCGACCGCGCCCAAGAGCAACTCGGCCGGGGCGCTGTTTGGAGCGTTGGCGCACATTCAAGAACACGGGGCCGGGCCGGCGCCCATCTATCTGGCCGACAAGAGCGGGCGCTTTGAAGGCGAGCTGGGCAAGCATTACAAAGAGACGCTTGGGGAGCACGACCCCGACGGGCGGGGTAAACAAGGCTATAAATATCCCCACGACTACCCCGGCCACTGGGTCGAACAGCGTTACCTGCCAGAGGGGGTCGAGGGTGGGTGGTATCAGCCGGGCGATCAGGGATACGAGGCCAAGATCAATGAACGGCTAGCGGTCCTGAGATCGCAAGGGGGAGAAGCAGAACCGATGGGATGACTACCGACCCAGCAAAGCGGGCGACTGCGCGAGCAAGTTGTTCAGCCACGTCAGGATGCTCCGATTGAGTTTGAGGGTCTGTAATTGCTCGACGGTGTCGCGCCACTCGATCGAATCTTCCCAGACGAGATGCTCTTCGATCAGAAATGAGGCTGTCATCAAGATGGACCAACCTACCAATCTCCAATCTACCAGCTACCCATCTCTCATCTCGTTTGGCCGAGACATCACCGGCGACCTCGACATCGCCGCCCGCCGCGAGTGGCTGGTTACCAACGGCATTGGCGGGTTTGCCTCGGGCACGCTGGCGGGGATGAACACCCGCCGCTACCACGGGCTGCTGATCGCCGCGCTGCAGCCGCCGCTGGGCCGCACGCTGGTGTTGGCTCGCCTGGAAGAGCAGGCCACGCTCAACGGGCAGGTGTACGCCCTTTCCACCAACGAGTGGGCCAGCCGCACGATCTCGCCCCACGGCTACAAGCTGCTGGAGAGCTTTCGCCTAGAAGGGACGATTCCGGTGTTCACCTATGCCCTGGCCGACGCGCTGCTGGAAAAGCGGGTATGGATGGCCCACGCCGCCAACACCACTTACGTGACCTATCGCCTGGCGCGCGGGACACGTTCGATCCAGCTCAATCTGACGCCCATCGGCGGCTGGCGCGACTATCACGTGCATCGCACCGGCACGTCAGAGCACCTGGGCATACAACTGGTGGAAAACGGCGCGCAGGTCAAGTTTGGTCCTGGCGCGCGCCTGTGTTGGCTGCGGGCCGACCGGGGCAAGTTTCAGCTCGACCCGAACTGGTACTGGGGCTTTTATCACCGCGTCGAGGCCTATCGGGGCCTGGACACCAAAGAGGACTTGTTCTCGCCGGGCCATTTCGAGGTCGAGCTGCGCCCGGGCGAAACGCTTACCTTTGTCGCTACGCTGCACGAAGACGCCGGTCTCGACGGTGAGGCAGCCTATCAGGCTGAGAGGCAGCGCCAGTCCGCGTTGCTGGAATGCGCCGACCTCGACGACCAGCCGGATTGGATCCAACACCTCGTCCTCGCCGCCGACCAATTCATCGTGAACCGGGATTCGGAAATCCAAAATCCAAAATCCAAAATCGGCAAGTCCGTCATTGCCGGCTATCCCTGGTTCGGCGACTGGGGCCGTGACACGATGATCGCTCTGCCCGGCCTGACGCTTGCGACGGGCCGGCCCGACGTGGCTGCCACCATCCTGCGCACTTTTGCCCGCTACGTGGATCAGGGCATGCTGCCCAATCGCTTCCCCGACGAAGGTCAAGCGCCAGAATACAACACCGCGGACGCGACGCTGTGGTACTTGAACGCCATTTATCGGTTCGAGCAATATCTGTCCGAGCGCCATGACCCAGCAGAGCAATCTCTAGTCTCCAATCTCTACCCCACCCTGGTCGAAATCATCGAATGGCACGTGCGCGGCACCCGTTACGGCATTCGGGTGGACGAAGCGGACGATCTACTGTGCGCCGGCGAGGCGGGCGTGCAGCTCACCTGGATGGACGCCAAGGTGGAAAATTGGGTGGTGACGCCGCGCGAGGGCAAGCCGGTGGAGATCAATGCGCTGTGGTATAACGCGCTGCGCATCATGGCCGAGTTCGCCGAACGGCTGAACCGCCCGGACGACGCCGCGCGTTGGACCGCGCTGGCCGAGCGGGTTGGCAACAGTTTTCGACAGCGTTTCTGGCGCGCCGACGGCGGCTATCTGTACGACGTGATCGACGGTCCGAATGGGAATGATCCGGCGCTGCGCCCGAACCAATTGTTCGCCGTGTCGCTGCCTTTCAGCCCGCTCGCGCCCGATCAGGCCCGGCAGGTGGTGGACAAATGCGCCGCCTCGCTACTCACCTCGCACGGGCTACGCTCGCTGGCATCCAACTACCCGGCCTACGCGGGCCAATACGGCGGCGACCGCTGGCAACGCGACGGGGCCTATCACCAGGGCACAGTATGGGGCTGGCTCATCGGCCCGTTCGTGGAGGCGCACTATAAGGTGTACGGCGACGCCGAGACGGCCCGCAGTTTTTTGCGCCCGTTCGCGCACCACCTGGCCGACCACGGCGTGGGCAGCATCAGCGAGATTTTCGACGGGAATCCGCCTCACACCCCGCGCGGCTGCATCGCCCAGGCGTGGAGTGTAGCGGAAGTGTTGCGGGTGTGGCTGATGGTGAACAGGTAGACAGTAAACAGCGGATGGTAGACAGGGAATGAATCAGACCACTTGTTTTATGGCTCATTTGTGATATAGTACAGGCGTCAGGGATAGAAGTTTGACCGTGAGTGAACAAGCGCTTATGTCACCGGAACAACCAGTAATCCAACTCACTGTGCGTGAGTTAGAAACCCTCATTGCGACTGTTGTACAGCGAGTAGTGCGTGAGGAATTGCGTCGGGACTATTATGTAAATGAGAATGGCACGAAGGTCATGTACGCGACCGAAGAGATTGCACCCGCCTACCTCGCCGAGCTGCAGCAAGATTATCAAGCCATTCAAAAAGGGGAAATGAAACTCACTAGCGGCGACCAGGTCATCCAAGAGCTGCGCGATCTGGGACTGGACCTGTGAAATATCGCTACGAGTTCACATCCCAAGCCCGCCGCGCCCTACACAAACTGGCGCGAAAGAACCCCAAGGCTGCGCAAGCCATCATTCACAAGATTGAATGGCTGGCCGAGCATACCGATGAGATTGCGCATCAACCTATTAAGGGCAGCCCCTTCTTCAGTCTGCACAGCGGATCCTTCCGCATCCCCTATCTCCTCGATGCCAACAGCCGGCGTATCATTATTGATGACATTGCTCAGCACGACATCACGTACGACCGCATCAACAGACTCTAATCAGATGGAACCGTGTTCAACTCGGCGAAAAAGGCACCCTTGTCTTCTTCCTCCGCGATTTGCTGGCCCGCTTCCTGAGCTAGTTTGAGATACCTGGCGCGTTCGGCGGCGTTCCCGGTGACGGCGTGGGCGCGGGCCATGGCCTCATAGGCAAAGGCAAGGTCAAAATCGCTATAGCCGTGTTCCTGACAAATCGCCAGACAGGTCTGGGCGTGGAACAGGGCCGGCTCGGCCCGCCCCAACACGGCATACACCCGCGAAATCTGCCATTCGCCGCGCTCAAAATTCAGCGGCGTGCCCACCTCACCCCAATGATAGCGCGAGGCGTGGGCCATGTGTACCATTTTGAGATTTTCGTCCGGTGTCCGATCCGACTTGTCCAACAAGCCCCACACGGCGTTGAACAGATCAACGCCCAGCTTTCTATGAAGCTCTTGTTGCATACCCCTGGTTTCTTCTGTCATCTTGCGCCTCCTATTCCGCGTATCTTACCATTGTAGCGAAACATCTATCCGGCGTCAAAGAAGAAAAAAGCCCCGGTTCTTAAAGAGACCGGGGCTTGAGGCGCTAGCCGTTCCGCAGAATCAGCGGCAGATAGACCCGCTGCACCAGCGTTACCGTCCGCGCGGCAGAATAGGCCGAATAGCCCAGGGCGTTAAAGGCCCGCACCCGCCAGGTGTGGGGGCCGGCAGTCAAGACTGCGCTGGCCGAGGGCTGTGTGGTGGTGAACACTGCGCCGTCCAGCTCCAGGTTATAGCCGGCTGGCGTCCCGCCGGAGCCGGCTTGCCAGGTGAAGGTAAGCTGAAAAGTGTCGGTGATCGCCTCGTCGGGCGGCGAGAGGAGGATGGGCACGCCCGCCGGCCCCAGAATTTCGACGGTGTAAAGCTCGGAATAGGCCGAGTAGCCCACCATGTTGAAAGCCCGCACGCGCCAGGTATAAGCGCCGGGCGACAGGAAGACAGGCAACGAGGTTTGGGTCAGGGTGAGGACTCCGCCGTTGAGCTCCAGGTTATAGCCCGCCGGCGTCCCACCCGTCCCAGCCATCCAGCGGAAGGTGATATTTTGCGTGGTCGTGATGGTTCCGTCGGGCGGCGTGATCAGCGCAGGCGCGCCCGGCAGGGTGACGATTTCCACGCTTTGGGAGGCGGAATAATCCGAGTAGCCCAGGGCATTAAAAGCCCGCACGCGCCAGGTGTGGAGTCCGGGCGACAGCAGCGTGGCCGACGAGGTGGCGCTAGTGGTGATGACCGCGCCGTCCAGCTCCAGGTTGTAACCCTGTGGCGGCGCTCCCGGCCCCGCCTCCCAGGACAACGTGATCGCCTGGGTAGTAGTGAGGGTTCCATCGGCCGGGGCCACGGGCACGGGCGCCCCCGGCGGGGCTACGGGGTAAGTGCACTCGAAGGGCTGATACGAGAGGTCCACGTCGTCGATGTACCAGCCGTCGGTCGTGACAGCCGTATCCGAGCTTAAGCGGAAGCGAAAGGCCACGTCGGCCTGGTTATCCAAGGCCGGCAGATTGAAGGTTGGCCGTTCCCAGCTCGTCTGCACGCCGCTGTAACTGCTGACCGCATCTTCCCAATTGGCGCCTCCGTCCAACGAGTATTCCAGGTAGCCAAAGTCCCACCCCGTCTCCAGGTCGTAGCGCTGCCAGAAACTGAGCGCGGCGTTGACCTTGCCCGTAAAATCCATCACCGGCGAGCGCAGCCAGGCGTTGGTGTTGTCCTGATAATTGCCGCCGGGGCTATCGGACCAGGCGTGCGTGGGACTGTGGGCCTGTTCCTCGCTGATGGCCCAGTGATTGTTAGTCCCGCCGGTGACCCAGTTGCCGGCCCCGCTCTCTACATCGTCGCTCAGGATCGACGTTGGCGGCAGCAGGGCCATCGCGTACAGGCTCAGGGAGACCGTGTAGACGCCCTGGTCGGCGGCGACGATCTGGGCAAAGTCCAGCCGCGCCCCACAGGTGACGGTGGGGGCAATCGAGAACACAAAGGGAGTCAGGTTGGCCTGGGCTTGGCCCGCGGCGATGTCGGGATAATCGGCGGCGGCGACGGTGACGGTGACGCCCGGCGAAAGGGCGATGAGCTGCGCCGTGACATTGGTCGCGGTGGTCGCGCCGGTGTTGGAAAGCGTCTCCCAAAGCAAGAGCTCGCTCTCGCCCGGCTCGGGGTAGCCGTTGGCGTTGCCGCCGGTCACGGCGTCGTCTACCCAGGCCGCCCCTTCGGTCAGATAGGGATATGGGGCAAGAGAAATGTCCTGCGTGACCGTCAGGCCGGCCGTGACGAGCGTCCCGGTGACGCTGGCCGGGTCGGGATAAGCAGGCAAAAGCGGGCCGGCGGTGAGCGTGTAGGCGGCGCCGGGCAGGGTCATGGTGTAATGACCGTTGGCGTCGGTCTCGACGGTCAACGTGGTCGTCAGGCCCTCGGCCACGACGAACACGCCGGGGATGCCGGCCAGCGTGCCGGCGTCGTAGACGCGGCCGGTGATCCAGCCCTTGGGCTGGCCGCAGGAAGGAAACTTGAACGCGCCGATGCGCGTCTGCCAGTCGCGGCTGCTGCTGGTTTCATAGTATTCCTGGGTGTACCAGAAAGTGCAATCGTCCAGTGGATCCACGCTCATGGCGCTATAGTCGCCCCACCGGTCGGTCCCCAATTGCACACCGCTGCCCTCAATCAGCGAGGCCTCGGACTGCGGTAGAACACCCAACGGCTCGCCGGCCAGTCGCCCGGCGTAGCGAATCCCGGGGTACAAGCTGTCGCTGGAAACGCTATAACCCACCGCCATGTTGCCATCTTGGTCCACGGCCAGGCTGGCCATCCAGCGATGTTGGTCATCGGGCTGGTAAGTGCCTTGCTGGTACAAGATGGGCGCGCCGCCGGGGTCGCGGACCTCGTACCAGCGCACGCCCGCCACCCCGCCGCTGGCGACGGTGTGGTTCACCCACAGCGATTCGTGTTCCCCCAGGTTACGATACTGGAGCTGCATCATCAGCCGGTCGCCCAGGCTGTCGAGCAGCACGCCGGGAGAGGGTTGGGGAATCTCCCAGATAAAGTCAATGTCGGCCACGGTGAGGGCGGTGGGACCGGTGAGGGTCGAGTTGCCCGGCGTGACCCAGTCGACGTGAAACTCCCACAGATAGAGCTGGTTGGGAAAGTTTATGGAGGCAAAATAGTTGGGCGAGCCGGCGGGGGGTGGGTCGCCGCGCAGGTTGGCCGGCAGCAGGCTCCAGTAGGCCGAACCCAGATCGAAGGAGACGGCGGTCAGCGGGTCGCCGTTCAACATGGCGGCGCGGTCCAGCGCCCACACTTTGGCCCCCGCGGCCGGGTCGAACATGTTGGCCGACATGTAGTAGGCGTCGGGCCACACGCCCAGCTTGGGATAGTCGTGCCAGGAACCGGAGGCGTTGCCGGCGTTGAGCGCATAAAAGTACCAGCCGCCGCTCACCGGGTCGCCGCTCTGAGAGATGGCGATGCACTCCAGAAAGGGGCCGCCGCTAGGTAGAGAAAAGTCGGTGATGATCCAGCGGTCGGCCAGCGGATCGTAGAGCGCGACGGGGTCGCCGCGGTTGTTGTTATCACAAGATGTGCCGGTTCCGTCAAAAAAGTCGTTATAACTGATGTTGACCAGCTCGACGCCGGTGGTCTTGGAATAGATACCGATGCCGATGTTGACGGTCTGGATGTAATGGTTGGGGCCGACGTCGCCATTGGTGTCGGGGGGGGCCCAGCCGCCGGCTTCCGGCCCGCTGACACCCTCGAAGGTGATGATGGGGGCGGGCATCTGACCGCTCCCCTGCATGGTCTGGGCCACGGGCTCCAACCGCCGGTCGACCGTCGCCGACGGTTTTACGCCGGGGGGCAGGCCCAGGGGAATCTCGCGGGACTCGCCCGGCGGCAACGCGCCGCCCGCACTCAATTGCGGCAGATCGCGCAGGTCGCCGTTAAAGACGGCCGGAGCCACCGGCTGGCTGACAAAGGGACCGGCGACGCTGTAGGATGCGTCCGGCGTCCGGCGGTCGGGTTCGATGAGCCGGGCGGTCGTTTGATCGGCCACGGCGGGCGCCCCGGCGCGGGAGGCCGCGCCCTGCAAGGCCCCCAGGAATAGGGCCAGGGCGACGATGGCAAGCAAGGGTAGAAAGGTTCTCCATTTCATGGGTTTTACTCCTTTTTAATTGCATATTGCAACTGCTCAACCTGGGCGGATATGACAACGAATCAGGGGATTGAGCGAATCTGTGCCTTTCAGCTCGATTCTTTTACGACACAACCCAATAGCGCTTCTCCCCTGGCCCGCACCGGCGATTCGGGCAGGGCGTTCACAGGCAGCTCAAAAGCCCGCGCCAGCGTGGTGAACAGCAGCAGCTTTTGGCTCTCGTCGGCGATGGTCAAGCAGGCCGGCGGATCGTCTTCCGAGGTGTCCAGGTCGAAAATGCCCATGCCGCCCCGCCGCTGGCGACCGTACAGGTGGCGCGGGGTGCGCTTGGCGACGCCCGCCGCGCTGGCCGTAATCACGTTGAGGGTCGCGGGCGGCTCGCTGGGTTCCAGCTCGGCTTCCAACGCTTCGATGTAGGCTCGCACGACGGGGGCGGTTTGGCCCAGGTCGGGGCGTTCGAGATGCATAAGCGTTCTCCCTTTAAGCCACGGCGAGCCGGATCACTGCGTAGAGATAGTCGAAATCGGACCAGGCGAGCATAAACTCATCGTAGGGGATATGGCGCGAGAGCTCTGGGAACGCTGGATCGTTCACGATGACCGTGTGTTGACTCAGACCTGTGACAACGACAGCATGGGCAACCGAGTGCGGCCAGTAAGATAAATTGTGCGTGAGGACCAGGGCAATCGGAGGCGCACCCAGGTTCAGCGCCTCGATCAAGGGGCGCTCATCTGTGGCCGGAGCATAGGTCACTTGATAACCATGGGCGCACAAGTGCAACAGCTTGAAGCCAGGGGTGCCAATGCCGGTCGTTTCTAACACCCGACATAGCCATGCGCGAGAAACAGTCTGGCCTTGATAAATCAGGACCATTTCGACACAGGTCGGCAGACAGTCCGTGCGATCACGCTGGGCCAGGAGAGGTACGTTGAGCGAGGGCATGGGCCTGAATCTCGATTGCCGTCAACTGATCGGGTGCAACCAATACCTGGCCGGTCTCTACGTCTACGTCGAGAGCGCCGACCTCTCCCACCGGGCCTGTGTCAGGATAGGTCAGTATGACGGGCACCCTCCACACGATACGCTCACCCACAACAAGAGACGGTTCACCGCCGTGCAACAAATTGCCCAACTCGCTGGCGACCAGGCGGGTCACCCGCTGACGGGCAGATCGGGCCGTAACGTTGATCTCGGCCGACACGTGAATATCAATGCGGCCTGAACGGGGGAGTTTGATGCCTTCCACTTGAACGGTCATTTTCAACTCCACAGGACAAACTACGACGCTACCCATTATATCACACTAGCGCAATTCCTGACATTTGGGGCAGAAATGCGTCCCGCGCTGGCCAACCACTGTGCGCTCAATCGTCGCTCCACAGCGGGGGCAGGTTTGCCCGGCCCGGCCATAGACGGCCAGCGACTCCTGGTGCGCGCCGGGGTCGTCTTGGAGGCCGACGTACTTGCGGTCGGGTAAGGTGGTCCCGCCGCTCGCGATGGCCTGGCGCAACACCGTGACGATGCCGGCGTGCAGATGAGCAGCTTCATCGAGTGTGAGGGTGTGAGCGGGCCGCAGCGGGTGGATTTGCGCCCGCCACAGCGCCTCGTCGGTGTAGATATTGCCCAGCCCGGCGACGAAGGTCTGGTCGAGCAGCAACGGCTTGACCCGCCCCCGGCGACCCGCCAACATTGCGGCCAATCGTTGAGCGGTGAAATCGTCGGCCAGCGGCTCCGGGCCCAGGTCGCCCAATACCTCCAGCGGGTCATCCACCAGAAACATCCGCCCGAACTTGCGCTGGTCGGAAAAGAACAGCCAGCGTCCGTCGTCCAGTTGAAAACGGACGCGAATATGAGTGGGATGATCGGGTTGAAAGAGGAACTGACCGGTCATGCGCAGGTGGGTCAGCAAGGTCTGGCCGGTGTCCAGGCTCATGGTGATGAATTTGCCTCGGCGGCCTACCTCGTTAATCGTCGCGCCGGTTAGATTGGCGCAAAAGGCAGGCACATCAGGGCGGTCAACCGTGCGTTCCCACAGCACGTCAACAGCGATGAACGTGCGGAAAAGCAATTCCCGGCGCAAACCGAGGGCAATCGTTTCAACTTCGGGGAGTTCAGGCACATCACACCCCTACCGCACGCGCTACCTCTTGCAGCACCGCCGCCGAGCGGCGCAGGCCCTCGATCTCTTCCTCGCTCAATGGCAGCTCCAACACCTGCACCACTCCGTCGCGCCCGACGACGCTGGGCAGGCTGAGACACACGTCTTCCAGGCCATACTGCCCCTCCAGCAGGCTGGAGACGGGCAGAACCGAATGCTGGTCGCGCAGGATGCTCTCGACAATCGAAGCGACGGCCAGGCCAATGGCGTAATAGGTGGCTCCTTTGCGTTGGATTACCTCGTAACCGGCGTCGCGCACCTGCGCAAAGATTTCGTCCTTGGGGATCCCGTCGCAATCGCGCTGGCACACGACGCAGTAATCGGTCAGGCGCGTCCCGGCGATGTTGGCCAGGCTCCACACCGGCACTTCGCTGTCGCCGTGCTCGCCGAGGACATAAGCGTGGACGTTGCGCGGGTCCACGTCGCAATGCTCGGCCAGCAGGTAGCGCAAGCGGGCGCTGTCGAGCACCGTGCCCGAACCAATGACCTTGCCGGTCGGTCGCCCCGCCAACTTGAGCGTGAGATGGGTGAGCACGTCCACTGGATTGGTGACGACCAGCAAGATGCCGCTGGCGTTGTGACGCACGATTTCGGGAACGATCTGGCGAAAGATACTCGCGTTGCGCCCGGCCAGGTCGAGGCGGGTCTCGCCGGGCCGCGAAGCCGCGCCGGCCGTGAGGACGACGATGTCCGCCCCGGCGCAGTCGGCGTAATCGCCTACGTGCACGTCTACGGGGCGCACAAAGGGCAGGCCGTGGCGCAAGTCCATCGCCTCGCCCTCGGCTTTGGCGCGATTGACGTCAATCAGCACGATTTCATCGGCCTGCCCGCGAATCATCAGCGCGTAGGCCAGGGTCGCGCCGACTGCGCCCGCCCCTACAATGGCGACGCGCCGCGACATAAAACGGTTCGTATCCATACCCTATCCTTTGAATCACGGCAACTGCTCTGTGCAGATATGACAACGAATCAGGGGATTGAGCGAATCTGCGCCCTTTAACTCGACAGACTGATCGCCACAGACCCCCTAACCGGGGTCCAAAGTGATACCCCACCTCCCCCAACTGCAGAGCGAGGGTATCCCCGTGAGATGCCTGGCAGCGGCGTCATTCGGTCAATCCTGAAAAATCGTTGTCATATCCTCCATCTGAGCAGTAACGTTTAAAGCAGCATGGCCAGGCGTTGGACGTGCTTGCGCTCCTCGGCGATAATGTCCGACACCACCCCTTTATCCACGTGCGAGACCTTGTCGCGCAGGTCGTAGAAAAACAGCATGGTCTCTTTTTCAAATTCCAGCGCCATCTGCAGCGCCTCTTTTTCGTCGCGCACCTGTTCAGCCAGCGCCAGGGCCTTGTCCGCGCCCTCGAAAAAGGCGCTCTGGATGGTGGCCTGCAAGTAGGCCAGATATTGGTCCCAGTTTTCGCCGCTGAGAGGCGCCGCATCCCAGGTGGTGCGGGTCAGTTTTTCAAAAGCGATATAGTGTTGTCGCTCCTGCTCGGCCAGATCCTCGAACAACGTCTTGACTTCCGTGGACTGCACTTTCCCGGCCACGGCGTCGTAGAAAATCTCACCGCTCTTTTCCAGCTCCATCGCCATCTCGACGATGTCGGTCGCACGAAAGATTGCCATGATGGGTTCGCTCCTTTCGATTTATCACCCCGACACACCGCATAAACTTTGTGTCTTGGCGTCTTGGTGGCAAAAATCACTCCGCTTCGGGTGCGGGAGGTATTTCGATAACCGGCTCACGAATGTGAGTATCGGTCCGCCCGCCGCAGTCTTTGCTCCGCGCGGCCTCAAAAGCGCACGCCTCACAACAATAAACCAGACGACCACGTCGAATTGGCTCGTCGGGCAGATCTTCACCACAATGGTCACACACTGCTAATTCCGCCATGAAACCCTCCTACTGATTGGTTAGTGTTTCTTCGACCGTATCAAGCAAGATCGTCCCATTCTCCTGCGAGCGTTCTTTCAGGAACTGGATAAACCGCTCGCTACTTCCCAACATTGCTACTTCTTCTTCAAAACTATCCGCTTCCTCCAAGATGAACTTGTGACCATCGCGTGCTTGAATCAACACCGGGTCTGACATGGCCCATCTCAGCAGCTCCTCCAGTGTTATTTTGCGTTGTGCCAAATCCAACGTTCTCATAGTTTCACCCTCCTGCCTCGGATAAACAGGTCATTATGCTCTTTGTACCCGACGGCCACTATCTTTACGGTTTCATTCTCTAGATCGTAAAACACCCGATACTTACCTGCTCTTAACTCCCAGAGAGCCAGTTCGTTTGGCCTCAGATTTTTTCGCCTACGACTCTCTACATTGGCGTCCGTTTGCAGGTAACTTTTTATTGCAGCGATGACCAGCCTCTGCTCAAAAGATGTCAAGTGTTTCACATCTTCGCTGGCGCTCGGTGTGAATGTAATCCTAAACTTCATCGAGTCTCGGCCTTTATGCTCCTTCGCCTGCCAATGGATTGACTGGTGTGTACTTTTTCCCAGAGACTACCCGCATTATAAGCGAAGGCGCACGATTTGCCAACCAGCCAGAGGTTTTTCATCTTGGACCCACCTTTGACACGAACAGCGTCCCTCTGTAAAATCGTATTCAGGCGCGTCGGGCGCGGAGCGCAAAGAAACAGCCAAAGAGAGGAACAGGAGGTCAACGTGAGCAAGCCGAGTAACGGGAAAAATCAGTCTGGCGGAGAAATGTACCACCCGCCGGAAAACATCGTGTCAGCAGCCCACGTCCAGGAGTACGAGACATTGTACCGGCGGTCGCTGCAAGACCCGGCCGGTTTTTGGGCCGAGCGGGCCGAAGAGCTAGAGTGGTTCATCAAGTGGGACAAGGTGCTGGACGACAGCAACGCGCCCTTTTTCAAGTGGTTCGTCGGGGCCAAGACCAATATCGTGCACAACGCCCTCGACCGCCACCTCAAAACCTACCGCAAAAACAAGCTGGCGCTGATCTGGGTGGGCGAGCCGGGCGACGTACGCACGTTTTCTTATTTCGCCCTCCATCGCAACGTTAACAAGTTTGCCAACGTGCTCAAGAGCATGGGGGTCAAGAAAGGCGACATTGTTACCATCTATTTACCGCGCCTGCCGGAGCAAATGATCGCCATGCTGGCCTGCGCCAAGATCGGCGCGGCGCACAGCGTGGTGTACGGCGGGTTCAGCGTCGAGGCGCTGGCCGAGCGCATCCAGGACGCCCAGAGCCGGGTGCTCGTCACGGCCGACGGCGGCTGGCTGCGCGGCAAGATCGTGGCGCTCAAGGACATCGCCGACGAGGCCATGGCCCGTCAGCCGACGGTCGAAACATGCATCGTCGTCAAGCGCACGGGGCAAGACGTTTATATGGAGGCCGGACGCGATTATTGGTACGACGACCTGATGAGCCTGCCCATCGCCAGCCCGATTTGCGAGACCGAGCCGATGGACGCCGAAGACATGCTCTTTATCCTGTACACCTCGGGCACCACCGGGCGCCCCAAAGGCGTGGTCCACACCCACGGCGGGTATATGGTTTACACCTACACCACTCTCAAGTACGTGTTCGACATCAAGGACGAAGACCGCTGGTGGTGCGCCGCCGACCCCGGCTGGATCACCGGCCACAGCTACATCGTCTATAGCCCGCTCCTGGCCGGCGCAACCTCGTTTATGTATGAAGGCGCACCCAACTACCCCTACCCCGACCGCTGGTGGGCCATGGTGTCGCGCTTCGGCATCAGCATCCTCTACACCGCCCCCACCGCCATTCGCGGACTGATGCGCTTTGGCGAAGCCTGGCCCAGCCGCCATGATCTCAGCAGCCTGCGACTGCTCGGCACAGTGGGCGAACCGATCAACCCCGAAGCCTGGCGCTGGTACCACCGCGTGATTGGCGGCGAACGCTGCCCGATTATGGATACCTGGTGGCAGACCGAAACCGGCCACTTCATGATTACCCCCACACCCGTCGTGCCGCTCAAACCCGGCACCGCTACACTCCCATTCCTCGGCATCGAAACCGACGTCGTGCATGAAGATGGCACCTCCTGCAACGCCAACGAAGATGGCATGCTCATCATCCGCAAACCCTGGCCCGGCATGCTGCGCACCATCCTGAACGACCCCGAACGCTACAAAACCACCTACTTCGAAAAAGTGCCCGGCGGCGTCTACACCGTGGGCGATAGCGCACGCAAAGACGAAGATGGCTACACCTGGATCATTGGCCGCCTCGACGACGTGATCAAAGTCAGCGGCTACCGCCTCGGCACCGCCGAAGTCGAAAGCGCGCTCGTGAGCCACCCCGCCGTGGCCGAAGCCGCCGCCATCGGCCTGCCCCACGAACTCAAAGGCAACGCCATTCACTCCTTTGTCATCCTGCGCACCGGCTACGAAGGCTCCCCGCACCTCGAAGAAGAACTCAAAGCACACGTGGGACACGAAATGGGGCCGATTGCCAAGCCCGAAAAGGTCAACTTTGTCACCACACTGCCCAAAACCCGCAGCGGCAAAATTATGCGCCGCGTGCTCAAAGCACAGGCGCTCGGCCAGGATGTGGGCGACATCAGCACCCTCGAATCCTGATACCGACCGTCGTGTGCAAGAGACGCTCCCACGCGGGGCGTCTCTTTGCTTTCCCCCTGCGGGGGTGCTTGACAGACGCTCGTATTCTCCAGTACACTGGCAC
>DAOTXN010000021.1:0-11050 GCA_034435435.1 Anaerolineae bacterium | reverse complement strand
GAAAACTCGCCTGCCCACGCATCGCCAACACCTTGGTGATGGCCGCCGTCAGCGTCGTCTTGCCGTGGTCAATGTGCCCGATCGTCCCCACGTTCACGTGCGGCTTGTCACGTACAAACTTTTCCTTTGACATCTTACCTCCTTAAAGTCCGTTTCCTTACACATCCGGCGCGGAAACGGCTCGGCTGAGCTCGCCAAAGTCGGACCGGCGTTTATCGCCAGCCATATCCGTACAAAATTTTCTCAGCGATCTGACGATCGACTTGCGCATAATGCGCGAATTCCATCGTGAATGTCCCTCGACCTTGCGTCAACGAGCGCAAGTCTGTTGCATAACCAAACATCTCTGCCAGCGGTACATAGGCAGCGATGGCCTGAATATTGACCGGTCGTGGTTCCAATTGCTCAATTTGAGCCCGACGGGCGTTCAAATCGCCCACCACCTCGCCCACAAACTCTTCGGGCACGACGACCTCGGCGTTCATTACTGGCTCTAACAGCACCGGCCCCGCCTCCTCTACCCCGTCGCGCAGCGCCATTGAGGCCGCCACCTTGAAAGCCATCTCCGAAGAGTCCTCTTCGTGATAACTACCGTCCACCAGCGTGGCCCGCAAGTCCACCAGCGGATACCCCGCCAACACGCCGCTTTCCATCGCCTCGCGCGCGCCTTCCGCGATATAGGGGATGAACTGTTTGGGTATCGCGTCGCCGCTCATGGCATCCACAAATTCAAAACCCTCACCCGGCGCCAGCGGCTCTAATTTCAGCACCACGTGTCCATAGTGTCCACGTCCGCCCGTCTGCCGGATAAAGCGCCCCTCGCTGCGCACCGACTGGGTAATGGTCTCACGATAGGCCACGCGCGGCTTGCCCACGTTGGCGCCCACTTTGAACTCGCGTAACATCCGGTCAACCAGTACCTCCAGATGCAGTTCCCCCATCCCAGAGATCAATGTCTGACCCGTGTTCTCGTCTATGCGCACCCTAAACGTGGGGTCTTCCTCCGCCAGGCGTTGCAGAGCGTTAGCCATTTTGTCCTGATCAATAGTCGTACGCGGCTCAATCGCCACCGAAATCACCGGCTCTGGAAACGTGATGGATTCCAGGATGATCGGCCCATCGGGCGCGCACAGCGTCTCACCGGTAAAAGTAGATTTTAGTCCCAGCGTGGCCGCAATATCGCCCGCGTGAATCTCTTGAATCTCTTGGCGGTGGTCAGCATGCATACGCAGCAAGCGACCAATGCGCTCTTTGCGTCCTTTTGTAGCATTCACTATAGCTGCGCCGGCTTTAAGCCAGCCCGAGTACACGCGAAAATAAGCCAGGCGTCCTACATACGGATCGGTTTGGATCTTGAAGACCAATGCCGCCAGAGGTTCCTGTTCGCTCGCTCCGCGCTCTTCCTCTTTCTTGGTATAAGGGTTGACGCCAACAATAGGGGGGACGTCGATTGGTGAAGGGAGATAATCGACGATGGCGTCCAGCAAAGGTTGCACCCCTTTATTGCGAAGTGATGAACCACACAATACGGGCGTTACTTCTCCTGCCAAGGTGGCTTGCCGAAGGGCCCTGCGCAGCTCATCGCTGGTAATCTCTTTGCCTTCGAGGTATTTGATCGTCAGCTCATCATCGGTTTCCGCCAACCGCTCGACCAGTTCCTCACGGGCCGCGTGGGCCTCAGTGAACAGCTCGGTCGGAACATCAACGATTTCGGGTGTCGCACCCAAATCTTCGTCATGCCAGACACTAGCTTTCATCGTAAGCAGATCTACCACACCGCGAAAGCTGCTCTCATGGCCAATAGCCAGTTGTACCAGCAACGGATTGGCATGGAGCCGCTCGCGTATCATTTGCACAGCGCGTTCCAGGTTGGCGCCGATACGATCCATTTTGTTAATGTAGCAAACACGTGGCACATGGTAGCGGTCGGCCTGCCGCCACACCGTCTCTGACTGAGGCTCCACGCCAGCCACGGCGTCAAAGACGACAACTCCCCCATCCAGCACACGCAGACTGCGCTGGACTTCGGCCGTAAAGTCAATATGACCGGGTGTATCAATAATGTTAATCTGATGATCACGCCAGTAGCAGGTAATCGCTGCCGACTGGATCGTAATCCCACGCTCTCTTTCCTGCTCCATCCAGTCGGTTACGGTCGTTCCGTCGTCCACACTCCCCATGCGGTGAGTCCGACCGGTATAATAGAGCACGCGTTCCGTCGTCGTGGTCTTGCCCGCATCGATGTGGGCAATGATGCCAATATTTCGAACCCGCCTTAAAGGATATTCGCGCCCCATAGTACCAGGTCACTCGACAGACTCGTCCGTAAAGCACGCGCATGCTGACGGATGCCCCACCGGCCAAGTTCTCTGCTCTCAGCTCTGGCTGTTTAGAGCGCGAGACAACCACGTGACCCGGCCGCCGCCTACCACTGGTAATGGGAAAAGGCGCGATTGGCCTCTGCCATCTTGTGCGTGTCTTCTTTCTTTTTAACCGTCGCACCTACGCCCTGCGAGGCGTCCAATAACTCAGCGGCCAGTTTTTCGGCCATAGATTTGCCCGGTCGAGAGTGGGCTGCCGCCAATATCCAACGTATCGCCAGACTTAGACGCCGATGGCTGGGTACCTCTACCGGAATTTGATAAGTCGAACCACCTACGCGCCGGGGCCGCACTTCAATGACCGGCATGGCGTTCTCTAGGGCTTTTTCAAACACTCCCAGAGGGTTGCGTTTGGCCCGTGCCTCCATAATGTCCATCGCGTCATACAGCACTCCCGCAGCCGTGCTTTTCTTTCCTCCGTTCATCATACGATTGATGAACTTGGATACCAGCACACTGTTATATCGCACATCCGGCGCAATCTGACGTTTGGGTGGACGATTCCGTCTCGGCATATCTCTTCCTCACTCATCACCGCTTGGGTCGTTTGCTTCCATATTTGGAGCGCTGCTGTTTGCGACCATCGACACCACCGGTGTCAAGGGTGCCGCGCACAATGTGATAACGCACACCCGGCAAGTCCTTCACACGTCCTCCGCGCACCAATACCACCGAGTGTTCCTGCAAGCTATGTCCCTCGCCTGGGATGTAGGCTGTCACTTCGATACCATTGCTCAACCGCACACGCGCCACTTTGCGCAAAGCCGAGTTGGGCTTTTTGGGGGTCTGAGTACGCACCTGAGTACACACGCCCCGCTTCTGCGGCGCGCCCTTGGGTTGTCGCCTGCGGCGCTGATGGTACGAGTTGAACGTATATTGCAGAGCTGGCGCTTTATCCTTTTTGCGCTGGGCTTGGCGCCCTTTCCGAACCAGTTGATTGATGGTTGGCACGTGTCTCTTCCTTTTACTTTGGCAATGAAGGAGGCCATCCTTGCTGCGGCGATGGCCTCCTATTTATTTCCAACTCAGACTCGTTGTTGAGGGGATATGGGAGCCTTTGCCACATCCCAATCCACGAAAGGGAATTTTACCACAACCTTTTCAATACGTCAACTGCTTGCAAGCTCCTAGCAGCCTGTCGGAGAGACGTAATTTAGCCCCTTGTGGGTGTCCAAAATGGGCGCAAAACGAGCAAAATATATGACAGGGTTCTCCGACAGGCTGCTAGAAAGACTATTCGATGTCGCCAAAAGATAGTAACCCAAGGCCCAGCCTGGGTGTACGCATCTTTTCGGCGTCCTTGCCAAACCGGACCACTTCGCCCGCATCTGTGACCGCTTCCACCGATAGCCCCAAGCTCTGCAGTTCCTTCACCAACACGCGGAAGGAGGCCGGAATACCCGGTTCCTCAATGGTCGCCCCCTTGACGATGGCTTCGTAGGTCTTGACCCGCCCTTGCACGTCATCCGACTTGACGGTGAGCATCTCTTGCAGGGTGTGGGCCGCCCCGTATGCCTCCAGCGCCCACACCTCCATCTCGCCAAAGCGCTGACCACCGAATTGCGCCTTGCCACCCAACGGTTGCTGTGTCACCAGCGAGTAAGGACCTGTGGAACGCGCATGCACCTTGTCTTCTACCAAGTGCGCCAGCTTCATCATATGAATCACGCCAATAGTAACCGGTTGGTCAAACGGTTCCCCGGTTTTACCATCAAACAGGAGCATTTTACCCACCGTCGGCAACGGGCGCTCGATCTCGCTGCTAAAGGCTATGGCCTGTTCCCGCAACATTTCATCGGGGATATCGTCCACGCCTGGAGCGCCATAGTGTTTCATCCACAAGCGCCAACAGGCCAGGCGCTCTTTTTCGTCGATGCGCGCCCGCTCAGCTAACGAGCGGTGATCATCTTCAAAAATCAACAACTGGTCGGGATCTAGACCTTGTTCCCGCACCCACTCGCGCAACGCGCTCCGCCGCGCGTACCCCCGGTCCAGGCGCAACCGTTCGGGATCGTATCCCATAGGCGACAACCACGCCACCAGGTAGTACATTCGCGCTTCATCGTCATCTTCGAGATAGTCGGGATCATAGCCCGACTCTGTCAACCATTCCCAGGCGCGCCGTGTCACCGTTTCCCAGGCCTGATCCATCATCCAGGCCCGGGCCAACTCGGCCTCGATCTCGGCTTCATCGGCCCCATCGAACACCGGCGTGACCGCCTGAAAACCCAGTTTATGAGAAGCCCACCCCAGATGCGTCTCTAAAATCTGCCCAATGTTCATACGGCCCGGCACGCCCAACGGATTGAGGATAATGTCAATAGGCGTGCCATCTGCCAGGAAAGGCATATCTTCTATGGGCACAACTTTCGAGATCACGCCTTTGTTTCCGTGGCGGCCGGCCATCTTGTCCCCTTCGGTAAGTTTACGCCGCTGCGCCACACTTACGCGTACCATTTTGTCAACGCCAGCCTTGAGATCTCGATGCTCATCACGGGTAAACACGCGCACATCCACCACTTTGCCGCGCTCACCGTGGGGCAACTTGAGGCTAGAGTCCTTGACCTCACGCGCCTTTTCGCCAAAGATGGCCCGCAACAGTTTTTCTTCCGGGCTCAATTCCTTCTCGCCTTTGGGCGTGATCTTGCCTACCAGAATATCGTTCGGTCCGACTTCCGCCCCGATGCGAATAATGCCTTCCTCGTCCAGGTCTTTAAGCGCATCCTCGCCCACGTTAGGAATGTCACGCGTGATCTCTTCAGGCCCCAAGCGGGTATCACGAGCCTCTACTTCGTGTTTTTCGATGTGAATAGAGGTAAACTTGTCCTCTCGAACCAACCGTTCGCTGATGAGAATGGCGTCTTCATAATTGCCGCCTTCCCAAGACATAAATGCCACCAGCACATTGTGCCCCAGAGCCAACTCGCCGTGATCGGTGGACGAACTGTCGGCCAACACATCGCCCTTTTTGACTTGTTGCCCCTTGATGACAATAGGGCGCTGGTCCACACACGTGCTCTGATTCGAGCGCTGATATTTGCGCAGTTTGTAAACCCGCTCACCATCTGCCTCACGCACGACGGTTCTTTCACCGGTGACACTCACTACCTCGCCGTCTTGGGTCGCAACGACCACCTGACCCGAATCCATGGCTGCCTGCCATTCCATGCCGGTAGACACGAGCGGTACTTCGGGTTGGAGCAACGGCACGGCCTGGCGCTGCATGTTGGAGCCCATCAAGGCGCGGTTGGCGTCGTTGTGCTCCAAGAAGGGAATGAGAGCCGCCGAAATACCCACGACTTGCTTGGGCGCCACGTCCATAAAGTCAATATGCTCCGGGCGGGCAAACGAGAGAAAACGCTGACTGCGGCGCGCCGAGATGTGGCGTTGCACAAATTGACCCCTCTCGTCCAGTTCGGCGTTGGCCTGTGCGATGGTATACTTGTCCTCTTCGTCTGCCGATAGGTACACAATCTCGTCCGTGACGATGGGATATACTTTGACGTCTTCACGCAACGATAGGGCCGCGATTCGCTCGGCCAACGCCTGGGTGATCTCGGCGTCGGCCTCAGCGACGAGCTCGCCGCTATGCGGATCTAGGACGGCTTCGCGCAAGGTCTTGCCGACCATTTGCTCAATATCGTCGCTGGGGACGGTGTTGATCACCTGGCGATAGGGTGTTTCGATAAAACCAAACTCGTTCACCACCCCATAAGTCGCCAGGCGGCCAATAAGGCCAATGTTCGGTCCCTCGGGTGTTTCAATCGGGCAGATACGTCCATAGTGGCTATGGTGCACATCGCGCACGTCAAAGCCGGCCCGCTCGCGGCGCAGACCACCCGGTCCCAAAGCCGACAACGTGCGCTTGTGGGTCAATTCGGCCAGCGGGTTGGTCTGATCCATGAATTGAGACAACTGGCTAGAGCCAAAGAACTCGCGCACCGCCGCGACGACCGGCCGAATATTGATCAACGACACCGGCGTCACGCCGTCCGATTCGCGAATACTCATGCGCTCTTTGACCACGCGCTCCATCCGGCGCAGCCCCACGCGCAGCTTGTTTTGAATCAGTTCACCCACCGTCTTGACGCGCCGATTGCCCAGGTGATCAATGTCATCTGGGTCGGCCAGGTTGTTGTTGATAAGGATCATTCGCTCGACCACTTTGACCAAGTCGGCCTTGGAAATCGTGCGGCGCGTGAGCGGCACGGCCAATCCCAAACGCTGATTGAGCTTGTAGCGCCCAACACGTTCCAGGTCATAGCGGCGCGGGTCAAATAATTGCGATTCTAGGTATTCGTTGGCGTTGTCCAGCGTAGGAGGATCGCCCGGACGCATGCGCTTGTAGAATTCGATTAGAGCCTGCTCGGCGACGGTGCGCCCGTCTTTTTCATCCCAGGTTGGTTCTTGCCGCAGCGTAGCCGGGATAAAGAGATGATCGGGCTGGGAGTCCACTTCGGCAAAGAGCTGCAGCAGTTCCTCGTCCGATCCTTCTACCAGCACGGGGCTGTCGGTGCCATCATCCACAGCCGCCAGCGCCCTCAGTAAAAGCGTGACGGGAATCGTGCGTTTACGGTTAAACTTGATGGTGATATAGTCGCTCTTGCGCGTCTCAAACTCCATCCAGGCGCCCCGATCAGGGATCAATTTGGCTGTGCATAAACGGCGCCCGGTGGTCCGATCCTCCTCCGTATCGAAATAGACGCCTGGTGAACGGATGAGCTGGCTGACGACGACGCGCTCGGTCCCGTTGATAATAAACGTGCCGTTCTCGGTCATCAACGGAAAATCGCCCATAAAGATTTCGTTGACGATGACCTCGCCCGTCTCACGATTATCTAGCGCAACCTTGATATAAAGCGGCGCAGCAAAAGTTAAATCTCGCTCAACACACTCGGCCTCGCCATATTTTGGCTCTTCGAATCGAAAATCCAACCCAAACTGCCGGCTTTCGATCTTGGTGCTGGGAAAGTGTAACCTCAGGTCTCCATTGAAGCTTTCAATCGGAGAGATTTCGTCAAACAGCTCAAACATTCCCTCCCGTTGAAAGACGCGAAACGACTCCAACTGGACTTCAATCAGCGTGGGCAGGCGAAGAACATCGTTAATGCGGGCATACGACTTGATTCCCGTCATAAAAGATTCACTCCTGGTTCAACTTTGCGCCGAGACGCGACCCCACACAATGAAGGGGAGCATCTTTTGTCTCCCCTGAAAAAGCGATATGTTCGGCAACAGAATTCTTCAGAAGAAAAATTATACCACGGCCTGGTAGAGTTGTCAAACAATTCGAGCTGAAGAAACTTGCTCTGATCAATTCCACTCATCAGGATCGAAGTCGTCGTCCTCCTCGTCCTCCTCTTGGTCGTCGTCAAAATAATCCTCTTGTTCGCCAAACAGCTCCTCTTCCCATTCTTCATCTTCCAGCGCCAAATCCTCAATCTGGGTAAAGGTCAGACAGCCTTCGTCTAGATCTAGTTCGATCTCGTCCGATATGCAATAACCCTGCTCCAGGTACACACAACCACCATAATGACAACGAATGCGCGGCATCGCAAAACCTCCTTCACTTGCAAACCAGCACACTCGGCCCGGTTCACTCAATCTACGACCCAAGCCCGTCGCAAGTCAAAAACCGAAAGCACCCAAATCGCCGCCATAATGGCAGCCGACGCAACACACCAATAGCACCAGGCGCGAAGGACAAACGCCTCCAGATACATGAGATAAGCCGAATACAGCACGCCGATGAGCGCCGCTCCAAAACCCAGCACCGGCAAAAAGAATTCGAGGTCCCCGTTCACACGCCCGCGTAATACACTCAGAGCCAGCAAAAGCGAATAACCCGCCAGACCAATTATAGGCACAGGTATGCCGACCAGCTCGGCATAAACGCTATTCTGCACATCGGCGCAGCCGTGGGACCCGCCGCAATAAGGCTCCGCCTCGGCTAAATACACAGAGGTCAAATACGCTGCAACGCCAATACCCAGCACACACAACAAGCGAGTCACCCAGTGAATTTTATGAACCACCTGCCACGTTCCTCCTCATCATGTGGCGTACCTGCCATCTTTCGCTGCCCGCCCAATCAATTGCGGAATTCAGAATCTTCAAACCCATTCCCATTATACCTAAAAACTGAGCTCTAGCAAGATGTCAGCCTCGCATCATCTTCACCCTTGACCGCTCTTGGTATGACTGGTATAATCGAGCGTATATTGACCGGTATATGAACGACCGGCCAACCAGAGCCAAGATGGACGATTCGAGTTCTAGTTCGAGACATTCAATAAACGACATTCCCCTTTTACCTGACCTTGCCTGCCACACGTCAGGGACTTTGCCTTGGAGGTCGAGTCGGATCGGCCGCACGTGACGGCCGGATGGACCTGATGCGCCTCTTTCGGCCCCCTGCCTATGGCAGGGGGCTGTTGCGTTAAGGGGAAAAACCCCAAGGAGGCACGACTATGGCTACCCCCGAAGCCCTGCTCACGCTGCAAACGCGAGTCGAAAACCTGGTCACAGAAAACGCTCTCCAGGATCTGCAAGCGCTCCTCGCCCGACTCCACCCCGCCGACATCGCCGACCTGCTCGACGTGCTGGAAGAACCGGCGCGGGTCGCCGTCTTTGAATTGCTCGACGCCGTCACCGCTTCGGAGGTGCTCGACGAAACTCTCGACGACACCACCCTCGAGCTGGTCGAAGCACTCCCAGATGAACAGATCGCCGACCTGCTCGAGATCCTGCCTATGGACGACGCCGCTGAATTGTTGTCCGAACTGCCCCCCGACCGCAGTGAAGAGCTTATTGCATTGATGGAGCCAGACGAGGCTACCGAAGTCCAAAAGCTATTGGCCCACGCAGAAGACACCGCCGGGCGCTTGATGACCGAAAAGGTCATCCGCGTGCGCCGCCGCTGGACCGTTCAGCAAACCATCGAACATTTGCGCGAGATGGATCCCGAAACGGAAACCTTTGCCTATCTGTACGCCGTGGACGACGACGATCACCTGACGGGCGTCGTCCCGTTGCGCCGCCTGCTGACCGCCTCACCCGAGACCAATCTGGGCGAGCTGCTCGATCCCCAGGTGGTCTCGGTCAGCGTGGACACCGACCAGGAAGAGGTGGCCCGTCTGGTGGCCCGCTACGACTTTGCCGCTATCCCGGTAGTAGATCGCGCGGGCCGACTGACCGGCGTTATCACCCACGACGACGTGGTAGACATCTTGGAAGACGAAGTAACCGAAGACATCCAGCGTCTGGGCGGCGCCGAGCCTCTGGAACGCGATTACCTGGCGACCCGCGTTCTCACCGTCTTTCGCAAACGCATTGGCTGGCTGCTGCTGTTGTTCCTCACCGAGACGTTGACCGGATCAGTGATTCGCCTTTTCGCCGACGAGTTAGACAAGGCGGTGGCGTTGAGCTTTTTTATTCCCCTGCTCATCGGCACCGGCGGCAACGCCGGCAGCCAGACCACCTCGACGATCACCCGTGCGCTGGCCGTCGGAGACGTGACGCTGCGCGATGCGCTGCGCGTCTGGTGGCATGAGAGCCGCGTGGGCTTCCTGCTCGGTTTTGGAATGGCCGCAGTCGCCTTTATCCGCGCCCTCACCTGGGGTACTTCAGACGCGATGGCCCTGACCGTCGCGCTGACCATCTTTGCCATCGTGCTGTGGGCCAATAACATGGGATCCTTGCTGCCGCTGCTGGCCGCCCGCGTCGGCATCGACCCGGCCATCGTGTCTGGCCCGATGATGAGCACGCTGGTAGACGCCACGGGGCTGCTCATCTATTTCAGCATCGCCCGACTGGTGTTGGGGTTATGAACACGCGCGACGCGCCAGGCACGTGTGTCGCACATTTGTCGTATTGACGTGCGTCACCTTCTCGCCTATACTGGTCTCACACCTCTCAAGCGAGCATCTGGAGATGGCCCATGTCTCAAAAGCAAGACCTAAGCCGACGAGATTTGATCAAACTCGGAGGTCTGACCACAGGCATGGTCCTGTTCCCGACCCTCCGCCGCCTTGTCTCGGCCAGGCCGCTTGCACCTGCCGCCAGCGCCCCCCACATCATCCTGATCATCGTGGACGCCCTGCGCTCGGATCACATCGCCGCGAATGGCTACGCACGTCTCACAACGCCTAATCTGGACATGTGGGTCACCAGCCAGGGAGCAAACTTTTGCACCGCTACAAGCACCGCTTCCTGGACCTATCCAGCCAATGCCGCCATATTCACTGGCCGGCTGCCGTCCAGCGTGGGTGCAGGTTGGGACAATACCACCCTCCCCGTCAACATTCCCACTCTGGCCGAGTATCTGCACGCCGCAGGCTATTATACCGCCGGTTTCAGCGCATCGGGCTTTGTGAGCAATCGGCGCGGCTTTGGGCGGGGGTTCGACGTATTCAACGACGACGCCAGCCAACACCCTACCTCCCAGCAAGAAGTCGCCGCAGAACTGAACAGCTATGCGCTGGACTGGCTGAACGCCTGGATACCCGATTCACAGCCATTGTTTTTGTTTCTGTACTATCTGAAATTACGGTATAGTGAGTTGCTTCCACTCCAGAAAACGCCATAATCGTTGTTCAAGCCAAATCGCGATTGTCGTGATGCAGAATACTCCAACGTAGTCAAGATGAGACGACAACTTGCACAGGGGA
>DAOTXN010000020.1:0-8381 GCA_034435435.1 Anaerolineae bacterium | reverse complement strand
TGAACCAGTGTATGATAAAGACGAAGCGAGTTTTCCATCGTTCACTCTCCTGTGAGTGGTATCCAGGAAAGTATAGCGCATTGTGCGCTTTTTGGAAGGCTCGCTTCCTTGACTTTTGTCAGTCAACCAGGGTGCATCTGTCAGAGACCAGCCGCCCGGTGCAGCCCGATGTACTGTTTATCGCCGCTGAACGGATGCCGGCGCCCGGCGCTCAACTCTTCCCCGGCCCGCCCGACCTCGTCGTCGAGGTACTCTCTCCCACCACGCTGCGAGCCGACCGCCTGGCGAAATTTGACGCTTTCGAGCGGGCCGGTGTGCGCGAATATTGGATCGTGGACCCTGGCACGCACTCTGTGGAGGTTTATACTTTGGGTGAGGACGGGCTGTATGCCGTGCTGGGCCAGTTTCGTGCTGACCAATCGGCTCGCTCGGCGGTCCTGGAAGGGTTCCAGTTGGCCGTCGGCTCCCTGTTTGTGACGCAGTGAAAAATATCCTCATCATCAAGACCGGCGAAACTTTTCCTGACCTGCGGGCCAAAAGGGGTGATTTTGAGGACTGGGCTTTGCGGGGTCTGGGGATTGACAGACAGTACGCCACCATCGTACCGGTGTATGAGGGCGTTCCGTTACCCGGCTTGGGTCACACGGGCATTGTCATAACCGGTTCCCATGCTTTCGTCACCCAGCACGCCGATTGGAGCGAGCGCACGGCCGAGTGGCTGGCTGGCGCAGTAGAGCGCGGCATTCCGATTTTGGGTATCTGCTACGGACACCAGTTGCTGGCCTACGCCCTGGGCGGCCAGGTGGGCGACAATCCCAACGGGCGCGAGTTCGGGACAGTAAAAATCCAATTCAACGGACACGCTCACGATGACGCTCTGTTCGGCGGTTGCGCCAAAATCATCCAAGCGCACGTGTGCCACACGCAGTCGGCGCTGCGCCTGCCCACCGACGCGCAATTGCTGGCCTCCAGCGCCATGGACCCGCACGCAGCCTTTCGCATCGGCGACGCGGCCTGGGGCGTGCAGTTCCACCCCGAATTCGACGCCGAGGCCGTGCAGGTGTACATCCGGCGCTTTCGCTCGGCCCTGCTGGCAGAGGGACAAGACCCCGATGCATTGATGGCGGCGTGCGTCGAGACCCCCGCCAGCCATCAGCTTCTAAGACAATTCGCCGCAATTGCGGCCGCAACCTGACGCACAAGGAGGTGAACGTGAAAATCGTCATAATGGGCGCGGGCGGCGTGGGAGGATATTATGGCGGGTTGCTGGCCCACGCCGGTCACGACGTCACTTTTGTCGCCCGCGGCGCGCATCTGGAGGCCATGCGCTCCAACGGCTTGCACATCAAGAGCGTTCACGGCGACCTGCACCTGGAGCCTGTACAAGCCACCGATGATCCGGCCGGGGCCGGCAGCCCCGATTGGATTTTCGTGTGCGTCAAAACCCGCGACACCGATCATGCCGCCGAGATGCTTCACCCGCTGGTAGGGCCACACACCGTCGTAACCAGCCTGCAAAACGGCATCGACGCCGCCGAACGCATCGGGACCGTAATCGGTATGGAACACGTCGTGGGCGGGGTCACGTGGATCTCCTCGGCCGTCGAAGCGCCGGGAGTGATCCGCCAGGTTTCCGCGTTTCGGCGCGTCGTGTTGGGCGAGATGGACGGTCAGGCGACCCAACGGGCGCAGGCGCTGGTCCAGGCCTTGGCCGAAACCGGCGTCACCGCCGAGCTGTCGCCGGACATCCGTCAGGTTTTGTGGACCAAATTCCTGTTCATCGCGGTCATCAGCGGGGTGGGGTCGCTGACGCGCCTGCCCATCGGCGCCTATCGCGGCCTGCCCGAAACGCGCGCCTTGCTGGTCAGCCTGATGCACGAGGTGAAAGCTGTGGCGCGCGCCGCCGGCGTGACGCTGGCGCCGGACGTCGTAGAAAGCACGCTGGCGCTCATCGACGGGGCGGCGGCAGACATCGTTCCCTCCATGCAGCGCGACGTGATGGCAGGTCGCCCCTCGGAGCTAGAGTCGTTGATCGGCGTGATGGGTCGCAAAGGGCGCGAGCTGGGCGTGCCCACGCCGGCGGCCGACGTGGTCTATGCGGCGTTGCTGCCGGTGGAATTAGCGGCTCACAAATAGGTGCTTGCAAAAATCGAACGTTTGTGCTATAATAAAGTCGCCTGGCGGCTCTACTTTCTCTTCGGACGTCTGCTCAGGTCAAAAAGAAATTTACCACCAAGACGCGAAGGTTCTGGAAGACACAAAGGCTCTTTAGAGTCCAAAGGCTTCAAAAAGCGAGCTGTTGGCTTATTTTTCTTTGTGTCTTGGGGTCTTGGTGGTAAAAAAGCCGCTGATCTGGCAGTTACCTCGAAAAATGGAAAGGAATTGAACATGGACATCAAGCTTGAGCAATGGGTTAACGTGTCACCGGCGCAGGTCTATCTTGCCTTCACCCGCTCCACGGCGCTGCGTGAGTGGCTGTGTGACGTGGCGCTGGCCGACGCTCGCCCCGGCGGACGGCTGTATTGGGGCTGGAACGTCGGCTATTACGCCTTTGGCGAGTTCACCGAACTGGCCGAGAACGAATGCGTCGCCTTTACCTGGCACGGGCGCAACGAGCCGGGCGCGACCCAGGTCAAAGTCGCACTGGCCGCCCACGGCGATGGCACACACTTGACACTGACCCACGGCGGCATCGGGTCCGGCGACGCCTGGGCCGGGATCGCCGAGGAGTTCGAGCGCGAGTGGAAGCGCGGGCTGGAGAACCTCACATCGGTGCTGGAGACCGGGCAGGACTTGCGCTACGTGCTGCGGCCCATGCTGGGCATCATGGTCGGCGAGTTCAACGCCGACATTGCCAAAGAGCTGGGCGCGCCCGTAAGCGAGGCTATCCGGTTGGACGGCGCGATTGAGGGGCTGGGCGCTGCGGCTGCCGGCTTGCAAAAGGACGACGTCATCATCAGCATCGCCGACGCCGAGGTGACCAACTGGCCCACGCTGACCACGGCGCTGAGCGCGCACCGCGCTGGCGACAAGGTGAACGTCGTCTTTTATCGCGGCGGTCAGAAAAAGCAAACGACGATGGAGCTTTCTCGCCGCCCGCTACCCGACGTGCCGCCGACGACTGCCGCCCTGACCGAGGCCATGCGCAAGGTATACGAGGAGGGCGATGCGGCGCTCAATGAACTCTTTGCTGGCGTGTCTGAGCAAGAGGCCGAGTTCAAGCCCGCCCCCGACGAGTGGAGCGCCAAAGAAACGCTGGCCCACTTGATCATCGGTGAGCGCGAGACCCAGGCATGGGTGGCGGATTTGATCAACGACGACGAGCGCTGGTCCGACCGCTTTGAGAACCCCACCAATGTCGCGGCCCGGGTGCAGGCAACGGTAAAGGTCTATTCTACCCTGCGCGACCTGCTAGAGGAATACAAACGCACCGAAGCCGAGACCCTGGCGATGCTGGCGGCGTTGCCCGATGAATTTGTCGCAAGCAAGCGTAACTTTGTACGATTTTGCTACGCACAGCTAGAGCTACCCAATTATCACACCTACCAACATCTCGATCAAATGCGCGCGGCCATCGAAGCAGCTCGCAGCCGGTAAAGCGATAGACCTGCGAGGTATGCAAAACCTCGCAGGTCTTTATACCGCTATGGCCGCGCCGTGCACGGCCCGCGCCGCGTCGGAGGCCAGGAATAGAATCACGTCGGCGATGGCCCCCGGCGGCGTCCATTTGCCAAAATCCGCTCTGGGCATGGCCTGGCGGTTCTGAGGAGTATCAATCGTGCCGGGCAGCACACAGTTCACGTTGATGCCGCTACCCTTTAGCTCGGCCGACATGCTCTCCGTCAGCCGCAGCACGGCGCTTTTGGCCGCGCTATAAGGACCGTTTTTTGCCCGTCCCTGCAAAGCGCCCTGCGCCGCCACGTTGACGATTTTGCCGCCCCCCTGGGCCAGCATGTGCGGGACGACGGCCCGGACCACGTTGAGCAGCGTGCCGACGTTCAGATCGAACAGAAAATTCCAAGTTTCCGGCGGCGTCTCATGGACCGGCTGTCCACCGCGATAACCGCCAGCCGCATTCACCAGCACGTCAACCCGCCCCAGGCGGCGCATCGTCTCGGCTGCCATCGCCTGCACGGCGTCGCCGTCGGTCAGGTCGACCGCCGTGGCTAAAAAATGATCGGGCGAGCTGGCTAGGTCGGGGAAAAGGTTGGGCAAGCGGTCGGCGGCGCGGTCTACCAACGCCAACCTGGCCCCGGCGGCCAGAAAAGCCCGCGCCACGGCCTGTCCCAAATTACCCACCGCCCCCGTCACCAGCACGACTTGTCCGCCAAAATCAAACATCTCGCACCTCCGAATTGTTGATCGTGCTGGATTATACCTTGCCGGGGTGTGGCTGTCTACCTGAACCTTCCCGGAAGCTGGGACACTGGCGTAGAGCGGGCGGATAGAGTAAAATAAGGCGCAGAGAGGAATTGCGCATAACCCAGGAGGTGCTGCCATGACCCACGTCCCCCGCGTCTACGTCGCTCGTTGGTTGTCGTACCAGCGACTAGAGGATGGCGTTCTGTTTGAGGCCGAAAGTAACGCCGGCGACCCGGCGCAGATCGAAATCACGCTGCCCGACCCCTCGATTATGCGCCTGCGTATGGCGCCAGGTCGGTTGGCAGAGCCGGACAAGCGCTTGCTGATCGAAGGACAGGAGCCGGTGACTGGCTCTACGCTGAGCACCGACCAGGAAGGCGTAACCCTCTCATCGCCGCACCTGCGCATTCGCGTGGCGCGCGACCCGTGGCAGGTGACGCTCTCTAACGCGGCCGACCAACGCATCGCGGGCGAAGCCGTGGACGACCGGAACATCCTGGGCGCGTTCGAAGTGCTGCCGCTGGGCTGGGAAAAAGACGCAAACGACGCGCCCATCTGCGTGTTCGAGGCGCTTTCGCTCACCCCCGACGAGCGTTGGTTCGGTTTCGGCGAGCGCTTTGTACCGATCAATCAGCGCGGCCGCCGCTGGACAAGCTGGACAACCGATGCGCTGAGCACATCAACCCAGCGGGCTTACAAGCCGGTGCCTTTTGGGTTGAGCAGCCGGGGCTACGGGCTGTTCGTCAACAGCACCGCGCGGATTGACTTTGACATGGGGGCGACCTCGGCGTTGAGCGCGGCCTTTGCGCTCGACGCTCCCACACTCGATTTTTTCATCATCAACGGCCCGACGCTGAACGATGTATTGCGCCGCTACTGGCGACTGACCGGCGCCCCACCGCTGCCGCCGCGCTGGTCGTTCGGCTTTTGGAGCTCGCGCAATGGCTACCGCAACCGCCAGGAGGTCGAGCAAGTGGCTCGCAGCTATCGCGAGCGGGGTATCCCGTGCGACGTGATACACCTGGACCCGCAGTGGATGGGCGCCGACGCCAACTGGTGCAACCTGACCTGGGACACGACGGCCTTTCCTGACCCGGCGGGGATGATGGCCGCTTTGCGCGGGCAAGGTTTTCGCGTGTGCCTGTGGGAAAACCCCTACGTGCCTCAACGCACTGCCTTGTACGCCGAAGGTGCGGCCAATGGCTTTTTCGTGCGCGACGAGCAGGGCGAGCCGGCGCTCATCCCCGGCTGGACCGAGAGCCGCACGCCGCTGGCCGTGGTTGATTTTACCAATCCCGACGCCGTGGCCTGGTGGAAACAAAAGCACCGCCAGTTAATGGCGCTGGGCGTCGCCACCTTCAAGACCGACTTTGGCGAATGGGCGCCCGCCGACGGGCGCTACCACGACGGCACACCGGGATCGATGGCCCACAACCTGTACCCATTACTGTATAATCGCGCCGTCTTTGAGGTAGTGGACGCACACAGCGGCGGCAAGGGCATGGTGTGGTCCCGCGCCGCCACGGCCGGGAGCCAGCGCTACCCGGTGCACTGGGGCGGCGATAGCCGGGCGACCTTTGAGCACATGGCGGCCAGTCTGCGCGGGGGACTGAACTTGATTCTGTCCGGTTTTGGCTATTGGAGCCACGACATCGGCGGCTATATTCACGATTCAGCCCCGGCCCTGTACGCCCGGTGGGCGCAGTTTGGCTTGTTTTGCAGCCACGCCCGCGCCCATGGCGCCACGCCGCGCGAGCCGTGGGAATTTGGTGCGGAGGTGGAGGCGATTTTCAAGAAATATGCGACGCTGCGTTACCGCCTACTGCCATACATCTACTCCTGCGCCGCTCGCGCCGCTGCTACCGGCCGACCACTCATGCGCCCACTGCTGCTGGACTATCAACACGACCCGACCACGCACACGCTGGACCTGCAGTACCTCTTTGGCGACGCTTTTCTGGTGGCGCCGGTCTTTGCGCCAGAAGCCGACGCGCCGGTCTATTTGCCTGCCGGGCGCTGGATCGACTATTGGAGCAAACAAACCCACGCCGGACCGGGCTGGATTACCGTTCACGCGCCGCTGGATACATTGCCGCTGTTCGTGCGCGAGGGGGCCATTATCCCGATGGGACCAGAGATGCAGCACACCGAGGAGAAAGCTCTCGACCCTCTGACGCTAGACATCTACCCGGCGGGCGAGGGCGCTTTTACCCTTCTGGACGAGGCGGCCGCGCCGGTGGAGGTGAGTTACCAGCTCGAACGAGAGCAGTTCACGCTGCACATGGACGGTTATCACGGGCAGGTTGAGGCCATTCTGAACCTGCTGCCCGCGCCGTGGGACGTGCGGGTGAACGGGCGCAAACACGACGACTGGGAAATGGGCGAGCGCCGCGTGGTGGTGCGCTGGCGGGCCGAGGGGCCGGCCGAGTTGAATCTCAAGTTTGATTTATGATTTGGGGAGGGGGATTAGGGATTGGATATTGGGGATTGGGGGACTTGATGGCGTTGTTTCTAGACTCTGCTTTGGTTGACGATGCCCGCCGGGCCGCCGAGTTAGGCATTGTGTGGGGTGCGACGACGAATCCAACGCTGATGGCCCAGGCCGGACGCGACCCCCTGGAGATTATCGCGGAATTTTGTGAATGGCTGCCAGGCACGGTCTTTTACCAGCTCTGCGCGCCGACGTTGGCCGGGCGCGAAGCCGAGGCGCTGCGCATGGTCGAGATCGAGCCGGCGCAGGTGGGGCTAAAAATCCCCTGCACGACGGAGAACCTGGGTTTGCTGGCGACGTTGACCGACCAGGGCATCACGTGCGCAGTCACGGCAGTGTTCAGCGCCTATCAGGTTTACCTGGCGTGTGAGGCCGGGGCGCACTTTATCATTCCCTACGTCAACCGCAGCACGCGCTTGCAAGGAGACGGTCCAGGGTTGGTGCGCGAGATGCGGGCGGTGATCGACGCCGCCGACACCGAAACAGAACTGCTGGCTGCCAGCCTCAAGACGCCGGCCGAGGTGGTCGAAACCGTGTTGGCCGGCGCACACCATCTGGCGCTGCCCCTGGGTTTGATCTTGGCGTTGGGCGAGCACCCCTTGTCACAGCAAGCCATTGCCGAGTTTGGCAACGGATTAACGGATGTTGCGCCACGCGTACCGTGAGCTCTTGCGCCGGCAATCCGACCCCAGCCGTCAGGTGGGGTGGACCGACCGTCTGCAACAACTGGTTGCGTTTGAGATGCTGGCGGGCGTGGGCGAGTTATGCGGCTCGAAATCCCTGTCGGTGCTGGACGTGGGCTGCGGTCAGGGCGATTTCTATGACTATTTGAATGGGCGTGGCTTTGCCGGGCATTACACTGGCATGGACCTGCTGCCCGAGTTTGTGCAGGTTGCCCACGCGCGTTATCCGCGAATTGTGTTTGTCGTGGGCGACATTTTGGACCCCACGCTAGAATTGAAAGCCCACGACTATGTCGTTGCTTCGGGTCTTTTCGACTATCGCACCCCCGATAGCGCCGAGCGCCTGCCGCGCACCGTGCGACGCCTGTTTGCGCTGTGCCGCAAAGGGTTGGCGTGGAACGTGCTCAACGTGTCGCCCCTCGACCGTCCAGACCTTTTCCGCGCGCCGCCGGGCGATCTGCTGGATTTGTGTGAGGAGCTGAGCCCCTGGTTCGTGCTGCGCGGCGATTACGACGCCCACGCGCTCACTTTTTATCTGTACAAACGGGAGCATTTTGTGAGCGAGGGTCTGCTAAATCTGATAGGACGATTGTTCCTCGAACCAGATGCCCGCGCTCAAGTGGTGGCCGATCCGTTGCGCTGGGCGAATGAATACAATTTGACACTGCAACAGTTGAACGTATTGCTGCCGCTGCTGGACAGAAGCACAGATCTGCTGAAATTACGGTATAGTGAGTTGCTTCCACTCCAGAAAACGCCATAATCGTTGTTCAAGCCAAATCGCGATTGTCGTGATGCAGAATACTCCAACGTAGTCAAGATGAGACGACAACTTGCACAGGGGA
>DAOTXN010000019.1:0-15263 GCA_034435435.1 Anaerolineae bacterium | reverse complement strand
TGTGGGTCGGCGTGTTGGTCGGCGTCGGCGTGTTCGTGTGTGTGTTCGTAGGCGTGTTCGTTGGCGTCGGCGTATGCGTGGGGGTGGCCGTGGGCGTGTTGGTCGAGATGGAAACGGCAAAAGCGACGGCTTTGGTGGCGGTGGCCGTCGGTAGCACAAGAGGCGGCGGGGCCGATTGGGTCAACCCGACTTGATTGACGATGAAAAACCCCACGGCCAGGAATAGCGTGGCCCCAAAGGCCGCCATCCCTCGGCGCGAGCGGCGTCGGCGCGAGTAGGACGAATACAACCTCTTTCTCCAATGCTCTGCCTTGTGGCACGTGCGCCAGAGCAGGCGTCATTATACCCAGAAGCGACGAAAGCACAAGTTGGGCGTCGGGTTGCAGAATACTAGAGACGTCCCGCCTCAGAGCGTAAGGCGGCGTTGCTCGCCAAACTCACTTGCCCGGCGAAGCTGTGGCCCCTTGCATTCTAAGCGCCGCCCTGCTTGCTGGGCAGGTGGTACTGCGGATCACTCGCACCGCATTGTTTTTTTTTTTTTTACAATCGTATTTTATTGACAAACACACCATTTAATGATATACTGATCTACAGTCAATAAAGGAGTGATTTCAGGCGTGTTTCAACGAAATCACCTTGCAAGGCAGCTTTTCCTCCTAACAGTTCTTGTGTTGCTCTTGTTCTCGACTTGCGCCCGCTCAACGAGCCCGCTTGTCAACTCGACAGCGCCGCCAGATGGGCTGGCGTCAACTTGGGCGCCGCCGCCGCCCGGCGGCGGCGAGGACATCATAACTATCACTTTTGCCTGTCACGAGTGGCTTAGGGCCGAGTTTGAGGAACTGGCAAAAGCTTTTCACGCAAGTTATCCCGGAATCAATGTGAGAATCCTGGCGTTGGAAGATGTGGCTGACTTGGCCAGCCTCAAATCTCCACAAGAAGCCAACCATCAGATCGTTTCGGCGGCCGACACAGTACACTGGGTCGTTGATCCAGGCATGACCAGGCAGGGGTTGGTGCGCGATCTATCGCCTTTCATCAACGCTGATAGCGGCTTTGACCTGGCAGACTTTGATCCTGAAATGTTCGAGTTCTTTCGGTGGGATGATGCTGTCTGGGCATTGCCAACACAGGCCCATCTGCGCTTGATCTTTTATGACAAAGACGCCTTTGATGCCGCAGGCCTTTCGTATCCCCGTCCTGGCTGGACGCAAGAGGACTTTTTGACCACGGCGCAGCAGCTCACGCTGCGTGAGGGGGATACCGTTGTGCGTTACGGATTTGTCAGTACGGACTGGAGTGATGGCGTTGTTTTTACGGTGGGTCAGGTGGGCAGTCTGGTGGACGCCTCTGGCGAGCCTGGTGTGCCGAATCTGAACACGCCAAACGTGGCTAAAGCCATACGTTGGTACACTGATCTGGCTCTGAAGCACAGTGTAATGCCCGATCCAGCCTCTTTGCCATCAGGGGATGGCTACTTTGAAGCGCTGCAGGATCTGGTGTCTGGTGGCCGGGCTGCCATGTGGACTGATTCTCTTACCAATTACGGATCGAGAAGCCAAACATCCAATCTGGGTCTGGCTCCTTTTCCCCTGGGAGAGCGTACAGCCAATCGTTTGTCAATGTATGGCTACCTGATGAGCAGCGGCACGACGCATCCTCAAGAAAGCTGGCGTTGGTTGAGCTTTCTGACTCATCAACGCATAATTGGCCCTTATGGAATTTTCTCGGACAGCATCCCGGCCCGTCGATCGGTGGCTGAGCAATCGTACTATTGGGCACGATGGGATGAAGAGACGACGGCAGTGCTTCAATATGCCCTGGAACATGCGCTGACGACACCTTGGGATGCTACCATGACAGCGGTCGGGGAGGCTATTCGGGATGTCTTTGCTGGCAAGGTGGTGGAAGAGGCTCTGATGGAAGCCCAGGTAGCGGCGTTGCAGGTATATACGACTTTTCAAGAGGCTGCGCCCCGCGTGGTAGTGGTAGCCACGCCTCGACCCGAAGAAACAGAAACCGGCCAGGTCACCGTCACCTTTTTTAGCCCAAATGCAGCCGCCTACCACTCACTGGTCGCCACGTTCAATAAAGAATCCCCCGACACTCAAGTACAGCTTGTGCTTTCGAACGAGGCTAACTCGGCCGACTGCTTTGCTGGTTCGCGTTCTGTGACCGACGAGAGCACTCGGGCCGAACTGCTGAATTTGCAGCCGCTACTGGAAGCTGATCTCGCCTTCTCTACAGATGATTTTTACCCCCGTTTCCTGGATGCCTTCCGGTATCAAGGTGCATGGTGGGGCGTGCCAATCCAGGCTCAGGTCAAGGTTGTCTTTTACAACAAGGATCTTTTCGATCAGGCGGGCATTTCTTATCCAGAACCGGGCTGGACGTTGGATGACTTTTTGAGCCACGCTATAGCCTTGACACAAGGCGAGGGGAATGAAAAGCAGTATGGCTTTCTGCCTCTAAACGGCGATGCTAGCGATCTCTTGCTCTTTATCACTTTGCACGGGGGCGTCCTCTGGGACGAGCACAGTGTCTCCCCACGCCCCCGCTTTGATGAGCCGGACGTCGTGGCAGCAGTGCGTTGGTACGCCGACCTGGCACTGAAGCATGGCGTGATGCCAGCTTTCCCGCAGGACCTGCCCGATCCCAACCCACAAGCGTGGGAAACAAGACGGCTTTTGATACAAGAGGGTCGTGTGGCCATGTGGACCGATTTCACAAGTCTGTATCGCTTTGATGTCTTGAAAAACATTCGCTATGGGATAGCCCCTATGCCTCAGGGCACAAGACAAGCTACTCAGTTTATTTATGAGGGTCTTTACATCTCTGTCGGCGCAGCCAATCCGCAAGCGTGTTGGGAATGGTTAAAATTCGTCAGTGGGCAAATCTCGCCGCTGTATAGTCTGCCAGCGCGTCGCTCTACGGCCCGCTCGGTTGAGTTTGAAAGGCAGGTAGGTGTTGACGTAGCCAGGGCCTCTTTGGCATCTCTGGAATATATTGACACCTTTACTGAATTAAAGGTGGAGGATCGGGATTTCAGGCCACTATTTGTGGCTTTTGCCAGCATTCTAGACGGTACGAGTCCTGAAGCTGCTCTGGCGGAGGCGCAACGCAAGGCTACAGAGTAGGTTTTCCAAAGTATCGGGAGAGTTCTCGGCGGCAAGGAGGTGATGCGTATTGCATTGGTGGCTATTGTAGCACGCCGTTTGCCAGTTGGAAATTTGCAGTCTGTGAAGGAGGTAGATCATGGGCCTGTCCGATAATCGTTACGTGGCGCTCACCTTGACGCTTGTCTTGACTGTCATGTTGGGACTGGTAGGGGTGTTGTTCGTCAACGTGAAACCAGCCACAGCAGGAACGTGCGGAACATCTTTTGACACCGCCGGTCAGTGCTGGACGGGATTTTGCTGGAATCAAGGTAGCGGCTGGGAGTGTAGTCGTTGTAGCTGGATTCACTGGTGGAACCCCTCTAGCTATGAGAGGGTGGATGGGTGCCCTATGGTGCCAAGAGATACCTGGCCCCCCCCTAATTGCCCTTCGTGGTGCTCTCGCTAGAATCAGGGACATTGCACATAATTCAGACTGTCGCATCGGTACGTTAACGCGCTTGATCCGGCGACAGGAATCCAGGTAGTATTCGTAAGGAGCAGTCTGATGTCCCCTGCAGAACAACTGGCAGGGGACATTTCTATGTGCTGTGATCAATTGGTGCGCGTTCCAACATGTTTGGAATATTCGCTTTATTATCCCAACCAAAAAGACTTTTCTGAACTTGAACGGAGGAGGCGGTGAACAAACAAGTTGAAAAAGTCAATTTAGTCACCATTTTGGTGCTGGGAGTGCTTATTGTACAGATGGTTTTGTCAGCGGGCTTGTTGATTCGTATCAACCAGGTCTACCGTCTGATTCTGCAAGACCGTGCATCTGTGGAAATCAACGCCATTGACTACGTAGATGGCGTCTCCCCCGATGATGATCCGTTCATCGGCCCCATGACCGCACCGGTAACCATTGTGGAATTCTCAGACTTTGCTTGTGGTCACTGCCGCGAGGCCCAAGCCACGCTAGCCATGGTCAAGGAAAGATATGGAGATCGGGTGCGAATCGTCTATCGGGATTTCTCATTGGGAAGTGAGGGGTCTCCATCTTTCACCGCCGCTTTGGCGGCTGAATGTGCTGACGATCAAGATGCGTTCTGGGAGATGCACGACTTGCTCTTTAAGAATCAGCCGACGTTTGACAGGAGTAATCTGCGGAGCTACGCTGCCAGTCTAGGGTTGGATATGGAGCAATTCCATAGCTGCATGGAATCCCGGAAATTTCAGGCTGAGATTGCTCATGATCGCCAAGATGGAATATCATACGGGGTCAGCGGCACGCCAACGTTTTTCATCAACGGTCACCGACTGGTTGGTTCGGCGCCTTTGGCAACTTTCCAGCGTATAATTGATCAAGCGCTGCAAGGGCGTTGATCTATTCGTTGCACAGTTCCACGTCATCTATGTCGAGCTGCCGCACGGGCGGCAGCGATGCGTTTTCCCAACGGCGGGTGGCTGTAGAGCAACAGCTCCACCCAGCGCGGCGGGTCCACTTCGCCCAGGTTCTGGTCGGCCAACTGCGCCAGCGCCGAGGCGAAGGCCAGGGGTTTGCCGGTAGCCTGCACCGCGTAGCGGTCGGCCAGGCGCTCGCGCCGGCGCGACCAGCCGTTGGCCAGGGGCAGCGTGAGTAGGCCAAAAGCGCCCAGCGCCAGCGCCAGCCAGGGCAGTCCCGCCACGTCGCCGACGCCGGTCAACGCAAAATGCTTCACGCCCCACGTCAGGGCCAGCGAGGTCAGCCAGAACCCAATCAGTGTGACGAGCGATTGCACCAACAGGCCCAGCGGGATGTCGCGGTGGACGTGATGGGCCAGCTCGTGGGCCAGCACCGTCTCGACCTCGTCGGGCGTGAACTCGTTTAGCAGCGTGTCGCCCAGCACGATGCGCCGGCTGCGACCCAGGCCCATCAGCGCGGCGTTGGCGGCTTTGGTGCGGCGGCTCATGTCAAAGCGGAAAACGCCTTGCACGTGAGTTCCGGCCCGCTCGGCCAGGGCGGTCAAGCGTTCGGCCAACGCCTGATGTTCGACGCTCAATGGCGTGAATTTGAAAAAGAGCGGCGCGATGAGCAGCGGGGTCAGCGCCGTCAGCCCGACGCTGAACAGCCAATAGCCCAGGCCGACCGGCAGCCACCAGGTGCGCGGCCAGGCCGTCAGCGCCAGGTAGAGGGCCTGCACGACAAAAAGTCCCACCGCCCCGCCGATCAGCCCCATTTTCACCCGGTCCAGCGCCCAATCGCGCAGGCTCTGGGTAGACAGGCCAAAGCGATGTGGCAGCACAAAGCCGCTGTAGTAGCTGAAGGGCAGGTCGAGCAGGGCGTAACCGGCGGCGAATAGCCCGCTAAACAGCGTGACGACCAAAGCCCGGCTATTTGTCAGATCGGCAAGCGCCCGGCGCACATCGACCGCGACGTCGCCGGCGAGCCAGCCTAGAGTCCACGCCAGCCCCACCGCCAGGCTGATGGGAATCAGCCTTCGCCGCAGGCGGGCGTAGCGCCGCGCCAGGACCTGCCGTTCTGGGTTGGGTTCTCTCAATCTGTGTTTATCTGTGTTCATCTGTGTCCTACAAGATCAGCGTCGCCACAGCCATCGCCAATCCGGCCAGCGGGGCCATGAGCAAGTTGTCGCCTATGGACAGGGGCGCTGCTTCGGCGACGGCAGCCGCCAGCGCCCCCAACACAGCCACGCCCGGCGACAGCGGCAACACCTGGCAACACGCTAGACCGGCGGCCAGACTCACGACGAAACAGCCCAGGCTGCCTTCCAGCGATTTGCCGTTGGTAAAGCGATGGCGGCCCCAGCGCCGCCCGACGATCTCAGCGGCCGGGTCGCCCAACTGGGCGTAGAACATGGCCGGAATGGCCCATTCGCGCTTGAACGCCAGCACGGTGATGACAATGCCCAGCATTGACCACGTACCGGCGGTCGGCTTGCGCTCTTCGCCCGCCCGCAGGGCCGGGCCGATGAAAAACTCGACCCAGCGTTCCAACGGCGACCAGAGCTGCCGTCCGCCCTCGACGAGGACCACCAGGGCCAGCGCGACCAGCGTGACCCCCACCAGCGTGGGGCGCGGGACGAACAAGTAGAGCAGCGGGAAGGCCGCTCCACCCAGGTGGATGAGTTTGCGCAACGGCTGGACGCGACCGGTGGATTGAGTGGTCATCAGGGCGCTCCTTGCGTGTGACGTCGCCGCGAGTATAATGCCTTGTGTGAGGCGGGTCAAGTGTCAACGGATAAACGGATGGAAGAACGGAAAGAGTGAACAAAAATGCGGCTGGGGGCATGGAACTGACAAGCGCGACAAGTCGCAAAAACATCGAGGAGGCAGCAATGAAAGGCTCAATCGTAACCCGAACCATCATTTTTGTGTTATTTTGCGCCGCGACTGTCCTGGCGGCGGCGTGCGGCGGCCGGGAGGGGGAGACGAAAGAAGTCGTCGTCACCCAGGTCGCCAAAGGGACGGTCGTCGCCAAGGCCCAACCGACTGTCGAAGCAGATGAGAGCGTGGGACAGGAGCGCCTGACCAGCGGCCCGGTGGCCGACATTGCGCCCCAAGCCAGCCAGCGCCTGATCATCAAAGACGCCGCGCTCGACTTGGAGGTGAGCGACACCGACCGCGCCATCGACGGCGTGACGCAAGTGACCGGCGACATGCAGGGTTATATCATCAGCCAGCGCGTGTGGGTCGAGCGGGACGCCAAGTTTGCGGCGATCACGTTGGCGGTGCCGGTGCAAGAGTTTGAAAACACGCTGCGCCGTCTGCGCGGGCTGGCGGTGCGCGTGCTGAACGAGTCGGCCAGCGGCGAGGACGTGACCGACCAATACGTGGACCTACAGTCGCGCCTGCGTAATCTGGAGGCTACCCGCGACCGCATTCGCACGTTTTTGGATCAGGCCGCGACGGTCAACGAGGCGTTGAATGTCAACCGCGAGCTGAGCGAGATCGAGGACCAGATCGAGCAAGTGAAAGGCCGGCTCAACTATTTGCGCGACCGGGCCGCGTTTTCTACCATTACCGTCACTCTGACGCCCCTCCTGCCGACCCCCACCCCTACTCCGACGCCCACGCCCGAAGCCTGGCGACCCGGCGAGACGGTGCAGCAGGCCGGCAGTGTGCTGGTCACGATTTTGAAAGGTCTGACTGAGCTGGCGATCTGGGCCATCATCGTGCTGGGGCCGTTCGCCGTGGCTGGGGCGGTGGGCCTGTGGCTGCTGGCGCGATGGGTGCGCCGGCTCAGGCGCAGGGCGGAAAGCCGGGCCACCCCGAACGAAAAGATGGATCAAGAAGAAACTCAATAAAAAGCAGGTGTCATGGGTCGGTTGGGACCAAGGGGACCAGTAGTATCGCGGCGGATGCGTCCAATTGCCAGTCCACACCCTCGGAAAGGGCCACTCTGTGGGTTTCCCCGGCGGGTGTGCGAAAGATCAGACCGATAGATAGGGCGCCAAGCGGCGCATCTGTTGACAAGGCCAGCCGCGCTGTATCTCGCACAGGCTGGCCTTGCGGCCATTCCTGGGGCGGATACCAGCGCGTCAACGTCAACGGCTGTTCGGTTTGCGCCTGCCAGGCGGCGGGCGACTCGATCAGCTCAACCACGATCTGACCCTCGACGAGTGATCCGGCCGGACGCAGCCACACCGTCTCCACGACCAGCTCATTGCCTTTTTCGAGTCGCCAGGCGACGTCTGCCAGCGCCGGCCCTTCCACGAACGTGGCCCGCGCGACGTATGGACCGCTCCCATCCGGCGGCTCGAAAGCGGTGTAAAAAGCGTCCGGCAGTTCGCTTTTCCCCGCCCCGCGTTGAAACAGGATATAGCCGTCGGAGGCCGCTGCGATGCCAAAGTCAGACGAGGCCAGCAGATCGCGCACGGCCTGGTTGTACTTTTCGACCGGTTCGACGTAGGGATAGACCGTCACGTCCACCAGCACGTATTCGGCGTCCTCGATGCGTGGAAAGACGTATACCTTGCGCCGCTGCGTGAGATGGGGATTCAACTGGTTCTGGGCCGACACGGAGGTCGTGGGGGGGATTTGCTCGATCAATTGGTGTCCGATGCGCTCGTGCTCGCCTGTCTTGGGCCATGTAAAGTTGAGAGCCAATGGCGTCAGGCCGTTGAAACGATGATAAAACAGGCTGAACAACAGCACATAACTGCCCAAAACGGCCAGGATAAAACGCCGGTCCACGCGCCGAAAGACGCGGCCCAATCCACGCGCTGCCCAGGCCAGCCCGTAAGCCCCTGCAATGATCACAAAGGGTGCGAGAGGCGCGGTATAGTGGAATTTTTCCAGCGCGACCATGTGGGGTCGGCTGCTCAACAGGTTAACGGCAAAGGAAGGGGCGGCAAGCAGCAGCACGTGCGGGGCCAGCAAGGCCAGATAGCCGGTCGGGAAGAATAGCTTGACCAGATACTGGGTTTTGAGCGGCGCGGTCAGCGTCTCGACATACAAGTGTGGATGGGTTACCAGGTTAACCAGCATCTGCTTGGGACCCTGACCCAACTGGCTGTAGCGGTTCAGTTGTGGGCTGACGTCCAGGGTATTCAAGCCGGGGATGATGACCAGCAGGGCCGTTGCCGTCCACGCCACACCCAGGCCGGCAATGGCTAGTCCCAACCATCGCCGCCCCCGCGCCGCCAGCCACACCCCCATGAGGGCAACGATCAGCGGAATCTCTTCTTTGCAGGCCATCGCCAGCAGGCCCCACACCACAAAGCGTTTATAGCGCGCCTGCTCCAGTGACCAGAACGCCCAAGCCAGGCAAGTCGGGGCCAGGGCTACCGCGTGAAAGTCGAACACGTTCGCGGCTTCCAGGCCGGGGAACAGCAGGTAGAGCGCGGCAAAGAGCACGCCCATCCACTCGCTTTCCAGCCGGCGTCCGGCCAGGCGAAAAATGGGCCAGGCGCCTGCGGCCAACACGAGCGATTGGAGCACCAACAGCGTTTCTGGCCCGCTGTGAATGAAATAAGTGAGCGACACGAGCAGCAGGATGGGTTCAAAGTGGTTGCCAAAGCGGATCGTCCCGCCCGGCCAGTTGGTATAGCGCAAGATGCGGCCCTGCGTGGTGGACCACAGCGCCTGATCGACGTTGCCCAGGTCAAAACCCAGGGTCAAAAAAGCCCGGTGCTGGGCCAGGGTGAAAGCGGAAAAAAAGAGCGCATAGCTCACCATCAGTATGATCACGGCCCAGGCCGGGGCGTTGTGTGCGGGAAGCCAGCGTTTCCAATAGAATCGATGATTCTTTTTCATCGCATGATGGGATCATTTGTGTCCGGGTGCGGGGCTGTTGACCGCTACTCTTTGTCGGTCAACACCTCGCGGGCATAGCTGCCCCCCACAGACGGGCCAACGATGCCCTGTTCCTCCATCAGGTCGATCAGCCGCGCCGCGCGGGTGTAGCCAATGCGCAGCCGTCGCTGCAACAGCGAGATAGAGGCCCGCCCGGCGTCTCGCACGACCTCGATGGCATTATTGAGCAGCACGTCTTCGGGGTTTGCTTGCTCCATTTCGTGGCGCATCTCTTCCCACAAAGGTTGCTGGATCACCGGCTCGGGCGGCGCGGGCGGCGCCTCTGTGCTGGCGTCGGTGGTGCGCGTTCCTTTCCAGTGGCGGACCAGCTTTTGCAACTCCTGATCCGAGACAAACACGCCTTGCGCGCGCTGTGGCTGACCCGACTCGGGAGACATATAGAGCATGTCGCCCCGGCCCAGCAGCCGCTCGGCCCCTACCGTGTCCAGCACGACCCGCGAATCCACCGATGAAGCCACAGCGAAACTGATGCGGGCCGGAAAGTTGGCCTTGATCAGACCGGTGACCACGTCCACGCTGGGGCGCTGGGTGGCGATGATGAGATGGATGCCGGTAGCGCGAGCCATCTGAGCGATGCGACACACCGTCCGCTCCACCTCGTCTGGCGCGAGCATCATCAGGTCGGCCAATTCGTCAATGATGACGACGATGTAGGGCAGCGGCCCTTCGCGGTCGCCGGGATTGGCTTTATCGGCTACGCGCCGGTTATAATCGGCGATGTTGCGCGCGCCCATCTTGGCGAAATTGCGATAGCGCCCGTCCATCTCGCGCGTGACCCACTGTAACGTGCCGACCACGCGCTCCAGATCGACTACCACCGGCGTTAGCAGATGTGGAATGCCGGAATAAGGCACCAGCTCGACCCGCTTGGGGTCCACCAGAATCAGCTTGAGTTGGTCGGGGGTATTAAAGCTGAGCATGCAGGCCAGAATCGCGTTGACGCATACCGACTTGCCCGAACCGGTGGCCCCGGCGATGAGTAAGTGGGGCATAGCGGTCAGGTCGGCCATCACCGGCTGACCGGATACGTCCTGGCCCAGGGCCAGGGGCAACGGCGTTTTCTTTTTGAGCCGGCCGAATTCGTCGGTTTCGATCAGGTCGCGCAGGGCCACGGTAGCCACTTCGGCGTTGGGCACTTCGATGCCGACCATGCTCTTGCCGGGCACGGGGGTTTCGATGCGGATGCGCGGCGCGGCCAGGGCCAACGCCAGGTCGTCGGATAGCGCGGCAATGCGACTGACTTTGACTTTGGTGCGTTTGCCGCCGCGCGTCTCGACAAAGCCTGGCTCGACGCCGAATTGGGTGATCACCGGACCGCGATTGACTTCGGTCACGCGGCCCGGTACGCCAAAACTGCGCAGCGTCTTTTCGATGATCTGCGCCCGCTCGCGGATTTCGCCTTCGCTCAACTCTTGCTCTCCGCCGCTTTCGAAAATCTCTTCGACCACCGGCAGGCGCCAGGTTTGTTGGCCGCCGATGATGTGGGTGCGCGGGAAGACCAGCTCGGTTCCGGGCGCAGCGGCGGCAGTCGCCGGTTCGGAAGAGGACGTTCTTTCTAGCCTGGTGCGGCGCGGCGGCGCGGCGGCTCTGGAAGGCGGCGGTGGAGTAAGCTCGGCTTCTCGCGTGCGGCGGGTGGGGGTGTTGATCACGATGTCCGGTTCGGCCTCGGCAGTAGGGCGCAGTGGACCGCGCCCCCTGGCCCACGCGAGGCCCCGCCCGATGAAATGGGCCATTTCCACCAGTGACACGCCCAGGGCAAAGATGAGGCCGATGATCCACAGCGCCAGCAGCACCACCACCGCACCCCAGCTACCCACGGCCCCCATTAACAGATCGTCGAGCAAGCGCCCGATGTGCCCGCCGCCGACGCCCCGCTCGGCCAGCTCCAGTCGTTCCTGGTCGTAGAGCACGCCCGCCAGCAGGTGCAGGCTGGCCAACGCTGTGAAAAAAAGCAAAAAGACGCCGATGACCACTTCTGGCTCGATTTTGAGCTGGGCGCCTTCAAAGCGACGCAAGATGAGCCACAGCCCCACGCCGGCCAACCCCACCGGCACGGCAAAGACGCCCCAACCAAAGATCTGACGCAGCAAGCCTAGCCACCAGCCGGTGAGCGATCCCTGACTGGATAGAAAGCTCAAAAAGGTCAGCAACGCCAGCAACACCAGCCCCAGCCCGAGCAGGTCGAGCCACTGGTCCAGCGTGATCGAAAGGGTTGGCAATCTACCCTGGGGTTTTTTGCCCTGTCCGCTTTTGCCGCGCGATGGGGTTTTAGGAGCCATTACTCGTCACTCGTCACTGGTTACTCATCATATAGGACAGATGTTCTCTTATTATAACACAAGCCGTCACAAAACGCTAGAAAGCGTGCGTTTCGCCCCGGTCGGGCACGCAGGTTTCGCCCACGCCTAACCCAGCCAGCCCGTCGGCCAGGGCTTGGGCAGGTTCAGGCTCGCCGTGGACGACAAAGGCTTTGGCGGGGCGTTTGTGCATGGCCTGCACCCAACCCAGCAATTCGTCTCGGTCGGCGTGGGCGCTGAAGCCGTTGATGGTCTCTACTTGGGCGCGCAACGGGAAGCGCTCGCCGAAAATCTTGACCGTTTCGTGCTTTTCGACGATGTAGCGTCCCAGCGTGTCGGGAGCCTGCCAGCCGACGATGAGCACTGTGTTGCGCGGGTCGGGGATGTTGTTTTTCAGATGGTGCTGGATGCGCCCGGTCTCGGCCATACCTGAGGCGCTGATGATGATGGCCGGGCCGGGCATGTCGTTGATGGCTTTGGACTCGTCCACGCTGCGGGTGTACTGTAAACGGCCAAAACCAAAGGGGTCGCGTGCGCCGGTTTCGCGCAGAAACTGCCCCACCTCGTCGTCGTAGCATTCAGGATGCAGCCGGAATACGCTGGTGGCGTCGATGGCCAGCGGGCTGTCCACAAACACAGGCAAATCGGGCAGCTCGCCGTCGCTGATGAGCTGGTTCAGCTCGTAGACCAGCTCTTGCGTGCGGCCCACGGCAAAGGCGGGCACGATGACCTTGCCGCCGCGCCGCGCCGTCTCGAGCACCACGCGCCGAAGCTCGTCTCGGCTGCTGTCCACATCTTTGTGGGTGCGGTTGCCGTAGGTGCTCTCGATGATGAGCGTGTCGCAGCTTTCGATGGGGGTCGGGTCTTGGATGATGGGTTTGTCGGGGCGACCCAGGTCGCCGCTAAAGACAAAGCGGTGCGGGCCGCCTCCATTGTTCGATGCGATGTCCAGTTGCACGATGGCCGAGCCCAGGATGTGTCCGGCGTCGTAAAAGGTCAGGTGTACGCCGGGTGTCAGCGGAAAGGCGCGCTCGTAGCCCAGACTGACAAATTGACCGAGGCAATTCACGGCGTCTTCTTGGGTATAGATTGGCTCGACGGGCGGCTCGCCTTTGCGGGCGCGTTTTTTGTTGGCATAAGCGGCGTCCATTTCCTGGATGTGGCCGCTGTCGGGTAGCATGGTGGCGCACAGGTCGCGCGTGGCAAAGGTGCAATAAATCGGTCCGCTGTAGCCGTTCTTGATCAGGCTGGGGATGTTGCCAGAATGGTCGATGTGGGCGTGAGATAGGATCATCAGATCTATGCTGTGCGGGTCGAAGGGCAGGTTGCTGTTGCGCTCAAAGCTTTCGTCGCGCTTGCCCTGGTACAATCCACAGTCGAGCAGAATTTGGGCGCCGTTAATGGTCAACAGGTGCATCGAGCCGGTGACGGTGCGCGCCGCACCCCAAAATTGGACGTTCACTTTAACTCTCCTATACGATTCACAACTGAACCTTTGGGAACGCCGGGCTAGAGCCTGGCGCTCCCAGCCAATCTGCAGTCAGGGCTATTATAGAGTGTTTTGCATCAGCCGCCAAGTTGACAGAGCACCCGCGTTGTGTTAGCATTCCTGAGCAGTGCGCGATGCTCTTTTTATGAACAGGGAGGCCGAATCAATGGAAGAACAACCCTCTTTTGAACCGTCATCCCGCGCAGACCGCCGGGAGCAGACCCGGGGTTTTGTGCGCTCGGTGGGGCGCATCCTGGCTGTGAGTCTGGTCGGGGCCGGGTTGTACGCGCTGGTCGTCGGCCCGCGCCGCCTGACCGGAGTCGCCGACGGCTTGTTCGTTGCCGGCGCGATTTTGCTGATCATTGGGTTGTTTCCGCTGATCGGTGAGATTTTTGGGCGGGCCAGCATGTCCTTTCGCATGGCCGACCGTAGCTTTAGTGAGGCCCTGGATGAGGAAAAGACGCGCACTCGACAGGGCGAGACCATGACCTTTTTGTTTGGCGTCAGCGGAATCATCGTCGTGGCGCTATCTTTTATTGTCAGTGCATTAGGATAAGGGTATAATGATGCGATCAAGCTTTTCTTTGCGTATTTTTTGGTTGATAGCGTTACCCGTTTTGGTGGGGTTGGGTTGCGCCCTTTCGGGCGGCGACAAGCTGCCCACCCCGGCCGACACGTCCAAGGTCGAGGCTCCGGTTTCCGACGAGGCGGTCCTGGAAGCCATGCAGGTCATCGAAGGGCGTGTGAGTGAAATGCGTGGTCTGGAGACGCTCGAATCGGTGGACAAGGCGCTGTTGAGCACCGATGAGCTGCGGACCAAGCTCGACGCAGAGATGGCCGAGGATTATACCGAGCGGGAGGCGCGCGACGATGCGTTGCTCTATGCCGCTTTTGAGCTGATGGATAAGGACGTGGATTTGTACACGCTGTTGCTCGATTTACAGACCGAGCAAGTCGCGGGCTTTTATGATCCCGACACGCAAGAGATGTACGTCGTTAAAAGCGGCCAGCAGCCCGGCGCGTTAGAGCGGTCCACCTACTCTCACGAATATACTCACGTATTGCAAGATCAGCACTTTGACCTCCAGGCGCTGGGTTTTACCGACGAGGACGATGGCGAGGAAGAGGATAGCGAAAAACAATTGGCCGTCCGCAGTCTGGTGGAGGGAGATGCTTCCCTGCTGCAACAGCAGTACATGCTCCAATACTTTGAAATGAGCGACATTCAGGAACTGCTGGATCAGATCAACGCGGTCGATTCCAGCGTGTTGGACTCGGCGCCCGAGGTCGTGCGCGCATCGCTGTTATTTCCCTATGAGGCGGGGCTAAAGTTTGTGACCGAGTTGTTTGCCGACGGCGGCTGGGAGGCCGTGGACGCGGCCTACGCCAACCCGCCGCTCTCCAGCGAGCAGATCATGCACCCGGAACGCTACCCCGGCGACGCGCCCCAAATCGTCGCGCTGCCGCCGCTGACCGATACGTTGGGTACAGGCTGGCGGCGGGTGGACGAGGACGTGATGGGCGAGTTTGGGCTGGGGCTTTATCTGGACGTGCACGTGAGCCAGGCGGACGCCGAAACAGCAGCCCAGGGCTGGGGCGGCGACCGCTACGCCGTCTATTGGCGCGACGACGAAAGCGCCTTTGTGCTGGTTCTGCGCCTGGCCTGGGACACGCCCGCCGACGCCGGCGAGTTTTTCGAGACCTACGCCGACTTTGCACAGGCCCGTTTTGGCGCCGAGCCGAGTCAGACCGGGACCGGCGCGCTGGGGTGGTCCGGCGACGACCTGCTGCTGCTGACGCAAAACGGGCAGGGCGAAACGCTGATCATCATCGCCCCCGACCAGCCGACCTTGGAAGCCGTGCGCGCCGTGTTCCCGGATTTTTAGAATGGGACACAGATTAACACAGATGGACACTGATCTGAGTCTGTGTTAATCCTGCTGAAATTACGGTATAGTGAGTTGCTTCCACTCCAGAAAACGCCATAATCGTTGTTCAAGCCAAATCGCGATTGTCGTGATGCAGAATACTCCAACGTAGTCAAGATGAGACGACAACTTGCACAGGGGA
>DAOTXN010000018.1:0-4762 GCA_034435435.1 Anaerolineae bacterium | reverse complement strand
CTGGCTTCACCTGTCCAGCGACCCTGACCCTGAGCCAGCTATAGCTTCACGCACTCAGGATCAGAGCCGACCGCCACTTCAGTTCTCTGTACAGTATGCCCGTTATGAATGAGTTTTGTCAGTCAACCAGGCTTGTTAGCAGAGATTGGAGATTAAAAGAGAGGAGCACACACAATGATTCCTATTTCAAAGCCTTACATCGGAGACGAGGAAAAACGCGCCGTGCTGGCGGTGCTCGAGTCGGGTATGCTGGCTCAGGGACCGCGCGTGGCCGAGTTGGAGCGGCGCTTTGCCGAGCTTTGCCAGGTCAAACACGCCATTGCGACCTCGTCGGGCACTACGGCGCTGCACGTGGCGCTGCTGGCGCACGAGATTGGCCCTGGCGACGAGGTGATCACTACCCCGTTCACCTTTATTGCGTCGGTCAACGCGATCCTCTTTACGGGGGCGCGGGCGGTATTGGTGGACGTTGACGAGGAAACCTTCAATATTGACCCGGCGCTGATCGAGGCCGCGATGACGCCGCGCACCAAGGCCATCATGCCGGTGCATCTGTACGGCTATCCGTGCGACATGGACCCCCTGCTGGACCTGGCCGAACGGCGCGGGCTGGCTATTATCGAGGATGCAGCCCAGGCCGTGGGGGCCAGCTACAAGGGGCGCATGGTCGGGAGTTTTGGGACAGCCTGTTTCTCACTGTATGCCACCAAAAACGTGATGTCGGGCGAGGGCGGCATCATCACGACCGATGACGACGCCATCGCCGAGCGGGCCCGCATGATCCGCAGCCACGGCATGAAGCGACGCTACTATCACGATATGCTGGGCTATAATTTTCGCTTGAGCGATCTGCACGCGGCCATCGGGTTGGCGCAGATGGACCGGTTGGCGACGGCGACGGCCAAGCGACGCGAGAACGCGGCCTATTTGTCGGCCCACCTGCGGGGTGTGCGTGTGCCTGTGGTCAAACCAGAATACGGGCACGTGTGGCACCAATACACCATCCGCGTGAGCAGCGACCGCGACGCAGCCGTGCAGCAACTCAGCGAGGCTGGCGTGGGTACGGGGATTTTCTATCCGGTTCCGGCGCACAAACAGCTCCATCTGCAAGAATTGGGATACGGCGAGCTGAGCCTGCCGGTAGCAGAGCAGCTCAGCCAGGAAGTGATTTCGTTGCCGGTTCATCCGTTGTTGAGCCAGGCCGATCTGGAAAAAATCGTGTACGAGGTAAACCGGCTATGACAGATCAAAGCGTTGTCCGTACTGCGGTGATTGGCGTGGGGGCCATGGGCCGCCACCACGCGCGTTTGTATCACGATGTGCCGGGCAGTCAATTGGTCGCTATTGCCGACGCCGACCGCTCTGCCGGCGAGTTGACCGCCGAGCGGCATAACACTCACTATTACGCGGACTATCGCGCCATGTTCGAGGCTGAAAAGCCGGATGCGGTCTCGATTGCCGTGCCGACGACGCTGCATCGAGAGGTGGCCGAGGCGGCGCTGCAACATGGAATTCACACGTTGATCGAAAAACCTATCGCGGCCACGCTGTCCGACGGGCAAAAGATCATCAACGCGGCCCGCGAACAAGGCCTGGTGTGTATGATCGGCCACGTGGAGCGCTTTAATCCGGCCGTGGTCGAGCTAAAGCGGCATTTGGGTCAAGGCGAGCTGGGGCGCATCTTTCAGATCGTGGCCTGTCGCAAGGGACCGTTTCCGGAGCGTGTGCGCGACGTGGGGGTGGTGATCGATCTGGCCGCCCACGATCTGGACGTCATGTGGTATCTGACCGGGGCCGAGGTGACGCGCGTTTTTGCCGAGACGGCCCAACGGGTGCACGAGTCGCACGAGGATATGCTGTCGGGTCTGTTGCGTTTTGGCGACGGCACGGTGGGTGTGCTGGACATCAATTGGCTGACGCCGACCAAGATCCGCGAGTTGAGCGTGATCGGCGAGCGGGGTATGTTTCAGGTGAACTATCTCACCCAAGACCTTTTCTTCTTTGAAAATGCCCAGGCCGGCGAGGTATGGGATACGTTGAGCATCTTGCGCGGCGTGGCCGAGGGACGTATGATCCGGCACGTGGTCGCCAAACGCGAACCGCTGCGCACCGAACTGGAGACCTTTTTGGCGGCGGTCAGGGGCCAGGACGTGACAATCGTGAGCGCCCAGGATGGGTTGCGGGCGTTGCGCCAGGCGCAGGCGATTGTGCAGTCAGGACTGGAGCATCGGCCCGTCGCGGTGGAGGTAACGGCTCAATAACGTGCTGGCGGTTGATGGGGTGGACGTTGTAATGGAGAAAAAATAAACCAGGAGGCGTATGATGGAGGAATTGCTGGAATTGCGTCGTTATGTTCAAGAGCATCGCTATGCCGAGGCGCTTGACCTGATCGCGGACATGGAAGAGATGAGCAAAGAAGACAAAGTCAACAAAATTCGTAGCTTTGCCGTGATTCTGCTGTTGCACCTCGTCAAGCAAGAGGCGGAAAAGCGCACCACGCGTTCGTGGGATATCTCAGTTCGGAATGCCATACGCGAGATCCACTACACCAACCAGAGACGCAAGGCGCAGGGAACATATCTGACTGAGGAGGAAATGCGTGGCGTCATTGGCGAGGCCTATCCAATGGCTCTGGACCGCGCTTCGTTGGAGGCCTTTGAGGGGCGCTACGACGAGCGGGAATTGGGCCACATGGTTGACCGGGCTGCCATCCAGCAGAAAGCGTATGATCTGATCGCGGGTTTTCAGAGTGAGCATTCAAAGAACTGATTTCGGAACGCTGTCAAGTCGTATCGAGTCCAAAACGGCCCGTTTAGTCGTCATCGGTTTGGGCTACGTAGGCCTGCCGGTCGCGGCTCGCTTTGCACAGGTTGGATTTGAGACGACCGGCCTGGACGTGAACGTTGCCAAAATAGCCACGATCAGCGCCGGCGCTTGCCCCATCGAAGGTGAAGAGCCGGGCTTGGCCGAGCTGGTGGCCGAAGTAGTGGCCACCGGGCGGCTGCGGGCGACCACCGACTATGCGGTGTGCCGGTCGGCCGACGTGGTTTTGATTGCGGTCGAGACGCCCATTGACAGCGTGAACCAGCCGCGTTACCGCGCCTTGCGCGCGGCGTTGCGTGCGCTGGAACCGCATCTGAATCTGGGGAGCATGGTGATCATCGAATCCACCATTGCGCCGGGTACGATGGACCGGCTGGTGCGACCGGAGCTGGAAGCGCAAGGCAAGCGTCGCGCTGGGGAGGATTTTTACCTGGCGCACTGCCCCGAACGAGTCATGCCGGGGCGTTTGCTGGCGAACCTGGCATTTATGAGCCGGGTGGTGGGGGGCAACACACTGGAGGCGGCGATGCTGGCAGAGGCGTTATACCGCCACATCGTCGGGGCCGAATTGGACCTGACCGACTGCGTGACGGCCGAGCTGGTCAAGACGGCCGAGAATGCCTATCGCGACGTGCAGATTGCTTTCGCCAACGAGCTGGCGTTGATCTGCGAGCACGTGGGGGCCGACGTGTGGCAGGTGCGCGAGATGGTCAACAAAAGCCCTGGCCGCGACGTGCTCTTGCCGGGCGCGGGAGTGGGGGGGCATTGCATCCCCAAGGATCCGTGGCTACTGGCTTATGGGGCCAGCGAGATGGTAAAGGCCAAGCTCATCCCGGCCGCGCGCGAGATCAACGACTATATGCCGTTGCACGTGGCCGAGTTGACGGTGGAGGCGCTGAAGGAGGCGGGGGTCGAGATCGAGGATGCGCGGGTGGCCGTGCTGGGTTACGCCTACCTGGAGAACAGCGACGACACGCGCAACGCGCCCAGCATTGCGCTGGTCAATCGGCTGGAAGAGCTGGGCGCCGAGGTATGCATCCACGACCCTTATGTATCCGAGTACCGGGGCGACTTGGTGGATCGAGTACGCGGGTGTGACGTGGCCGTGGTGATGGTGAAACACGACGTATACCAACAGCTTGAGTTGGAATGCTTAAAAGAGTGGCTGGCGCATCCTGTGTTGGTGGACGGCCGGCATGTGTTCGAGCGGGATGAAGCCGAGGCGGCCGGGTTTGTGTTTCGGGGTATAGGGATGGGCTAGCAGCCTGTCGGAGAGATGTAGTTTAGCCCCTTGTGGGCGTCCAAAATGGGCGCAAAACGAGCCAAAAACGGGCGCAAGGCCCTATATTACAGGGTTCTCCGACAGACTGCTAGCAGCCTGTCGGAGAGACGTAATTTAGCCCCTTGTGGGCGTCCAAAATGGGCGCAAAACGAGCCAAAAACGGGCGCAAGGCCCTATATTACAGGGTTCTCCGACAGACTGCTAGAGCGGACCGACAGCTAATGCCAATATCTGTCAAATAACGCCGGATGTCACCGCAGAGACGCCGAGAGCGCAGAGCTTTCGAGGGTTTCTCGGCGCTCTCCATCTCGGCGGCTTCGTCGTGAGCTCTGCCGAGCGGTGGGCGCTGCTCTTTTGAAAGGTGTTGCGGCGAATGCATTTGTGGCAGGGGAGAAGCCAGCTTCTCACCTGCTTTATTTTTCGAGTGACTTGCTCCAAATTGATGAACATTTGACTTATCGATTTCTAACTGGACTTTTGCAATTTTCATGCTATACTCTTGTCTGAAAGTTCTCTCAATTACGATACTGAAATTACGGTATAGTGAGTTGCTTCCACTCCAGAAAACGCCATAATCGTTGTTCAAGCCAAATCGCGATTGTCGTGATGCAGAATACTCCAACGTAGTCAAGATGAGACGACAACTTGCACAGGGGA
>DAOTXN010000017.1:0-36416 GCA_034435435.1 Anaerolineae bacterium | reverse complement strand
CTCCCCTGTGCAAGTTGTCGTCTCATCTTGACTACGTTGGAGTATTCTGCATCACGACAATCGCGATTTGGCTTGAACAACGATTATGGCGTTTTCTGGAGTGGAAGCAACTCACTATACCGTAATTTCAGTTAGCGTTTTATGGCGGCACAATCGCGCCAAAAGGACAATGCTGCACGCACGCCGCGCAGCCGCCGCAGCGACTGGCGTCGATGGCGGGCGGTTCGTCCCGGTCGATGCGCAGGATGGCCTTGAACTTGCATTCCCTGGCCGCCGTGCACTTGCCGCACACGTGGCAGCGCTCATAGTCAATACGCGGCGTGACGACAGTATGCAGACTGTTTACAATACGCATATTAGATCAGTTATCTCTGCCCCTTAATACACGAACTCGCGGATGTCGTATATGGCAACCTGGGGCCAGTCGCGACCAAAGCGCAATCCGCCGACGATAGCCTCGCGCTGGGCTTGCATCCGTGGGCGATCCAGCGGCCACAAATCGCGCGCCTCCATCTGGGTTTCGTAAGGCGTGCCGAAGGGGAAAAACTCGGACAAGTACAACAGATCGCCCCGTCCCAATCCCATTCGATTGACTACTGCAATGGTGTCGCGCACGTGCGACTCGGCATAACGCTCACCCCCGATGCCCAGCATCACGATGACGCCCGCGGCGACTCCCCCTGCCTTCATTTGCCGCACCGCCGCCAGCGCGCCGGCGGCTCGACCTGGCTTGCGCAGCCACTTGAGCAAGGGGTCGTGCCCGCTCTCCAAACCCACATAAACCCGCGTTAGCCCTCGTTCAGCCAGCTCCCGATAATCGTCGGTCGTTTTTTTCGCCCCTGAAAAACCGTCCAGAAAAGCAAACAGACGTTGGTTCGGCCCCAACTCGGCGTTGATCACGTCCAGTAGTTTTACAAGACGGCGCTGCGGCGCAACCAGCGCGTTGGCGTCGGCCAGAAAGATCCCCTGGCGAAGTGAAATCGAGTCGCCTAGAAAGGCCCGCACAGCCGCGATGTGTTGGCGCAGCTCCTCAGGCGACTTGATGCGAAAAGGGCGGTTCTTGTAAAAGCTGCAAAAGGTACAGGTGTTGAAGGAACAGCCCTCGGTCATTTGCAACACCAACGCCAGATACTGGTCTGGCGGCAGAATGCCGATGGGTTGATAGACCTGGTGATAGCGGTGCACGTCGGCGCGGGCGGCTGGCACGTCAAAGGCGGCAGCGCGGGTGAGACTAGTCCGTACCTCGCCCGCGATGGCGGGAGGAGCCTCGAACTCCAGACGGTCGCGCAGGAGTCGCGCCGTGAGCGCCGCCCGGCGCACAACCAGGTCGGCTTCGCTGGTCCACAGGTGTTGACGTTGGCGTTGTCCATCTGCGCTCCACCTGGCCAGCACGCTCCCGTTCAGCCCGCGCCGAAAGTGGTGGCCGTCGATGTAAAAGCTCCACAAACGACCAGCGCGATCAAAGGCCAGCACCGTATCCTGATCCAGCGCCACAGTCAGCGCGCCGCGCTTCAGGCTGAGGGTGATAGGTCGCTCGTCCAGTTGCCCGCGCAGAACCATCATTGCCTATACGAAAGACGAAAATCCGGTTAGCGACGCCATCCGTCTTTCGTCCTTCGTCCTTCGTCTTTACTCACGGGAGGTGCCCAATGCGAGGAAGGCTGCGGTTCGACACACCGATCAGCCTGTGACCCACATTGCGATCCAGCCCGCCGACGAACAGCCAGGCGTCGATCAGCACCTCGCGCCCTTGTTCATTGACAAAGCGGGTCACCCGCACGCGGGGGGCGTTTTTCATTTCGGGGTAAATATCACGGAACTCGATTGCGCCTTCAAAGCAGGGGGCGAGAAAATGTCCAGATGAGTCGGTCTGAATGAGCTGGATATGCCCATCCACCCGGGTGATGAGGACTATGGTCCAGACCTTGCTTTCCTGGTAGGTATAGCCGTGGTTGGCGGCAATGGCATAGGCGTAAAAGGTAAGCACGCTGTGAGCATAATTCTGGGTGCTGGCCAAGCTCATCTGCTCCCAACCGCCGTTGTAAGCAGCGAGGGCATTGATCAGATTGCCGCCCGTTTCACGGATGATCTCTTTGAGGATGCCGGTGCCCCAACGCAGGTTGATGTTGGGCTGTTTGAGTTCCTGAGTCGTGGGCCGCCACGTCAGACCGTTCTCGGCCGACATCACCATCATCAACCCGATCCCACCATAACGGCCTTCGGCTTCGGCTCGACCGATGGATTCTTTGCGGATGACAGCGGCGACCAGGTCGGGGTCTAGCTCGCGCTCCTCTGCCCAATAGAGGATCCAGCGCGTCCATTGGCTGATGGCGCTGCCCCAATAAGGGGAGATGTGCTGCTCACTCGTTTCGCTCCCGGTGTCAGCCTGGGCCAAGCCGGGGGCGACGACAAAGAACAAAGTTGTGAGCAGGATCAGCGCCCCACACGCCAACAAAGACTTGGACGGATTTGCCCCGCAAGGATTCGAGGACATGGTATCAATGTTACTCTGAGGGCTAATTTTTGTCAAGCGGGGCGCCCAGCCGGAGCACCCGCCTTGCATGCTCTAATCCACCGCCGCTCGCGTTACAACTGTCGATCACCAATGAGGCGTGGCGCACGACCCAGGCATAATCCAAGCTCCGGTGCCCGGTGACGACGACGACGCAATCGCTGTTTTCGAGCGCGGCTTCGGTCAGCGGGACAGAGTTTAATGTGAGCGGCTGCGGTCGAAAGACGTCCCCGCCGACGACAAAGGTGGGCACGAAAGGATCGTGGTAATTCACCTGGGCGCCCCGCGCCAACAGCAATTCGATGATCCGCTCGGCGGGCGAGTTACGGGCGTCGTCAACGTCCGGCTTGAAGGCCACGCCCAGCACCAGGATTTTGGCGCCTGACAACGGTCGTCCCTGGCGACTGAGGCCCTGTCCCACCAGGTCCACGACGTGGTAGGGCATGGCCTGGTTGACTTCGGCGGCCAGCTCGATGAACTTGGTGTAAAAGTCGTAGGCGCGGGCCTTCCACGACAGGTAATAGGGGTCCACCGGGATACAGTGCCCTCCTACTCCAGGGCCGGGGTAAAAAGGCATAAAGCCAAAAGGCTTGGTCTTGGCGGCTTCGATGACCTCCCAAAAATCAATGCCCATGCGCTCGGCCAGTCGGGCCAGTTCATTGACCAAAGCGATGTTGACGCTGCGAAAAATGTTCTCCAGGAGTTTGGACATTTCGGCTGCGCGAGGGGTGGAGACCACGTGGACGGGCGCTCCCAGCACAGAAATGAGGGCGGCAGCCCGTTCTGCGCAGCGGGACGTCACCCCTCCGACGACTTTGGGGGTGTTGGTGACGTCCCAACCTTTGCTGCTGGTTTGACCAGGGTCGATGCGCTCGGGTGAGAAGGCCAGATTAAAGTCTACCCCGGCCTGGAGACCGGTTTTTTCCAGAATCGGTTTGACTACTTCTTCGGTGGTGCCGGGGTAGGTGGTGGACTGGAGCACGATCAGATGGCCGGGTTTGAGATGAGCGGCAATGCTCTGGCTGGCCGATACGACGTAGCGCAGGTCGGGCGCCCGCATTTCATCGAAAGGCGTAGGCACGCAGATAAAAATTGCATCCACGTCGGCCAGCGCACCGTGATCGGAGGTGGCGCAGAGACCGCCCGCCGCCTGCGCCTGGCGCAGATCCTCGTCCGGCACATCGGGGATGTAGCTGCGTCCCGCGTTGATGTCTGAAACTTTGCGCTCGTCCAGGTCCACGCCGGTGACGCGAATCCCGACGCGGGCCATGGCCGTCGCCAACGGCAAACCGACGTAGCCCAGGCCGATGACGGCGAGGTGGGTATTGGGGATTGGAGATTGGAGATTGGAGATTGGAGATTGGGTCATTTTTGTTTCTCTCGTTTGATGAAATCGCGCTCCAGTCGCCACAAAGCATACAGGGCAGCCAGCACCACTACTCCTCCGACGATGTAGCCTTCTGTGACCGTGGCCCGGGTTATGAACGTGGCGACCATTCCGAAAACGCCGCCGACCAGGTAGAGGGTCAACACCGCTTCGCGGGGGGTCATTCCGGCTGCCACCAGGCGATGCGAGACGTGGTCTTTGCCGGGGGTAGTGAGAGGGTTGAGGCCGCGTCGCAAGCGCGAGAAAAAGACCAGCGTCGTGTCAAACAGCGGCACACCCAACACCAGCGGCGGGATCATCCAGGTGACAAAAGTGACGTTGTCGGGGAAGCGCAGCTTGATGCCGACCGCCGCCAGCAGAAAGCCGAGGAACAGGGCGCCGCCGTCGCCCATAAAGATGCTGGCCGGATTATAATTATAGACTAGAAAACCGATGCAGGCTCCCAAAAGCGCCGCCGACAACGCCCCGACCAGGTATTGGCCGCCAAAGGCGCTCATCAGCAGGAAAAAGGCTGCGGCGATGGCGGCGATGCCTCCCGACAGGCCGTCCATATTGTCCAGGAGGTTCATCGCGTTGGTCACACCCACCAGCCACGTCAGTGTGACGAGCCAGTTGACCCACGTGGGGAGAAAAGGCAGCGCCACCCGCACGTCGTTGACGATCAAGAACAAGGCCCCGATAATCTGCCCCGCCAGCTTGAACAGCGGCGGCACGCCCCAGCGGTCATCCCACAATCCGAGAAACGACACCCAGCTCGCCCCTAGCAGAATGCTGACGAATTGGTCGAAATTACGCTGGTCCTGTAAAAAGATGAGCGCCACCATCACGGCCACAAAGATGGCCGCCCCGCCCAGGCGGGGGATGGGCTTGGTGTGCACTTTGCGCTCTGAGGGCCGGTCGATCACCCCTAATTTGGGGGCCAGGTAACGCGCCAGCGGCGTGCCGCTAATGGCAAAGATGAGGGCGCCGGCAAAAATCAACATAGGTGTGCTCATGTTCAACCTCTAAAGTCGCAAGACCTGCCGGGTTTCGGAAACCCGGCAGGTCTAGGGGCTCCCCGTGCTTTGTTGTTCCAGTTGGACCACAAAATCGTTGATTTGTTGGCGCTGGTTTTCAGGGGCCAGGTTGAGAGCAATAGTCGCATGGTTCAGGGCGGTACCGGTCTGTCCCATTTGTTGGTAAATCAACGCCAGGTTCAAATGCACGTTCCAGGCATTGTCCAGGTTGGGGTTGATCACTAGAGCCTGCTCGTAGGCCTGGGCTGCCCGTTGCAGATCGTTCATCTGGCGGCTGATATCGCCGATGAGCAATTGGTTGGTGGCATCGCCGGGCGCCAGTTGAGCGGCTGCCTGCGCTTCGGCCAGCGCCTCTGGATACATTTGCAGCCGCTGATACATGAAGGCCAGGTTTTGCCGCACGCCGGCATCAGCAGGTTCCAGGTTAGCGGCCTCTTGGATCTGTATTAACGCCTCGTCGAATCGCTCCAGGCTTTCTAGCAGGCTCGCCAATACCAGACGGGCGTTCACGTTACTGGGAGCCAGGGCAACGGCCTGTTGATATTGGACGACGGCCGCCTGGAGGTTGCCCAGGCGCCGATACAGCTCGCCCAGACCCAGATAGAGCTCGGCCGATTTGGGATTGGCTGCGATGGCCTGTTCAAAAGTGGCGATGGCGTCGTCGGTGCGCCCCATTTGCTCGTAGGCGCTGGCTACTGACGCATAGACGTTAACCAGGTTGGGTTTGACCTCCACGGCCTGGAGATAGGCGTCAATAGCAGGCAGCAGTTTTTCGTCGCGTTCGGCCTGCAAGGCGACGAGCTCGGCTTGCAGCGCGGCCTTGTCCGCATCACTGGCGGCGGCCAATTCTTGCTGCTTGGCGACCATCTGCCGACGGATGTCTTCGGCCTCTTTGACCCACGAATCGCCCAAAATCATGTAGGTTTGCTCAAAACGACTGTCCAGTTCGAGCGAGTGCGCGACAAGCTCTCTGGCCTTGAGCGCATCGTCCTTTTGATACAGGTAGACCGTGGACAGCTCATTCCACACGATGGTATTTTGAGGGCTGAGCGTGGTCGCCTGCTCGTAGAAAGCGATGGATTGGTCTATGTTTTGTTGCCTGAGGGTGGAGTCTGTAGCAAGGTCTGCCCAGTTTTTATACAGCCGGGCCAGGTTGGCCGTGTGGTCGGTATTGAGCGGGTTGACCGTGCGCGCTTCGAGCAAGATAGTCCGGGCAGACACCAACAGGTCTTCGCGACACAGTTGGGCGGTTTGCGTGACGGGCATTTTGAGTACACCCGAGATATTCGGCTCGCGCGTGATGATGCACGGCGAAGCCGGAGCCGTCTTGGACTTTTCCAGATAGGCCGAGCCGGCCCATAGATAGTAAAAGTCCTCTTTTGGGGCCAACTCCAGAGCGCGTTTGTGGTGGGCAATGGCCACGTCCCATTGCTGTTGCCGGCTCCACTCTTCGCCTTGCTTGTAGATAATGTCGGCGCGGATGACCTTGATGTTGGTTTGGTTCATGACAAAGAGCGCCACGGCCAGCAATGGAACGGCGACCATCGCGCCCCAGGGGGTGGCCCATTTGGAGGGCTGATGCCGCCCCAGTAGCAAGGCCGCGCCTACGGCCAGGATAAAGAGAAACACAAAAGTGTAAAAAGCGTACAACACGCCCGACAGGTACATCGACACGTCAAGCAGGCTGTCGATCAATTCCGCCAGGTCCCCTAGTGCGTGGCTCTCTTGAAAACGTTGATTGAGCAGCGCCATCGTGATCTGAAAGCGCCCCAGTTGCAAATGCCGGTCGGCGATGCCGAACAGCGCGATGAGCGCCAGCAAAAAGGCCAGCGACACCAGCAACAACGCGCCCCAGCCCCAGTCTTCGCGGCGACGCTTGAACAGGCCGCGCCGCGCCATTTCGGAGATGCTGAGTACGCTACCGATAAGCACGGTGAGGAGCAGTAAGCCCATGGTCATGAACGATTTGGTCTCGGTGGGCCGATTCTGCAAGCGGTTGGGCTGCAGCACCGTGAGGTCGTGCTTGAGGATGTTCCATGCCTGGCTGTTCCAACAACCCTGGAGCATGCGGCCAAATTGGGGATCGCAGCTCGGGTCGGCGCTCTGGCGCCCGGCGTTGGTGATAAAGTTGAATCCCAGCGTGCCCATGATGAGGGTGAGGATAAAGGCCGAGACGAGCACCGGGCCGACCCAGGCCGGCAGCCCCGCACGAACAGGCTGCTTGCGCACGGGTTGCGCCGTGCGGCGCTCTTGGCGGCGTTTCTTGCGCCGCGAGCGAGTGGAGGTTTCGGGGGGTGGGGGTTGTGCGTCGCCGGCGACCGGCGCAGTCGCTGCGACCGCATCCGGATCCTGGAGCATGTTTTTGCCCAACAACACCAGCAACGCGGCAAAGACCCAAAAGTAGGTGCGGGTGGCGGCGATGGCGATGCCAAAGTGGATCTCGACAAAGTGGGCGATGATGCCCACCAGCAGGCTGAGGATGAGAATGGGCGGCAGGGAAGTGGTGGATTCCTCACGGGTGATTTTTCCAAAGGTCGCCTGTCCCAAAAGGTAGAACAGCGCGCCCACAGCCGCCAAAGCGCCGGCCATCGCCAGCAGAACCACCAGGCCACTCTTGGCCAGCGCGGCGATGCCTACCGCCAGGGCCGTGATGACACCCCAAAAGAAGACAAAAGCGAGCGGTTCCACCCCGTCTCGAAACAGAGCATACAGGATCGCATAAAAGACCAGGCCAATCGAAAAGCCAAAAGGTAAGCCGACGCCAAAAAATTCCGGTCCTCCCATGACAACCGAGACCACTGCGACCACCGCTCCCAATAATAGATAGAGCGCTAGGAAGGCCCACTTTTGGCGCGCATGGTCTATCCACCCCAGCCATTTGAGGCCAAAGTAAAAGATGCTGCCAAACAGCGCCATATAGCCCGCCAACCCGATCACGCCAGTGATGACCAGCGCATCAAAGGTTTCGTTGTGTGAACGGTCGGGCGAGGCGTTGCGCTTTTCAAAGTGGGCCAGGTCGGAGGGGTAGAAAGGATTGTAGGCCACGTACATGGACTCTGGTCCGTAGCCGATGAGGGGCCGCACAAAGTTGAGCTGGTCGGCCTCAAAGGAGGCCGTGGGGTCCTCTGGAGGATAGCCAATCGGCTCGTGGGGCGTGATCATCTTGACCGCGCCTTCCCAGATCAGCACGCGCACCTTGCCGGTGCCGCTTTCAGTTTGAAAGACTTTGCCCAGCCGACCGATGTAGGGCGTGTTGCGCAGCGATTCCAGCGGCGTGTCGGGCAGGTTGAACAAGACCAGAAAACCGACTCCGACAATGGCCAGCAAAACCCAGCTCAACCACAACCACTTCCAGGTGCGGCGAGAAGCGAGCAGCGCAACAAACCCTACCGCCGTCAGCATGACGGTTGTGCCACCCAACGCTTTGAGAACATCCTGCCAGGTAGTCTGGCCTTTGTCAGGCGCGGTGCGGCGTAGCGCCAGCAGTCCGAACAACACAAAGGCAAACAGCCCCACCAGCAAGCCCATCCACGGCCCGCGGCTCTGGCTGAACCAGATCGTGATGAGCTGGATGAGGGCGGTAAAGATATAGGCCGCCGCCCGCAAAATATCGGCCACCTGGGCCTCTTCTTCGGTCAGGATGGAGATAAAGCTTTCGATGATACGCCCCAAGGTGAGGAAAAAGATCATAATCTCATAGGCCGAGACAAAGATCGAGTTGCCCATATTCGAGGCAACTCGTGTGGACACATTTCCTCCCCATGGTAGAGGATCAATGCCATAGTGTTGCATCAACGCATAAAGGGAGATGGGCACGCTGGTGACGATGGCCGCTGTGATCAACCGGTCCAGTTGCTCGCGGCTGCGCATTTCGTTCAGGATAAGGAAAAAGACCACAATGTAGGCCAGCGTGGTGTAGGTGCCCTGCAAGCGCTGATAAGACCCCCACAGGCTGGTAAAGCGCGAAACCGAGGTTAAGGTAGTCAGTAGATAAATGGCGACCAGCGCCAGCGCCGGCAACACCAGCGGGGTGCGCCAGAAGAAATGCCGCAATTTGTGGCCGTAGCTGCCCTCGCCGATGATCTTGACCAGCCCGGCGGCCAGAACGAATACGAACAGAGAACCCCAGATCCACAGATTGGGAATGACCGAGGTCAGAGTAATCAACAGATAAACGGTCGCCAGGATCGCCGTCGCCAACGTCAGCGGCGCCTGCCAAAAGTAAGACCGTACAGACTGGCTGTGACCGGCTTCCTCAACGGTTTTGATGATCCACGCCACGGCCATAAAAACGGCGATGGAGCGCAGCAACGTCAGTTTGTCTGGCTCAAAGACGCGGCTGGAATACACGTTAAAGTAGAGCGGCACGAGCACCATCGCCGCGATCCAGCCGGCCTCGATGACCCGGCTACAATATGCACTCAATTTGGTTGATGCCATTAGCTCTTTTTCTCCCCGAACCAGGTAATGGTTCGCTCCAGTCCCTCTTCTAATGAGGTGCTGGCGCGAAAGCCCAGGATTTTCGCCGCCCGCTCCACGTCGGGCACGCGGCGGCGGGTCTCTTCAAACGGCACGCCATAGACCTCGGCGTAGGAGGTGAATTCGATGGCGGTTTGGGGGTTGATCCGGGCTCGGATCATTTCGCTCAACTCTAGCACGCTGGTCTCGCGATTGGAGCCGAGGTTGAAAGCTATGCCGGCCGCCTCTGGCATGGTAGCTGCTTGCACGGTTCCTTCGACGGCGTCGGTGATGTAGGTATAGCAGCGGGTTTGTCGCCCATCGCCATAAAGGGTCAGCGGGCCTCCGTTGCGGGCCTGCGTGACAAACTTGGCAATGACGCTGCCATAACCGCGCGGGTCGAGGCGCGGGCCAAAGACGTTGAAATAGCGCACGACTGTCACCGGCAATCCCTGACGCGCGTAAGCAAAAGCGAAATACTCGTCAATGGCTTTACTGTCGCTATACGACCAGCGCCCCACGCTGGTCGGCCCCAGCAAACGATCGTCGTCTTCTTTCAAAGGCACTGCGGTGCTCTTGCCATAAATCTCCGAGCTGGAAGCAATGAGCGTGGGCACCCAGTAACGGTAAGCCAACTCTAGCACATTCTCTGTGCCGCGCACGTTGGTCAGGATGCCCCCCAGCGGGTCTTCGACCACGTATTTGACGCCCACCACGGCCGCCAGGTGGTAAATTTGCTCGCTCTTGCGGACCAGCCGCTCCAAGACCGGTTGGTTCAGGATCGAGTCGCACACGAAATGAAAACGCTCGCTGCCCAGGTGGTGGGCGATGTTGTGAATGGTTCCGACCGACAAATTGTCAATCACGGTCACGTCGTGGCCGTCGGCGATGAGCCGGTCTACGAGGTGGGAGCCGATGAATCCGGCCCCGCCGGTGACGAGAATGCGCATCAGTCGTTACGTCTCCTGGGTGATGTGGGCCGGCAGCCGGGCCAGCACGGCGTCTGGAGTTTTGATCGGTAACTCAATTGGCTCGCTCATAGGGCACCTTTCCGTCTCGGAACAGATGATAGAGGTAGAATGGATTTCTGGTAAGGGTCAAAGCGGGCAACGATTTTTTGCACATAGTCAATCAGCTCCGGGGTGATCTGGTCAGTTGCCAAGCGCGGGTCGCGCTCGAGCCGGAAAGGGGTTTCGGTGATCATTGGGCGTCGGACTCCTGCAACAGGTAGGCCCGCACTGCCTCGGCAAAGGCATCCAGGTCGGCCAGACGCTTGTGGAGGATGCCATAGACTCGGGCGTCGTCTACGTGGGCATAGTTGTGCACGATGAGGTTGCGAAAGCGGGCCATATCTAGCAGCGTCTCTAGCAAGTTACCAGGGATTACTTGCTCCTCGGTTAAAACTCGAAAGACGTCTTGATTGTCTTCGGGGTAACGAAAGCCTTCCAACGCGACGATGCGCCGGCCGACGTCCAGGCAGATTTCTACGGAAACCTGTAAGGAACGCTCAACAGCCCGGCGGAGCATCTTGTTGTTCTGGTAGACCTGGAAACTGGTAGCCTGCGCCCGGTAGTGGAGCAATTCGTCCCGGTACTCAGCCAGCAGCCGCAGGCGTTCGGCGACGACGGCGTCGGCGTCCTCCAAGGCCCACCTCCTTTATTTTTTGTAGCAGATCACAAGTATGAAAATCGTACATCGGCTTCAAATCGGCGTAAATCTTGCCCGCCCGCACCTCGAATTCGACCCGCGCCGCGCGGTCGCCCTCGTAGAGCAGCCGGCCGTGTTTAAGTACCTGGTTCTGCAGGAGCGGCGGCGACTGGTTGAGAATCACCACATCTAGCTCGCGGTCGGTGAAGCGCTCTAGCGCATCCCACAAGGCGAATCGGCGCTCCCATATCCGGTCCGAGTCGGGGTCGCCGCCCAGCAGGATGGCGATATCCACGTCGGAGCGGGGCGCAGCCCGTCCTTCGGCCAGCGAGCCAAAGAGGTAGGCCGCCGCCACGTCTGGCTGTGTGCTCAGGAAAGCGACCAGGTCGGCCAACTGAAACACCTGATGGATGTCCTCTCTCGCTGCTGGTGTCATCTGTTCCTGCAAAAACGAGGATGGAGGCGACTGCCCCAATAAAGGCTATTATAGCACATCTCGACGATTCGGCTACCCGGCGAGGATGGTGCGCAGGAGCTGTTCCAGTTGCCGGGCCTGGGCCTGGCGGGAATAGTGCTGTTCGACAAAGCGGCGACCGTTGACCCCATACTCACGGCAGCGGGCGCGATCCGCAGCCAGTGCTTCGACGGCGGCGGCCAGCGCCAGCGGCGACTCCGGCTCCACATACACCCCTGCCTGGGCCTGTTCCAGGATGCGCCGGGCCTCTCCCTCCATACCCACAATGGTGGCGCATTCGCAGGCCCAGGCATCAAAGATTTTCGAGGGCAGCGCCCCCTTGAAAAGCTCCAGTTTGCGCAGGGGGGCCAGGGCTACGTCGGCGGCGGAGAGGTAGGCAGGGATACGCTCGCGCGGTTGCGCATCCAGCATGATGAGATTGGGCAGAGCCAACGCCTCTTTCCGCTTGAGCAGATCGGCTTTGCAGGGGCCATCCCCAATCATCAGGAAATGGATGTCAGGCCGGTCTGCAAGAAGTTGGGCGGCCTCCAGCACTGTCTCCAACCCTTGGGCGATGCCGTGGACGCCGGCATAGATGACCAGGAATTGGTCGGGCAGGCCCAACTCGCGTCGCACGGCCTGCCCGGCCTCCGGCTGGGGGCGGAACAGGTCGGTATTTGCGCCGTTAGGGATGAGGGCCAGCCTGACCGGGGGGATGTCCCGCTCGAGCAGGCGGTCGTGAATGCCCTGGGTGACGACGACGACCCGCCGGGCGCGGCGGTAGCAGGCTTGTTCCAGGCGGGTGGCCCAGCGGATGAAGCGCGGATTGTGCAGCTCACCCAGCGCCACGGCTGATTCCGGCCACAGGTCGCGCACCTCAAAGACCAGCGGGATGCGTCGCAGGTAACTCAAGGCCAGCGCGGCCCCACCGACGAACAACGGTGGGGAGGTAGCGTAAATCACGTCATAGCGCCCACGGGCCAGGGCCAACCCCGCCAACGTGGCGTTGAACATGAAACTCAGATAGAACGCCATGCGGGTGCGCATGGTTTTGACCGGCGAGGTTTTAACCCACACGCGGATCACGCCGATGCCGTCCAGCGCGTCGCGCATCCAAAAGCACCCGCGATACTCTGGGCGGATGATCCCTTCGGGGTGGTTGGGAACTTCGGTCAGCACCGTAACCTGATGTCCGGCGCGGAGCAGGCCGGAGGCCATCTCGTAGGCGCGGGTTTGGGTGGCGCCGACTTCGGGGGGGAAGTATTGAGAGAGATAGAGAACGCGCATTGGATCAAGACCTCTGTCTCATCAGCATCGCTGCGATCCGCTGGCTGGCGCGTCCATCTCCAAAGAGGGGCGACGGCGACCCCGGTGGGCGAAACTCGCGGGCGGCGCGGACGATAGCGGCGCGGTCGGCCCCCACCAGGAGATTCCAGCCGGCTTCCACCGTCTCGACCCACTCGGTCTCGTCGCGCAGGGTGAGGCACGGTACGCCAAAGAGATAAGCCTCCTTTTGCACGCCGCCCGAGTCAGTGAGGATCAGGCGGGTATTTTTTTCCAGGACAAGCATGTCCAGATAGCCGACGGGTTCGGTGAGTTGGACATTAGATATTGGATATTGAGGGAGGCGCTGGCGGGTGCGGGGGTGGACAGGAAAGACGACCGGGTACTCCTGGCCGATTTCTTCCAGCGCGGCGAGGATCGCGCCCAGTCGAGCCGGGTCGTCGGTGTTGGCCGGGCGGTGCAGCGTGGCGAGGGCGTAATGGCCGGGTGAAAGCCCTAAACGCGCGAGCACGCCGGAGCGCTGCTCGGCCAGCGCGACGTTGTGCAAGAGGGCGTCGTACATCACGTCACCCACCAGGTGCACCCCATTGACGATGCCCTCGCGGGCCAGGTTGTCCACGGCGGTCTGGGTGGGACAGAAGAGCAAGTCGGCGGCGTGGTCGGTCAGCACGCGGTTGTGCTCCTCTGGCATAGCGCGGTTAAAGCTGCGCAAGCCGGCTTCGACGTGGGCCACTGGGATGTGGAGCTTGACCGCCGCCAGCGCCCCGGCCAGGGTCGAGTTGGTATCGCCGTAGACCAGCGCCCAATTGGGCCGCTCTTTTAGCAATACCTCCTCGATGCGTATGAGCATCTGCCCGGTCTGCCAACCGTGGACGCCGGAGCCGATGCCCAGGTTATAGTCGGGTTCGGGTATGCCCAGCTCGTCGAAAAAGACCGCCGACATGCCGTAATCATAGTGCTGACCGGTATGAACCAGCACCTCGTGAACTGTCTGCCGGAGCGCCCGGCTGACCGGGGCGGCTTTGATGAATTGAGGACGGGCGCCGACAACCGACAGTATCTTCATGCTAGTTTCTCCCGCAAGACAGCGACGATACGTTCCGCCGCGCGGCCATCCCACAGTTCTGGTACACGCCCGATTCTGGTCTCGCCAGCCAGGATGCGCCGGGCCTCGGCGACGATGCGGGCCGGGTCGGCGCCGACCAGCGTGTTGGTGCCCTCGATAAGCGTGACCGGCCGTTCGGTGTTTTCGCGCAGGGTCAGACAGGGAACACCCAAGATGGTGGTCTCTTCTTGAATACCGCCCGAGTCCGTCAGCACCAATTGGGCATGCATCATCAGGTCGAGGAATTCCAGATAGCCCAATGGCTCAACGATGCGCAGGTCGGGGGTGGCCCGCAGTTGCTCGTCAAAGCCAAACTCGGCCATGCGCTTGACGGTGCGGGGGTGGGCCGGAAATAAAATAGGCACATCGCGCTGGATAATGGCCAGAGCAGCAAAGATACCGGAAAAGACCTGCGGCACGTCTACGTTGGACGGTCGGTGCAGCGTCAGCAGCGCATAATGGCCCGGCTCAAGCCCAAAGCGGGCCGAGGTGCGCAGTTGGGCGGCGCGGGCGCGATGTTGCAGCAACGTGTCAATCATCACGTTGCCCACGAAAAATATCTTTTCCGCCGCAACGCCTTCGCGGATCAAGTTTTCGTCGGCGTCGCGCGAGGTGGTGAACAGAAAATCCGAGAGCGCGTCGGTGACGATGCGGTTGATTTCTTCCGGCATGGTGCGGTCAAAGCTGCGCAGACCGGCCTCCACGTGAGCCACCGGCGTCCCCAGCTTGGCGGCGGTGATGGCGCAGGCCAGCGTCGAATTGACGTCGCCCACAACCACGATCACGTCGGGGCGCTCGGCCAGCAGCACCTTGTCGAACGCGAGCATCACGCGGGCGGTCTGCTCGGCGTGCGAGCCGGAGCCGACGCCCAGGTAGATGTCGGGGCGGGGGATGCCCAGCTCGTCAAAAAAGACCTGTGACATTTTGTCGTCATAGTGCTGGCCGGTGTGGAGCAGGGTCTGCTCGATTTCAGAATGGCGCTGCATCTCTGCGACCAATGGGGCGATTTTCATCAGATTGGGGCGGGCCCCCACCACGTTTAGAATCTTCAAGCTCAATCTCTCCCGGTGATGTGCGCATACACCTGCTGTAGATGCTCGGCGGACGTGGTCGAGTTGTAATGTGTCTCAGCTGCCCTCCGACCGGCCTCCCCCATCTGCCGCCGCAGGGCCGGGTCGCGTAAAGCCTCCAACGCCTCTCGAATGGCGGCGGACGTTACTTTTGGCAAGAGAAGACCGCATCCGGTTTCGCGCACGATGCGCCCCAGGTCGCCTACGTCGTTGGCGATGATGGGTCGTCCGGCGGCCATGGCCTGCGCCAGCGTATTGGGCGCGTTATAGACTGCGCCGGGATAGTCGGCCCGCAGGCAGTAATAGATCACGTCGGCCATGCGCATATAGAGGGGAACTTGGGTCGCTGGTAGCCAGCCCAGGTATTGGACATTGGGTATTTGAGCGGCGGCGGCCTCGACGGCGGCTCGTTGGTGGCCGTCGCCCCACAGCAGCGCCTGCACACCGGGCAGGCCGCGCGCGGCCTCGATGAGCGGCAGCAGCTCGCGGTTGTGGGAAAAGCCGCCGATGTAGGCCACCGCCAGATCGTCCGGCGGCAATCCCAACGCCGTCCGCGCCGCCGCAGGGTCGTTCGCGCCGACGGCGTCAAAAGGGGCCAGGTCGTGATAGTTGCCGATGGCGGCGAGCGGGGCCACGCCGCGCGCTCGCAGCTTGTCGGCAAAGACGGCGCTGGCGGTGATGACGTAATCCACCCGGCGCAACAGGCGTCGCTCCAGCCACGAAAGCGCCCGCACCATCGGTCCAGGCAGATAGAGCGTCATCATGGCCGGATAATCCTCGTGGGCGTCGTAGACCAGTTTGGCGCGGGTCTGTTTTTTGAGCCGCCAGCCGATAGGGAGGGTGTCCAGGTCGTGGCAGTGGAGCACGTCGGGGCGCAGCTCGCGCACACGCGCAGCGGCAGCCCGCCAGAAGCGGGGGGTGTGCAGGATTTGCCGGGCGCCGGCGCCGTAGACCGTGCGAACGGTCTGGATGCGCTCCACGCGGTAATCGTTCACCGATTCGGCGGACGGAAGCTCGCCGGCGCGGTCCCAGCACAGAATCGTCACCCGATAGCCGGCCCGCGCCAGAGCCTGGGCTTCGCCCGCGACGCGGGGGTCAGGGCGGAAGGGGTTGGAGAGGAGCATCACCACGTGTTTCATACCGCCGCCTCCGAGTCTGCCAGGCGATTGAATTCGGCGGCCAGGCGGGCGGTCAAGTTGCGGCGGGTGTATTGGCGGATGATGGTCCAGTCTGGGTTCCAGTCGGCGGCGCCCGATTTGTATTGGCGAAACAAGTCTTCTACGGCGTCGGCGATGGCGCTCACATCTCCGTTGGCTGTGATGCCCGTGCGTGTGGCGTGGATGAGCTGCTCGGCGACTCCCCCCGGCGGCGCGACGCCCAGGATGGGACGGTTCAAGGCGAGGTACTCGAACAGCTTGCCGCTGTAATTTCCCACGTTGTCCGGCGACGTGGCGAGCACCAGCAGAAACGCGCTGGTCTCGTTCCGAAACCGGTCGAGTTCTTTGTGGGGTACGTAATCGTGCGTCTCAAAAGGTGGAGTGTCGGGGACGTGTTGGCGGGCGTTCTTGCCCACAAACACAACCCGTATTTCAGACTGTGGAATGCGCCCGGTTTGAATCAGTAACTGGATGGCTTGAATCAAGGCATCCGGTCGGCGGTTGTGATAAAAGCTGCCCAGATGAGTCAGGGTGAAGCGCTCGGTTGGGGTTGGCGGGGGCAAGGGTTGCACGTCGGTTTCATCGTAACCATTGGGGAGGACGATAAATTTTTCCGCTTGCCGGCCCAGGTTCTTTTGTAGATCGCTCAACCAGGGTTGGGATACGCAGGCCACACAGTCGGCCTCGGCCAACACCTGTCGTTCCATGCGGCGGTTGATGGCGCGGTAGCCCGGCAGATAAGGCATGAGCAAGTTTTGGCTCCAGGGATCGCGGAAATCGGCCAGCCAGGGAAGGTGAAAGCGTCGTCGCGCCCATAACCCGACCAGATGGTTACTATATGGACCGGAGGTGGTGTAGATGACGTGGGGTTTTTCGCGTTGGACAATTTGCGAAATGGCGGCGTGGGTATTTCGCGCCCAAAACCGGGTGGGGTCGGGGATTTGTAATAATAGATTGAGCGCCACCGCCAGCCTGTCCATTCGATGGCGAGCGAGCCGCGCTTGAAGCCGGGTAATGCTGAATCCTGGCACACGCCGGATAGGCACATCGGCGGAGACATCATTCAGCAAAGTAGAATCCTGGACCGGGCTGGCGTCGGCCGTGGTGGTCAGCACCAGGGGGCGCCAGCCAAATTCGGGCAGGTATTTGACAAACTTGACGCTACGTTGGACGCCGGCGCCGCCGTGAGGGGGGAAATTGTAGGCGATAAAGAGTACCCGTCGCATGCTCTCCTCTCAATCATCAGGCGCGATGTCTACAAACTCGGCTTTGCGCATTTTGAACAACATGGTATATGACCAATGCCTGAGCAACCCCCATGGACGCCGCCAGTATTTTCCGAACGGCAGGGCGATTCCCTCCATAAACTCGTGGGTTTCATATTCAAAGCCCAAACTGGACAGCAACCGACAAAAAGTTGAGGGATCCCAGGCCTGTACGTGATCCCGTGTGCGGTCACGCTGGCTTTTGCTCGCTTTTGAAATGGCCCGGAATTTTTCTTCGGGTCGACGACCCAGAATAGATAAGAAATAACGCGGCGTGAGAATATTGGGCGCCGAAATAATCAAATAGCCCCCCATCCGCAGCACGCGGTTACACTCGCGCAGGTAATTGCCCGGGTTCAGCGTGTGCTCTGCGACTTGGGTGCTGACCACTACGTCGTAGGTCTCATCGAGGAGTTCCTGGATGCGCCGCACCGAGAAAGCAAGTCCGTCTTTTTCTCGCACCAGGTCACAAGCGATCTGAATGGAAGCCGGATCAAGGTCAATTCCATCTACCCGGCATTGCCGTTCCAGGTGGATCATTTCGGTAAAAGTCCCCCAGCCACACCCAAAGTCCAGCACGTAACTGTGAAAGGGAATGTGAGGGAGTATGCGCGTATAGCGATCAAAACTACGGCGAATCGAACGCCGATACTGATCCAGGAAAGCCTGGGCTTCCTGACAAGTCATAGACTGGCGGTGAAAGTGATAGATTTTTTCACCCGACATGTTGGCCTTCCCACCAGGCGTGGTACCACCAGAACAGGCAGGCCACCCGCCAGACCCAGGTCCAGTTGTCGTTGCGCCCATTTTGGTACTGGCGATAAATTGCCGCAGCGCGTCTGCCGTTCAGAAAGGCAAAAATGGCCTGTAAATCTTGGGCAAAGACGGCGTCCAGGGCCGGAGTCAGGACAGTGCGCTGCCACTGTTCCTGCGGCGAGACAAAGCCCATCTTGTCCTCGCGCCCGGCCACCGCCGCCGGGATGAGCGGCCGGGCCATCTCGCGCAGGACGCGTTTGCTCACTGCCCCTTTTATTTTTAACTCGGCAGGCAGCGACATGGCCCACTCGACCAGACGATAATCCATAAAGGGCAGGCGCGACTCTAGTGTAAAGGCCATGCTGTTGCGGTCTTCGTAGCGCAGGTATTCGGGCAAGGCGCTGAAGGTCAGGTTGCGCACCAGCGCGTCTTGAAAGATGTCGCGCTGGCGTTCCCATCCTTCGGCCGGATGATAGGGGCGATTGAGATATGGGAGGGGGCGATAGTGGGCCAACTGGCGGAGGGGTGTGGCTTTGAGCAGCTCGCGCAGGGCGCTGGCGAATCCCCGGATCAGAGTGATCTCACGCGCCTGGTGCAGCGCCCGCATCTCGCGCCAGCCTTTGCCAGGACGCAACCGGCGCAGATACTCGGCGATGAGCGCATAATAGTGCGCGGTGTAACCGGCGAAAATCTCGTCGCTGCCCTGGCCGTTGAGCAGGACAACGATCGGGGTCTGGCGCACGTGGCGCATAATCTCCCATTGAGAGTAGACCGCCAGCGAGCGGAAGGGGAATTCCTGGTGGTGGAGCAGCCGGGGCAGCGTTTCAACCAACTGGGTCGGGTCGGGGTAAATCCAGTGGATGGGCATGCCTGTTTGCGCCACTGTGTGTTCGATGTAGCGCCGCTCGCTGAACTGCTCCTCGTGAAAGACGGCGGAGAAAAAGTCAAAAGTATTGGCGGCTGCCTGCCGGTCGAGCAGTTGGCGCACGATACACACGATGGTGGTCGAGTCCAGCCCGCCGCTGAGCAGCGAGCCGATGGGCACGTCGCTGCGCAAGCGCAGGCTCACCGCCGAGGTGAGCAGCTCGTACAGGCGCTCCCGCGCCTCATCCAGGGTGGGACTGAGCGGCTGGTCGGGCAGATGCCAATAAGCGTGTTGCGTCAGGCCGGCCTTGTCAAAGGTGGCATAGTGGGCGGGCAACACCTGGCAGATGCCGGCGAACATGGTCTCGACGTGATGATCCACTACGTTCTGGACCAGGTACTCTAGCACCCGCTGCTCGTTCATGCGCAGTGCGGGCAGAAAGGGCAGCAGAAATTTGACCTCGGAGCCAAAATACAGCGCGTCGCCGACGAGGGCATAATACAGCGGCTTGACGCCAAAACGGTCGCGGCTGAGGATCAGGCGCCGTTCCTGAGAATCATAGATGGCGGCGGCCCACATGCCGTTCAGCCGGTTCAAGCCGGCCGGCCCCCATTGGGCAAACGTCGCCAGCAGCACTTGGGAGTCGGATTGGGTATCGAAACGATGGCCCAACGCGCAGAGTTCCTGACGCAGCTCGATATAGTTGTAAATTTCGCCATTGTAGACCATCGTGTACCGGCCGGTGCGGTCGGTCATCGGTTGGTGGCCGCCGGGGGAAAGGTCGATGATCGAAAGCCGGCGGTGGCCCAGGACGACGTTAGCCGCGCTGAGCTCGCGGATGTGCGGCAGTGCGCCCAGATCGGGAACCGTGTCGTCGCCCCGGTAGAGCGTCTCGTTTCCGGCGCAGACGAAGAACCCTTCGTCGTCCAGACCGCGATGGCGCAGGCGCAGGTGAGCCGGGTAGTAGCCCGCCAGCGAGACGGGGTTTTTGAGATTCGCCAGGCCGGAAATGCCACACATAACTGCTATACTAGCCTTTTCACACGCCGCATGATCAGGACACGCCCACGCTCTTTGAACAACGCCTTGTCCGCCGGCCGGATGCCACCCAAGAACCACAACCCCAGCGGCACCATCATTAACAGTCCTGATTTAAAGGGTATGGCCAGCAGTTGTGGTGCAGGCACAGACACAGCGAAAATCCCGTAAAGCAAAATCGCGGCCCCACCAATTAACGCGGCCAAACCCATCCGCTGTAAATCCATCCGCAGACGAAAAAGCCTGTGCGCCCAAAAGACCATCCAGGCTGTATAGGCGCTGATCGCCGCTACGGTTGTCCAGGCGGCTGCCGTCTTGCCAAAGGACGGAATCAGAATCAGATTCAGACTCAAGTTAACCAATGCTTGAATGATCGCCGCGGCCGAGATGAGGCCCGTCTTTTTCTCAAAGGCCAAAACAGCCAGTGCTGGCTGGTATTGCGAACCCAAAAAGTAGGCCAAAAGTACCACAGGCACAACGGTCGCGGCGCCCAAGTAGCTGCCCGGGGTCAAGATAGCCACAATCTCGCGCGCAAAGAGCGAAAAGGCCAGGCAAAGCCACAACATCAGCATGAAATAATAGGGGATAAAGCGTTCCATTTGCTGCTGGGCCAGCTCTTTGTTCTGCCTCATCCGTGCGAAAAAGACCGGACCATAAACCTGAAAAATCGAAAGAGAAAAGAGTGTGAACCCCATGCCCAACGAGTAACCCACGTTATAAACACCGGTTTCCGCCGTAGAGCCGTGCCAGGTGAGCAGAATCCGGTCGGAGAAGGTGGTAATCCAACCGGCAGCCAAATTCGGTAACAAGGGTACAGCGTAACGGAGCGATTGAATCAACATGGCGGGCGAGAAAGTGAAATGCAGGTATCCATCGTGACTGAGAATGAATGCACCCAGGATAAACAGCAAGCCCGATCCGCACGCAATACCCATGAACTTGCCCGCTATACCCACGTGGAAAACGCCGACCAGCAACAGCATAACCCCCACATTGAGGGCCAGGGTAAACAGGGCAACGCAAACTTGCAAGGTGGAGCGGAGGTTTTGCTGGAGATAGCTCTGGGATAGCATTCCCAGTTGGGTAAACCAGGGATCGAGAAAGGCCAAAAACAAAATGGGCCAGATAGGGACGCCGGGGCGAATGATCAACCCGACGATAGCCAGGGAGACAGCCGTGACGAGCGCCCCCCACCCTACGCTGAACCAGTAAATAGTTGAGGTGTACTGTCGCAAGAGGACAGGGTCATGCTTGTATTCGTGATAAAAGCGCGCATAAGCTGCGTCAAGATAGAGTCCAACGAACACTGTCAGGATTCTGGTAGACGAGATGACCGTAACGATCACTCCATAGTCATCGGGATTGAAAAAACGGGTATCCATGGGGATCAGCAGGAAATGAACGAAGCGCATGGTCGCATTGCTGACAAAGTAGATCGTGCCATGGCGCGACAGCTTGCCTAAAAGGCTGCCTTGGGCGATGTCAGTAACCTCTCTCATGCCACTTTTTCCTACTGCAGCTCGCTTGCTTTGGGGGTTAGATCCACTTTACGCCATGGCAAGCCGCCGAAAAAGTGTTCCATGAACTCGGCATGTCCCATCAACCGAACCTGCTCTACCAGCGCCAGGAATCGGTCTTGGGTTTGCAGAAAGATGGCGTTAAAGGGGGAAGGAATCTGCAAATCCAACAGTAAACTGTGGGGAGTGTAAAAAAGAGTCCGAAACCCTAGATAGACCCTGTCAAATCCAACAGTAGACGTGGTCGTGACTCCCAGTCCGACTCGGTCAAACTGGTAGATCGAATTTCCACCAGAAAAATCCACCTCTGTCTGTGGGTGTTCGAGCAAGCTGTCAAACGGATACTCGCCGGTCTTGGTGTAATGCCGTCGTTCCATTGGATGCGGAAAGACAATCAGTTTCACATCGGGCCTTTGCTGCACATAGGTCAGCATAACTTGGATTAGATCCTCTTCTTGCCGCGCCAATTCTTCACCCATCTGTCTCCCGACTGTGCCCAGGCGGGTGCGCAACCAAAATCCCTGCGTATAGAGACCGATGGTCTCACAGTGCTCCTGAATCGTTCTTGTTGCATAGTGGGGCGCCAACAGATGAATTTCTTCAGGCGACCACAGTTCATAATGCTTACACGTCCCGCTATCGCGATAACGCACAAATTCATCAAGCTGGTACGGGTTGCAGATTTTTAACGAGTCGCCAACCAGGTATTTATTATTTGGAGTCAATGGACTGGTAGAGGGAATCAAGTGGACCCAAACGCCCCGCTCCCGCAAATACGCTGCCACAAAAGGCATCTCTGTACGATAGATGCGAAACAAATAAACTGCCGGGCTGGGACAATGAGCCACATAGCTGTGAACGAGCAAACAAGTTCTCAGAATACGAATGTAATTGACTCCCAGCTCGGAGGGTTTGAGCAGCGACTGCAAAAGCACGACGCCCAGTCTGGTGGCGAGCAGTACAATCTCGCTCAAATTAGGCATGGCGGCAATTCGTGATCTGTAACTGACGCCCGTAAACTCCTTCCCTGACAAGTGATATTTGAGGTAGGCGATGCGGCCAGCAGACGTCTGGAGGTCGCTATCGTAAAAGATAACCCGATCGCACTGCGGCAGACGTTTTATCTTGAGAATTGTCACAACCAACTCGATCAATAACGCAAGGTACTGCGCCACGTTTTTGGCAAATACGAAATACCGACTGTGCATCTGGCGCTGATCAACCAAGATCGGCGATTTGTGTTCCAGTCTCTTCACAATGACCGTGAGATGTTCTGGCGAACGCACGATCAACGCGATGAATTTGCGGTCGAGGTGTGTCAGTTCCATTTCGCTACGATGCGATATCTCGCCAATCCAGTGGCGTCCCTCGCGCTACATCCCGTACAGCTTTCCGCCCTAATACCTGATCCAGATAGCGTGTGTGCAGCCCATAGCCGGGCCGGATCGAGCGCACGTTCTCGTCAGTAAACGCTTCCCCCGCTTTCACATCCTGCACCACGAACAGCGAGCGGCGAAAGACGCGGCTGGCTTGCTCGCGCTCTGTGACCTCGTAGCGCACCTCGCCCAGCGCCTTTTCCGCCGTGCGGATGGCTTCCACCATCGCTTTGAACTCGTGCGGCTCGAGCGAAAAGGCGCTGTCGGGACCGGGGACGTCCCGCGAGAGCGTAAAATGCTTCTCCACGATGCACGCGCCCAGCGCCACCGCCGCCACCGGCGCGGCAATACCCAGCGTGTGGTCCGAAAGACCTACCGGCACACTGAACGCCTCGGCCAGGTGCGGAATCGTGCGCAGGTTCATCTCTTCCGGCGAGGCAGGGTAGGCGCTGGTGCACTTGAGCAGGGCGATCTGGGTGGCCCCGGCTGCGCGGGCAGTGCGCATCGCTTCGTCAATCTCGGCCAGCGTGGCCATGCCGGTGGACATGATGATCGGCTTGCCGGTTTGGGCCACCCGCCGGATGAGCGGCAGGTCTACGATTTCAAAGGAGGCGATTTTGTAGGCCGGGACGTCCATCGCTTCTAAAAAGTCCACAGCGGTGAAGTCAAAGGGGGTAGAAAAGAGGTCTAACTCTAATTGATCTGCAATCTCTTTGAGTCTGGGCTGCCAGTCCCAGGGAGTGTAGGCTTCAGCGTAAAGGTCGTACAGGGTGCGACCCTCCCAGATCGTGCCTTTGCCGACGCGAAAATACTCGCTATTGCAGTCAATCGTCAGTGTATCCGGCGTATAAGTCTGTAGCTTGATGGCGTCGGCGCCAGCTTCTCTGGCTGTGTGTACGATGCGCACCGCCTGATCAAAGTCCTGGTTATGATTGGCCGACACTTCTGCGACAACGTAAACCGGCGAGCCTGCTCCGATGCGTCGCCCGTTGATTTCAAAACAAGTGTTCATATCGGTATTCATTTTCGTAACACAAAGTGAAGAGCCGAGTGCCCCTGGATTTCCATCAAACCATCATTGACAAACCCCGCGTTGGCAAAGGCGCAAGCCGAGCCGGTATTGTCCGGCTTGACGTAGGCATGAATTAAACGAACCGTCGTACTCGAAAAAATTATCTCTGACCCTAACCGGATGACTTGGGCGCCGTAGCCCTTTCCTCGCTGCTCTAGCGCCAAACTCACGGAAACCACGGCTTCTTCCCCTTCAATCTGATATCGGATCTGTCCAATCGGTTGGGCAGTCGCGTCCAAGGCGATGTAAAAGCGACAGCGGGGATCGCTTAACCTGTCCGTGAACCAGGCCATGTGTTTCTCCCAGGGAATCGGCTCTACCGAAAACGAGACAGCGCGGGTAAGCGGATCATTAGCCCATTCCCAGATCAAACGACAGTCGTCCGCCTGTACCGGCCTCAAGGTCAATGCCCGGCTTAGCATCCGCTGCACGACCCGCCGGGCGCCGTCTCCATCCACCAACGCCTGTCCGCGCTCGGTCATAGCGGCGCGTTTTCCCGGCGTGGCGGCTAACTCGGTCAGCGACCGGGCTATTTCGATGGGTGCCAGCGCGGCGGGCTGTCCCAGGTTGATCACGGCCCCGGCGGCAGCCAGCCCCGTTATCACAGGTCGTTGGTTCTCGGCCAGGATCAGGGCCAGGCTCGGCAACCCCATAAACGCCAGCTCCCAGCAGGTACTTCCCCCTCCTGACACCGCCATATCGGCCCAGGACATCAGTTCTGGCATGTCCGTGACGTTACGCACCAGGCGAATGGCCCTTCCGGGCAGCGAATGACGAATGGCGGCCTCTAGTTCCTGAAAATGCGGGTTGCTCCCACCGACGACGACCACCACCTCCAGGCCGTCCACATCCACTCGCTGCAGCGCCCGGAGGACCGTCAACGTCAAATTGTCTGGGTCGCTGCCGCCCAGCGTCACCAACACCTTGCGGGCAACAGGCGGAATCTCGCGCCGCCAGCCGCGCCAGGGCCAGAACTCGCGCCGCAGTAGGGCATAGCGCGTGCCCAACAATAGGCGGGTGTGCGGTTCGCGGTAGGCGTATAGTGATTCATCGGCGTAGATATTCTGGTTCAGCACCACATCGGCGCAATAACGACCCGCGTGCCCATAGTCGTCTATAAAGAGAAGCTTGAGTTCGGCGGCCCTGATGGCCTGTTGATACGTCGCGTCAAAGTGGTAGCCATCTGCGACGACCCACGCCGCACCTAGTTGGTGGGCCAACTCGATCGTCGCAGCGGCGTCTGAGGGGCCGCCCGCCTCTGGCTCCAAATGATGTACTGCCATTCCTTCATCGCACAGCCGCGCTTCCAACGCCAGGACTTCTGAGGCCAGAGCGAAATGGCTCTGCCCGCCCGCGTCTTGCCAGGCCTGCGCCAGGGCCAGGCAGCGCATGACGTGGCCCGTCCCTATGTGCGGACCGGCGTCAGCACGTAGGAGCAGCGGCTTTCTATCCAACTGCACTCATACCCCCTTTTGCTGCACGCCCCGGTTAATCTCCAGCCACTCCGGGTGCTCTTGCAGCGCCGCCAGCACTTGGTGCCAGGAAAAGCAGTCGTGACCCCAGTGCTCGTAGATACACCGCACAAAGGCCAGGTCTTGGGGCGTGTCCACCGTCCAGCGCATGTGGGACAAATCCACCTCGTTGATGACGCCGTGGAGGCGAAAAATGCCTGGGTTGCGGTAGATGTAGGGAGTGACATGCTCGCGCCAGGCCGGATTCTCGTCCTCGCGCCAGGCTCGCTCCAGCGCGTCAAAACACATCACCTCCGTGTCCAGCCCGCGAGGGAAAGTGCGCGGGGGCAGCGTGTTGGCCGCATAATCCAGCCCCGGCTGTCGCTCCAAGAATTCACGCACCACGCGATCCACGACCTCCGGCTCGATAAGCGGACAGTCCGACGTGATACGCACGACCACATCGGCCCGGTGCGCAGCGGCGGCGTGATAATAGCGGTCCAGCACGTCCTCCTCGCTACCCCGGAAGCAGGGCCAGCCCTGCTCGGCGCACAAGCGGGCAATGGCCTCGTCGGCTGGCTGTACTGTCGTCGCCACTACTACCTCGTGCAACGTCTGGGCGCGGCGCGTGCGCTCGACCCCGCGCGCGAGCATCGGCTCACCGGCCACATCCAGCAGCACCTTGCCCGGCAGCCGAGTGCTGCCTGTGCGGGCTTGGATGATTGCGATGGTTCTCATCTTTGTTCCGGATCAACAGGCTTTTGGAACAACCACCAGTGCGTTCGGTCGAAACCGACCTCAGGTCCCCAGTATCCATTACGGATCAAGGCCAGCTCGGGAAACTGAGTCTGGTAGCACTTGAGAAAGTTCCGCTTCCACAACAGATCGTTGTGCTCTCGATAAGAAATCGCTGTTTCTTCCTCTGCAAAGTATTCAACTGCCAAAATGTAGCGTCCGCTGACTTGGTAGATATTTGTCAAGGCCACCGGCAAATTCTGTGGGGGTACATGGATGAGCACACCGGCCGTAAACACCAAATCGAAATATCCATCTCTGAAAGGCATATCAAATGCATGGCCGGACAGCGCGCTTATCTTGGTACTGGCTGCTCGGGCAAGTTCCAGGGCGTACCGATTGGGCTCGATACCAACGATTTCGCTGTCTGCTCCCAAGAGTTCAGCCAAGGCCAACAGATTGTGACCTCGATTGCACCCTACCTCAAGAACCCGTTTGATCGGCAACCCCGTCAACATCTGCTGAAAGGCAGGTAGCCTGATACGCCAGTCGATCACATTTCGATCCGTATACGCCCTGCCGAATTCACTTTCCCAGACCTCCAATTGATGTGACATCTTGACCTCTCGGTGTTACTGCTGGTACGCGTTTACCACTTTGTAAACTGCCTCAATCACATCCTCCACATCCCGCTCGCTCATCGCCGGAAACAGCGGCAGCGTGATCAATCGCTCGTAGGCCTCCTCGGCCACCGGACACAGGCCGCGCCCATAGCCCAACCGGGCATAGTACGGATGCCAATAGACCGGGATATAGTGCACGTTAACCCCAATATTCTCGGCCCGCAGCGCGGCGAACACTTGGGCGCGATCCGCCCGCAAGCGGGCCGTGTCCAACAAGATGGGATAGATATGCCAGGCCGGCTCGCGATTAGCGCGGACGGTCAACGGCTGCACGGCGGGCAGGTTGGCGAACGCCTGGGTATAGCGCGTCGCAATTTCTCGCCGGCGGGCCAGCCAGCCCTCCAGTTTGCGGAGCTGGCTCAGGCCCAGCGCGCAGTTGAGGTCGGGCAGGCGATAGTTGTAGCCCAACGCCACCATCTCGTAGAACCAGCCGCCTTTTTCGGTCCGCTGGCGGTGATCCGTGGTGATGCCGTGGTTGCGAAACCAGCGCATCCGCTCGGCCAACTGCGCATCGTCGGTGGTAATCAGCCCGCCCTCGCCGGTGGTGACGTGTTTGACCGGGTGCGCGCTGAACGTGGTCAGGTCGCTGATTGCGCCGACCGGCTGGCCTTTATAGGTCGCGCCGATAGCGTGGGCCGCGTCTTCAATCAGTATCAGGTCGCGCCGCTCGGCAATGGCCCGCAACTCGGCCAGATCAGCCGGTTGCCCGGCATAGTCCACGGCGATGATGGCCCGCGTGCGCGAGGTGATGGCCGCCTCGACCGCCGCTGGCGCGATGTTGAGCGTGTCGGGTTGCACATCGGCAAAGACCGGCCTGCCGCCCTGGTAAAGCACGCAGTTGGCGCTGGCGGCAAAGGTCAATGGGGTGACGATTACTTCGTCGCCGGAGCCAATACCGGCCGCAAAGACCGCCGCGTGCAGCGCCGCCGTGCCCGAATTGACGGCCACAGCCTGCTGCGCCCCCACCCGCTCTGCCCAGGCCCGCTCGAACTCGGCCACTTTCGGGCCGGTAGTCAGCCAGTCGCTCCGTAACACCTCAGCCACAGCGGCAATGTCTGCTTCATCCACGCTCTGCCGCCCGTAGGGCAAAAGCGTCGAGCGAACAGGCGCCCCCCCCTCTATGGCCAGTCTGGTCATGGGCTATTCCTCGATCATCTGGCGCAGCTCATCCCGAGTGAGCCACCACGTGTTACTGTCACTGCCAAATTTCGACCCGTCTGCCATCGGCCGTCCGCCAGGATGCTCTTTGGGGGTCCACCAGGGATGCACCGGCTGGATCAGATACATATCGTCGAACTCGAGCGTATAGCGCGACTCGTCCCGCGAGACCAGCACCTCGTGCAGCTTTTCGCCGGGGCGAATGCCCATGACCTCCCGTTCGCAATCGGGCGCAATGACCTCCGCCAGGTCCACGATGCGCATGCTGGGGATCTTGGGCACAAAGACTTCCCCCCCCTGCATCCGGCCGATGCACTGGATGACGAACTGCACCCCTTGCTCCAACGTGATCCAAAAGCGGGTCATGCGCTCGTCGGTGATTGTTATTTTGCCGTTCTGACGTTGTTTTTGAAAGACCGGAATCACGCTGCCCCGGCTGCCAACTACGTTGCCGTAACGCACGCAGCTAAAGCGTGTTCCGCTCGCTCCGGCATACGTGTTGCCCTGCACGAACAGCTTTTCGGCCACTAGCTTGGTTGCGCCGTACAGGTTGATCGGATTGACCGCCTTGTCGGTGCTGAGGGCCAGCACCTGCTTCACACCGGCGTCAATCGCCACGTCAATGATGTTCGACGCGCCCAGAATATTGGTCTTGACCGCTTCAAACGGGTTGTACTCGCACGAAGGAACCTGTTTGAGGGCCGCCGCGTGCACGATCACATCTACGCCTTGCACGGCCCGGTGCAGCCGCTCTTTATCTCGCACGTCACCGATAAAATAGCGCAGGCGCGGATCGTCAACCGTCATGCGCATCTCGTGCTGCTTGAGTTCGTCCCGGCTAAAGATGATGAGCTTTTTCGGGTTATGGTTGCGCAGCAGGACCTCGGTGAACTTTTTCCCAAAAGAACCGGTGCCGCCAGTCAACAGAACGGTCAAACCTGTCCAGTTCATAGTCTCCCCTTTTAACCATTCCTTTCCGGCCAGTGCACGACAAAGCCCGTCCCATCTACAGCGACTGTCGGCGCGCCGTCTCCCGCGCCTGTCACCTGCTTCACCCCCTGCTCCAGGCAGGTCAACTGGAAAATCTCGGTTGCCTCGTCGTCGCCTATCAGATGCACAGCCCCATACCCGGCCGCCTTGACCTCGGCCAGGGTCTCTCGCGCCGCCTGTCGCAGCTCCCGATAAATGCGCAGCGAGGCCTGCATATATTGGGAGGTGAGGTGCGCCTTGAGCGCCAGGCCTTGCGGGGTCAGAAAATACTTGAGCTTGCGCCGCTGCAGATGCGTCACCTTGACGTGTCCTTTGCGGATCAAGCGCTTCAAGTACCAATTGACGCTGCCCACCGCCACGCCCAGTTGATCTGCGAGATTGGCCTGGGTGGTGTCGGCGTTCTGCTCAATTGCTTCTAACAGGCGGCGATCGAGGTCTGGGGAGGACATCCTGGCTGTCACCTAACGACTCAAGTCGTTACTACGAAGAGCTGTAGTAAAATTCATTGGTTGAATTTTACTACACAGTTGTCTGTGTGTCAAGGTCGAAATAGCAAACACAGCCCGCCCGTGTCCTGTTTCGGCAGAACACGGGCGGGCTTATGATGCTTGACCAGCATCGGCCACTCGTAGCGGCTTGTTTTATGGCGTCCAGATCAGCCACATGGGGCTGGCCCGCACCACCACAGCATACACGTCCCGGTACTCCACCGTGACCGTCTGCCCGACCAGCGCCTCCATCGTCGTGCGGGGCAGCTCCACAATCGCGGGCACGGGCACGTAGGTGCCGTCAGAAAAAACGTAGGTGAACCTCAGTACATCCTGGAAAAAGATCATCACCGCGTCGTCCACCACGACCTCGGCCACCGCGTCCGGCTCGGAGGACAGGTAAAAGCGACCCGACGCCGGTAATTCGTCCGGCATCTGCAGCGTCTTGGTGTAGAACACCTCGCCCTGGTAGGCTACGGGACGCTCGACGATGAGATCGCCGATGTGCAGGGGAAAGGTGATCGGCGGCGTGTAATTTCGCATCACCACGGGCAGATACAGACGATATTCCTCGGGACCCGGGCTGACCACGCTCACGTCTTCGTCCGTCTCTGGGTCCGCTCCCGCCGGGGCGCCGGGGTCGCCCCCCACCTCGCCCTCATCGTCCGTCCAGCCCGTCTCCTGGCTCTCGACCGCGGCCGTGTTGTCGAAGCTCCCCGCAGCCACTCCTGGCCCCACCTGCACGCGGAAAGTCACACTGATGACAGCCAGGGGGTTCAAGATCCACTCCCCCCACTCCAACAGGTAATCGCCCACCTGCGGATTGATCGCCTGGGTGCGCTCGGCGTTCACCGCCGTGATGTTGTCCCCCAGAAACGTCCATTCTGCGCCCGGCAGCGCATCTGCGATCCATACGCCGTGCGCCGTTCCCCCGCTCGCGTTGCGCACAACAATGGTATAGGTGACCTCGCCCCCGGCCGTTACCGCCGGCGTCAGTACATCTTTGTCAATGGTCAACAGGGGCGCTTCGGCCTCCCCTAGCGTGACCACCGCCCAATCTGCCGCCGTCGCCACCTGCCCGGGTATCGGCTGCCCGTCCACTTGCAGGGGCACCCCACTCACCGTCGCCACGTTGAGCGTATCGGTCAGGATCAGCGCCATGACCTGGCAGGCAAAGCCCGCGTCCGGCGACAATGGACCCGCGTGGATGCACACCGGCCCGCCCAGCAGCGGGTCGGTCACCGTCACCGGCGAGAGGGGCGTCTGACCGGTGTTGCTGACCTGAAAGGTAAAGGTCACCCAGCCGCCCTCTAGCGGCAACTGGCTGGGATCGGCGGTCTTGGTCAGGCTCAACCCCGACGGTGCGAAAAAGCCAAAATCGTGCGCCAGCTGGTCTTGCAGCGTCAATGTCACCTGGCGCGTGATGGGGGTAGTCGCTTGATAGCCCGGCGGCGCGCTGCTCAGGTCTGCCGTCAGCGTATACACCCCCGCCACGTTGGCCGGGAACAGGTAATAGCCGTCGGGCGCTGCGCTGGCGGCGGCGTCGCTGACCTGCGCGCCTTGCAGCTCGATCTCCATCCCGATCAGCGGCGCGTCTGTCCCGGCGGTATACTGCCCGTCCTGGTCCCAGTCGGCAAAGACCCGCCCGCCCAGAGCCGAGTACACCAGCGCCACCGTAGCCTGGGCCGTGTCGCTCACCACCACGCCGGGGATTGGCTCACCGTTCGGCTGCACTCCTACCCCCGTCGCCAGGGCCACGTTCAGCGTGTCGCTCAACACCACGGTGGTGGTCTGACAGGTAAAGCCATCCCCCGGCAGGAGTGGGTCCTGCCCCGGCGGGTTGGTGCACACCAGCCCGCCCAGCAGTGGGTCGGTCACTGTGACCGGCGATAACGGCGTCTGGCCGAGGTTGTCCACCTGGAAAGTATAGGTCACCCAACCGCCCTGGTTGGGTAGCCCGGTCGGCGTGGCCGCTTTGCTCAACGCCAACCCTGCGGGCGGTAGGAAGCCAAAGTCGTTGTCCAGCTCGGCGCGGTAATGCAGGTCCACGTAGCGCACCGTGTCGGTGGTGGGCTGGTAGCCCGCCGGCGCCGTGTCCAGGTCCACCGTCAGCGTGTACTGTCCAGAGGGATTGGCGGCAAACAGATACGTCCCGCTCAGAGGGTCGCTGACGGCCGTCTGCGGCTGGCTGCCTCCGGCCAGCTCGATCTCTACGTCTCCCAATGGCTCGTCCAGTCCCGCCGAGTACATCCCGTCCACGTTCCAGTCCACAAACACCCGTCCCCCGATGTCCGGGCAGGCCAGCACGGTCGAGATCTCCAGATAGATGTCTTCCAGCTCGTCCCCGCCGGGGGCATAAAAGTAATACTCGGGCTGGCTGGCTACCTGGCTCAACAGGTCGCCGTCCGCGTCCGGTCCCAGCCCGATGGTAAAGATCAGCGCCCCTGCGGCCTTGGCTGCGGCGGCTTCGGCCAGCACCGGGTCGGTGCTCCCCGTCTGCTGTCCGTCGCTCAACAGAATGATGATCTGGGTGTGGGTGATCACGTGGCGCGGCCCAGCCAATTCCAGCCGCGCCTGTTCCAACCCCAAGTCGATGCGCGTGTCTCCGCCTGCCGTCAGCGCCATTACTGCAGCGCGCACCGCTTCCATGTCGGTAGTCAGCGGCTCGTTCAGCGCCGCGCCGCTGGCAAAGGAGACCAGTGCGGCCTGCTCCGGCGGGGCGCTCAACGTGTCCAGGAAGGTCGAGACGGCGGCCTGGGCTGCGGCCAGCTTGCCGTCGTCGCCCATGCTGCCCGAGCGATCCACCACCAGCACTACGTCCGAGTCGCGCGTCTCGGGTGTGCACACGTAGCCGGCGGAGGTGCGCAAGTCCTGCTCGGTCCAGCCATTCCAGGGGATGTGGATCCAGCGCCCGGCCGGCTGGCCCAGGCGATTGCCGGGGCGGTAGAGCAGCCGGACGCGCCAGTGATAGGGTGTGCCCGGCGTCAGGCCGGTCACGTTCTGGCTGATGACCATACCGGTGGTGAGCGTGTCGGTCCAGGCGGCGCTGGTCCCGCTGACGACGTTCGTGGCCGTAAAGGGCGCGCCCAACGGGGCCACCTGCCATTGCAGCTTGACCTGCTCCCGACCCAAGGGCATGCGCCCGGTCAGGCGCAGTTGGATCGCGTCGGGCGCGTCGGACATGCCCAGCGGCGCGATGTGCACCGAGCCGTCGGTGCGCAGTTGGCGCGGGGTCAAGTCCAGCCCGTCGCCGCCGTTGCCATAGTACAGAAAGGCCGCGCCCTCGTCGGTCTGGCCGTCGTCATACTCGTTCGCCCCGATAATCACATCGGCATAACCATCGCCGTTCACGTCACCGGCTGTACGCACCGACACACCAAAGCGGGCATCAACCTGGTCGCCCTCGGCTGTCCAATCAGGAGTCAGGCTCAAGCCTGTCGCCGAGCCGTGGTAGACAAAAGCCCGCCCTTCGTCCGTCTGACCGTTGTCGTACATACGCGCCCCAACAATGACGTCGGCATAGCCATCCCCGTTCACGTCGCCGGCCGTGCTGACTGAATCACCCAAGACGGCTGAGGCCTGGTTGCCATCAGCGGTCCAGGCGGGAGAGGTGTCCAAACCCGTTGCTGAGCCGTGATAAACATAGGCCCGCCCTTCATCCGTCTGACCGCTGTCAAAATGATAAGCCCCAACGATGACATCCGCATAACCGTCGCCGTTCACATCTCCAGCCGTGTCCACTTCGTGGCCAAAGTACGCTTCGACTTGGTCACTCTCGGCCATCCAATTGGCCGTTGTACTCAGACCCGACGCCGAGCCATGGTAGACAAAGACCCGTCCCTCGTCCATCTGGCCGTTGTCATACCAAAGCGCTGAAACAATAACATCAGTACAGCCGTCTCCATTCACGTCCCCGGCCGCGCCTGCCGAGAGTCCAAACCGAGCTGAAGTTTGATCTCCCTCGACTGTCCAGTCAGCCACAACACTCAACCCCGTCGCAGAGCCGTGGTAGACGTAGGCCCGCCCCTCGTCCGTCTGATCATTGTCATAGTCGTATGCTGTAACAATCACGTCACTGTAGCCATCCCCGTTGACATCCCCCGCTGTGCTCACCGAGTTACCATAGTGAGCCTCGACCTGGTCGCTCGCGGCCATCCAGGCCGCTGTAGCGTTCAAGCCACTCGCTGAACCGTGGTAGACATAAGCACGCCCCTCGTCTGTTTGACCATCATCGTAATAATAGGCTCCTACGATGACGTCGGCGTAACCATCACCGTTCACATCTCCCGCAGTGCTCACCGCGACGCCAAAGCGGGCATAAGCCTGATCGCTCTCGGCCGTCCAGTCAGCGGTCGTGTTCAGTCCTATGGCTGAGCCATGATAGACAAAGACGCGCCCTTCATCCGTCTGGCCGTTGTCGTACAAACGGGCTCCAACAATGACATCGCTGTACCCATCACCGTTTACGTCTCTTGCCGTGTCTACGGAGAAGCCAAAGTCGGCCCCGGCCTGGTCGCTCTCGGCCATCCAGTCGGCCCCGCTGGTTGTGAGTCCATCCGGACCACCGTGATAGACAAAAGCCGCCCCTTCGTCGGTCTGGCCGGCGTCGAAACGGTACGCCCCAATGATGACGTCGGCATAGCCATCGCCGTTCACGTCCCCAGCCGTGCCTACTGAGATGCCTAACCGGGCGTTAGTCTGATCACCCTCGACTGTCCATGCGGCTGCCGTGCCCAAACCCGACGCCGAGCCATGGTAGATAAAAGCCCGGCCCTCGTCCGTCTGGCCGTTGTCGTACAAGCGTGCCCCGACGATGACGTCGGCGTAGCCGTCGCCGTTTACGTCCCCGGCCGGCCCCACCGCGTCACCAAAAACAGCAACGTTCTGATTGCCCTCTGCTACCCAGGCGGCAGTGGCGCTCAGACCGGATGCCGAGCCATGGTAGACAAAGGCTGCGCCTTCGTCGGTTTGACCATTGTCGTAATGGTGCGCTCCGACGATGACGTCGGCGTATCCGTCGCCGTTCACATCCCCGGCCGTGTCCACTTCGCGGCCCAAGTACGCGCTGACCTGGTGGCTCTCGACCATCCAATTGGCCGTCGCGCTCAGACCCGACGCGGAGCCGTGATAGACATAGGCCCGTCCCTCGTCCGTCTGGCCGTTGTCGTAGCGATATGCCCCCACGATGACGTCGGCATAGCCGTCGCCGTTTACGTCCCCGGCCGTGTCTGCGTCGAGGCCAAAAATCGCTCCGGTCTGATTGCTCTCAGCCGTCCAGTCGGCGGTGGAACCCAGGCCAGAGGCCGAGCCGTGATAGACATAAACCCGTCCTTCGTCTGTGTGGCCGTTGTTGTAGTAATAGGCCGCCACGATGACATCGGAATAGCCATCCCCGTTCACGTCCCCGGCCGTATTCACCGAGTTACCGTAATAAGCCTCGGCCTGGTCACTCTCAGCGGTCCAGTCCGCTATCGTGCTCAAGCCACTCGCTGAACCATAGTACACAAAAGCACGCCCCTCGTCTGTTTGACCGTTATCGTAATAATAAGCCCCCACGATCACCTCGGCGTAGCCGTCGCTATTCACATCTCCTGCGGTGCCCACCGCCGCGCCCAAGCAGGCACCAGCCTGGTCGCTCTCGGCCGTCCAGTCGGCGATCGTGTTCAACCCGGTGGCCGAGCCGTGATAGACATAGGCGCGTCCTTCGTCCGTCTGACCATTGTCATAGTAGCGCGCTCCGACGATGGCATCACTGTAACCATCCCCGTTCACGTCGCCCGCCGTGCTCACCGACCAGCCAAACTCGGCCCCGGCCTGGTCGCTCTCGGCGGTCCAATCAGGGGTCGTCGAGAGACCGGTAATGGTCGCCTCGATGGTCAGCGGGTAAACGGCGTTGGCGTCGTCCACCCAGATAGAGATAGAGACTTGAGATAGAGAAAAGTAGGCAGGGAGCGGATGGCCGGTCGCATCGGCGGCGTGCAAGTCGCCGTAACGCAGGGCGCGCACGCCCTCTGCCGTAGTGAATTCGACCGCCCGATCCCCATCGACCAGCCTGGGCAACAGATCTCCGGTGAGCGCCAGGTCGAGCGTGAATTGAGCGGGCTGACCGCTGACCGCTGACGGCTGACCGCTGACAACAAAGCCCTGTTTCAGGCCATTTTCATCGTTGAGGTACCGTTCGGTCACGCCGCCCCGCCGATAGTCGATGCGATTGCCCGACGCGACCAGATCGGCCATCTGCACGGGCTGCTTTTGCCCTGCATAGCCATAGCTGGAAAAGCTCAAGCCTAGCTCCCACCCGCCCGGCGCAGCGCGTGGAATAATACGCACGCTGTCAGGGGTAAAGTAGGCGCGCAGGTCCTGGGCGCGGTTGGGAGCCTGGTAGGCCGCAGCAACGTCGGACAGGTAGGTTTCCTCCTGCCAGGTGACGTTGTACTCGGACTGGCGGATGTCCTCCTGCATGGTGGTCCACCAGCCGGAACTTGCCAGCGTATCGGTCAGGACTGCCGCAGGCAACGGGACGGCATCGGCGCTGCGTCCAATGGGTGCACCGGCGTCGAATAGATCGAGGCTCTGAACCGACGCACCAATTGCGCCCAACCGTGGCCGGGCCGGCCACGCGGCTGTCGCCGCGTGGGAGTGAGTCGGACTACAGATCAGGCTGACGATCAGGCTGGTGAGCAACGCGATAGAGGGAAATCGCTGCAAGCTCATTTTTGACCTCGCTTTGGCGTGTGCTGTGATGGCTCGCGGACTGTCAAGCCAGAATTGACGAATCAGAGCGGTCATGCGGTTATCGTAACTGAAATTACGGCATAGTGTATTTCGATAAAGCCAGACTGCCGCACTGTAATTTGCCGGTTTCTGCATCTTTGCCGACTAGCTTATATCTCGCAAGTAGTATGATTTGCGAAAGCCGGTCAGAATTGTCT
>DAOTXN010000016.1:0-70443 GCA_034435435.1 Anaerolineae bacterium | reverse complement strand
TTTTTTCTCGTCAGCACATCCCTGGTCCTGCCACAAAAAGAACCAGGCTTTACTGGTGACCTGGTTCCTAAAGTGGGCCCGACAGGATTCGAACCTGTGACCAACCGGTTATGAGCCGGCCGCTCTCACCACTGAGCTACGGGCCCTTATTCAGTTGTTAATTCAGAGCGGGCGACGGGGATCGAACCCGTACCATCAGCTTGGAAGGCTGAGGCGCTACCGTTACGCTACGCCCGCGTTGATCCCAGTATACCACAGGATGATCATTTTGGGTAGGATGGGCGTTGACTCGCCAACATGGGGCGATTCCGCCTCCTTTGATCGGTGAGCCCATGCATCTGCGGATGTTGACGCACCCGCAAGCGTTTCCTTTCGTCGGTACGAATGTCAGCCAAAGTCGGGATAAATGTCACTACGGCCTGAGCAGGAGCAAAGTTATACTAACTTGGAGTCCAGTGATTTTGTTGCGAATGCTGATGGAGCGAACACGGTTATTGATAATCGACGAGCACAAAGCGGTGCGCCAGGCGCTGGTTTCGCGTCTGCAGCAAACCGGCCACTTGGAGGTGGTCGGTAGCACCAGCTCGACCGAGGAAGGGCTGCTTCAAGTAGAGGCGCTGCGCCCCAACGTCGTATTGCTGGAAACCAAACGCTCTGACGGGACAGGGTTGGAAACGTGCCGCCGCATCGCGCATAGCCATCCGGATACAACGGTCATTATCTTGACGTCTTATGACGACGAAGATGAGCGCCAGGCGGCCTATATGGCCGGAGCTGCCCGTTATATCCTCAAAGACATCGACTCTACCCAACTGGTGCGTGAGATATTAAACTCTGAACTCACCCCGCACACAAACGCCCTCCAATAACAACGCCGCCCATTGCTCAACAACGGCGGCGTACTCATCACCTCTTTCGGCGCCGAGAATCAAGACTGTCCGGCCTTTGTTGCGGTCAATAGATCCGCCAACATAGTGCTCCTCAGCAGATCCACCATATAATCCTGGGCTTTTTGCCATATTGGGTGAACGGCGCATTGGGCCACTTTGTCACATTGGACCGGAGTCGTCGTGCAGCGATTGAGCGCAATGGGGCCTTCTATCGCCTCCACGATTTCGAGCATGCTGATTTCAGAGGCCGGTCGCGCCAATGCCAATCCCCCCCGCGCGCCGCGTTGACTGGCGAGCAAGCCAGCGCGGACCAGCAAGGGAATCAGTTTAGCCAAGAGGGCCGGCGGGATCTCTTTGCGTTCAGCGATTTCGTGGGTGCGCGCCCGCGCCTCGTCGCTGTCGGTCTGAGCGGCGATTTCGAGCATCGCCCGCACAGCATAGTCGGCGCTACGGGTGAGTTGCATGGGCTGCTCTCCTTTTGGTGCATGACGAAATGAGACTTATCAGGTCGGATTGTATCACGATTGGGTGAGCGTGTCAAATACAAGACTGGTTTTTCTTGTCTGGGAATCGCAGGGGCGTGAGCGTCGCCGGGTTCAGCTAGAAAAACGCTTCCAGCGTCACGGCAACTGTACCTGAACAGGGGAGAGCAAAAGCTGGTCGCCGGTTGCTAGCTCTCCTTGAAAGACTTGCCATCTTTCTAGTGTGTCTGCCCAATAAGCGCCGGTATAGAGAGCGTACTCGCCATGTGGCGCATCGGGTGGCATCTGTAGCCGGTGGCGCTGCACGATCACGTCGCCTACCTGCCAGTTCTCTACCGGCACGCCCAGCCCATCTCCCACAATCGCCGGTGTACCGGCGGGGCCAACCAAGTGCAGCATGAGCGAAAGAGGACGGTCAGGCACGGCGTCTACACGCCAATAAGTCCAGATTTCGAGCCCGGTAGATTGAAAAGCCGGTATGTCCCTTAGTTGCGTAGATTGAGTGTGTCCCAGGAAGGTCAAACTGCCCACATGCACAGAGCCGGAAATCGGCTGGGTCGGACTGACCAGTATGGACGTTGCTTCATAAATCGCAAACGGCGGTTCAGTAGTGCGGCGAGTCTGCTCATAACTCAGACGGAGTGGTGTAAGCCAGGTCTGAATAAAAGGGTCTGCGTTATGGACCACATCCTGATGGAAAATATACCATCTCAACGGGCCATCTGTGTCCTTATGCTGCTCTAACGCCTGTCCGCCTGCCGGGATGACCCAACTCTGAGTACAATCAAAGTAGATCCGGCGCAGATCAATGTCTCCAAAACCGTAATCGATCGCCTGGGAAGACAATGGGGCGACGGGCACGAAACATTGAGCAACCCACGCGCCTGACGTTGTCAGTTCTGGGACGTGATAGTAGAACATTGCGTGGGCGATACGAGCATCTGGCGTGCGTCGACGAAACCAGTCGAACATCTCTGGATCGACCAGCGGGATACCCTGTAATGTTGTGGTGCTGATGACGTAATCGCCCGGCGGTGGGTTGAACCGAGACGGAAAGACGGCTGGCGTATTGCCGTGCATCGGCGTCATGGGTTGGTAGCGCACGCCATAGATGGCCGGGTCCAGGAAAGTGAACATAGACAGAAACACCGATTCGATGTCGTGATCGTCTTGGAAACGGGCCAGGTCTTTGAGGGCTTGGCCCCAATCGGTGTTCGAATCCACCAGGTAGCGGTAGCCGCCTTCGGGGCCGCCTGCCAATGCGTTGAAATAGGTTAAATAGTGAGGGTACAAGGTCACGCTGCCCACAGCCAGCCAAAGCCCCCAAGGTGCAAGCAGCGCAAGTCGCCACTTTGTTTTAATAAAGGTTGCTAGACGCCCCGTCGAAACGGCCAGCAGAGGTAAAATCGGTAGCAAGTGGCGATAGCCGATGTTGAGGGTGCTTTGCAGGCTCGATCCAAAATATAGCGCTGGGAAAAGCAACAAGGCCAGTTCGTCGCGCCAACGCCGTCTCAGACCGGGCAAAAGTGTGATCAGTCCCGCTAACCAGGCCAACAGGATAGGGATGGGTGTCTTGAGCATCAGCGCCACGGGGAAATAGTACCACCAACCTCGATGAGAAACGTGCCCCATCAAAAAGGCGGCGTGGCCGCTCTGCATGTGTCCGCGCAGGCGCAGCCAAGGCACGGCGTGGCTGGCCGCCGGGACAAGCAGATCAGAACCAGACTCGGGAATTGGACCGATCTCAAAGCCATAGAGCGCCCATAGCACGAGGGCAGCCAGAAACACCATGCCGACGTAAAACGCGAAACGCAAAACTGCGTTCCTGGCCCCCAATCCCTGACCTTCGAAGCCAATCGGAGAGGGGTGCGAATTCCCAATTCGAAGAGCGAAAAGCAAGACTAGAAGGCCCTGGACCGGTAGGAGCAGCAGGGCCGAAAGCTTGGCCGCCTGAGCGAGGCCCAAAGCGAGACCCGCCCATGTCCAGCGTCGCCAAGTCGGGCGACGCAGCCAGCGCCAGAGTGTGTACAGAGCCAGCAAGATGAACAGGGCTGCGCCCAAGTCTGTGGCAGCGACGCCTGCGTGAGCCAGCAGGTTAGGGTCAAAGGTTATCAAAAAGAGCGTCAGCCAGCCCCCCTTGTACCCAAAGAGGTCGGTTGACCAGCGAAAAGCTATCGCCCCCAGCAGCAACGCCAACAACGCAATGGGCAAGCGGGCCGCGAAAACCAACCGATCCAGTGGAATGTAAGGATAAATTAAGCTCTGGGTCACTTGCACCAGGCGTGTGCTGTCCATTTGAGATGAATCCGTTTTCCAAGCCGGCAAGTCGCGCGGGTCGGGTAGATCGGGGACCAATAGGAGTGGCCAGGCAGCAATGAATTTGACCAGTGGGGGGTGTTCTTCGATCAGACGATGGTCGCCGGTGCGTAAAATCGAGTAGCCGCTGGTGATGTGCAAACCCTCGTCGATGGTCAGCGAAGTGCGCGTGGCGCTGCCGACGATCTGCGCAAACATGAGCAACAATAGGGCGGCAGGTACAAGATAGCGCAAGGGAAGGGTTTTCTGGATCATGGTTGAATCGTCACAACGGACGCGGCGTCGTCCAGAGCGCGCACGCCGTCCGCGTAGGCCGGCAGTCGCCCGCCCGCGTTATACACGCCTACCTGCACCGTATATGGCCCGGACCCACCCGGCAAGGTCAGCGTGACGGCCCATTCGTCGCGCCGATGCTGTTTTACGATGGCTGACTCGACAATGGGTCCACCCTCGAATCGGACCAGCGGTTCCGCCGTGAGCGCAGCGGCGGGGGTGACGGCGCTGGCGAGTTTGAGCAGAAATTGCTCGTCCTGATAAACGGTTAACCACACGCTGCGGTGGTCGATTTGCTCTTCCTCGGCGGCGTCCAACACTTGCTGGTAGACGCGGTTGAGCGTGGTGAACAGCGAGCGCTGGTGATTCAAAAAAAACACGTTTTGCAGAACAATTGCCCCGCCCAACGCGCTCCATATCAGCCGGCGACCCCAGGTGTGGCGACCCAGCCAGGTAACAACGGGCAGGTCGTCGAAAAAAAAGGGCAACTGGAGAGCAAAGTTGTAACAAACCGCGATCAGCGCACCACTCACGGCGACGCCGATCCAGAGGTGATACTTTTTCCACGAGCCTGCCCCGTTGTCCGCGCCAGCCCGGCGGTCTGGTGGTGGAGTTCTTGCAGACAATCCAACGCGCCTCAGATTCTCATGCTGGCGCAAGTATAACATAGGCGGATAAAAGCGCCAGCAGCATTTGCTTGACACGTTGCCCCTTCTCACTTATAGTGTGCTCGCTCTGTTCTTTTCTCGACACAGGCGAAAAACAACATAGGAGGTCATCAGATTATGATAAAAAGACATCGATCACGAAACATGCTTTTCAACATCGGTCTGGCGTTGATCGGCTTGCTTGGTGTAGCGTTGGGCGTCCGACCGGTCGCCTGGGCGACAGACGATGCGCCCGTTTCTCCGTTGGCAGCCCCCGCCCCGGCGGCCATCACCGCAGCCAGTCTGCACAACCCCGGTTTTGACAACCACGACTGGTACTTTTTTGGGGTGGACCGTTACGATCCTTCTTACCCCTCCGGCCCGGGCGGCAGTGGAAAACCCCTCCTACCCGATGACGACAATAACACCGGTAACACCATTCCTGAAAGCGAGCTTCAGGACTGGCGACTGTGGTATATGCGAGATTACCCACTTGTCCAGACTTTTTCCGAGGCTGTAGTTGTCCATTCAGGTGAATCGGTGGTTGTGCGCACGTATGACGGCACCAATCACCTGGGCGGGATCTATCAAATGATCTACGATACTGTGCCGTGCGCAGAGTATCAGTTCACAATGTACGCGCTTTCCAAACCGGATTCCGGGTCGCCGGCGGCCGCGTTGCAGGTGGGCATCGACCGGGTGGGCTGGCACCCCGACCCGAACACCGATCCGGCTGTGCCCGGCGCTTTCCCCAGCACGACGGTGTGGGGCGCGGCTCAGGATTTCAAATATCCTACCTTTGGGCAGGTATCCGTCACCGCCGAGGCCCTGGACGATCAAATTGCGGCCTATACCTACGCCAACACCACCGGCGGGCGCAGCCACGCCATCGTGTGGGATAACGGCTCGTTCCAGGACGTGACGCCTGGCAGCATCTTTGACCCAGAGACCGACGCTCTCAACCCTGCCGGAATCAGTTCTGGTCCCACTGCATCTACCACAAGCACAACGGCTCAAATAAGCTGGCAAAGCTCTTCTGCGGCCATCAGCCAGGTCTTTTATCGCCTCCAATCCACTTCGACCACCCCTCCTCCGACGGAGCCGCTCACCCACACGATCTATTTACCATTCATCGCGGCTTACCAGCCCTGGGCGGCGACGGAGCTGATCAAAACTGCCAGCGCTTCTCACGTGGTCGATCTCGCCGGTCTGACGCCCAACAGCACGTATGAATACATCGTCGTCTCGCGGGGCGTGTCGGGCGAACAGTGCGTCACCTGGTCTAAACAGGCCACATTTAGCACTCAACCCTAGCGACGCCACGACGCACACCTCCTCTCGCAGGCTGGCCGGCTGCGGGAGGAGGATTTTTTTGCTTCATCGAACAAAAAGCGGAGGCAGATGCCAGGTGTCTCCTGCCAACTCTCCATCCCGATACACCAGCCATCGCTCCAGCGTATCCAGCCAGTAGGCCCCGGTGTATAGTGTATACTCTCCCTTTGGCGCATCGGGCGGCAGATTTAATGCGTGGCGCTGAACGATGATGTCGCCGACTTGCCAGTTTTCTACCGGCACACCCAACCCATCGCCGACGACGACCGGCGCGCCGCCTGGCCCGATTAAATGAAGCATCAAGGAAAGAGGGCGATCGGGTAGTGCATCTACTTGCCAAAAGGTCCAGATTTCCAGGTTGGCTTCGCCCTGAGGCTCAGCCCGAAGGGTAGATTGGGTGTGGCCCAGGAAGGTTAGATCGCCGACGCGGACGGATGTCGGGGCCGGATGGGCCGGGCCGGTCGGCGCTGCGCTCGCCTCGAAAATAGAAAAGGGCGGTTCGGCGCCGGGGCGGGTCTGTTCAAAGCTCAAATGGAGCGGAGCCAATTGGGCCCGTATAAAGGCATCGTCTCGCCGGGCGGTCTCGCGGGCCAGCACGTACCATCCCGACGGGCGGCCCCCGGCCGGGATCAACCAACTCGTGGTGCAGTCGAATTGGGCTTCGCGCAGACCGGGTCGCCCAAAGCCCTCGCCGAGGACCAGAGGCGACAACGGCGCCACCGGGACGAAGCACTGCGCCACCCAGGTCGGGCGCACGTCCGGCTCGCGCACGCGGTAGAGCAGCATCACGTGGCCGATGCGGGCGTCTGGCTCACGATGGCGGAACCAGTCGTACATTTCGGGATCGATGGTGAAAATGCCCTGCAAAGTCGTGCTGCTGATGGCGTACACGCCCGCTGGCGGATTGAAGCGGCTGGGTAGGAGACCCGGCGCGGCGTGCAACGGCGGTAGCGGGTCAACGTTCAGGCCATAAGCTTCAAAGGCTGGGCCGTACTCGATGTAGGTCGAAAGGCGCACCTGATGGATGCCCTCTTTTTCCAGATAACGGTGGAGCGCCTTGAGCGCCTGTCCCCAATCGGTATTCGAGTCTACCAGATAATGATACCCCTGGTCCGGCCCGCCGACCAGTTCGTTGAAAAAGGCCAGGTAGTGAGGGTGAATCTGGAGCGTCCCGATTGCCAGCCAGATCAACAGGACAAAAGACGAAAGACGAACGACAAAAGACGGGACACGAGATAAATTTGCCACTCGTCCCGCTGAGACGAAGAGAAAGGGCAAGACCGGCAACACATGCCGATAGCCGATGTTCAAGCGGCTGAAAATCGTCACGGCGGCGTACAAAAGGGGGAATATGCCCAGCGCCATTTCGTTTGTCCAGCCTCGCCGGTGGCCGAGGCCAAAGGCTACCATCGCCCCTAACAACACGAGCAAGGCTGGCAACGGCGTCTTGATGGCAAAGGCCACCGGAAAATAGTGCCACCAGCCCTCGGTCGAGATTTCGCCCATCAAAAAGCCAGGATGTCCGCCCCCTGTCGCTTCAGTCACGCGTTCCCACAACAAGAGATGGGTGCCGGCAGGCAGCGGGAGAGGCCAGCCGGGTAACGTGCGCAGCTCAAAGCCATAGGTAGCCCACAGGGTGAGAGCGGCGAGGAGCCAGATGGACGAAAGACGAAGGACAAAAGACGGAATTCGGGGTTTGGGGTTTAGGATTTGCAAGTAGACCAGGGCCAGGAGAGCCTGGGTGGGCAGGAGGAGCAAAGCGTTGAGTTTGGCGCCTTGCGCCAGGCCCAAAACGAGGCCGGACAGCAAGGCGCGGCGCAGGGTAGGGCGGCGCAGAAAGCGCCAAAAGGTAAACATGGCCGCAAAACAGGCCACAGTAACGGCCAGGTCGTTGGTCGCCAGGCCGGCGTGGGCCAGCAGGTTGGGGTCAAACGTGACCAGCGACAACGCGAGCAGCCCGCCCCTCGACCCAAACAGGTCGTTCGCCCAGCGATAGACCAGCGCCGCCAGCAGAACGCCCAGCAAAACTACCGGCACGCGCGTCGCCACGACCAATCGGTCGAGCGGGCGATAGGGATAAAAAAACTGCTCGGCGACCCATACCAGACTGATGGGGTCGTCGGACTGCCAGGCGGGGACGTCGGCCGGCGAGCCGAGGTCGGGCGCGAGCAGCAGCGGCAAGGCGTTGATCACTTTGGCCAGGGGCGGATGGCCGTCGAACTCGATCAGGTGCGGATCGCCGGTGACGAGATACGAATAGCCGCTGGTCAGTTGCGGGCCTTCGTCGCTGGTGAGCGAGGTTTGAGTGGCGGCGGTGAGGGCCTGAGCGAAAAAGAAAAGTAGTAATGTGAAACGTAAAACGTGATGCGTGATGCGTGCCATGGGCGCCTTCACGAGGCCAGTAATGTCTGGAGGGTGGCAACGATGCGCTCGGATGCGCCCTGTTGCGGTGTGATGTCTATCCGACCAAAGGCGGCGCGTCCCTGGGCCAAAAGCGGCGTCGCTTTTTCGACAATAGATTCAAACGTGTTGCCGACCAGGGCTGCCGCGTCTGCTTCGACCAGATAAACCCACTCGGTTTCGTTGCGCACGACAAGCACAGGCGTATTCAGCGTCGCTGCCTCCTCTTGCAGCCCCCCCGAATCGGTCATCACGGCGTGAGCGTTGGCGATGAGCTGCAACATGTCCAGATAGCCTACCGGCTCGATCAGACGGATGCTGGGATGTAATTCTAGACAGGCTGATCCCTGCATCAAATCGTCCAGTACCTTGTGCGTGCGGGGATGAACCGGAAAGACAAACGGCCAGCGCTCGGCCAGGTGGTTGATGGCCCGCAGAATATCACGCAATGTCGCAGGAATTGTATTTTCGGCGCGGTGCAGAGTAAGAAGAATAGACCCGTCCATCGCCAGTGGCTTGCTCGCCAAGGCGCGATTACGCAAACAGGCGTCAATGGCCGTGGAGCCGACCACGAAAATCCGTTCCGGCGGGATGCCCTCTGCCAGCAGGTTGGCCCGTTCCCGTTCGCCAGGTGTAAAGCACCAGGTGCACACGTGGTCGGCCACGAGCCGGTTGATCTCTTCAGGCATGTGCCGGTTAAAAGAGCGGCAACCGGCTTCCAAATGAACGCACGGAACGTGCAGCTTGGCCGTGGTGAGCGCCCCGGCCAGTGTGGTGTTGGTGTCGCCCAAGATCACAACGGCAGCGGGTTTTTCGTCCAGCAATATCCGCTCAAAGTGGGTGAGCAGACGGGCCGTTTGCTCGCCGTGGGAGCCAGAACCGACGTCCATGCGGTGGTCGGGAAGAGGCAGATGTAATTCCTCGAAAAAAATGGCGTCCATTTCGTAGCTGTAATGCTGCCCCGAATGAACCAGCCGGTGATCAAAGGCTGTCGCCAGTAACGGAATCACCGCTGACAGTTTGATCAATTCAGGGCGGGTGCCGACCAGCGTGAGGACTTTCATGGTGTAAGGCGTTGATGGGTGAGGCGACGCCACAACAGTCTGGCCTGAAAGCGCAAATGGGCCAAGACGATGCGGGCCACCCGCGCCTTGGACTGTCCGTGGCGGCGCACGTGCAGCACGGTGGGATATTCGACCACCCGGCAACCCAGCAGGATGGCATGGGCCAGGAATTCGGCAGGCATCAAAAAGCCATTCGCATCCGAGGGGACCCGCTCTACGACCTGGCGGCGATAGGCTCGAAACAGAGAAGTGTAGGTATGCAAGCGCCAGTCCAACAAGAGCCGATAGAGCAGCGACGCGCCCTGGCTCAACACCAGCCGGTAGACCGCGACGCCCTCCACGCGGCCTTGCGGATGATATGGTGAAGCGACGACGATGTCCACGTCGGGTGTCAGGCGCTCCAGTAATCGGGGAATTTCGGCAAAGGGGTAGGTGCCGTCGCTGTCGGTGGTGACGATCACGTCGCCCTGCGCGTGAGCAAAACCGGTGCGCACGGCGGCCCCCAGCCCGCGATTCTGCCCGTGGCTCACCACTTGCACCCAGGGGCGGTCCCCCGCCAATTCGTGCAGGCGCGCCAGCGTGTCGTCGGTGCTGCCGTCATCCACCAGGACGACCTGAACTGCACCGTTCTGGCTCCATTGTTCTACCATCGGGAACAATTGTTCGGCGATGAAAGGAACGTTTTGGGCTTCGTTGTAACAGGGAATGACGATAGACAAGTTCATCGCTAACTCTTGCCGACCAAAAAAACGCCCGCAATGACCACGACGATGCCGCTCAACCGCACCAGCGAGATGTGCTCACCCAAGATTGTCGCCGAGATAAGCGTGGCTAGCACCAGCCCCAATGCCACCATCGCCGGGTACAGGTAGCTCAGGTCCAGCCGCGAGAGCAGGAACATGTAAAAGATGACGCCAAATCCATAAGCCAGAATCGCCAGCAGCACGAACGGGTGGGTCAACAAGCGCAACAGGTATTCCAACGCCGGGGTCTCGCCGAATTTACCCACCCGGTCGGTGCCCAATTTCATCATGGTCTGGGCCACGCCGCCGGTGAGCACGGCGATCAGGATGCCGGTCCATTGACCGAGAGGGGTGTCTAAAAAGGTTGCCATAGTCTCCTCGTGAAACGTGATGCGTGATTTTAATCCAGAATGGTGATCTTGTCCAAGACGATGACGTCGCCGCCGGAGGGCGTTGACCAGCGTTCGCCGGTGTCGAGCCAGTAGGCGCCGGTTTGCAGCCAGTAATCGCCGGGGAGGGTGTTTCTTGGCGCTGCCAGGCGGTGATATTGCACAATGAGATCGCCCGGCTGCCACTGTTCGACCGGAAAGCCCAGCCCGTCGCCCACGGCGATGGGCGCGCCGTCCGGCCCGACCAGGTGGGCCATGAGCGACGGAGGCCGACCCGGCGCACCCTCGACCCGCCAGTAGGTACGCAGGAGGACGGTCTGGCCGGGGCGGGCCTTGATTTGGGACACGTCGTAACCTAGAAAGGTCAGCGGGCCATCGAGCGTGGTTATCTTGCTTTGCTCTGGCGCGGGCGGCTCCCCGGCCACCAGCACGACGTAGGCCGGCGTCCCGTCGGCGTGACGGGCTTGCAGGTCCAGCGACGCGCCGGCAGGCCGTTCGGCGTCGGGCAGCAACAGGAAGCGTCCGGCGTCGCCCGCCGGGTAAACTTGACTCGCGGAACAGTCGTAATAGACCGGGCGCAAATCCGGTGAGCCAAAGCCGGCTCGAATCTGCCGTTCGTCCAGTGGGAAGCCGAAGCAAACGGCGGCCCAGTCGGGGGCAGGGCGTTCCGGCGCGTGATACAGAAACAGCGCGTGCCCCAACACAGCATCCGGTTTGCGGCTCCGAAACCAGGCATAGGTGTTCACGTCGGGTGTGTAGACGCCCTGCAGCGTGGTCGCGCCGATGGCGTACCAGCTGGGGGCCGGGTCGAGCGGCGCAAAGGGCGCGGCGTGTGGGTCGGGCGGCAACCGGTCGGCGGTTATCCCATAGCTTTCGGGGCGGGCGGGGCTATAGTGACTGTAGTAGACCCGCTCCACCTCGTTTTCGCGCATCCAATCGCGCAGATCCCACAGATTCTGCCCCCAATCCAGATTCGAGTCCACCAGCCAGCGGTATCCGCCAGCGGGACCGCCGGCCAGTTCGTTGAAAAAGGTCAACGGGTAAGGGTAGACGCGGGCCGCGCCGAGGGCGAGCCAGGCGAGTAAGACGTAAAGCGTGAAACGTGAAACGTGAAACGTGAAACGTGAAGCGGATGCCTTACTCCTTACTCCATCACCTGCACTGCGCGCAGGCGCAAGTGACTCCCTACTCCCGATAAAGATGTAGAGAAAGGGTAGCACGGGCAGCAGGTGGCGATAGCCGATGTTGACCGAGCTAAAAAGGGAGGTAAAGGCATAGAGGATCGGATAGGCTGATAGCGTCAAATCGACGGACCGATGGCGACGGAAAAGAAGCGTCCACACCGCTGCGCCCAAAAGAAGCAGCACGGGCAACGGCGTTTTGATGATAAAGGCCACCGGAAAATAGATCCACCAGCCCGTGTCGCTGTTCTGGCCCATCAGGAATGCGGGATGGCCCAGGTTATAGTGCTCCTGGAGCGAGCGGTAGATTTCGACGTGGGTCGCCAGGGGGAACGGGTGCAGCTCAAAGCTGTATGCGGCCCACAAAGTCAATAGAGTGACCAGTCCGATGACCAGCCCATCCCACCATCCCCGCCGCCGCCGTTTGAGCAACAACACTATTCCCACGACCAGCACCGGCAACACGGCGGAAACCTTGCTCGCCAGCCCCATTCCCAGCGCCAATCCCATCCCGACCCGGCGCGCGCGAGTGGGGCGACGCAGGTGGCGGTGCAGCAAGAAAAGCGCCGCCAGACCAAAAAGCGTCACGGCCATGTCGGTGGTGATGAGCGAGCCGTGGGCGAGAATATTGGGGTCGAGGGTGTACAGCGCAAGGGCGAGCAGGCCCCCCCATCCCTTCCCCCCCGCAGAGCGGGGGGGATTGAGGGGGGGCAGGTCGGCCGCCCAACGCCAGACCAACACCCCCGCCAGCATAGTGAGCAGGATGATAGGCAGCCGCCCGGCGAAGGCCAGCCGGGCCGGGTGCGGATTTTGCCACACGACGGCGTCGGTGATAGCCGACAGGCTGTTGATCTCCCAGCCGTCTATCGCGCGCGGGTCGGGCAGGTCGGGATCGAGCAAAAGCGGCGCGGCAGCCAGTATGTTCGCCAGCGGCGGGTGGATGTGGACCGGTTGCAGACGCAAGTCGCGCGTCCGTAGGGTGGCGTAGCCTACAGCCAGGTGCGGGCCTTCGTCGAAGGTGATGGAGGTGGCGCGGGCCACGCCCAACGCCTGGGCAAAGAGCGCCCACAGCAAAAAGAGTGTGGCCGTCACGGTCCAGAATTTTTCCCTGCTGCGCATATCAGTCACTCTCGGCCGGCAACGTCATCTCGAACAGAGGGATGACGTCATCAGGCAGGCGCTCGTCGTCGGCGTCAAAGACCGGCATGCGCGTGTCGCCTGCGGGTTGATACAGGCCGACCTGCAGGCGGTATAGACCCGGCGGCAGGTCTGGCGGCAGCGCGAGTGTGTGGGCGTCGAGTATGCGGTCGCCCATGCGCCAGGCCCAGGTGGGGTAATCGCCCCCGCGCGGCGGGCCGTCGTGTTGGGCAACCGGGGCGCCGGTCGGGTCTAGCAGGTGGACAAAGACGGTCCACTCGTCTTGGGGAGGGGCGACGGCTCGCCAGTCGAGCGTGACGGTGAGGGTGTCGGCCTGGGATGTCTGGACGTCGTAGCCGACCAGCCGAATGGCCGACCCGAGACGATAGTAGACAGATTCGGCGAGTGGCTCGGTATCTCGATCGAGCAGCCAAAGTGGACCCAATCGCACGGCTCGTTCGGGCGCGGGCACGCCATCGGCGGTCACGGGCAGGCGCTCAGTGCTGGTCTCGGCGTACAATCCCACAGTAAACCAATACAGAGCCGGTGCATAGGCGTCGTCGGGTAGTCGGAGCAAAGTGGCCTGCTCGATCACTTCATCGGCTTGCCACACGCTGGTCGGGTAGCGCGAGCTGCCCAAGAGGTCATCCAGACCGGCCACCCTCTGCTCCGGGTCTTGGGGGGCAAGCTGGACAAAGAGAATCAGGTCCTCGTTCAATGTCGTCGTCGCCTGCCAGTAAAGCGTGAGCTGCACTTCTGTGCCGGGCAGGGCTTCTTCAGGGGTGATGCGATAACCCAGCAAGTCAAAGCGGTGGTCAAACTGGATATCTAACGGCTTGGCGTCAAACGAAGCAGAGAGAGGAACGACCGGATTGGCATAGGCCGGGTGGAGATAGCGAAAAGGTACGACAGTGGCGTATAACCCCATCGTCCCGGTGACGACCCAGGCAAAGAGCCGGATGGTCCTTTCGTTCAGCCACCTCCGCCAACCCAGCACAATCAATACGGCCAGTGGTCCAATGGTCGGGTAGAGCAGCTGCCCATACCGAGCCGACGTGCGCCACAACCACAGCACCAACCCAACGACATTGGACAACAGTCCCAAAGCCAGAACGAGTGTGGTCCGCCGGTCTGCGGTCGGTCGTCGGCGGTTCAGGTTCGATGGCCGCAGCCAACCCAGTAGACCGGTCAGGACAAAAGCGCCAATCAGCACGTAAATTGCCGGCTCGACGAGAATCAGACCCCAGCCAAAAGCGCCCCAATAGCCGCGCAGCGCCTGCCCCAACTGGCGCAGTAGCAAGGACAGCGGCGGCGTCCAGTCCTCCGTAGGCGCTCGATGGGGAGCAAAACCTAACGGGTCAGCGTAGGCCAGGGTGTTGTGCAAATACCACCAGCCGGCGACGAGCACGACGGGCGCCAGCAGCAGCAGTAGCCCTTTGAGCGCTTGCCGCCGCGAGCCGGCGCCCCACACTACAGTCACCCCCGCCACCGGCAAGAGGGCCAACGCGCTTTGCTTGGTCAGCGCGGCCAGACCCAAGATGCAACCCAGGAGTAACGAGTAACGAGTGATGAGTGATGAGCGCCGAGTGACAATTCGCGCCATCAACACAAAGGTCCACGTGCTCAGAGCAATGAGCAGGGCGTCGTTGGTGACGCCGGTGGTGACGAATAGAAAGGCCGGGTTAAAAGCGACAAAGGCAGTGGCGGTCGTTTGATAGATTGGCGAACTGGTCAGCTCGTGGGCCAGAGCATAAGCTCCGACGACGGCGATGGCGCCCAGTAACAATGAAAAGAAACGCAGGCGCAGCATGGCTATGGCCCATCCAGCATAAGGCGGGCGCTGTTCTGCGGTGTGGACATAAATATTTTTGTTTTCCGGCGAGCGGCCCGGCGTCGGCGCCCAGCCTCGCGCCCAGTTGGGATTGGGGATGACGGCCTCGGCAAACCCGTCGGTGTTGATGTCGGCGATGAGCAACGCGCCCAAGACATAGTATAGCGGCGGCGCATAGTAGACCGGGGGACCGGATTGGATGGTCGGCGCGGGTCCGGCGTCGATGGGGGCCGGGTTGGGCGGAGGGAGCCGCCTGGTGTCGGCGATGTACTTGACCACCGAAAAATGAGAGGGTTCGTCGGGCGTTTCCAGGAGCGGCGTCACACGCAAATAGATCGTCCCTAGCCCTAGAAAGGCTGTCAGTATGACGATCAGTCCGGCGTGGCTGCGCAGGGGGTTCATTTGTCTGGCGCCTCGATGACATCTGGCAGCGCCAGCCGATTATCCGGCACAGGCGAGCCGTCAGGAGCTGTGGCCGGCAGGCGCGTCGCGGTCGCGGCATCATAGAGACCGACGGCCAGCCGATAATTGCCCGGCGGCGCGGCGCGCAGGTCCAATTGGATCGTGTCGCTGACCACTTCGCCGGGCAGCCAGGCCGAGGTTGGATAGTTGCCCCGGCGCGGCATGGCGTCGTCCTGCACTGCGATGGCGTTTGTCGCCGGGTCGAACAGGTGCACGAACACAGTATAGTCGGCCTGGGGTTGCTGTTGCGCGACCCACCACAGCGTCAGGGACAACGCCCCGGCCTCTCTGTCCAGCGCGTACCCGGCGAGTTGGATTTGCCCGCCAAAATCGACGCCTAACCGATGAGTGAGGGGCGGCAGTTCGAACAGGCGCGGCGGCGGTTCAAAAATCAGCGCTTCGCTGAGCGGCAGGGCGAACGGCGGCAACGTGACGCGGGCCACTTCGGCGGTGGAGGGCATGCGGTAAAAGATGAGCATGAGCCGGTAGCCGTCGCCGGGGGATAAATCATCGGGCAGCGGCAGGTTGTAACGGTCGCCGATGCGCTCGCCGGGCCGCCACAGGCTGGTAGGGCTAAAGCCGTAACCGGGCTGGGTGTCCAGGCTGGCGCGCAGCTCCCCGGCCGGGTCGAGCAAGCGCACCGAGACTTGATAGTTGGCCGCGATGGGCTGCGCGGTGGACCATTCGAGGCTTATTTCCAGGTGCGACGCACTTGTACTTAGCCGGGCCGTGTGCAATCGGATGTCGGGGCCGACCTGGGCCAGCACAGGCGCGTCGGGCGGCAGGGGCGCGCCTTTGACCACCCGCACCGGGCGCAGGTAGAGCGGCGCGTCGTCGGCATCTTCTAGTTGCACCTGTAATACATACAGCCCACGCGGGGTGTTCTCGGGCAAGGTCAGCCGGTGGACCGTGGTCTCGGCCAGCGGCGCACTATCTTCGGCCAAAGGCAGGGGACCGCTGCGCAGGTCGGGCAGGTGTTCGGCAGGGGAGACCAGGCGAAGAGTGATTTGGGATTTGAGATTGGGGATTTGGGATTGGCCCCAATGAAGGGTGACGGTCAGTGTCTCGCCGGGGGCGAGCGAGTCGGCGGACAGGTCGTAGCGCAACAAGCGCGCGTCGCCCAGGTCCGCGCCGCTGGGGTTGTGGTGTAGATAGGGCTGGTCTACAAAGTCCATGGTCAGGTTGCCGGAGTGGTCGGGGGATGGAGAGGAACGGATTACGAGAAAGAGCAAGAGCAGGAGTAGGGAGTAGGGAGTAGGGAGTAAGGCGTAGGGTGTGATGCGCGGTGCGCGGTGCGTGTGGTGCAACACGGAATACGAAACACGCAACACGACGACGGCAAGCAGGGCCAACAGGGTCAGCAGGGAAAGGGTCTCGGCGGCGGCGCGCAGGGGCGTGCGACCGAGGCTCAAATGGATAACGTGTTCGCCGGGCGGCGCGGCCAGCGCCAAATAGCCCGCACTCTCTACCGCCCAGACGGAGGTCTTGGCGCCGTCGATATGGGCCTGCCAGCCGGGCCAGTAGAGCAATGGCAAGGCCAGCGTCGCGCCGTCTGGGCCGGTCGTCACGCGCCAGGTTTGGCCGGTGGGGCGGCGCTGTGTTTGGATCGCCTCGACCAGCGCCCCACTCAACAAAAAGGGGCGCGGCGGCGCATGCGGGTCGATCACGGCGTCCGAAGTAAAGGGGCGCGGCCTGGTCTCGCGGGGCAGCCATTCCCAACGGATGGTGCTGCCAATGTTGCCGGTGAACAGCTCGTACTCTTGCAAGCGCGTGACGGTCACGTCTTCGGGGCCGATGAGCAGGCGTTCAGGGCGCAGCGGCCAAAGCGTTGACGCGGCCAGCAGTGCGCCGATGCCTCCGGCGATGGCCCAAGCCCGGCGACCGTTCAACCGCGCTGCCAGGGCCGCGGTGACGGCGGCGGTGAACAGAGCTTGCACCGATAAAAAGCGCCACGGAAACTGAACCACCTCCAGCAGCGGCGCGTGTTCCCAGAGCGGGCGTGAAAGTGGGGTCATCATGAAGGTCGAGAGCAGCAGGCCGGCGGCCAGGAAGGCGAAGGACCCCTTTGGGGGACGAAGGACGAAAAACGTCTCACGAGACACCTTTCGTCTTCCGTCATTCGTCCTTCGTCGGTTCTCAAAGGCGAGCCAGACGAGAGCGGTTAGTCCGGCCGCTGCCAACGCCGCCTGTGGCCCGCCCATGGCAAAGGGGCCGGGGTCGGCGGGTGTGACAGCGATGGAATAGTCGAAAAACACGCCCGGCTGAACCAGGTTCGCGGCGCGAAAGTGATTGGCGTAATTGAAATAGCCCAGGGTCAAGGTTTCGGGCTGGACGACATCTTGTTCCAGCAGCGCCGGGAGCCAGGCCCAGGCCGAGAGGGCCATCCCGACAAACAGTCCGGCCACGACGGATAAGGTGCGACGCACTTTTAGTCGCACCTGGAAGAGCAGATAGAGCATGACAAAGGGAGTAAAGATAAAGGCCGAGATGTTGTGCGACAGGATCAAACCGGCGTAAGAGAGCGCCAAAAAGCCGATTTTGCGCCAAAAGCGGGTTTCGTCCAACGCCCACAGGATGAGCGGATACCAGATAAAGGCGTAAAACTCGGACAGCGAGTCGCCGCGCACGTACACGTTGACCAGATGAAAAGGGGCGACGGTATAGGCGACGGCGGCCAGCCACGCCGCCGGTCGATTTTTCCAGAGATGATAGACCCAGCCATACATGGCCAGGGCCGCGAATATAAAACCCAGGGTTTGGGTCAATTTGATGGCCGACAAGATGTCTAGCCCCAACACATTGAAACCGGCTGCCAGGTAAAAGGGGAGGGCGGAATAATGATTGAAAAAAGGATAGCCTAGGCCGTAGGCCGCGTCGGGCATCCAGCGCACGGGGAACACACCCGCCCGCAGGTTGGCCGCCATCTGGTGGGTGCGCTGTAGCAGGAATGGACTGTCGCCGCCCCCGCGTGTGTTGACGATGCCCGGACCCCACACGTCGGCGGCGGCCCATAGCGTGACGAGGAGTAACAAGACGAATGACGAATGACGAGTGACGAATCTCCGAATCACCGCAGTACCTCACGGATGGGCAGGACGGTGAACGCGCCGGCCGGGTTGCCGGCGGCGTCGAGCACGTCCAGCGCCTGGCCGTCGCTGACGCGGTACAGGCCGATGCGCAGCGCGTCGCGGGCAGAGTCGGGTGACAGGTCCAGCGGGATAACATGCTCGTCGTGGACCAGGTCGCCGGGTTGCCAACGGCGGGTAGGGTAATGCGCACCGGCCGGTTGGGCATCGTGCTGTCCGACCCGCTCACCGTCGCGCAAGTAATGCACAAACACGGTGTAATCGTCAGGCAAAGGGGCAGTCGCGCGCCACTGCAGTTCGACCTGCGCGCCGCCATCCGTCGGGCCAAGCGTCGCGCCGACCAATTCGACGCCGCCTGCAAAGCGGGCCAGGGCCGGGGGCGCGGTCTCGACCGGCGTGACGTAGAAGGCGAGGAAGGTGCGATAAGGCTCTGGGTCGCGGTCGCCCTGGGACAGCGCGCCCTCTTGCACGCGAATTTCGATGGGTGAGCCGAGCGTGGGCCAGACTCGCTGCCAGTCTCCGTAGGGCCAGACGAAAATCGCGGCCGGGCCGTCGCCCACGGCCAGCCAGTCCTGGTCGTCCGGCAGCAGTCGGACCGCTGACGAATCGGCCACCAGGAAGGGGATGGCCTGCCACTCGCGCCACAGCAGCGACTCGACGTAGACCATGCGCTCGCCCGGCTGGCCGTGCAACATGCGCTCGCCGTCCCAGCCGCTTCCCAAGAAGCGATTGACCTGCCCCGCCAGCGCCACAGCCCCGTCTTCGAACCAATAGCCGGCCATGTCGGAGTGGGCGTAGTCGCCGAAATAGGCGATGGCAGTGCTAAAAAGGCTCACCGACAAGATGACGAATGGCAAAGTACGTATTGCGTGGTGCGTGTGATGGATGACGGAATACGCATCCCCTTCCGCTTCGCTCCGGGGACCAGGGCCACGCACCACCCAGTCCAAGCCCAGAGCTGGGAAGAGGACCGCCAGAGGCAGCACGCCCACGCCGCGCAAAAAGTGGGGCGCGTCTTCGGCCAGCAGGGTGGGCAGGCTCATCGTGGCCGTCCAAAAGACGAGCAGGGCGGCGGCCCCGTCGTGACGCCAGCGGCGCAACGCCCAAATCAGTCCCAGCAGGAAAAAAAAGCTCAGCAACGGGTCGAACACCGGTCGCCACGGGACGTTGTGCCGCCAGATGCGGTCGCCGCGCACGAAAAACATACCCAGCGTGCGCGCCGTGTGCGTGAGCAGCATTCCCAAAAAATCACCGCCGTGGATGGCCGGGTCCCAGATAGCCACTTGCCCCGTGCGGGCCAGCACCAGGTTGGGGTGGAGCAGGGTGAACAGGGCCAGAGGGGAGAGGACGGCCAGGAAGGCCGGGATGGACCAGCGGAGACGTGAAACGTGAAACGTGAAACGTGAAACGTGATTTGGGCCACGCGATATGGAATACACACCCAAAAGAAATAGGGCAGCAGGGGTGAAGCGGGCGGCCATGTAGGTGTAAAAGCTGAGGGCGTAGAGGGCGCCGGCGGCCAGCCAGTAGCGGCGGCGACCGGTGCGCATCGCCAGCGTCCCCTGCCACAGACAGAGGGCAATGAACAAGGGCAACAGGACGGCGCGGAATCCAACGCGGCTGAGGTGCACGTGCCACGCCGTCACGCTGAGGATGGCGGCGCCCAGCAATCCGACGCGCCGATTGAAAAGCGCCCGGCCCAGGGCAAAAGTGGCGGCGATGGTGAGCAGGCCCGGCGCGACAGCCGCCAGCCGCACCGCAAAAGGACTACGACCCAACAATCCTACTGTAGCAGCGACCAGATAGATGAACAGCGGCTCGCGCCCGTTGTTGGCGGCGAAATAGAGGGACAGGTCGCCATCCAGCACCTTGAGCGCGTCGAGGCCGTTGTAGGCTTCGTCGTGGTACAGACCCGGCGGCGCCTGGCCTAAAGCAGCCAGGCGCAGCGCCGCCGCGACGAGCAGGATCAACACCATCAGCCAGAGAGATGAGCGCTTATCCATGCCGCAAATCCACCCATAACATCCCGCTCTGCCCCACAGGGAAGCGGTGGGTTATCTGTCCGTCGGCCGCCACGACCATCGCGCCGCCAAAGCTGTGGTCGTCGGGTAGGCCCTCGCCAGCGAGATAGTTAGTCATCAGAGTGGTGACGCTGGCCAGCCGCACCCGTTCGGCATACGCGGGGGCTTCCTCGCCGTCCCATCGCGCCTGGTCCCACGTGCCGTCGTCAAAATCGCGGGCAAAGGGAAACAGCAGCCAGTCGGGAGCCAGGGCGCGGACGCGGCGGACCAGATCGTCGTCGAACAGGTCGCCGCAGATCAAAAAGGCCAGCCGTCCCAGCGGGGTCTCGGCGATGGGTAACTCGGTCCCCTGGCGGTAAATGGACGGGTCGGCCTGGAGGTCGTGCCAGCCGGGGTGGATGCGACGGTAGTGGAGGGCCACGTGACCAGCAGGCGAGAGCAGGATGGCCGCGTCGTAAAGGCTACGGTCCGCCCGCTCCAGGAGGCCCAGGGCCAGCCAGATACAGTGCTCGCGAGCGACTTGGGCCAGCGCCGCCACCGTCGGGCCGGGGATTGGCTGACCCAAGCACAGGTCGTGGGTAGGGTCCTCGTTGTTTATCAAGCCGGTCAGCGCCGCTTCAGGAAAAAGGGCCAGGTCAGCGCCAGCATCGGCGGCCTGGTGAGCCAGCCGCAGCACGTCTTTCAGGTTGACGTTGGGGTCCGGGACGATCTGGTTGACCAGCAAGGCGGCTCTCATCTCACCGTTCCTTTGGCGCTATCGTCGTCAGCCACTGGTCGTTGGGCAAAGGCTGGCCGTCGTAAAGCGCCGGCAGCCGGTCGCCGGTGGCGGCGTCGTACAGGCCGACGGCGAGCTGATAAGGGCCGGGAGGCGCGTCGGCGGGGATGTCGAGTCTGAATTCAGTCTGCACGTACTCGCCGGGCTGCCAGCGGTCGGTCAGGCCGAGACTGCCCTGCAGCCAATGATCGGTCTGGGCCAGCTTGTGACCGTCGGCGGCCAGCAGGTGATTGAAAGCCGAATAGACCCGCTCGGGAGAGCGCAGCGCGGTCCAGGCTAACGCGATTCTCAGTTGGCCGCCGGGGCGGGCCTCCCCCTTAATCCGATAGCCGCGCAGGCCGATCTGGTCGCCAAAGTTGATTTCGAGTGGCTCCAGCCCGGCGGGCAAATGCGTCTGCCGCGGGCGTGCTTGCACGGTGATGTGGGCCAGGGTCAGGTATGGGCGACCGTCCACTGTCCAGGTCCGTCCGTCTGGGCCGAGCACGGCCAGGGTCAGGTCGGTTCGCCCCGACGGGGCGTCGGGCGGTAGAGGCAAGGCCATGGGCATGGACACCAGCCGGCCCGCCGACCAACGGCTCGCCGGATAGCCAGGGGCCAGAGGGAGCGCAACAGCGGCAACGGCATGGGGCCCCTCCAGGCGCAAGGTCAGGTCGGGCAGGGGGGAGGCCGGGGCCACCCAGTTCAGTTGGAGCGGCGCAGCATAGCCTTGTTGGAAGCGCAGTCCGCCCAGGTCGTACCCGGCCAGGGTCAATTGCGCAGCGCCGTCGGGGGCCGAAAAGGTGAACGGGCCGGCAAAGGCGCCGGTTTCAAAAAGAACCGGCGGGGCGACCGGCTCGGTCACGTCAAAAACGAGCAGATCCACGCGGTCAAGCGAACGTGGGCCGGCGGCGTCGGCGGGACGCAGCGGAACGCCGGTCACCCGGTCCAAAACAGCCAGTTGCAGCGCGTAACGGCCGGGCGGCGCGCCTTGAGGCACAATGAGGCCATGCCGGTCGGTGGAGGGGTCGCCAACGTCGCGCTGCCACTGGAGCCAGCGGTGATTTTGGGCGTCTATCAGGGTAAAGTCCAGTTGCACGGCGTTCGTCGGCGCGTCGAGAGTAGCCCACGATAGCGTCAGGCGCAGCGCTTCTCCGGCGGCCACGGTCGGCGCGTCGGCGCTGACGTGCTCCAATCGCAGCCGGTCGCCGAAGGTCAGGCCGAGGGGAATTGCGACCGTGGTCGGTGACGGGGGCAGATACAGGCCAAAGTCGTCGGTGGACCAGACTTGATGAGCGTGAGTGTCCAACCAATTCCACACAAAATGGGCCGGGTCCACGTCGTCCACGGCGGCCGGGATAACCCACAGGCGTTGCGCATTTTGGAACAGGTCGCGCAACACCGGCTCGGCCTCGACGGGGGTCAACTGAGGGGGGGCCTGGGGGGGCAGCGTGGTGATGGGCGGAAAGTCGGTCGGCCGGTAATAGTAGAACTGAATGGCTTGCCACGGGCCGTAAAACAGAACGCGGTCGCCGGGGCGGGCGTGGGCGCTTACGGCGGCGACGGTGTGGCCGTAACGCGATTTGACCCAGGTCAGGGTGCGCGGCAGCCCAAACACGCCCAGCTGCCAGACCATCAACGCCGCCAGTCCGCCGCCGAGCAACAGGGTTTTGAGGCGACCGGTCAGCAGAAACGGGATTTGACCCAGCGCCAGTGCGATAAAGGGTAACAGGAAAGTGAGGTAGCGCACGGATGGCGTCTGAGGCAGCACATAGACCAGGGCCAGCGGCAACAGCGCGGCCATGGTCAGCCACAGGCCGAGGATGCGCGAACGCCGCCAGATCACGAACAGTCCCAGCGCCGCCAATCCACTCCACAGATAGGTCAGATTCCACGATACGCCCTTGATGGGGCCGAAAAACAGCTCGGTCAGCAGGCGACGCAGTTGGCGCAGCGTGGGCCAGGCGGGCCGAAAGCGGCCCCACGCTTCGGAGAGCGAGCCGGACAGACCAGGCGATGCTGCCAGCCAGACCAGGCCCAGTAATCCCACCAGTCCGTGGGCTGCGACCCAGGCCAGCAGCGTCCGCCAGCGGCGCAGGAAAAGCAGTGTGACGAATTGGGTCACGATGAACAGCGCCAGATAGTAATGCGTCAGCAAGGCCAAACCGTTGACCAGCACCAATCCGCTCAGACGGGTCAGGCGCGGGCGAGCGCCCCGGTCGAATAGTAGGGGCAGAAAAAGCAGGGCCGACAGGACTGCCCAGACAACGGTCAGCGTGTACATGCGGGCGTCGCGGGCGTAATAGGCGTCGAGGGGGAACAAGACCATGACCAGCGCAGGCAGCGTGGCAGCGGCAGTCTGTCGGAAGGGGTCGGTCACGCCCATCCGGTGAGCCACTGTGCGGGCCAGCCGAATCGTGAGGGCGATGCCGAGTATGCTGGCGAGCACGGCGAAAAAGCGCAAGCTGTATTCGCTGCTCCCGGCCAGGCTCATCCAGGGGTGGATGAGCAGGTAAAAGACCGGCGGATGTTCACGCACGGCCCCGCTCAAGTAGCCCAAGATGTCGAAAAAGGGCCGTTGGGCGACGAAATAGGTGGCGGCCTCGTCGAAGGTCAGGTCGCTGAGGTCCAACTGCCACAGGCGGATGGCCCAGGCGGCCCATAGTAAAACGTAAAACGTGAAACAGCCTGCCCTGAGCCTGTCGAAGGGTGAAACGTCAAGTGTGAAACGTGTTGGATATTTCATAGGATTCGTGCGCGACTCGAGTGAGGCCATTGTAACTCACCCCGCCCAATCCAGCAAGATGCGTCACTCGTCATTCGTCACTCGTCACGCTTGTGTTTCGGGGCGAAGGGAAGTATGATAGCGCCTGTGATGCGCAAGAACCGCAAGTCGCAGGTGTTTCCGTTCTTTCTGGCGGGACTGGCGGGTTGGCTGGCTGTGGCGTGCGCGGTCCCGGCGACGGTGACGCCGACGGTGAGTGTGCTGCTGCACACCCGCACACCGACGCCCACACTTGACCCTGCCACGCCGACCCCTACGCTGTCTGCCGACATCTTGTACCAGCAAGGATTGAGCCAGCGAGAGGTGTGGAACCTGGCGGCGGCGTTGGAGCGTTACGATGCGGCGCTGGCGCTGGCGCCGGACGCGCAGGTGTACGCCGAGCGGGCCGAGGTGTATCGGCTGGTCGGGAATGACGAGGAAGCCGCCGTCGACATCGCGCAGGCGTTGAGTTTGGACCCCACATTGCCCGAAGCGTGGCGACAACGGGCGCTCCTGGCCCAGGCTCAAGGCGCGTGGAACGAGGCGCTGGAAGCCGTCAACCAGTTCATCGAGCTACGACCGGACGACGGCGCGGCCTATGCGCTGCGGGCGCAGCTCTATGCCAACGGGCTGAGTGAGCTGCGCCTGGCTCTGGCGGATTATGAGCACGCTGCGGCTTTGAGCTATGCGCTGGAAAAGGCCACGCTGGTCGAGCGTTGGCGCCTGGCGGCAGAGTTAGAAGAGTGGGACGAGGCGTTCTTGGTCAGTCTCAAGATGTTTATCACCCGCAGCGAGGACCCGGCCCGTTATTATTACCGCGCCTGGTCGTTGATTCGACTGCGCCGGCTGGATGAGGCCATTCAACAGCTCTTTGCGGGCATCGAACGCTATCCAGATTATGCGGTTGTGTTTTATTATGCCCTGGGCGTGGCCTATTTTGAGCGCCTGGCGTGGCCTGAAGCCATCGCGGCCCTCGAGGTGGCGCTGGCGCAGTCGGGCGCAGCGTCTGAAGAGACCGCCGCCTGGCGACAACTGGGCATCACAACGGCTGACATCTTGGGCTGGATGGGTTTGGCTTATCTCAAACTGGGGCAATGTGAAACGGGCGGGGCCATCGTGCAGCGAGCCGCCGCCGAGAGCGCCGATCCCAACCGGTGGGGCTGGGCCGTGCGCCAGGTTGGCGCGTGCTATACGGCCATCACGCCCACCCCCACGCCGACTCCTGCGCCAACGAGCACTCCCCACGCGGTGCAGGTTCCGCCCACGCCCACCCCTTGACGCGATGAGCACCAAGCATCCAACTCGACATAAAACCATTCGTTACGAATTAGAGGTGATTCCAGGCTTGGCCGCCTATGCCCAGGCCGAGCTGGATGAGCACACGGGCGGCCAAGCGCACCTGCTCCCCGTCGAGCGGGAAGACCGGGCGCCTTTTCTGTGGTCGGGGGACCCCCGGCGTCTTTTGCGGCTGCGGCGCGCCGTGGCCGTGCATCGGGTACAACGGTTTGACATCCCGCGCCCCAAAGCGTTGCTGGGGCATCAAAACTCCCAGTTGCTCGTCCAGGCGATTGACCAAACCCTGGCCCTCCACCCGCCGGGGAGTTTTCACACGTTCTACCTCAGCGCGGCCGGCTCGGATTCGGCGGTGTTTTCGCGCCTCAAGGCGGAAATTCAAGCTTACACGGGCTTGACGTGTGTGGAAGAGGCCGGCGATCTATTGCTGGCTGTGCGCCGGACAGCGGGCGGATGGGAGGTCGTGGTGCGACTTTCGCCGCGCCCGCTGTCGGCCCGTGCGTGGCGCGTGTGCGACATGCCCGGCGCGTTGAACGCGGCCGTCGCCAGCACGATGATGAGCCTGATGCAGCCTGCGCCAGACGACCGGATACTGAACCTGGCGTGTGGATCGGGCACGCTGCTCATCGAGCGGCTGGCATTGGGACCGGTGCGGGCGGCGGTGGGATGCGACGTTGACGCGCAGGCGCTGACGTGCGCCCGCGCTAACTTGAAGGCCGCCGGGGCCGCCGACGCTGTGCAGCTCGTTCAGTGCGATGCAGGGCGCGTTCCATTGCCCGACGGCTGGGCAAGCGTGGCCTGCGCCGATTTACCCTTCGGCATGTTGTCGGGTTCGCACGAGGCCAACGAGCGACTGTACCCGCGCGTGTTGCGTGAAGCGGCGCGACTGGTCCGCCCGGAGGGGTGGCTGGCTGTCATCACCCAAGAAATACGTTTGTTCGAGCGGGCGGCGGCGGCGCAGGCGGATCGGTGGATTGTAATGCAGGTCATCCCCCTCAAGTTACCGGCAAACACCCGAGCAGGTTACATCCATCCGCGCATTTACTGGCTGCGGCGGCAGTAGGGCGGGTTTCTTACCCGCCATCTTGGTCATAGGAGCGGCGCGTATGGAAACGCGCCCTACTTGAGTTCGTCAGTCAGGGCGCGCGGCAGTAGGGCGGGTTTCTTACCCGCCAGCTTGGTCATAGGAGCGGCGCGTATGGAAACGCGCCCTACTTGAGTTCGTCAGTCAGGGCGCGCAGCAGTAGGGCGGGTTTCTTACCCGCCATCCTGGTCATAGGAGCGGCGCGTATGGAAACGCGCCCTACTTGAGTTCGTCAGTCAGGGCGCGCAGCGTGTGCAGTTTGGCAGGGGTGTGTTCCGGCGTCGAGGGAAGCAGCGCGATGGCGCTCAATCGCGGGTGGGCCTCGGCAGGCACGTGTTCCAATCCTGCCAGCCAGACCGGCGTCCATTTGGGAAAGACAATCCAGCGGTCGTTGTGGGCGGCCAGCAGTTGGAAAAATGCCAGGACAGCCTCGACTGTGGCGTAAAAGACGAGTGGAGTAGCGTGGGCTGTCTCCAGCCGAGCCAATGCCTGCTCCAGGCGGGCCGACGCCCGCGCCATCCGCTCGGGACGAGCCTGGCGGGTAGCCTTTTGCAGATTGCGCACCAGGTCGGGACCGCGAAATTCGTAATCCACCAGCACGTCGGCGGTGCTCAAGTGAGCCAACAACTCGTAATCGGCGGGTGATTGAGGCGCCGGATGTGCAATCAAGCGTTCGGCTTCCCCGATGAGAAAATAGCGCACGTCCACCAGCCGATTTTGCAGCCAAAAGACGTCGGCGGCGTGGCTCTTGTAGGTCAATTGGGCGATGTCGTTGGGCGCGTCGGAAGTGGCCGCGATGAGCGAGCGGCGCACTGCCGCGTCAGGTAGCTTGAGACCGAACAGAGCAATGTCGATGTCGGAGGAGAGGTCGGCGTAACCGGCGGCCACGGAGCCAGTAAGCGCCGCCAGGCGCGACCCTGGCAAACGCCAGACGATGCGCACTGCCCGTCGGGCCAGTTGCAGCAGGTCGGCCGGTGCGCTCTCGTTCATCTCTGCGCCCGATTCTAAATCGGCGACACGCGCAAGCCAAGCGACCACCGGCTGTTCTTCCTGGTGGCGGGGTTTTTCTTTGGGAGTTAGTTCGACGATCTCTAAAAGCAGTCGCCGGGCTTGCGCTTCGGACACCCAGGGATCGTCCAGCCGCATTACGTCGGCCAGTTGCTCGGCCATGTTGGGAGGCCGAACTGGAAACGTCACAACCGCCGCCGCCAAATCAACGCCAAACCACGGCGTCTGTTCCGGCGGCTGGCGCCGGTTGAGCAAATACATTCCGCTGCCTATCTGATCCACCAAGAAGCGCAGAGAACATAAGAAACGCAGTGGGTCCCCTCGTCGCAACAAGTGTACGATGGGCATGCGCAGCGGCCATTGATAGCGCTGGTTGAACAGGTCAAGCAGCAACACACGCGCCTTTTTGGCGCTCAACCGATCCCGACGAAAAAACACCTGCATCCTCGGCTTTCAGGATTATGGGATGACGCAAAAACGAGGGCCGGTCGGCCCCCGCTTTTGCTCCTCCCTGCTCGAGAGCATATTCGGTCGATACGATCAAGCCAGAGCAGATTTGGCGACTTGAGCCAGTTGCGAAAAGGCGCTGCTATCGGTGGCGGCCAATTCGGCCAACACTTTGCGATCCAGCTCGACGTTCGCTTGACTCAAGCCATGCATAAATCGGCTATAACTCAAACCGTTCTGGCGTGCGGCGGCGTTGATACGCGCAATCCACAAACGGCGCAACTCGCGCCGGCGATTGCGCCGGTCGCGGTATGCGTACTTGAGCGATTTCATCATCGCTTCGTTGGCGCGGCGGAACAGGCGGTGTTTAGTTCCGTATTGACCTTGGGTCAATTCGAGCACACGCTTGTGCCGCCGGCGGGTTACGACTCCACCTTTTACTCGTGTCACGTCTCTTGCCTCGTTAGATTATTTGTCCAGGTATGGCGCCAGCTTTTGCACTCGCTTTCTGACGCCTTCACTATGAACGGGGAGTTTGTCGGAAAACAGGGCTTTCGCGCGCCGCGATTTTTTGCGTCGCAAGTGGCTCTTGCCCAGTTTGGGTTGAGTCAGCTTACCCTTACCACCCCTGGTGCGGCGAAAGCGCTTTGATGTAGATTTGTGGGTTTTGATTTTTGGCACAGTTCATTCTCCCTTCTTGGGCGCCAACACCATCAACATCGTGCGACCTTCCATGTTGGGTTGTTGTTCAACCATAGCCACGTCGGACAATTCGGCGGCGATAGTCGTTAACAGCTCCTGGGCAATTTCCGGGTAATGAAATTCCCGTCCTCGAAATCGAATGCGCGCCCTGACTTTCATCCCGGCCTCCAACCACCGCCGGGCATCGCGCACTTTGAAAGATCGATGATGATCGGAGGTTTTGGGACGCAAACGAATCTCTTTGACTTCAATCTGTTTTTGTGCCTTACGCGCCTCCCGTTCTCGCTTGGCTTTCTCGTAGAGAAACTTGCCATAGTCCATTACTTTGCACACGGGCGGCTCGGCAGCGGGCGAAACCTCCACCAGGTCTAACTCGGCCTCTTGCGCTCGCTCCAATGCCTCGCTCAGAGGCACTACTCCCACGTGTTGTCCATCGGCGTCAATCAGACGCACTTCCTTGGCGCGGATCTGCCGATTGACTCGGTTCTGTTTGGCGCTAATTCCTCTTCCCTCGCTTGATTTCTAATCTCTCCGTTTGTGATTTTGTGAGTGGACCAACACAACCGGCCCAACCGAGGGGGCATGATAGCATATTTGTGCCGCCCCGTCAAATTTCAAAATGGAGGGGGTGTACGCACAAATTTTGATGAGAAAGCCGCGCGACCTTGACAACACCACCCAAATGTGATATTCTTGTACAAATGGTGTAGACCATTTTGGTATCTAGTTCCTCGCTTTTTCGAATGCCTCGGGTTGAACGCTATGATTACTGCCGAAAATTTTCTGGACCGCAGTGAAACCTCGGTTCCTCTTTATGCGCAGATCGCCGAGAGCTTGCTCAACCTGATCGAATCGGGCGAGCTGTCCACGGGAGACCGTCTACCTTCCGAGCGCGAGCTGAGCGACAAGTTGCGCGTCAACCGTCTCACCCTGCGCCGGGCTTTGAACGTGCTGGAAAACCAGGGCTTGATTGTGCGGCGGCGCGGGAGCGGAACCTACGTCGCCGAGCCAAAGATCGAGTGGCAGGCGGGCCGGTTGATTCCTTTTACCAGCGGCGCCCAGCGGCGAGGCTATGTCCCCGGGGCGCGAGTGATCCTATTCGAACAGCACCCCGCAGAGACGGCCGTCGCAGCGGAACTAAAACTGCCGGTATCGGCGCTGGTGTACTATGTACATCGATTGCGTTTCGTTGGTCAGGAACCTGTATTGCTGGAAAGGCTCACCTTGCCGACCGATTGCTTTCCCGGTCTGGAACAATTCAACCTGGCGCAACGCTCACTGTACGAGGTTTTCGAGACTGAATATGGCATCACGGTCAGCCGGGCCAGGCAGAGTCTCGAGCCGGTGGTCGCCACCGAATACGAAGCCGAACTGCTCAACATCCGACCGGGCGCGCCGCTCATGATGGAGCGCCGCCTGACAACCGATCGGATGGGGCGACCGATCGAGTATGGTAAAGATTTGTATCGGGGCGACCGCTTTCGCTTTGTCACCGAAATTGCCCCACTAGAATAGTTTCCGGTGCAAAACAGGGCGGAGGCCCCGCTTCAGCGGGGGCGGCGACGTTTCGCACCTAGTCATGACTTTTTCTGAGGTGAGCCTGAAAGATGGTCACGTATGCCGAACTCCTCACGCCTGAGCAGGTCGAGTGCATCCACGAAGCGTCGCTGGAGATTCTGGAAAACGTTGGGTTGCTGGTGCGCAACGCCAAAGCCTGCGCGCGCCTGGCCCAACACGGCTGCCCGGTAGACGGCGCGACTCAAATCGCACGATTTCCGCGAGCGATTGTACAAGAATTTCGGGCGGCTTTTCCGCCCACATTCACCTTTCACGCCCGCGACCCCCAATTCGACCGCACCCTACCCGTCCCAAAGGGACGCTACGCAGACGACGGTCCGGTGATGGTGACGGGCAGCTCTGCACCCAACATCGTGGACCCGGTGACGGGCGAGGTGCGCCGCGCCCGCTCCGACGACATCGCCCGCATCGCCCACCTGGTCAACGAGCTGCCCGGTTACGACGTTTTTTCCATCTCCACCCTGGCCGACGACGCGCCGCCCGGCCAGTTCAGCCTCTCGCGCTTTTATCCGGCCCTGAAAAACTGCGCCAAGCCGATTCGCGGCAACACGCCCAGCATCGAGGACGCAGAAATGATTTTGAAACTGGCCGCCCTGGTGGCCGGGAGCGAACAAGCCTACTACGCCCATCCCTTCATCACCCACCACTGCTGTCCGGTCGTCTCGCCGCTGACCATGGATTTTGACTCGACCGAGTCGTTGATGTATTTCACAGAAAAAGGGCTGCCCAACTATGCCACCATCGTGCCCAACGCCGGGCTGACTTCGCCGCTCACGCTGACCGGCACGCTGGCCCAGTGCAACGCCGAGTTCCTGGCCCAGGCCGTGCTGATGCAAATGTCACGCCCCGAAACGCCGCTCATCTACGCCACGCTGCCCACCGTGGCCGACATGCGCACCGGGGCCTACGCGCCCGGGGCCATTGAGACAGCTATCTTGATGATGGGCTGCGTGCAGATGGCGCGCTATTATAACGTACCCAGCGGCGGCTACATCGGCCTGAGCAACGCCAAGATCAACGACGCCCAGTCGGGCTACGAGACGGGCATGGCGGTCGTGGCCGTCGTGCTGGCCGGGGCCGACATGCTGAACATGGGCGGCCTGCTCGACGCGCTGATGGTTTTCGACTTTGCCAAAGCGGTCATCGACGACGAAATCGCGCTCATGTACAAACAAATCAAGCGCGGGCTGCAATTCAGCCAGGAAAACCTGGCGCTCGACCTGATCGCCGAGGTGGGTCCGGGCGGTATGTTCATGGACAGGCTGCACACACTGGAGCGCATGAAGACGGCGGCCCTGCTGCCGCACATCGCCGACCGGGACGACCGGCAGACCTGGCAGGAAAAAGGCGCTCTCGACGCCCACACCCGCGCGTTGCGCCGCGCCCGCGACATTTTGACCCAGGATAACCCGGCCGTCTTTGCGCCCGACGTAGATGCTCGCATCCGGGCCGCGTTTGCAGGGCTGGTGGCCGGAGACGCGCTTCCACCCGCCGGATGGGAGCGCGAGTCGGCGGCGCCTGCCCGAGAACGGCGCACCCATCGCCGCCGGTAGACATCAAGACCCTCAAGGTCTTGAAGACCTTGCGGGTCTATTGCAGAGGAGGACAAGAATGGTAAAAAACACAGAAATGATGTGGATCAAAATGCTCAGCGAGGCCGAGATCGCCGAGATTCACGGGCGCTCGTTGGAATTGCTGGAAACGACCGGTGTCATGGTGGATCACCCCGGCGGGTTAAAGGCGCTGGCCGAGGCCGGCGCCCGGGTGGATTTTGAGGCCAAACGGGCTAGAATCCCGCGCGAGCTGGTGGAGCGCGGTCTGAAAACCGTGCCGCCGGGGTTCACGCTGGCCGCGCGCAACCCCAGCAAGGACTGCCCGCTCGTGCGCGGCGGGCGACCCTATTCGCGCAACGGCGGCGGCGCTGATTTCACCCTCGACCTGGACACGGGCGAGTTCCGCCCCCTATTGGCCGCCGACATGCACAGCTACTACAAGCTGATGGACGCGCTGGACGGCATCAGCTTTATCGCGCCGGTGTTCGGCCAGGACCTGCCTGCGGTCGGGCGCGACATCATGATGCTGCACACGGCGTTCAAGCACACCGACAAGCACATCCACCTGCGCGCGTTTAGCGGCGAGACGCTGCGGCACATGTTCGAGATGGCGGCCATCGTCGCCGGGGGCAAGGCGGAATTGAAAAAACGCCCGCTGGTCAGCTTGCTGGAGGCCCCGGTCAGCCCGCTCAAGTTCCTGGACGTGTCGGTAGACGCGCTGTTCCTGTGCGGCGAATATGGCATCCCGCTGGACGTGTGCGTGATGCCCATTTCTGGCGGCACCGGCCCGATGACGATGGCCGGCAACATCCTGCTGTTCAACACCGAGTTCCTGGGCGGCGTGGTTATCTCGCAGATCGCTCACCCCGGCGCGCCGCTGCAATACGCGGCCCGCCCGATGGCCATGGATATGCGCACCGGATTCAGCCTGGCGGGAGCTATCGAAAACGGCATGATGGCCGCTGCCGGCGCGCAGATGGCCCACTTTTACAATGTGCCGGTCAGTCTGCACGGCCCGTGGACCGACTCGATGACCCACGACGGTCAGTCCACTTTTGAGCGCACCTACCTGACGTTGATGGCCGGGTTGGCCGGGGCCAACGTGCTGGTCGGCGCGGGCATGATCCAGCAAAGCCTGGTCATCAGTCACGAGCAGTTGGTGATTGACAGCGAAGTCAACAACACGGTGTTCAAAGTGATGGAAGGCATCCCCGTGGACGAGGCGCGGCTGGGCATGGAGGCGATTGCCCGCGTCGGGCCGGGGGGCAACTTTGTGGCCGACCCGCACACGCTCAAGTTCCTGCGCACCGAACGCTACAAGCCCACGCTGTTGTACCGCAACTCGCGCGAGGCATGGGACGCAGACGGCGGCAAGACCTTCGTCCGGCGAGCCAACGAGAAAGCCAGAGCCATCCTGGCCGAGCACGAGATCAACCCATTGTCAGACGACGTAGGCCGAGCGCTCGACGAATACGTGGGCGCCGCGCTGAAATCATTGGAGTAGCCAGCCAATCTGTGAAGGGTCAGTACCGAAAATGAGCCATTTATCGCTTTCCCGCGTTGTCAAATCACAGCCCGGCTGGTATCGGGGTGACTTTCATCTGCACACCACCGCCTCAGATGGCCTCCATTCGGCTAATGGGTTGGTCCAACTGGCCAAGACCCACGGGCTGGACTTTTTTGCCATCACTGACCACAATACCATTGACGCCTACCCCGCTTTCGACGACGACCCCGAATTCCTGGTCATTCCGGGCATCGAAGTCACGCTGAGTGAAGGACATTTCAACGTGTTTGGGATGGAGGAGCGGCGCGACTGGATGGCGCCCGTGTGCGTGGGCGAGATCACGACCACGCTCCAGGGCAAAGGACTGTCTGTGACCGACCTGCTACGCCAGACCGCCGCACAAGGGCTGTTCAACTCCATCGATCACCCTCTGCTCAACCCGTGGGCCTGGCTGGATAAAGAAGCCGATCTGCGCCACGTGCATGGTCTGGAGGTGTGGAACGACCCTCTGTGGCCGCCCAACGCACAGGCCAACCCGCGAGCCGTGGCCCTGTGGACGGCCTGGCTCAACGAGGGTTATCGCATCACCGCCATCGGCGGCAGCGATTTTCACTTTTTGCCGGGCGAGCACAAAACTTACCCCGGCGAGTATCCGGGCTTGCCGACGACTCATGTGTACGCCGAGCAGCTCTCCGGCGCGGCGATCCTGGCCGGGCTGCGAGAGCGGCGGGTTTACGTGAGTCTCGGCCCACAGGTTTCTTTTCGGGCGCACGCCAACGGCAAGACGTTCGAGATAGGGGACGATCTGGACCAGGTCCATTCGGGCGGCGCGGTCGAGCTGGTGGCTGGCGTGTCGAATCACCAGGAAACTGTACGGATGCAGGTGCTCAAAAACGGTCAAGTTCTGGCCCAGGCGACAGCGCGCGGCGGCGCGGCGGGCCTGTTGCGCTTTGGCGATCCGGCGGACGCCGCCCAGCCGGCCTGGTATCGTCTGGACGTGTTCGACGGAGATGGGCGATTGCTGGCGTTGACCAATCCCATCTTTGCCGGTCCCCGGCGCGAGCCGCGGCGCTATCGGTACACGGATTTCGCGCAAGATGTCAACGGATTTGGGAACGGATAAACGGATAAAAGAATCCGTGAAATCTGTGTCATCCGTAGTTCACAGCAGGGAGCAAGATGAACAATTCCATCGGCATGAAGCCCCAAGATAGCGCCGAGAGGGTCAAATACGAGACAGAATTGCAGCGCATTCTTCAAGCCAGCCATCAAGCCGGACTGACCCTGCGGGTGATCGGCTCGCTGGCCTTTCAGATGCACTGCCCCCGATACGGCTATTTGCAGGCTGCTATGGGCCGGGCCTATACCGACCTGGATTTTGCCGGTTATTCCGGCGAGGCGCGGGGCATCAAGGCATTGATGGCCGGTCTCGGCTACGTCGAAAACGAGCAAGTCTCTCTCTATAGCGAGGGCAGCCGCGCTATTTTCGACAACCGCGACGTCGGTTTGTACATAGACGTCTTTTACGACAAGCTGGACTTTTGCCACGAGATCTCGTGGAACGGGCGGCTGGAGGTGGACGCACCCACCATCCCGCTGGCCGAGATGTTGTTGGAAAAGATGCAAATCGTGCAGATTAACGAAAAGGACATCATTGACACGATTATGTTGCTGTTGGAACATCCGCTGGGCGACCACGACGATGAGACGATCAACATCGCGCGGGTGGCGCAATTGTGCGCCAAAGATTGGGGCTTGTGGCGCACGACCACGATGAACCTGGACAAAGTGCGGGCGCTGGCCCAGGGTTATGAGCAATTGACCAGCGAGCAAAAAGCGCACATCGCCGCGCAGGTGGGGGCGGCGCTGGCCCGCATCGAGACCGAGCCCAAGCCAATGGCCTGGCGGCTACGGGCGCGCGTCGGCGACCGGGTCAAGTGGTACAAGGACGTGGACGAGGTTGGATAAGGAGATCAAACGGCTATGGATAAAACGGTTCGAGACTTTATGCATCCGGGTGTGATCACCTGCCGGCCCGACGCCACGCTAGGGCAGGTGGCGGTGATGCTGACCCAACACCACGTACACGCGCTGGTCGTGGCTGACCGCGACGGGCGAGCGCTGGGCATCGTCTCCGATTTCGACTTGTTGGCCGGCGAATGGCTGTCGGCCGACCCGCCCAGTCTGGAAGCCATGCGCCAGATGACCGCCGGTGAGCTGATGTCCACGCCTATCGCCACGGTCGAGGCCGACACGCCTTTTTCCGCAGCCGCCCGGCGCATGAAGGACGAGCAAATCCATCGCTTGCTAGTCGCCGAGCACGGCGCGCCGGTGGGCATGATTTCCATCTCGGATTTCGTGGCCGGGCTGGCGGCGCAACTCCCGCCCGCCCGCGAAACGGTGGCCGACGTGATGTCCGACGCCATCCTCACCTGCCGGGCCAAGACGCCAGTGCTCAACGCGGCCCGCGCCATGACCGACGCCGGCTACCGCTCGGTGCTGGTAGTCAACGCACGCGGCAAGCCGCTGGGCTGGGTCACGGGAATGGACCTGCTGACTTTTTGCGGCGAGCGCGCCTGCCAGGATGTCACCGTCTCGCAGGTGATGCAGCCCGTGCTGACCATTCGCATGTCGGCCAGCCTGCGCGAGGCTGCCGACAAGATGATCCAGTATCACCAGCACCGGTTGGTCGTGATCGAGGAGGACGACCCGGAGACATTCCCGCTGGGGGTGATCTCGTCGTTCGACATTGTGGCCGAGATGGCCCGGCCGGGGTCGGTGTGGCAACAATAGTCAGGTGCGTCGCACCTGGATAAGCAAAGGAGGCGACTCAAAATGGCAGAACTACCCTCTCACGCCCGCGTCGTCATCATCGGCGGCGGCGTCGGCGGGTGCAGCATCGCCTATCATCTCACGCGGATGGGCTGGAAAGACGTCGTCATACTGGAACGCCACGAATTGACCGCCGGCTCGACCTGGCACTCGGCCGGGCTGGTGGGCCAACTACGCTCCGACGCCAACCTGACCCGCATGATGCAATACAGCACCGAGCTGTACGGGCGGCTCAAAGACGAAACCGGGCAAGATACCGGCTGGCGGCAGGTGGGCGGCTTGCGGCTGGCTGCGTCGCCGGAGCGCATGCAAGACCTCAAGCGGTTGGTGGGCATGGCTCGCTCGTTCGGCATGCCGTTGGAACTCGTCTCGCCTCAAGAAGCCTACGCCATGTTCCCCTTGATGAATATGGACGGCGTGCTGGGCGCGGCCTACACCCCCACCGACGGCGTGATCGACCCGACCATGCTGACCCAGGCGCTGGCCAAAGGAGCCAGGAGTCATGGGGCGCAGATTTTCGAAGCGACCAACGTCGAGGCCATCCAGATCAAGCGCGGGCGCGTGCACGCGGTTGTCACCGACCGGGGGACCATCCAGACTGAGGTCGTAGTCAACGCGGCCGGGCAGTGGGGCGGCGAGGTGGGCAAGATGGTCGGGCTGAACCTACCCGTCGCGCCGATGGCCCACCTATACATCATCACCAGGCCGATTGAGGGCGTGGGGCGCCATTTCCCGACGCTGCGCGACCCCGACCTGCTGGTTTACTGGCGTGAGGAGGTGGGTGGGCTGGTGACGGGCGGCTATGAGCGAAACCCGGCCCCCTTTGGTCTGAAGGGCATCCCACGCGATTTCAAATACCAGTTGCTCCCGCCCGATTGGGAGCGCTTTACCCCGCTGATGGAAAACTCGATCCGGCGCGTGCCGGCGGTCGAGACGGCCGAGATCATCCAACTGCTCAACGGTCCCGAAGGCTTTACGCCCGACGGCGAGTTTCTGCTCGGCCCCACCGAGATCAAGGGCTTTTGGGTGGCGTGCGCCTTTTGCGCCCACGGATTGGCCGGCGCGGGCGGCATTGGCAAGGTCATGGCCGAGTGGATCGTCGAGGGGCAGCCCGAATGGGACATCTGGCGGCTGGACGTGCGGCGCTTTGGCAGCAACTATGCCAGCCAGGATTACGTCGTCAAGCGCACCATCGAGACCTATTCCAAATATTACGACATCTCGTACCCCCACGGCGAACGCATCTCTGGCCGCAACCTGCGTCTTTCGCCCACCTATCACCGCCTGCGCGAGTTGCGGGCCTTTTTTGGCGAAAAGTGCGGCTGGGAGCGGGCCAACTTTTTCCGGGCCTACGAGGAAAAGGCCCATCACGGCCACGAACCCAAAGGCTGGGCGCGCACCAACTGGTCGCGGGCCATCGGCTACGAGCACCTCGCCACCCGTGAGCGGGCCAGCCTGTTCGACGAGACCTCATTCAACAAGTTCGAGGTGCGCGGGCTAGGGGCGCTGGCCTTTCTGCAGTATCTATGCGCCAACGACGTGGACCGGCCCGTGGGCGCGGTCGTGTATACCCAGATGCTCAACCCGCGCGGCGGCATCGAGTGCGACCTGAGCGTGACGCGACTGGCCGAGGAGTGTTTTTTCATTGTCACCGGCACGGCCGTGGGCGTGCACGACCTGTCGTGGATGCGCCTGCACCTGCCGGAAGATGGCTCGGTCACGATTGAGGACGTGACCTCGGCCTACGCCTGCCTGGGCCTGTGGGGACCCCAGGCGCGCACGATTCTGGAAAAAATCACCCACGATGACGTGTCCAACGTGGGATTCCCCTACATGACGGCCAAGCGCATCACCGTGGGCGACGCGCCCGCGCTGGCGCTGCGCGTGACCTACGTGGGCGAGCTGGGCTGGGAGTTCTATTGCCCGATGGAATACGGCCTGCGCCTGTTCGACACGCTGTGGGAGGCTGGGCAGCCGCAGGGGTTGGCGGCGGCGGGCTATCGCGCCATCGACACGCTGCGCCTGGAAAAAGGGTATCGCTATTGGGGCGCCGAGATCGGTCCCGACTACACCCCCTACGAGGCCGGGCTGGGTTTTGCGGTCAAGTTAGACAAAGGCGACTTTATCGGGCGCGAGGCGTTGCTCAAACAAAAGGCAGAGGACGTCAAGCGCAAGTTGTGCTGTTTGTCGCTGGCCGATGGCCGGGTCATCGCCCTGGGCAAAGAGCCGATCCGCACCCCGGCCGGCCAGATTATCGGCTGGGTGACGTCCGGCGGCTATGGCTACTCGGTGGGCAAGAGCATCGCCTACGCCTATCTGCCGGTCGAGCAGGCCCGGGTGGGCGCGGAATTGGAAATCGAAATTTTCGGTGAGCAGATTGCCGCAGTGGTCGAGCGCGAACCGCTGTGGGACCCCAAGGGAGAACGCATCAGAGCCTGAACCGACCGCTGACCCCTGACCACTGACGGCTGTGGAGGAGGAAGCCCGATGGTCGAGAGACTGGGAGCACCACGCTCCAGCGTGGCGGTCCCGGACTGACGGCTGTGGAGGAGGAAGCCCGATGGTCGAGAGTCCGGTTGAACGACTGGCAAAGGTCCATCCTGACCTGGAAGTGTGGTGGGATTCGTCGCCGCTGGTCTATGAAAAGTGGACCCACAAGATGCTCAACGCCGCCGCGCCGGAGCGCCGCCCCATCCTGGAAGAGCAGCTTGCCCGGCTGTACGACGCCGCCGACCCGGCCAGGAGCGTGTTTCGGGGCTGTACCACCAACCCGCCGCTGTCGCTGCAGGCCATCAAGAGTGAGCCGGAGACGTGGAACCCGTGGATAGATGATTTGATTGCCTCTCGCCCCGACCTGGACGCCCAAGAACTGGCCTGGCTGACCTACAAAGAGGTCATCCGGCGGGGCGCCGAGCGGTTCATGCCCATCTATGCAGCCTCCAAGGGGCGCTTTGGCTGGATTTCAGGCCAATTGGATCCGCGCCTGCTGACCGAGATCGAGCAAATGGTGCGGCAGGCCGAAGAGCTGAGCGCCCTCAGCCCCAACGTGATGATCAAGGTCCCGGCCAGCATGCAAGGGGTCGAGGTGGTCAAAATCCTCACCTCCAAAGCCATCTCGACCAACACCACCGTGTGTTTTACCCTGGCGCAAATCATAGCCGTGGCCGCCGCCGCGATGGCGGGAGCGGCGCTGGCCGAGAAAAATAGGGTGGACCTGAGCCGCTGGCGGGCGGTCATCACCATGATGATCGGACGATTGACCGAGCGCGAGGTGTTGGATGTGCAGGCGGCGCGGCGCGGCCTGACGTTCTCGCGCCCGGAGAAACACTGGTTCGGCATCGCCGTCTTTCGGCGGGCCTATCGCTTGCTGCGGGACGGCGGCTATGCCAGCAAGATGTTGGCCTGTTCGATGCGCCACGGACCGCTCGTGGCCGGGAAAACCCGCTTCTGGGACGTGGAAAAACTGGCCGGCGACGTTGTGTTTACTTGCCCGCCCTACGTGCTGGAGCCGCTGTTCGAGTTTGGCGACGCGCTCAGCTTCCAATGCGAAATTGACAAGAACGACGCGCCGCCGGGCGTGCTGGACAAAATGGCAAAAATCCCGTATTGTATCCAGGCCTACGACCCGAACGGGTTGGAATTGGAACAGTTCAACACCCACCCGGCCACGATCTATACCGCCGATAATTTTGCCCAGGCCACGATGGGTCTGGAAGAATACGTCGCCGGGCGAGTGGCGATGATGAGGAAATGAGGAAATGATAACCGAATTGTTACCTCAGGTACAAACTTTACCCAAGGCTGACAAGCTGCGCTTGTTACAATTCTTGGTCTCTGAGCTGGCGCGCGAAGAGGGGGTTAGTCTGCTTCAATCGGATGAAAATTACCCTATTTGGACGCCCTACAATGCCTTTGACGCCGCTGCTACCCTGCTGAATGCTCTTCAAGAGGAACAAGGTTCGTATGCCACATAAAACCCGGCGTTTTCCTTTCACAGAGGTTGACAAGTCATTGGGCGCTGCCAGCAGCCTGGCCTATCTTCCGCTGACGCTGAGTCATCAGGGCACATCCCTCTCTGTATCAGGGCTGCTGGACACAGGCGCAACTGTCAACGTACTGCCGTTTGACGTGGGCAGGCAACTCGGTGCGGTTTGGGATCATCAAACACTTCTTGTACGTTTGACGGGGAACCTGGCGCAGTTTGAGGCGCGTGTGTTGATTGTGTCTGCCAACGTGGCCGAGTTTCCACCGGTGCGCCTCGCTTTTGCCTGGACGCAAGCGCGCGATGTCCCGCTGATTCTGGGCCAGGCAAACTTTTTCCTCGAGTTTGACGTGTGTTTCTTTCGCTCTCGGATGATGTTTGAGATTGCGCCCAAAGAATCATATCGCAGCGGTGCATAATGCACACACAGAAAGGACGAATATGACTTACACCGAAATTGACCCCGTGATCGCCAACACGCTGCGCTTTCTGGCCGCCGACGCCGTGCAGCAGGCCAACTCGGGCCACCCCGGCTTGCCGCTGGGTATGGCCGATGTGGCTACCGTGTTGTGGACGCGCTTTCTCAAGCACAACCCGGCCGACCCGCAGTGGTTCAACCGCGACCGCTTTATCCTGTCGGCCGGGCACGGCTCGGCGCTGCTGTATGCGCTGCTGCACGTCAGCGGCTACCCACTCTCGCTGGAACAGGTAAAACAGTTCCGCCAGTGGGGCAGCCCCACCGCCGGCCACCCGGAGTACGCGCCGGAAATCGGCATCGAGACCACCACCGGTCCGCTGGGGCAGGGCCTGGGCAACGCCGTGGGTATCGCCATCGCCGAGCGTTGGCTGGCGGCGCGGTTCAACCAGCCCGATTTTCCCATCGTTGACCACTATACCTACGTGATCGCCTCCGACGGCGACTTGATGGAAGGCGTCTCGCACGAGGCGGCCTCGCTGGCCGGACACCTGGGCCTGGGCAAGCTCATCGTGCTGTACGACGACAACGGCATCTCTATTGACGGCCCCACCAGCCTGACCTACAGCGACGACGCCCCGGCCCGCTTTGCGGCCTACGGCTGGCATACCCAAAAGGTAGATGGGCACGACATGGCCGCCGTGGACGCCGCCATCCGCGCCGCGCAGACCGAGACTGAGCGCCCCTCGCTCATCGCCTGCCGCACGCACATCGGCTTCGGCAGCCCGCTGCAAGACACGGCCAAAGTGCACGGCGCGCCGCTGGGCCAAGACAACCTGCGCCAGACCAAAGAAAAGCTGGGCTGGCCGCCCGACGCCCGCTTTCACGTGCCCGACGCGGTGCGGCGCTACTTTGAGCAGGCGCGCGACGCAGGCGCGGCCCAGCAAGCCAAGTGGGAGGCCGTGCTATCCCGTTATTGCCAGCACTACCCCGAGCTGGGGATGCGCTGGGTTCAACTGGTCAACGGCGAATTGCCGCCAGATTGGGAAAAAGCCCTGCCTATCTTTGACGAGAGCCCCACGGCCACCCGCGCCGCCTCGGGCAAAGTGTTGGACGCTATCGCGCCCCGCTTGCCGGCGCTGCTGGGAGGCTCGGCCGACCTAAGCCCCAGCAACAACACCCGCCCCGCCGGGGCCCAGGCTCTGCGCCGGGACGATTTCAACGGTTCATACCTCCACTTTGGCGTGCGGGAGCACGGCATGGGGGCCATCCTCAGCGGGCTGGCGCTGCACGGCCTGCGGCCCTACGGCGGCACTTTTTTAGTCTTTTCCGATTATATGCGCCCGGCCCTGCGCCTGGCGGCGATGATGGGCTTGCCGGTGATTTACGTGTTTACCCACGACAGCATCGGTCTGGGTGAGGATGGCCCTACCCACCAGCCGGTGGAGCACCTGACCGCTCTGCGGGCCATTCCCAACCTGCTCGTCATCCGCCCGGCCGACGCCAACGAGACCGTCGCCGCGTGGAAAATGGCGCTGGAGCGCACCGCCGGTCCCACGGCGCTCATCCTCACCCGGCAGAACGTCGCCGGAGTAACCCCGCCCGTGATGACGCACTCAGCGGCGTGGGGGTTGGGACGCGGCGCTTATATATTATCAGAGGCAGGCAAAGAGCGGCCCGACGTGGTGTTGCTCGCCAGCGGCTCGGAGGTACACCTGGCCGTCGCGGCGCGGGAAACGCTGCTGCAAGAGGGTATCGCGGCGCGGGTGGTCTCGATGCCCAGTTGGGAATTGTTCGACGCCCAGCCGGAAGATTATCGCGCCGCAATTCTGCCGCCGGGCGCGCCGCGCCTGGCCATCGAGGCCGGGGTCACGCTGGCCTGGGGACGCTACCTGGAGGGCAAAGGCAGCGCCATCGGCCTGGACCGCTATGGCGCATCGGCCCCGTACAAAGTGTTGTTCGAGCAATTCGGCTTTAGCGTCGAGAACGTGGTGGCGCAGGCGCGGGCGCTGGTGCGGTGACGAATGACGAAGGACGAAGGACGAATAGCGAATATCGAACAGCGAATATCGAACAGCGAATCCCGCAAACAGCAAGCCGCCGCGTATGCTCTCACATTGGTGCAAAGTGGGATGATGCTGGGGCTAGGGACCGGCTCTACCACAGGTCACTTTATCAAGATGTTGGGTGAGCGCTTGCGGGCGGGGGAATTGCGCGACGTGGTCGGCGTGCCTACTTCGGAGCGGACGGCGACCCTGGCCCGCGAGCTGGGCATCCGGCTGGTCAGTCTGGCCAAGCATCCGCGCCTCGACCTGGCCGTGGACGGCGCCGACGAGGTGGATCCGAACCTGAATTTGATCAAAGGGCTGGGGTGGGCGCTGCTGCGCGAAAAGATCGTCGCTATGCACGCCGAGCAGTTCATCGTCGTGGCGGATGAATCCAAGCTGGTGTTGCGCCTGGGCGCGCGCAGGCCGCTGCCGGTGGAAATCGTCCCGTTTGGAGCCGAGGCTCACGTGCGCTGGCTGAACACACTGGGCTGCCGGGCCGAGTTGTGGCGCGAGGATGGCGGGTCGCCGGTCGTGACCGATAACGGCAACTACCTGGCCCGGTGTTGGTTTCCCGGCGGCATTGCCGACCCGCACGCCCTGGCCCGCGCCCTGGCCGACCGGCCGGGAGTGGTCGAGCACGGATTGTTTTTGGGCATGGCCCACGCGGTCGTTGTTGCTACCCCAGCCGGGGTGCGCGTGCTGGAGCCGTCAGCATGCCAAGGAAATGCTTTAACCGCTGAGCACGCAGAGAGCGCAGAGAGATAGTAGGTCGGGAAAAACTCTGCGGTCCTTCGGGTTGAGCCTCAGGACGAAGCCTCTGCGTCTCAGCGATGAAATCAATTCCTGAAAAGATTCCTGATAGGAGGAAAAAATGTCTATCGTAACCGCAAAAGAAATCTTGTTAGAGGCCACCGCGAACAAGTACGCGGTCGGGGCCTTTAACATCACCAACCTGATTCAGATGGAAGCCGTGGTCGAGGCGGCCGTGGACAAAAAAGCCCCGCTCATCATCCAGACCTCGGTCAAGCCATCCCAATTTTTGGGCAAAGAGGTGCTGGTGGCGATTTATCGCACGCTGGCCCAGGCGGCGCCCATCCCTATCTGTCTGCACCTGGACCACTGCACCGACGTGGCTTACTGCAAGGCCTGCGCCGACGCCGGTTACACCAACGTGATGATCGACGCCTCCAAGCAGGACTTTGAGGAGAACGTGCGCCAGACCCAGGCAGTGGCAGACCATTGCCACGCGCTGGGCGGCGTGTCGGTGGAGGGCGAGTTGGGCACGGTGTCGGGCGTCGAAGACCAGGTCAAGGTGGCCGAGACCGAGGCCCTATTGTGCAACCCGGCCCAGGCGGTCGAGTTTGTCGAGCGCACGGGGGTAGACCTGTTCGCCCCGGCCATCGGCACGGCCCATGGCGTCTACAAGACCAAGAACCCCAAAGTGGATTTTGAGCGGCTGGGCAAGATTCACCAATTGCTCAACGGCCAGGGGGTGCGCGTGCCGTTGGTGGTGCATGGCGGCACCGGGCTGCCGGAGGATTACGTATCTCGCCTGATTGAGGTAGGCGGCTCCAAGTTCAACGTGTCTACGGAGCTGAAATACACCCTGATTGACACGACGTTCAATTACATTTCCGCCAATCGAGAACAATACGACCCCGGCAAGATAGATGTCGCGGTCAAGAGCGCCATCCGTGAAGTGGTTGGGCGCTGGATTGATATGCTGGGCAGCGCCGGCAAAGCCGTATAACGCGAAAGGGAGAAATTAATGAAGAGCATCGAAGAATATTTCGTGCCCTGGGTCAAGGGCATCCCGATGTACGTTTCGAATCACATCGAGTTGGCCTGGCGGCAGCCGGAACTGCACCGCATGATGTCCAACGAGAATCCACTGGAGCCATCACCTCAAGTGCTGGAGGCCATCACCAAGTATGCAAAATTGGCGAACCGCTACCCCGACCAGGGATTGGTGGTGCGCTCGAAAATCGCCGCGATCAACAAGTTAGCAGGGCCAGAGAATGTCTTGATCGGCAACGGTTCCAGCGAAGTGTTCGATATGATCATGCGCTGTTTTGTGCAGGCAGGTGAGGAGGTCATCCAGCACACGCCGTGCTTTGGGCTCTACAAGCTACGCTGTAACATCCTGGGCGGCAAGCTGGTCTCAGTGCCCATGGTGTATCGAGATCGCCTGCTGCATTTTGACGCCGATGCGATCCTGGCGGCGATTACGGACAAAACCAAAATCATCGTTGTCGCCAATCCCAATAATCCCACCGGCAACTTTATGGCCGCGGCTGACTTTGTGCGAATTGCCGAAACCGGCATCCCTTTTATCGTGGACGAGGCCTACGTGGAATTTGCCGGGTTGGGCAAGTCGCAGGTCGAGTTGACCAGGACCTACAAAAACGTGCTGATCAGCCGCACGCTGTCCAAGGCTTATGGGCTGGCCGGGTTGCGTTTTGGGTATGCTCTGGGAGACAAGCAAGTGATCGGGCAGATCGCTGGGAGTCTTAACTTGTGGAACGTAGGCACGATCCCAATGTGGGCGGCGCTGGCGGCGCTGGAAGACACCGAGGGCCTGCAAAAGCGCATCGAATTCAACAACAGCGAAATCGAGTTCATCCAGGATTCGCTGAGCGACATTTCTGGGCTGAACATCTTTTACTCGCACGGCAACTATATTCTGTTCGACGGCGGCGCGACAGGCAAGCAGGGCAAGGATATGGTCGACTATGCCCTCGCCAAGGGCCTGATCTTTCGCCCGCAGGCCGCGATGTACGGCAGCGATGGTTGGTTCCGCCTGACCATCGGGACCTACGAAGAGAACCGCATGGCCGTGCAGGCCATCCGGGAGTTTTTTGACGCATAACGTGTTCCGCGTGCGACGCACGTGACAGGAGGAAAGACCGTGATTAAAGCAGTTTTTTTCGACCAGGACGGAGTTATCATCGACACCGAGCGCGACGGTCACCGGGTCTCTTTTAACCAGACTTTTAAACATTTCGGCTATGACTTTGAGTGGAGCGTGCCAGAATATCACGAGCTGCTCCAAATCGCCGGCGGCAAGGAGCGCATGAAGCACTATTTGCACACCCGCGGCTTTGGCAAGCCAGTCAAGCCGGAGGAAGAGGACGAGCTGATCAAGGCCATGCACAAATTCAAGACCACGGCCTTTGTCGAGCTGATCGAGAGCGGCCAATTGCCGCTGCGACCGGGCATCCGGCGTTTTATGCAGGAGATCAATGCGGCAGGGCTGGTGCTGGGCGTGTGCACCACGTCGAACGAGCGGGCGGCCCACGCCGTGGCCTATCAGATTCTCAAGGACATCCGGTTCGACTTTGTGCTGGCCGGCGACGTGGTCAGCAAGAAAAAACCCGACCCTGAAATCTACAACCTGGCCCTCTCTAAAACGGGCGTCAAGCCGGAGGAGTGCATCGTCATAGAGGACTCGCGCAACGGTGTGCTGGCAGCCAAAGCGGCCGGAATGCACGTGGTTGCCACGACCAACGTGTACACCGAAAAGGAAGATCTGAGCGACGCCGATATCGTCGTCAGCTGCCTGGGCGACCCCGATGGAGAGAAAGGCGCGCTCAAGCAGGGTGGGGCCAGCCTGGATTACGATGGCGTGCTGCGCCTGGAGCAGTTGATCGCCTATTTTTCGAAATAGGTCTTACCCTCCCGCAGGGCCAAGACCCTGCGGGAGGGTCGCAGAGGACACTTGTCTCATCTACCTCTTCACCGCCTGGTCATCCTCAATCTCTACGGCTTGGCCCTCACAATGGCGGTCAGCGTGCTCGACCCGCCGGTGTTCACGGCCAAGATTAACCAACTGATACCCCACAGCGACCTGCGCAACACGACGCTAGGATTGTTGACCTTTGCCGGGTTGGTCGTGGCGGCTGCGTCGCAGCCGGTGTGGGGCGCGCTCAGCGACCGCACGCGCAGCCGTTGGGGTCGCCGCCGCCCTTTCCTCGTGGGTGGGTCGCTGGCCAACCTGGCGCTGTTCGGCTTGCTGGCGCTGAGCGGCGACCTGTGGACACTGGCTCTGTTGGTGCTGCTCATCCAGCTCGCCTCCAACGCCGTGCAGGGAGCCTACCAGAGCCTCATCCCCGATCACGTACCCGAAGCGCAGCGCGGCGTCGCCGCCGGGGTCAAGACACTGGTCGAGTTGCCATCCGTCGTGGTCGGTCCACTGGTCGCCGGGCTGCTATTGAGCATCGCTGGCTGGACGACCACCGAGCGCGTGCTGGCCGTGATGCTCTTTCTCCAACTCTTGTACATCGCCGTCACCCTCATCGCCCTCCGGCACATCCCCGATCCCCCAATTTCCCAATCTACCCACCTACCCACTTGCCAACCATCCATCAAACAAATCTTCCACATTGACTGGCAATCCAGCCGCGACTTGCGCTGGTGGCTGGTCAATCGGGCGCTCTTTTGGTTTGCGCTACTCGTCTTGCGCACCTTTCTGATCAACTATGTCGAGCAGGTCGCCGGGCTGTCGCCGGAAGAGGCGCAGCGGACTATCGGGCTGTTGGCGGCGGTGCTGGGCGTGCTGACCTTTGGGGTGGCGCTGCCGTCGGGCTATCTGGCCGATCGGGTGGGACGGCGACCTTTGCTGGCCGCGGCAGGTCTGCTGGCGGCAGGTGGGGCGTTTGTGCTGCTGACGGCTCGTTCACTGGAAGTCATGTTTGTCGGGGGCATATTCATCGGCCTGGCAGGTGGTCTGTTTTTCACCTCCAGTTGGGCGCTGGCGACCGAGTTGGTGCCGCAGAACGAAGCGGCGCGTTATCTGGGCATCGCCAATCTGGCTACGGCCGGGGGCAGCGCCGCCGCCCGGCTGACAGGACCGCTGATTGACGGAATTAATCATTTTTCCGGGTCAGAGACTCTGGGCTACGTCAGCGTGTACGCACTGGCAGGGGTGTTGTTTCTGTTGAGCAGTTGGGCGATCCGGCACGTCACGTCGGGTTGAACAGAATTCGTGGCGTGAATAGCCCGATTGGAGTATAATAGATTCAACAGTGGGTAGATGCCTGGAGAGCAGAGATGACGGTAGAAATCAGTCCCGCTCTAATTGAGGTCGTCGTAGCCGTGTCGCGCAAAGCGGTGGACGACCGGATGGCCGAAACGTCTGTGACCCGCAAGGATTTTGCCGAGGTCAAGACGGCCTTGCGCGGCCTGACTGCGGCCCAGACCCGCACGGAGAAGCGGGTGGATCGGCTAGAGGCAGCCATAGCCGACTTGGCGGCGGCCCAGGTCCGCACCGAGCAGCGCGTGGAAGAACTGGCCGCGGCCCAGGCCCGCACCGAGCAGCGCGTGGAAGAACTGGCCGCAGCACAGGCCCGCACCGAGCAGCGCGTAGGCCGACTCGAACAGGCCATAGAAGAACTGGCCGCAGCACAGGCCCGCACCGAGCAGCGGATGGGGGGGCTGGAAGCAGAGATGGCCAACCTGGCGGCCGCCCAGGCCCGCACCGAGGCAGCGCTCAAAGAGTTGGCCGCAACCACAGCCAGGCTGCAAGTGACGGTGGGCGATCTCCAGGGGTGGAGACTGGAAAGCCAGTACCGGGATAAAGCCTTTGCGTATCTGGGACGTCTCTTGCGGCGTGTGCGGGTGGTCCCACTGCAAGAGATCGAAAGCCAGTTGGAAAGTCATCTGTCTGACCAAGAGATGGAAGACCTGACCCCCCTCGATCTGCTGGTGAGGGGCCAGCCCCGCCGCCAGCCGGACGCGCCGGAGGTGTGGCTGGCGATGGAGATTTCGGCAGTGGTGGACCGCAACGACGTGGCGCGAGCGCGACAGCGAGCGGCAGCTTTGCGTAAGGCGGGCTATCTGGCTATTCCAACGGTGGCCGGTCAACAAGTGACCCAGGGAGCCGAGGCCGCTGCCCAGACAGACGCAGTGCTGTTGCTACAGGATGGGCGGATACAGTTCTGGGAACAGGCTCTCGCCGCAGCGATGGAGGGTTGAAAAGAACCCCGGTTTCTTCAAGAAATCGGGGTTCTGTTGTATCAGGCGCGATTAAACAAAATCGCCTTTTTCACCTCGCCGATGGCCCGCGTCACGTCGATCTCGCGTGGGCAGGCCTCCACGCAGTTGAACACGGTGCGGCAGCGCCACACGCCGTCGCGCTCGTTGAGAATCTCGATGCGCTCCTGGGTGGCTTGGTCTCGGCTGTCGAAGATAAAGCGGTGGGCCTGCACGATGGCCGCCGGACCGACGTATTTGTCATTGGCCCAAAAAGACGGGCACGACGTCGTGCAGGCGGCGCACAAGATACACTTGGTCGTATCATCGAACAGCGCCCGGGCCTCGGGGCTTTGCAGGCGCTCGCGGGGTGGCGGGGAGTCGTTGTTCACCAGGAACGGCATCACCGAGCGATACTTGTCAAAGAATGGCTCCATGTCCACCACGAGGTCTTTGATCACCGGCAGCGCCAGCAACGGTTCCACGGTGATTTTGGCGCCCAGGTGTTGGACCAGCGCCTTGCAAGCCAGCAGGTTGCGCCCGTTGATGCGCATGGCGTCCGAGCCGCAGATGCCGTGCCCGCAAGAGCGGCGAAAGGCTAACGTGCCGTCCAGGTGGTCTTTGACGTAGTGGAGCAGATCCAGCACGCGGTCGGTCGGCTCGGCCTTCATCTCATACTGGCCCCACCAGGGTTTGGGGTCTTTTTCGGGATTAAAGCGTTTGATTTTGAGTTGGATTTGCATTGCTACTCCTCGTGATGCGTGAAACGTGAAACGTGAACCGCACGTCACGTTTCACGTTTCGCGTTTCACATTAGTAAACACGCGCCTTGGGTTGATGCTTGGTGATGACGACCGGCTTGTACTTGAGCTCGATTTGCCCGTCTTGTTTGTAGACCAACGTGTGCTTGAGCCAATTTTCGTCGTCGCGCTGGGGGAAATCCTCACGTGAGTGCGCCCCCCGGCTCTCCTGGCGCGCCAGGGCGCTGGCGGTGGTCACTTCGGCCAGGTCGAGCAAGCAGCCCACTTCCCAGGCCTCCAAAAGCTCCTGGTTGAAGCGCTTGCCCTTATCTTTGATCTGCACCCGCTTGAAGCGCTCTTGCAGCTCGCGTACCTCAGCGAGGGCTTTTTGCATCCCCTGCGCAGTGCGAAAGACGCCTACGTGGTCCATCATTACCTTCTGTAGCTCGGCGCGAAGCTGCGCGGCCGACTCGCCGCCGGCGCTGCTGAGCAGGTGGTCCAACGTCTCGCGGACGCGAGCGTCCGGCTCTGGCGGCATCGGCGTGAACTCGGTCTCTTGGGCATAGCGCACCATGTCGCGTCCGGCCCGCCGTCCAAAGACCACCAGATCGACCAGGGAGTTGGTGCCCAGCCGGTTGGCCCCGTGCACCGAGACACACGCGCATTCGCCGGCGGCATAGATGCCGGGGAACGCTGTATTGTGCTCGTCTATTACCAGCCGCCCGTCCACGTCGGTAGGGATGCCGCCCATAGCATAGTGGGCCGTGGGCTGCACGGGCATGGGCTGCACGGCCGGGTCCACGCCCAGGTAGGTGCGGCAAAAGTCGGCGATGTCGGGCAGCTTGGACTCGACCACCTCGCGGCCCAAATGGGTCGCATCCAGGTGCACGTAATCTTTGCCGCCGATGCCGCGCCCGGCCTGAATTTCCAGGTAGACGGCGCGAGAGATCACGTCGCGGCTGGCCAGGTCTTTGATGGTCGGCGCATAGCGTTCCATGAAACGCTCGCCTGTGTCGTTGCGCAGGATGCCGCCTTCGCCGCGCACGGCCTCGGTGATGAGAATGCCCATGCGATAAATGCCGGTGGGATGAAATTGAAAGAACTCCATATCCTCCAGCGGCAGGCCGCAGCGCAACAGCACAGCCGGACCGTCGCCAGTCAGCGAGTAGGCGTTACTGGTGATCTGCCACACGCGCCCCCACCCGCCGGTGGCATACAGTACGGCCTTGGCCCGAAAAACGTGCAGCTCGCCGCTGGCGATGTCCATGGCCACCACGCCCTGGGCGCAGTCGCCGCCAGAGATAGTGTCCATCACCTGGAATTCGTCGAAAAAGGTGACGCCGTTCTTGATACACTGCTGATAGAGGGTTTGGAGGATCATGTGACCGGTGCGGTCGGCGGCGTGGCAGGCGCGCATCACCGGCTGTTTGGTGACGTTGTTGGTATGCCCGCCAAAGCGCCGCTGGGCGATCTTGCCGTCGGGGGTGCGGTCAAAGGGTAGCCCCATGTGTTCCAGCGCGTAAATGGCATCCACAGCCTCGCGGCACATCACCTCCACCGCGTCCTGGTCGGCCAGGTAATCGCTGCCTTTCACCGTGTCAAAGGCGTGCCATTCCCACATGTCCTCTTCTACGTTGCCCAACGCCGCGCCGATGCCGCCCTGGGCCGCGCCGGTGTGCGAGCGCGTGGGATACAGCTTGCTGATGACGGCCGTGCTGACCTGTTGGGATAGCTCCAGCGCGGCCATGAGTCCTGCGCCGCCGGCGCCCACGACAATCGCGTCATAAGAGTGATAGTGAGCCATGACTTTTCCTCTCTTTTACGCTGGTGCTTTGAAAGTAAAGATGACATAAGCGCCCATCACGGCCACGATAAAGCCGATCATAAAGACCGTGGTGCGGGCCACCACCCGCCAGCCGCGTGCATGAACGTAATCGTCCAACACCTGGCGCGTGCCGTTGACCCCGTGCGAAAGGGCAAAGGTGAGCAGGAAAAAGTCGAACAGTCGCCAAAAGGGCGACTCCCAGCGGCCGGCGATGGTTTCAAAGTCGATGTTTTCCACGCCGATGACCAGATGCATGTAGAGCAGGTGGAACACGGCCACGGTCAACAAGATGATGCCCGAGATGCGCATGAAAAACCAGGCGTACAGCTCGAAATTGCTGGTCGGGCGCACCCGTTGTCTGCCTCGACTGCTAAACATCGTTCTCCTCCTTTAGCCGCCAAAGACGGGCTTGATGGTAACGATGACCGCCGGGATAGAGATAAGCACCGCCAGGGTCAACTGGACGCGCCAGAAGACCTTTTGAAAGCGCCCGGTCTGCGGCCAAAAGTCTACCACGATGACCCGCGCGCCGTTGAGAGCGTGATAGATGACCGCAAAGATAAGCCCAGCTTCCAGAAATCGAAACGGAGCCGCCGTATAAAGTGTGAGAAAGTCTTCAAAGACCTCCTCGCCGGCGGCCATCAAAAAGATGTCAAAGATGTGCAGGATCAGGAACAACATGACGCCGAGGCCGGTGACACGGTGGAGCATCCAGGCCCACTGCCCATCGCGGCCCCGGTAGCGGAGTGAGTTGAGGGCTGTTCCGACCAGGTTTGACATGGGTTCACCTCCTTGAGTGAGCTGATGACGGGGAAGTGGAACGGTGCTGTGCATTATATCACAGGGAGAATCTGAGGCAAGGGAGAAAAAGTCGAGGTGGTTTTAATCCATTTACCCCAGCCTGCTCGAGGACTTGTTAAAGCGAGGCAGATATTTGCCCCAACTCTGAGAACTGATATAATACAAATCGGATACGCTTACTCATTATACGCCCCGTCCAGGAGCCAGAGATGAACGCCGAGCTACAAACCCGTCTTTCCAGGTTGCGCGATAGCCTGCACGGCGGTCAGTTGGACCGCGCCGCCTTGTTTTGGCTCAAGCTGTTCGTAGAGTTGGCGTTGGAAAACGACGGCGAGATACGCTCCGACCGCTGGGTGGAGGCGGGCCTGGCAGCCCAAGTCTCCGGTCTGGATGCAGCGGCGCTGGCCCCGCGCCGCGAGTTGGTGGCCAACTATGATTTATTCGACCTGGTGCGCCTACAAGACAGCGTCGAGTTCAGCGGCGCGGCGCTGGCCGGCTTGGACTGGTCGCGCAAGTATCGGGTCAGTCTCCTGCCGGCGCTGGAAGACAGCCTGCCTGAGCTACACGCGTGGGTCGAGGAGATGTGGGCCGAGCTGGGTGGGGTGTCTCCGCGCTTTGTCGATCTGGAAATCGTGCTGACTCGCCATAGCCCTGCGGGTCGCACGGCCCTGCTGGAGGTGTTGCACGAAGCTCAGGCCATTTTCGACGGCTGGCTGCCCCAGACCGTAGTGGAACGCATCGCCTCGGCGCTGAACATGCCCATGGCCGACGTGTATGGCGTGACCGAGTTTTACGAAATGTTCCACACCCACCCCGTGGGGCGCAAGGTCATCCGTGTGTGCCAAGACGCGCCTTGCGCGCTGGCCGGCGCCGACCGCTTGACCGACCGGCTTTGTCAACACCTGGGCATCCAACCTGGTGAGACAACCTCGGATGGTCAATTCACGGTTGAGCCGGTGCGCTGTCTCGGCCTGTGCGACCGCGCCCCGGCGGCGCTGGTCAACCTCGAGCGCTACGGTCCTCTCGACCCGGCTTTTCCTGAAGGCTTGTTTGACGCCCCGCGCCCTGCGCCCCTCGCCATTGGCGGGTTGGTCAAGCTGGCCCTTTCCAACGTGGGGGTGATGGATCCCACCCGCCTGGAAGAGTACGTGGCCCAGGGCGGGCTGGCTGCGTTGCGCAAAGCTTTGCACACGATGACCCCGGCCCAGGTGTTGGCCGAGGTCAAAAACAGTAAACTGGTGGGACGCGGCGGCGCGGCCTTTCCTACCGGTCTCAAGTGGGAGTATGCGGCCCGCAACCCTGCGCCGCGCTATGTGATCTGCAATGCCGACGAGAGCGAGCCGGGCGCATTCAAAGACCGGGCGCTCATGGACGGCGACCCCTTTCGCGTGGTGGAGGGGTTGATTCTGGCCTGCTACGCCGTCGGCGCGGAGAAAGGGTTCATCTATGTGCGCGGCGAGCACCACCTGGGTTACGAGCGCTTCAAGGGGGCTATCGAGCAATTGTGCGCCGCAGGATACTTGTGCCAGGACATTCTGGGCGCGGGTTTCAACTGCGAAATCGAGGTACGGCGCGGCGCGGGCGCTTATGTGTGCGGCGAAGAGACCGCGCTGATGGAGAGCATCGAGGGCAGGCGCGGTTTCCCCCGCCTGCGCCCGCCTTTTCCCACCGACGCCGGGTTGTGGGGCCGGCCCACCGTCGTCAACAACGTCGAGACGCTGGCCAAAGTGCCGCCCATCATCCTGCACGGGGCGCGCTGGTACAACGCGCTGGGCACGCCCGAGTCAGCGGGCACCAAGCTGTTTGCGGTCAGCGGATCGGTCATGCGGCCAGGCGTGTACGAGGTGCCGTTTGGCGTGCCGTTGCGCCACCTGATCTTTGACCTGGCGGGCGGGCTGCGCGCGGGCCGGACGGTGCAGGCCATCCTCACTGGCGGCGCAGCGGGTACGTTTCTCGGCGCCGAACACCTGGACGCGCCCCTGACCTTTGAAGACTTGAAAAAGATCGGCGGCACGATTGGCGCAGGCACGATTATGGTGTTTGACGACGCGGTGGACCTGCGCCAGGTATTGCGGCGCATCGCCGACTTTTTCGCCCACGAGAGCTGCGGCAAGTGTTATCCGTGTCAGATGGGCGCCCAGCGCCAGGCCGAGATCATGGCGCGGGTCGCGCAGGGCCAGGCGCGTCCCGGCGATGTGGACACGCTGCTGGAGCTCGGAGGCGTGATGACCGACACCAGCATTTGTGGCTTGGGGCAGACGGCGGCGCAGGCCATCGTCAATGCGCACCAACACTGGCCGGAGTTATTTGAAGCGGCGTAGAACGAGCGGAATCAAGCCCACTAGCAGTCTGTAGGAAAGATGTAATTTAGCCCCTTGTGGGCGTCCAAAATGGGCACAAGGCCCTATATTACAGGGTTCTCCGACAGGCTGCTAGGGCTGATTAAATTTGAGAACAAGAAAGGAAACAAAACATGACCAAGTTGACCGAAGTTGAAGGCATCGGCGAGATCTATGCGCAGAAACTCAAGGATGCAGGAATTGCCACCACCGAAGCCTTGCTGGAAACAGGCGCGACGCCCGCCGGGCGCAAAGAGTTGGAAGAGACAACCGGCATCAGCAGCAAGCTGCTGCTCAAGTGGATCAACCGGGCTGACCTGTTCCGCATCAAGGGTGTGGGCGAAGAATACGCCGACTTGCTAGAAGTGGCCGGGGTGGACACCGTGCCTGAGCTGGCGCAGCGCAACCCAGAGAACCTGGCCCAAAAGCTCGTCGAGATCAACGAAGAGAAAAAACTAGTGCGCCGCACACCCACGCCGGATCAGGTAAAAGACTGGGTAGAGCAAGCCAAACAGCTACCTCGCGTGCTGACATACTGATTGAGGTCAACGCCGCCCGTTGCGCATCTGCACGGTCAGGGCGCCCAGCCCTGCCAATACCATGCCGATCACCTGTTTCAAAGCCAGGCGTTCGCCCAAAAAGGCCCACGCCAGCAGCGTGATCTGGAACAGCATGGTGTTGTTGATGATGCTGGACTCTATGGCCGACAGCGTGCGCAGGGTGCGGTTCCACAGCGTAAAGGCCAGGGCGCTGTTGACCACGGCCAGCCAGGCCACGATGGCCCAGTGAAGTGGGGTCAGTCGGGGCAAGCCTTGCGCGCCGACGCCGGCGGCGAGCAGGACGACCGCGCCGATGCCCATGCTGGCGACGGTGACAGTCAGCGGATCCAGCTCGCCGTCCCGGTTCACGCAGCGACCGAGAATCGCTGAAAAGGCGTTGGCCAGCACGCCGACGCTGGCGACGGTCAGCCCGATGATCTCTTGCGTGGGCAGCGCGACCGGGTAAAAGTAGATCAGCACGCCGAGCAGATACAGGGCGCTGCCGGCCCATTGCGCCAGCGTGGGTCGCTCGTCCAGTAACAAGATGCCCAGCAGGGCCACGATGATGGAGGTAAAGCTCCACAACAGGCTGGCGGTCACGGCAGGCAAGTAAGCCAGGCTGAGAAAAGATGCGCCCTGCGTGACGGCGTAAAACAGCAGACCCAACAGGGCGAGCTGGGCCCACGTGCGCGCGGAGAGGTGGCGCAGAGCAGTGAGCTGGAGGGAGCGAAGGGCAAACGCACAAAGGCAGGCAAAGGCCAGCACGTAGCGCAGCCCGGCGAAGGAAAGGGCGGGGATGTGTTCCAGGCCGATTTTGATCAGCACCCAAGACGAGGACCACAGAAAGGTGACAAACAACGCCTGGAGAACGGCGCGAGAATGAGACGACAGATTTTTGAGCATCACAGACCTCCCGACAAATAAAAAGGGTTAGCGGCGTGCGACATCGCACGGCAATCTAACCCCTCCAGGCTTTTGTCCCTTTAGGTACTTTGTGTGACGCTCGGACCAGACCTGGCAAACGCCAGAGGAACCCTAGCAGCCTGTCGGAGAGACGTAATTTAGCCCCTTGTGGGCGTCCAAAATGGGCGCAAAACGAGCAAAAAACGGGCACAAGGCCCTATATTACAGGGTTCTCCGACAGGCTGCTAGTCACCTGATTGGCGACGCCGGAATTATATCATCAAAAGGATGGGAACACAATATGTCGGAACCGGTCCGGCTATCCGATGGCGTGGTATTGCTTCGACCTTATCGCCTGGATGACGCCCCGCTGCTCGTCGAAGCGGTCCGGGAATCCATTCCAGAGTTAAAGCCGTGGATGTCCTGGTGCTACGACGGCTTTGGCGAGCAGGACGCTCGCAAGTGGATCGAATCGCTGCCGGCGGGCTGGGAAGCGGGGACGAATTATCAATTCGCCATCACCGCCGCTTCGGACGGGGAGTTTCTGGGCGGCTGTGGCTTGAGCCACGTGAGCCCCACGTATCGCATGGCCGACCTGGGCTATTGGGTGCGCACCGGCCGCACGCGCCGGGGGATCGCCAGCCGGGCGGTCCAGTTGATGGCGCGCTTGGCTTTCGAGCGCATCGAGCTTGTGCGGGTCGAGATCGTCGTCGCCGTGGACAACCGCGCCAGTCTGCGCGTGGCCGAAAAAGTCGGCGCGACGCGCGAGGGGGTGCTGCGCAACCGGATGCCGGTGCGCGACCGCATCCACGACGCCGTGATGCACTCGCTGATTCCACAAGATTTCAAGGACGGTTAAAATGGAATTTGTTTCGCTGACCATCAACGGGCAGACCGTGCGCGTGCCGCCCGGCGCGACGATTCTGCAGGCCGCCCGGACCATCGGCGTCGAAATCCCCGCCCTCTGCTACCACCCCAACCTGACCGCCAACGCCGTGTGCCGGCTGTGCACAGTCGAGGTGGTTGGCGCGCGCGTGCTGCAACCGGCGTGCGTGGTCCCGGTCCGGCCCGATATGATCGTCAACACCGAGACAGAGCGGGTCAACGCGGCCCGGCGGGTGATTTTGGAGCTGCTGGCCTCCACGGTAGACCTGAGCCAAGCGCCGGAGATTCAGGTGTACATCAAGCGCTACGGCGCGGACGTGGAGCGCTTTGCCGGGGGCAAGCGGCGCGCGTTCGAGGTGTACGACGACAACCCCTTTTACGTGCGCGATTATAGCCAGTGCGTGATGTGCTGGCGCTGCATCCAGGTGTGCGCCGACGATGTGCAGTATACCTTTGCCCTCACCTGGGGCGGGCGGGGCATGGAGAGCCACGTCGCCACCGTCTTCGGTCAGCCCATGCCCGACACCACGTGTGTCTTTTGCGGCAACTGCGTGGGCGTGTGTCCCACCGGCGCGCTTAAAGCCAAAGTTGAGTTCGAATTGGAGCAGGGATAGACCACAGATTTCACGGATTACACGGATTTTGCTTTGTCTGTGAAATCTGTGCAATCCGTGGTTGATTTCTTGGAGAATGGCTGATGGAAATGGATCGTGTGGTGCGTTCGACTTGTCCGTATTGTGGGGTGGGTTGTCAGGTGTTGTTGAACATTCAAGATGAGCGCGTCGTGCGCGTGGATGCGCCGTTCGACGCCGCGCCCAACTATGGCCGGCTGTGCGTCAAGGGGCGCTATGGCATAGACTTTGTGCATGGCGCCGGTCGCCTGACCGCGCCGCTCATCCGCCGCGAACCGCAAGCGCCCGGCGCACGAACCGCCGCCGCCGGCCCCGGCGACTGGCGTGAAGCGACGTGGGACGAGGCGCTGGACCTGGTCGCCCGACGCTTGTTGGAGCTGCGCTGGCAATACGGTCCCGACAGCATCACCGCCAACGCCTGCGCCAAGGCCACCAACGAAGATAACTATTTGCTGCAGAAATATGTGCGGGCGGTCATCGGCACCAACAACGTGGACCATTGCGCCCGGTTGTGCCACGCCGGCAGTGTGACCGGCCTGCAACTGGCTATCGGTTCCAGCGCCATGAGCAACTCGATTGCCGAAATGAAAGACCTGGAATGTTTCATGGTCATCGGCTCCAACACCGCCGAGACCCACCCGGTCATCGCTACCTTTCTCAAGCAAGCGGTGCGCAAAAACGGCGCCCGGCTCATCGTGGCCGACCCGCGCCAGACCGAGATGACCCATTTTGCCGAGCTGTGGCTGCGCCATCAACCCGGCACCGACACAGCCCTGTTCAACGCCATGGCCCACGTCGTGGTCAAAGAAAAACTTTACAACGAGGCCTTTATCGCCGCCCGCACCGAGGGCTTTGCCGAATACGTGAAAAGCCTGGAAGACAAAACCCCCGAATGGGCCGAGCGCATCACCGGCGTGCCCGCCGACGACATCCGCCGCGCGGCGCGCCTGTACGCCGGGGCCGGGGCGGCGGCCATGTACTGGGGCATGGGCATCAGCCAGAGCACGCACGGCACCGACAACACGCTCACTTTGACCAATCTGGCTCTGATGTGCGGTCACGTGGGGCGGCCCGGCACGGGACTGAACCCGCTGCGCGGCCAGAACAACGTGCAAGGCTGTTCCGACGTGGGCGGACTGCCCAACGTGTACACCGCCTACCAGCCGCTCACCCATCCCGACGTGCGCCAGCGCTTTGAGGAGGCATGGCACGTCCGCCTGCCCGAGCAGCCCGGCCTGACCGTCACCGAGATGGTGGACGGTGTGCTCACCGGGCGCGTGCGGGGCTGGTTCGTGATGGGCGAAAATCCGCTGATGAGCGAGCCGAACCTGCGCCACGCCCAGCACGCGGTCGAGCAACTCGAGTTTTTCGTGGCCCAGGACATTTTTTTCAACGAGACCAACGTGTACGCCGACGTGATCCTGCCCGCGGCCAGCTTTGCCGAAAAGGACGGCACTTTTACCAACTCGGACCGCCGCGTGCAGCGCGGGCGCAAGGCCATCCAGCCGCCCGGTCAGGCCCGCGCCGACTGGGACATCCTCTCTGACCTGGCCCGGCGGACGGTACGGCTGATTTGTGAGCAGGCCGAACAGCACCCCGACGGTTCCACCCGCGAGTTCGACGCACACCTCTGTCAGCATGCCGACGCCGTGCTCGCCGATTGGACTTACGCCCACCCCTCCGACGTGTGGGAAGAGATGCGCCGCGTCACGCCCGATTTTTACGGCATCACCTACGCGCGGCTGGAGCGCGAGGGCGGCGTGCACTGGCCCTGCCCGGCGCTCGACCACTCCGGCACGCCGTATCTGTTCGAGGACGAGTTTCCGCGTGGGCGGGGCAAGTTCTGGCCGGTGGAGTATGGAACCGAGAGCGAGCTGCCCGACGACGAATACCCCCTGGTGCTCAGCACTGGGCGCGTGCTGTACCACTGGCACGGAGGCACAATGACCCGCGTCTCGGCGCTGGACGCAATCTGGCCCGAGTGCACCGTCGAGATGCATCCCCACGACGCCGCCCGGCTGGGGTTGGAAACCGGCGACCGGGTAGAGGTGTCCAGCCGGCGCGGAGCCATCACCGTCCGCCTGTTGGTCACGGGGCGCTCGCCCGCAGGCACGGTGTTCATCCCCTTTCACTTTGCCGAGGCCGCCGCCAACGTACTCACCGACAACCGGCTGGACAAACGGGCCAAAATCCCCGATTACAAGGTATGTAGCGTGCGCGTAGCTGTGGCCGAGGCAAGTCTCACCTCGCCGGCTCGGCACAGGGCCAAGATCCGCTCAAACGCTAACCCTGCCCCCAAAATGTGAAAACGCCAAATATACCGCCGGCCCCTCCGGTTTCCTGTCAGGCAGGCTTGGCTTGCTTCAAATTTTAATCCGAGTACAATAATGGCCGGATTTGCATCAAAAGCCATACGCCACAGGGAGGGGAAATCATGCGCTCAAGGGTAAAAAACTACACTTATGCCCAGCTCGTCAATGCTTGGTGCATGTATGACTGGGCCAACTCGGCCTTTGCCACCACCATCCTGGCGGTCGTGCTGCCGGTGTATTACAGCCAGGTGGCCGGGGCCACGCTGCCCAGCAAAGCCGTCGCCACGTCCTATTGGAGCATCGGCCTGAGCGTCTCGCTCTTGATCGTGGCGATTTTTTCTCCCATCCTGGGCACCATCTCGGACGTGATGCGCGGCAAGAAACGCTTCCTGTCGTTCTTTGCCGGCATTGGCATTATTGGGACGGGGTTGCTGGTTCTCGTGGATACCGGCGACTGGCTGCTGGCCTCGATCCTCTTTGTGATCGGCAAGATTGGCTTTAATGCCTCGATTGTCTTTTCCGATGCGCTGTTGCCTCACGTGGCGCGCAAGGATGACCAGGACCGGGTCTCGACCCGCGCCTACGCTTTGGGCTATCTGGGCGGCGGTCTGCTGCTGGCGATCAATGTGGTGATGATCCAGTTTTTGCCCGGCACGTGGGGTCCGCGGCTTTCGTTTTTGAGCGTGGCGATCTGGTGGGCCATCTTTTCCATCCCGGTGCTCACGCGCGTGCCCGAACCGCCGGCTGCCACGGCTGCGCTGGCCCCTGGCGAGAGCGTCGTCGGTGTGAGCTTTAGGCGGCTGCGCGACACTTTGCGCGACATTCGCCAATACCGCGAGTTGTTCAAATATCTGGTCGCATTTTTGATCTACAACGACGGCATCGGCACGATTATCGGCGTGGCGGCCATTTACGGCGCGGAATTGGGCTTTGGCGACATTGAGCTGATCCTGGCGATTTTACTGGTGCAGTTTGTGGGCATCCCGTTCAGCCTTATTTTTGGACGCTTGCCGAGCCAAGCCGAGCCGCGCCGCCCGCTCTTTTTGGCGTTCATCCTGTTCAGTCTGGTCGTGTTGCCCGTGGTGGGCATTGCGGGGGCGCACATCTTACCACAGGAAATCACCGGCGCGTCGTTACCGCCTTATAAAGACACGGCCACGCACGTCGGTGAAGGCGATTACGCCGTTGACCACGCCGCGTTTGGCTTTGTGGGGGCGTGGGAGAGCGAGACCGTCTCGGCCGGCAAGCTCCGCGCCGCCGAGGACGCTCTGTATCGCACCACAACCGAACCTGGCGCCCGGGTCGATTTCCCCTTTAACGGCCAAAAGGTCGAACTGACCTACAGCACCGGCCCCGACCGGGGCATCTGGAGGGTCGAGATAGACGGCCAGCCCTACATTGATCCCGACACCGACGATCCGCTCGAGATCGACGCTTACCAAAGGACTGTGCGCTACGGCGTGACCCAGGAAATCCAGGCCGACGAACCCGGCCAGCACGTGTTGAGCCTGGTCAACACAGGCGACAAAGACGCCCAGAGCGCGGGCGCGCGCATGACCGTCGCTGAAATCACCGTGCTGCCTCCCATTCGCCAGAATAGCCTGCCCATCATCATCGGTTTGATCGTGGTGTTGGAGGTGATCGGCGGCATATTCGCGTGGCTGCTGGGGCGCAGGCTCTTCTCCGGGCTGGCCGAGCGTATGGATACCCGGCGCGGCATCATCCTGGCGTTGAGCGTTTACGCCGCCATCGCCGTGTGGGGCTTTTTCCTCGACTCGACCATCGAGTTCTGGCTGTTGGCGTGGATGGTGGCCATGGTGCAGGGCGGCAGCCAGGCCCTCAGCCGCAGCTTGTATGCCAGCATGTCGCCGGCGGCCAAGAGCGGCGAGTTTTTTGGATTGTACGGGGTGATGGAAAAGTTCTCGGCCATCATCGGCCCGCTGCTCTTTGCGGCCGCGGCGACCATGTTCGACAGCAGTCGCCCGGCGGTGTTGAGCCTGATCGTGCTCTTTTTCTTTGGCATCTTTATGCTGCGGCGGGTGAATATCGAAGAAGGGCGGCGCGTGGCGCAACAAGAAGACGCGGCCGTGCTGGGCGCGACAGGCGGGGATTAACGGTCGGAAAAGTACTACACGCTCTCTGTGAGCGGGAACGATTTTAGCACCTTTTCGACCATTGCTTCGAGGGTACCGGCTGTTTCCCCGGCCTGGGCCGCTGCAACGACTTGCGCCGGCAAATGAGAGGCCAGCAACGTCGTGGCTCTGTCGTGCACCTCTTTTCTGGTGGAAGGGTGACTTGAGATAAAGGCGCACAGCTCCAGGGCCTGTCCCTCCTGGCCTGTTTTTGCCAAAAGAGCGGCCATACCCATCAGCGCTTCCAAAATCACCGGGACCAGTTGGAGCTCTGCGGCCAGTTTCAAAGCTTCGGCCAGGTAGGCCCGAGACGCTTGAAACTCTCCCCGCGTACAGGTCACCTCGCCTATATTGATGAGCGAGAGCGCAATGCTCCGGCGGTCGCCGAGCTCCCTTTTTATGGCCAGGCTTTCCTGGTGCAACCGTTTCGCCTCCGCGCATTCGCCCAGCTTCCAGGCCACGTAGCCCAGATTGGTGAGCGAGGCCGCCATGCCCGGTTGGTAGCCTATCTCCTGGCAAATTGCGAGGCACTCCCGATACAATCGTTGGGCCTCTGCGTATTCGCCCAACGCCTCGGCAACGTTGCTCAGATTGTTAAGGGCGATGGCTGTGCCTTGCGCGTCGCCAATCTTGCGGCGAATGGCAAAGCAGTCCTGGTAGAGTCGCCTGGCCGCGTCATACTCTCCCTGCGCCCGGGCCACGTTGCCCAGGTTATTGAGGCAGAACGCTACGCCCGGCTGATCGCCTAAATCTCGGTAGCTGGAAAGGCTGTCTTGACACAATTGCCTGGCCTCCACGTATTCGCCCAGCACGTGGGACACACAGCCTAAATTGAGCAGCGCAAAGGCCACGTTCTCCCAATCACCCAGGCGGCGCGAGATAGCCAGGCCCGTTTGGCACAGTTTTCTGGCTTTTTCATAGTGACCGAGGTGAAAAGCAAACCTACCCTGTCGCGCCATAGCCCGGCCCAAAACAGCGCCTGGCCTGCCTGTGAGGGCATCCTCGTCTGAAGGTGAGTCGGCTCCGAAGCGGGTAGCCGCTCTCTCGAAGGCGCCTTCTCCCTCTTGAAACCAGCCCCTTACGATGTAGAAATAATAGAGACTGTCCAGGTACTTTTGAACGATTTCATCCTCTCTGCGCTCTACCGCCCAGCGCCACCCCATACGCACGTTGTCAATCTCAGCGCCAATCTCTTCCAGGGCGTCTTTTTGTTCCGTGCTTTTCAGGCGTTTTTCCCGTTGCTGCAAAAAATCCGCATAGTAGGCGCTGTGCAGGCCCGGCGTCTTTTCCGCCATTGCGGGAACCTGGTCAAGTTTCTCGGCCGCACACTGCCGCAACAACTCGTGCATGTCGTATCGCTCTGAGGGGAGCTGGTGCAACAAGGATTTGTCCAACAGGGCAGCCAGGACCGGCCGGGAGGCTCCGGCCACTTTTGTAGCTGCCTCTGGCCCAAACCCGCCGCGAAAGACAGATAGCTTGCCAAACACGTCTCGTTCCATCTCTGAGAGCCGGTTCCAGGAATGATCAAAGACGGCGCGTATGCTGCGATGCCGTTCAGGGACATCTCGCAGCGGGGTGGTTAAAAAGTCCAGGTCCCGTTGGATCTCTTGGGCGATTTGCTCACACGAGAACATCTGCACCCACGCAGCGGCCAATTCGATGCCCAGGGGCATGCCTTCCACCAGTTGGCAGATGCGAGCAACAAAAGGCCGGTTCTCTTCCGAAAGCGAAAAGTCCGCGCGAACCCGGCTGGCGTTCTGTACAAACAACTGCACCGCGCTACAACCTTGCTCAGTTGTTCGCCCATTTGGCGGATACGACAGCCCCGCGACGCACAAGAGCCACTCCGCCCGCAGGTTCAGACGCTCCCTGGACGTTGCCAGGATTTTCACGTGGGGAGCGCTGGCCAGGAGGTCTGCCAGCCAGCCTGTCCCGTGGAGGAGATGCTCAAAGCTGTCCATCACCAGCAGCAATTCCTTCTCGCGCAGATAATCTACAAGCTGCGCCGCCGGCTCTCGCGGGCCGTGGAATTGGAAACCGAGCGCGTTCGCTACCGTGGGAACCAGGAACTCGACCGAGCTCACCGGGGCCAGGGGCGCCAGGTAGGCTCCATGGAGAAAAGCGTCCAGGGCCTCGGTGGCCGCCTGAAGCGCCAGGCGCGTTTTGCCAATCCCCCCGGGGCCGACCAGGGTTAACAGCCGGCAGGCGGGATTCTCCAGCCGGTCCGCGATCTCGGCTAGCTCTGTTTCCCGCCCGACGAAAGGCGTGGGTTGTTCCGGCAAATTGTGCGGCCGGGCGGACCCGGCCGCCCGGATGCGTTGGTAGAGCGCCGTCGTCTCTTGGTGGGGCGCGACGCCCAGCTCTGCGGCCAGGATGCGGCGACAGGTCTCGTACTGGCGCAGGGCCGCGCTGCGCTGGCCGCTGCGGGCCAGCAAGCGCATCAATTGCTGATGGGCCTCTTCGCGCCAGGGCTCCAGCTCCACCTGGCGCCGGGCATAGCGGCGCGCCCGCTCGTAATCTCGCCGCCGCTCGTGATATCTGGCCAGGTGGTAGAGCGCGTCTAATGCCAGGCGATGGGACCGTTCCCGCAGCAGCACAGCCCATTCCTCAAAGAGCGTGCTGTCGTCCACAAAGAACCCCGCCAGGAAGCCGCCCCGATAAATCTCGACGGCCTGCTCTAGCTGGCGCATACACGGCTCACACGTCTCCAGGCGTGGATGAGGGTGTGTCTGGCAGGCCTCCACGTGCGTGGTAAAGGCGTTCACGTCCAGCCAGTGGTCGCTGCTCGCATTGAATTGGACCGTATTCCGGGTGACATTTAAAAAGGGTGAGGCGGCGTCGCAGTCACGCATGACTTGCCGCAGGTTAGAGAGCACCTGGCGCAGGTTGTGGCGGGCGACCGGCTCGGGCTGGTCGGGCCAGAACAGCCCGGCCAGCGCCTCTCGGCTGTGGGGGCGGTCGGATTCGACGGCCAGAAAAGCCAGCAACGCGCGCACTTTGTTGGATTCAAACCCGGTCGCCGGCTCCCCGTCCAGGGTGACGTGAAACGGCCCCAGTAGATGTATGGACAGTCGCGCCATTTAACCTTTGCTCTGTAAACTGCGTGGAAACACCGAGATAGGCGCTCGTGATTATACCAGCACTGGCAGCAATGGACAACTGTTCACATGGCTCACTCTCCGCAGGATGCCCGCTCGCCCTGACGTTTTACTGACGCTCGATCAGTATACTGGGTTAGATTTTGGCGACGAGAGCGGCTTGGACTGAATGGCCATGGAAAGACCCGTGCGTTACCGATCATACCTGCTGCGCCTGTGGGAAACGGGCAGCGACGAAAAAGCGGTCTGGCGAGCTTCTGTGGAGAATCCGATGACCAAGCAGCGCCAGAGTTTCGCCACTCTGGAGGCCCTGTTTGCATTTTTGGAAGCTCAGATCGACGAGCAAGCGGATCAAAAGCCTGATAAAGACGCGGGTGATGGGCAGGTGAACGGCCCAGGTCGTAGCCTGTGAAAAAAAAGTTCTACAAGGAGGGTGCCATGAAAGACAGTTTTTTATCCAGAAGTGAGGTCGTAGGGTTACTGGCGGGGGGGCGTGATAGCTGCTTTGACGGCGCTGTGGGTGTTGACCCAACTGGGCGCCACGGCCCCCGAACACAAGGCCAGGCGCCTGGGTGTTTTCGTCGTTTTGCTCGCGCTGAGCGGCTTTCAAGTCCTGCGCGGCTTGGGCATAGTAGGTTGAGCAGTTTTCTCTGCTCAGCGTCGAGATTTTCACTGGACGCTGGCGATTTCAGGGATTTGATCAAAATGGGACACAGATTTTCACTAATGAACACAGATTTTTAATAACCTTCACCAAAATCAGTGAAAATCTGTGTTCATCTGTGTCCAATTTTAATCCATCGAAAATTCACCAGAGTCCAGTTTTCAGTGACTCGAAACATCAAAGGAGAGCAATGAGCCATAAAAAACTATTCCACCGGATCGCCTTGTTTACGCTTTTGTTCGGCCTGGCGCTGACCGCCTGTGGCGGCGGCGGGGGACCTACTGCGACCCCCAGTCACACAGCGCCGCCGCCGACGCCAACCGTACCCCCCACCCCTTCGGCCAGCGACCGCATCGAACAAGGGAGGACATACTTTGACGCGGGCGACATGGACCAGGCCGTGGCCGAGTTCCAGGCGGCCGTCGCGCTGGAGCCGGATAACGCCTCGGCCCACATGCATTTGGGCGCCGCCTACGGCGAACAGGCCCGTTACGATCAAGCCGGCGCCGAGCTGCTCAAGGCCCTCGAGCTCAAGCCCGACTATGCCAAGGCGCACACCAATCTGTGCATGGTCTATTGGTCACAAAACATGCTCGATCAGGCCCTGGCCGAGTGCCAGGCCGCGCTCAAGCTCGACGACGACGACGCGGATACGTACAACCATTTCGGGGTCATTTACCTTATGCAAGAAAAACCCGCCCAGGCCATTGCTCAGTTCCAGCAAGCCATCCAGCTCGATCCTGACCACGACTGGGCGCACAATAATCTGGGGCGCGCCTATTCTAACCAGGGCCAGTTCGACCAGGCCATCGCCGAGTTAAAAGAAGCCTTGCGCATCAACCCCGATCACGCCACCGCCCACTATAACCTGGGGCTGACCTACGCCCGGCAAGAGCTGTATGAGCAGGCTATTCCCGAATATGAAACGGCGGTCAAGCTGGATGCGAGTCTCACCAGCGCCCACATGGACATGGCCATCATCTACCGCGAAATGGGCCAGACCGAAGAGGCCATCGCTCAGTTTGAGACCTATCTCGAGCTCGAACCCGACGACCCACAGCGGGCAGCCTTAGAGACCGAGATTGCCAGGCTCAAGAAATCCCTGGCTCCTATCGAGCTGCTGCCTTTTACCAACGCGCAGATGGGCATCAGCGGCGTCGTGCCTGCCGGTTGGACAGAAAAGGATCCCGGCAATTACGTCAGCCCGGACGGTCAGGCCATCGCCCAATTGGCCGCGCCGGGCGCGACGGCTGAGCAGTTTGCCCAGGCATTCCTTTCCGCGCTGAACGTCACACAAGCGGTCCAGAGCGTCGGCAGTGTCCAGCCCGCCGAGTTAAAGTGGGACCTGTACATGATTGAGGGCGTCCAGGTGTATGGTAAAACCGGCTCGCTGGCGCTGGCGCTGGCGCAAGATGGCGCGGGAGCTTATATCGTTGCAGTATTCGCTCAGCCGGACGAGATCGAGGCGCTGATCGAGACGGTCGGCAACCCGGCCCTGGTTGCTTTTACGGTGCAAAAGTAACCTAGGTGCCCGGCACTTGCGGACTAGAGTGCCGGGCACCTGAATTGGCGCTGACGGGCCCCGGGGGGACGTGAGGAAGGCGGATGAAAAAAACTCGCGCAAACTTTTTCTCTATACTACTAGTTTTCCTGGCGAGCCTGGGGTTGACCGCTTGTAACCTTGTCGCTACTCCCGAGAGCGCCGCCACTGCTACCGCGCCACGGGCAGCGACAGCCAGCGCGACCATCACCCCGACTCGGACGGTCGAGACCTCGCCCCCCGCCAGCGAGACGCCAACCCGACCACAGGTCGAGCCGACCCAAACGCCCGCGCCCGCGCCCAATGCAAAAGCCACACCGACCCCGGCGACTGAAACCCGCGGACCGTTCCGCTTGGTCGCCGGGCTACCCCCCGAGCTATCGGGCGACGTGGTCAGTCTGCGGGCAGCCGCCGACGGTCGCCTGTGGGTAGCCACGACGTATGGTTATGCTGTATGGCAGGCCGGCCGCTGGCAAACCACCCCGACAGATCTCCAAATCCAGAACATGCTGCCTGCGTCGGATGGAACGGTTTGGCTGGCCGGCCTGCGAGACGTGTTCATTGTTGGCGGTGCGCGCTGGACGATCCTCACGCCGCCCGACATGACGATGGCCGCTCCCCTCGACCCGGACTTTTTCACCTCCTACGTGCTGGAAGAGGTGGGGGAGCAGGTGTGGGTGGGCCGGTGTGATTGGGGCGGGCCTGGGCCGATGGGCGGCGGCGGGGCGCGCTGGTACGATGGGACGTCCTGGCAAGGCGCCGATTCGCCCGTTGCTACTGGTTGTGTCACCGCCATCCGGGCCGATGAGCGGGGGCGCGTGTGGGTGGCGGCCAACGCCGATCTGTGGCGCTACGACCCGGTGACGGACGTCTGGGACTATTTCGCGCCGCCCGAGCCGCCGCAGGATTATCGTTTTGGCCTTATCTCCGACCTCACCTTTGATCCGGCCGGACAACTCTGGCCGCTGTATGACGCTTGCGGCGGCGCGAGCTGTGGTCAGCTAGAGCTGCGTTACCGGCTGGAGGATGGCGCGTGGGTTCTGGTGCGGGAAGAAATCATCTTTCCGCAACGGCTGGTATTTGACGACACAGGCGTGCCCTGGCTCTTTTTCCTGAATGGGGTGGTGTACCGTTTCCAGATAGACCCATCGCCCGATACGCTGGTGGCCGATTTTATCGTTGACGCCGTCACGACCGACGCCGACGGTCGTATCTGGGCGGCGGGTGGTCCGCCGATGGGAGAAACGTCCGTCTGGTTGCTGGAACCCGCAGCGACCTTGCCGGCGGCGACGGCCACGGTCAGGCCTTTGTATTTGATCTACCGCAAAAACGTGGACGGCCAACCCGTGCTCGTCGGCGTGGGCCAGGCTGGCCGGGGGCAGAGCATGCCGGCGTTGCCTGCCGGCGCCGTGGTCAAGGATTTAGCCAACGCCGTATCCCCCGACGGTAAATGGCTGGCATTTTACACCGGCTCGGCCGAAAAGTGGTTTGGAGCAGACCAGCCGGGCGGGGCCGATCTGGCGCTCAACCTGATGGACCTGTCCAACGGTCAAGCGCGGCAGCTGAGCCCTTTGCTCTCGACCGATTATCCCGACAATTTCCGCCAAGCGGCCGATCTATTGACCCACGGGGCCGCCGATAGGCAGGCCCAACAAGGGGTTACGCTGGCCGAGGGCCTGGACCCGGCGGTCGCGCCCCAGTTGCTGCGGGAGGCTTTCATACACGGGATCGCGTCGCTCGAATGGTCGCCCGACGGGCGCTACCTGGCGTTTGCCGGTCAGATGGACGGGCTATCTTCCGATCTGTACGTGTATGACGCCGACGCTCAAACCATCCAGCGTCTGAGCGACGGACCGGAGCAGATTCAGTCCATCACGTGGTCGCCGGACGGCCGGTGGATTCTGCACGGCAGCGCGAACGTGGTGGGGGAGGGGGTGGAAATCCACTGCCACGCCGCGGCCGTGGATGGCTCTGGCGTAAAGACGCTGTCGAGCAGCATCATGAATATCCTGGGCTGGCTCACTCCCTGCGTGTATTTGCAGGCGGACGCGAGCAACGGGCCGGCGGGGACATACAACCTGCACAGCGTTAATATCGAAACCGGAGCCATCGAGACCCTATGGAGCGGCACGTTTCTGTCGTATGCGCTGGACCCGGCCTACGACGTTTTGGCCGTCGTGGGGTTCGAGTCGGTCGGACCGCCGGACACACGCCCCGCGCTGTTTCTGGTTGACCTGGCCACGGGCAACGTCAGCCAGGTCACACAGGCGGCTGCAAGCGTCGAGTTCATCGGTATTCACCGCTGGCGCTTTATCGTCAGGGCCGGAAACGAGCACTTGTTTGTACAGGCGGACGGTACGCTGGCCGAGACAGGCTTTGACGCGCCCATCGTACAGGTCTCGCCAGAGCTGCGCTACGTCCTGGCTCTCGGCGACAGGCTGCAAGTCTATGCCTGGGGCAATGACTTGGTGCGCGAAATCGAGCTGGCCCGCCCTGCCAGCTCGATAGACCGGCTGATCTGGCGACCCGACTCGCCGGGGATATTTTTCACCTTTGGCTCCCAGATGTACGGCGTGGATTTGCTGGACGGAGCGCCGTATCTGGTGGATGAGAGCATGCCCGAACCGTGGGAGCCAGACTATATATTTTCGGCGCCGGCCGATATTGGTCCACAGGCGGTGTGGGAAACGCCTCAGGATTCCGAATTTGCGGATTGCCATTTTACGGCGACCTCTGCGCTGGAATGTGTGGCGCAAGTTATGCAAGACTCGGGAGCTTTTCCGCAGGCCATCGCGTTCACCCGCTTGCTGCAAGGGCAGGCCTTTATGTTGTCGTTTGAGGAATATGGCGCGGTGGACGTGGCAAGGTTGATGTTCCTGCCCCGGCCCAACGACTTTTTTCAATACGTGCTGGTCAACGGAACGCCGCGCGTCGTTTATGCAGCCCAAGACCTGGGCAGCATAGACATCACTCAAGATCAAAACTATCCGGCCCTGGCGCAGCAGTACCCCGGCCTCGAAATCTGGGAATCGCTCAACGGTTTCGAGCGCGCGGAACCGCTGCCCCAGGGTGGACAGCGCTTTATCTTTCGCTACGACCTGGTGGATGGTTGTCACATCTGCCGCACGGGCCACTCGGCCTTTGTCGCGTTTGACTTTGACCGCACCGGACAGTTCGTGGGGACTGGGCTGTTGTATTTGAAATAAGGAGACCGGCATACCCCCCGGCGGCTATGAGGTACAGTTGTTCGTTGATGGAGAATTATTGCAGACGGGAACCTTTCTCATCGAGGATGTATCATCCCCAGAACCGGATGCCACGGCTTGGTATGAGCAAGGCCTTGCGCTTTATGAGCAAGGTGCGTATCAAGAGGCCATCGCTGCCTTTTCCCAAGCCATTGAGTTGGGTTTTGATCCCCTCAATTGGGCTTACTATTACCGGGCCGACGCACATCTGAAGCTGGGCGAATCTGATCAAGCCATCGCCGACTATGACCTGACCTTGCTTCATACGCCCAATCCTGGTCCCGAAGATGCCGTGACCTATGTCAATCGGGGTGTGGCGTATGTCAAGCTCGGCGACTTTGAGCAAGCGATCGCCGATTTCACGCAAGCATTGACGCTGCGGCCCGATTACGATCTGGCTTTTCTCAACCGGGGGTTGGCCTACATCCAGCAAGGCCACACTCTGCAGAGAACGCCGGGTCTGCACAGCCCTCTTTTGACGTTTCTTTGACGATGAGGTACTAAAAGATCGCCGTCCCGTTGGACGCCGATTGGGTAGATAGGAGCGAAGCGGGATTGCTCTAGCCCGGCGGGAGAAAGGCGCGACGCACTTGCCAGGTG
>DAOTXN010000015.1:0-16919 GCA_034435435.1 Anaerolineae bacterium | reverse complement strand
GAAGACAATTCTGACCGGCTTTCGCAAATCATACTACTTGCGAGATATAAGCTAGTCGGCAAAGATGCAGAAACCGGCAAATTACAGTGCGGCAGTCTGGCTTTATCGAAATACACTATGCCGTAATTTCAGGTTATAGCATATCCCGCCAAAATGAACAATCGCTGTGCGCGTCTTGGGGAAAACAGTCGAGCGTGCTATAATCGGCCCACCCCAGAATGTATAGGAGGCGCGTGATGATCAAGCGGATTCAACGATTGACCAACCGGATGGAGGCGACCGGCGTGGACTGTCTCGCCGTTGTCCCCGGTCCCAACATGCTATACCTGACCGGCCTGCACTTTCATCTCAGCGAGCGCCCGGTGATTGCTTTTTTCCCCGCGGCCGGCCGACCGGTTCTTCTCGCGCCCGGTTTTGAAGCCATCAAAACCGAGCACGCACCGCGGCCGATGGATTGGCGAGTTTTTACCTACTCCGACGAGGCCGGCCCTGACGCTGCCTGCGCTCAGGCTTGCGCGGCGTTGGGCCTGGCCGGGAAAAAGCTGGCCGTCGAGCAGTTGACCATGCGCGTGCTGGAATTGACGATGGTGCAGCGCGACGCGCCGGGCGTGCAAATCGTCCCGGCCGAGCCGCTGCTGGCCGAGCTGCGCATGCGCAAAGACGCCGACGAGCTGGCCCACATGCGTCGGGCGGCCCAGGTGGCCGAGGAAGCCCTGGCCCGCACACTGGAGGCCATCCGTCCCGGCATGACCGAGCGAGAGATCGCCGCCGAGTTACAAATCCATCTGATGCGCGGCGGCAGCGGCGTGCTCCCCTTTGAGCCGCTGGTGCAGAGCGGTCCCAACAGCGCCTCGCCCCACGGCGCCACCACCGACCGCCGCTTGCAGCCGGGCGACATCTTGCTGATCGACTTTGGCGCGCGCGTGGGCGGTTATGCCTCGGACATCACACGCACCTTCATCGTGGGCGAGCCAGACCCAGAGCTACACAAAGTCCACCAGATCGTGCAGGCGGCCAACGCCGCTGGACGCGCCGCCGCCGGGCCGGGCGTGCCCTGCCAAGAGGTGGACCGCGCCGCCCGCCAGGTGATCAAAGAGGCCGGTTACGGCGACTATTTTATCCACCGCACCGGTCACGGGTTGGGCCTGGAAGGGCACGAGCCGCCCTACATCGTCGAGGGCAATGCGCAGCGCCTGGAAGTGGGGATGACGTTTACCGTCGAGCCGGGGGTTTACCTGCCTGGCAAGGGCGGCGTGCGCGTCGAGGACGACGTGGTCATCACCGAGGATGGTTGCGAGAGCCTGACGACGTTCGAGCGGGGACTACAAGTCATCCAGACGATAGACGAGTGACAAAGAGCGGATGACGAGTAATTCGTCCTTCGTCGTCTTTCCGTGTGCCGGCGCGTCTTGTCAGAGGCGTCGATCTCGTATAAAATGCTCGCCGTTCGCCTGGAACGACGCTGCGGACTCGATCAGGAATGACATGCCCAAAGTCGTCCGATTTGCCGCCCTGATTCTTTCTTTCGCCCTGGCCGCCTGTGCAGATGGGACATGGACACCCTCGCCCGGTCCCAGCCCGACCCCCCTGCCCGCCGACGGTTTCGACTTTCCGCTGGACCCTAACCACTACGGCCCCTACGTGCGCGGCGTGAGTGGGCCGTTCAATGTGGATACCCGTTTCGGCGTGCAAAACCCGGCCCTGGGCGACGATCCCAAGTGCTTCCACGACCGTAATGGACGCGGCGTGCCTTTCCGCGAGCTGATCCACGCCGGCGAAGATTGGTTTCACCTGGACGCTGCGGGCCAAGTGGACGCCGCCGCCGCCGATGACCCGGTGCGCGCCGTCGCCCACGGCGTGGTCTATCTGACGCAAGAGATTGGAAACGAGGGCTGGATCGTGGCGCTCGCCCACCAATTGCCTGATGGCACGCGCGTTTACTCGGCCTATTGGCACGTGAGCCGCTTGCAGGTGCGCCGGGGCGACGCCGTGCGGCGGGGCCAGGTCATCGCGCAGATTCACGATCAGGGGACCAACTCGCACTTGCATTGGGAGATACGCGCCTTTGCCGACGGCTCCGCTTTATTCCCGTCCGATGCAGCGGGCGGGCGAGGAACGTGTAACGGGCGCCCCCCCGGCGTCGGCTACACCTGGGACGACGACTCCACCCGCGCCCGGCCCGAATACTGGGGCTATTTCGACCCGGTAGGCTTTGTCGAGAGCCACCGGCCTTGATGGGCGTCCGGCGGCGATTGACACACGATCCAAAGCACGCTAAACTGTCGGCATGTCACGGGGAGTTCCGATGAACCAGCAGCAAGCCACCGACTTTATCATTCGTCTGCTGAACCAGGGCTACACTTGCGACCAGATCGCCGAGGAAATCTGCGCCCAGACGAGCTGGCCGGCCCGCCAAGTCGAGCCGTTTGTGCGCAAGGTGGAAGCACAGGTCGCGGCGGCTCCCGCAGCCGCGATGCCGGCGCGGGCAGCGGAAACCTCCTGGTCCCAGGCCACGCCAGCTCAACGCCCCCCGGCGCGGCAGTCGCCCGACTCTGAAATCGAGCCTGCTGAAAAAGTAGTGCAATTCGTCATCAGCCAATTGGGCCGCCATCACTCGCGCAACGACATCATTCAGAGACTGTGTGAACAGGAGGGGTGGCCGTGGAAACAGGCCGAGCGTTTCGTGCGCAAGGTCGAGATTCAACACCACCACAAAATCGCAGCGCGCCAAAGCCCGATCATCATTTTCTTGGGTGTGGGCAGTTTGATTACCGGGACCGCCATCGCGATTTTCACAGGCGTCACCCTAGTGGGCTGGATCGGCCATCCGAGCGTGGCCAATCCTGGGCAAGTCGAAAACATAGCTTACTATGGTGTGGCCTTTGTGACCGGACTGGGGATGGTCATTGGCGGCATTGCCGGTATCTGGCGGACCAGGAACTTGCTGCGCCAATAGGGTTGGGACCACCGGCCACCGACGACCGACCGCAAAGATGAACGCCAGCGGTCAATCATCGGCGGTCGGCGATTTTATGTGGGAGTCAAGAGGATGAAAGAAATCGCCGAATTGTCCTTCGAGGAGGCTTTTGCGGAGCTAGAAGCAACAGTCGCCCGTTTGGAAAAGGGCGACTTGCCACTAGAGGACGCGCTGGCCCTGTTCGAGCGCGGCCAGGCATTGGCCGCCCACTGCGGCGTGCAATTGGACAACGCCGAACTTCAAGTGCGCCGCTTGATTCCTGGGCAGGGAAGCGAGACAGTGGCCTGGGAATAACGGTTGCTCACCCCGCACTGCGCTTTAGCCCGAAATAGGATGTAACCTCGGGCGCATATCCTTGCGGCCAAAAAGCGCCGCTGACCGGGTCTTGCACGTATTTGCCGCGATATTCCCCACGCACGGTTTTTTCTAGAACCTGGACGAGCCAATCTATTTCGTCCTCGGTGTTGTAGCAGCCGAAACTGATGCGCACCAGCCCTGGTAAATGGGCCTTGACGCCGTTGATGACCTCCTGGCGGTGCATTTGAGCTTGGTTGGGCGCCACTTCCAGCAACTTCAAGATGTAGGGGTGGGCGCAAAAACAGCCGTTGCGCACGCCGATGCCGCCTTCGGCGCTGAGGATGGCCGCCGCCAGATAGTGGCTCATGCCCTCGATATGAAAGGGGACGACCCCTACTTTTTCGGCGGCTCGGGCCGGGTCGGTGATACCCAATACACGCACGCCCCGGTCATTCAGATGAGCCAGCTTTTTCAACAACCGGGCCGTCAACTGCGCTTCGTGTTCGGCCAGCGCCTCCATGCCGATTTCCTGTAAGCAGAGCATGGCCCTGGCCAGTGCGACTGCCCCGACCACGTTGGGACTGCCGGCCTCTTCTTTGTCAGGCAGACCGGCCCACGTAACGTCGTCCACGGTGACAATTTCCACCGTGCCGCCGCCGACCACGTCGGGATCGCCCTGCAAAAACACTTCACGCCGCCCGACGAGGGCGCCCGTGCCAAAGGGCGCGTACATTTTGTGCGCCGAGAGCGCCAGGTAGTCAATGTGGCCGGGGTCGTCGCTGGGACGCATGTTCACCGCCCGGTGGGGGGCCAGTTGCGCTGCGTCCACCAGGATTTCGGCCCCGGCGGCGTGGGCTTTTGCGGCGATGCGGTGCACCGGGTTGATGTAACCGCTGACGTTCGACGCGCCGGTAACGGCGACCAGACGCACCCGGCCGGCATATTTGTCGAGCAGGTGGTCCAGATGCGCCTCATCCAACGCGCCTTCGCGGTTCACATTCACGTGTTCGATGTGCGTCACGGCGCGCCAGGGCAGATCGTTGGAGTGGTGTTCCATCAGCGTGGTCAAAATCACGTCGCCTTCGACCAGCGGTAGGCGGCGGGCGAGCTTGTTCAGGGCTTCGGTGCTATTTTTCCCAAATATCACTGTGTGGGTTTGGGGGTCGGCGCCTACAAAGTCGCACACGATAGAGTGGGCTTGCTCGTAGGCGTGGGTAGAAACTTGACTTTTGAAGCCGGTTCCGCGATGCACGCTGGAATACCAGGTCATAAACTCGTTGACGGTGTCCAGAACCGGACGCAGAGAGGGGGTACTGGCGGCGTTGTCCAGGTTGACATAGGTGCGCTGTGTACCATCCAACAACGGCACCTGCGCATCGATGCCGACGATGTGCTGGCGCACGTTGTGAATGGTGAGGCTCGTACAGGTGCAGGCGTCCATCGTTTGAAAACCTCCTCTGGTTTGTGATTGCGGCTATTTTACCATAGACAGCGCCCCCTTGCCAAAAGCCGGGACCAGGACAAGCGGTCGAGATTTGCCCGCTGTTTCGACCTGCGGTAGAATGCCTCTCTATCACCGCTGGGACAGCGGTTTTTCCTACCCGACGCGCTGGCCGGGTGCGAGGAGGCGATCTTTTGAACGGTTATACGACCGAGGCGTTGCGTCAAGACGGGCGCGATGGCATCCTGTGGGCGCCATTGTGGCGCGTGCGGGTTGACCTGACCCCGGTGGAGCAGGCGCTGCTCCAGACTTGGCCGCTGCGCCGGCTCCACTTTTTGCACCACAACGGCGCCAGTTCCTTTACCTATCCCCTTTTCGCCAGCCGCCTGCAACACACTCTGGGCGTGTTGGCGCTGGCGGCTCACTTTTGCCCAGACGACCAGCCCCTGCGCGCTGCCGCGCTGTTGCACGACGTGGGACACTATCCCTTTTGTCACAGCGCCGAGCTGGTGTCTGGCGTGGATCACCACGCCATGACCCGTCGGCGCGTGACCGGCGAGCCGATTTGCGGCCTCCTGCGCACTTGGGGCCTGGACCCCGATCACCTGCTGGCGCTGATGGAAGGCGACCCGCCCAACCCGTTGCGCACTCACAACGGCCTGCTGCACCTGGACCACCTGGACTCGTGGGCGCGGCAGGCCCAGGCCGCCGGTTTCGCCGAGATACCCGCTCACGATTTACTCACGCGCCTGCACCTGGCAGGACATAACGTAGCCGCCGAACGAGCCGCCGCTGAATACCTGGTGCGGGCGATCCGGCAAGGCAACCAGCGCCACTATGCCGAGGGAGACATCGGTCCAGCGGCGGCGCTGGCTCACTTGCTCACGCTGGCATTAGAGCGCGGGCTGCTGGCGCACGACGAGTTGGCCGACGCCACCGATGCGGCGCTATTAGAGCGACTGGCGCTCACGGGCGACGCCGAGGTGTCCGGGTTGATCGCCTTGTTGCGCTGTGAGCCGTGGCGCATCGCCGTGCGCAAGCTAGAGCCGGACGAAGCAGAGCCGCAAGGGGCGCTCGTCGTCCATCTGGATGGACTTTACGACGCTGTACCTCTGGAGAAACAGACAGGACTGCCGATAATTCAAGTGTCGCCCACGGCCCAAGCCGAAATGGCGCGGGTCAAGGCGTTGGTGGGGACCTTTGCCGTTACCTGGAAGTGAGGCTTTGCGCTGTGGACGACTCAAATCGTCACTACGGTCTAGCTAGCAGCCTGTCGGAGAGACGTCATTTAGCCCCTTGTGGGCGTCCAACATGGGCGCAAAACGAGCAAAAAATGGGCGCAAGGCCCTATATTACAGGGTTCTCCGACAGGCTGCTAGAGGTGATGTAAACAGAGCCATGGCCCACGAACGGTATCAGCGCATCTATCTTTCTCCGCACCTGGACGACGCTGCGCTCTCGTGCGGCGGACGTATCTTTCAGGAGCGCCAGGCGGGATTATCCGTGCTGGTGTTTACGATGATGGCCGGCGATGCGCCAGAGGCATCAATGAATGCACCATTCGTCGTCGCATTGCACGCGCGCTGGGGGCTGGACGCCGTTCCAAACCCGGTGGCCGCCCGCCGCGCCGAAGATCAGGAGGCGCTGGCCCTGCTCGGCGATGAAGGGCAGTATGGCGAGTGGCCCGATTGCATCTATCGCCGCCATCCAGAGACGGGCGAATTTCTGTATCACTCGGAGGAGGCGCTGTTCGGTCCGTGGCATCCGGCCGAAGCGCCGCTGGTCCACGATTTGGCCGGGCGACTGGCCCATCTGCCGCTGGCTGCGGGGGGGCGCGTCTACGCTCCGCTGAGCGTGGGTGGACACGTGGACCATCGCCTGGTCCGCCAGGCCGCTGAGGTGTGGGGAGCGCCAAGCGCTGAATTGGCGTATTATGAGGACTATCCCTACGCCGAACGGTCAGGAGATTTGAGCATCGTGCTGGCCGACGGCCCACCGTGGCAGCCGGAATTGGTGACGTTGACAGAGACAGCATTGAGCGCCAAAGCTCGAGCTGTGGCGTGCTATCGCTCACAGATCAGCACGTTCTTCTCCGCCGTTGCCGAAATCGATGTGCGATTACGGGCTTTTGCTGAATCGATCGGAAGAGACAGGGAACCAGTCGAGCGTTATTGGCGCCGCGTTTGACCCTTGAGGAGACGCCCCATGAGAACAGGACCGTTCAAGATACTCTATGTAGAAGACAATCCGATGAACCGGCAATTGGTCCACCGAGTCCTCAGTGGAGCAGGATATACTGTGCTAGAAGCCGAAGATGGGTTGTCGGGTATTCAAATCGCGGCGCGGGAACGGCCCGATTTGATCCTGATGGACATCATGCTGCCCGGTATGGACGGCTACCAGGTGACTACCCGTCTTAAAAGTATGCCAACTCTGGCCAACACTCCGATTGTGGCTCTGACGGCCAAAGCGATGGGAGGCGATCGGGAGCGGGCCTTGATCGCCGGGTGCGATGGATACATTCCCAAGCCCATCGACATTGATGACCTGCGCGAACAGGTGGCCGAGTTTCTCAAAGGCAAGCGCGAGGAAATCGACGGCGACGCCGAACAACGCTTGACACTTCAGCAAGAATACACCCAGGAATTGGTGGCCCAGTTGGAGGAAAAGGTCCGCGAGCTACAAGACGCCAACGTCAAGCTCCGCCACACCGCCGGGCTCAAGTCTAAATTCATCTCGATGGCCTCTCACGAGCTCAAGACGCCTCTGGCCGTCATTCAAGGGTACCTTACGATTGCGCGCGGCGTCTTTGACGAACAGGAAGCCACTCTAGATCCCACCGCTCAACTCGCGCTGGAAGGAATGGGAAAAGGCGTTGAGAGGCTCAAAGCCATCGTAGAAGACATGCTGGACGTGTCGCGCATCGAAGGTCAGACGTTGACGGTGTATCGAGAGCCGGTCGTGCTCAAGGAAGTGGTGCTGGCAGCGGTGCGCAAGCTCGAACAGGCTGCCCAAGAGCGCCAGTTAACCATCAACGTGGAGGCGATGACGCGGCTGCCGGTTGTGCAGGGAGACAGCCAGCGCCTGAATCAGGTGTTTTTCAACCTTTTGAGTAATGCCATCAAATATACACCCGACGGCAAGCACATCCACGTTTCGGGGCGGGTAGTTTCTGGCATTGAGTTGGCTCGTCACGGTCGGCCTGCCAGTCCTACGGGTCGTTTCGTGCAAATCACATTTCGCGACAGCGGCATCGGCATCGATCCAGAGGAACAAGAGCGCATTTTTGACCTCTTTTACGAAGTGCGAGACGTGAGTCTGCATTCCACCAGCAAAACAAAGTTTATGGGCAGTGGATTGGGGCTGGGGCTGGCGATCGCGCGGGGCATTATAGAGGCGCACGGCGGTTTCCTGTGGGCAGAGAGCGAAGGACACGACCGCGAAAGATGTCCGGGCAGCCAGTTTCACGTCTTGCTACCGGTGTAAAAGAAACCCGGTTTTTGGGCAAAAACCGGGTTCTGAGCGATCAAGATAAGTATTCTCGCAGTTGGCGACTGCGCCGGGGATGGCGCAATCGCCGCAGGGCTTTGCCTTCGATCTGGCGGATGCGTTCGCGAGTGAGGCCAAACTTTTTCCCCACTTCTTCCAGCGTATAGCTACGACCGTTGTGCAGACCGAAGCGCAGGCGTAAAATGCGCGCCTCGCGGGGCGTCAAGGTCGAGAGGACTTCTTCGACTTTTTCGGCCAAGAGATTGTGATATGCGCTCTGGGGAGGCGTCGGCGTCGAATTGTCCTCGATAAAACTGCCCAATTCGCTGTCCTCTTCTTCACCCACTGGTCGTTCCAGACTCAAAGGTTGCCACGACACTTTGAGCATCCACCGCACTTTGCGCGGTTCCATATCCATCTCGACGGCGATCTCTTCGGGAGTGGGTTTGCGTCCGTGCGCCTGTTCCAGTTGACGCGAGACCTTGTAGAGGCGGCGGATACTATCACTCATGTGAACAGGCACGCGGATGGTCCGTCCCTGGTCGGCGATGGCCCGGGTAATTGTCTGTCGAATCCACCACGTCGCATAGGTGCTGAAACGGTAGCCACGCCGGTAATCGAATTTTTCCACCGCTTTCATCAAGCCCAGGTTGCCCTCCTGGATCAAGTCCAAAAAGGGTACGCCGCGCCCCATGTATTTCTTGGCGATGCTGACGACCAAGCGGGTGTTGGCCGTGATGAGGTGTTCGCGAGCGCTTTGTCCATCCTGCACCACTCTTTCGAGCGCCGGCCGCTGTCCCCCATTAACACCGTTGTTGCGCAACGTCCACGCGGCATGGTTTCCGCTTTCTAGTTGCTTGGCCAGATGGACTTCTTCTTCAAGCGTCAACAAGGGTACACGAGCCATTTCTTTCAAATATAGCCCTACGGTATCATCGCAAGAGATACCACTCAGATCAAAATCCTCAGCATCTTCGTCGAACTGATCTTCGCCCAGGTGCACATCGTCCGTCGTATCCGGTTTGTGGTCAAAAATCTCGATCCCAGATTCTTGTAGATTGATGAAAATGTCTTCCAACTGATCCAGCGCCTCTTCCGCCTCGGGGAATGCCTCTAAAATATCATCGGTCACCAAATACCCTTGCACTTCAGCCTTTTCCATCAACTCGAACAACACGTCCATTTCCTCTCGGTCTATTTTTTTCTTCATAGGCTGAGGCTCCATTTCTAAATTCTGGCTATCATCTCTGGATAACACAAAGAGAAGACACCGGCTGGTCCGTGTTACCCTGTGAAACTAGAGCAGGTCGCGCAATACTTCCAGACGCGGATCGATGGGTTGCTCGTCGCAGTCACAGGCCCCTGTGTTGAGATCCTGACCGCAATGAGCGCACAGCCCCTTACAAGCGGGACGGCACAAAGGTTGCAAGGGAACACTCAGGAAAATTTGCTCGCGCAGCGCCGCCGTTGCGTTAATCCAACCACTATCCATAATCCGATACTGGTTGTCTCGGACTGGAATCTGAGGGAGAGTGAAGATGAGGTCATCAAGCTGTAATGTAAGAGGGAGAGTAAACGACGCCAAGCAGCGCACACATTCAGAATCAAGAGCTGTTTCCAACCGGCCTTCCGCCAATAGACCATCTGTGGTCCGTGTGAAACAGACATCGCCTCGCAGGTAGGGCAGGACAAGGTCATCCCCCAGATTAACAACTTTCTGGTCGAGATGCACCACATCTCGTGCGCCCAGAGGCGCCTTTACAAGATGCGAAACATTAAACCGCATCCGTACCCCGTTGATAAAAAAGAAGCGCCAGCAACCCAAAGGTCGCCCGCTCTACCAACAGTGCCATGTGTTTATCCCTGCCTCAGGCAGAAATATTATAGCACAACACCCCCGTTACGTCAAGCTATTCTACCTGGTTTGTCAATTTCTTACTACGAACATCGCACCAAACATAAAAGTTTCGTGGCTTTATGCTCCAACTCAACGGACGCGCGGCGTCAAGCGTAGCTCGGCTGTGCGAGTTAACAGGCTGTGCTGAGGATCCTCGGCCAGGTCGAGTACACAACTGTCGGCAAAGTAAGGAAAATCAAAGTGCACCGGGTCTCCGACGGCCTTGCCCGGCATGGGCATGAGCCGCGCCGCGAGGGGTTTTTTGAGCCGCACGGCCAGCGCAGCCACGTCAAAGAGCAATGCGGCCAATGCGCTCTCGCTGGCGTCGCCCGGCAAGGGGAGAGTGTCCAACCCGGTTCCACATACGGCCGAGCATTGCAAAAGCTCGCCGATACCGAGCCTGCCCTCGGCGACGCGCCGGGCCAAGATGGCGTCCTCTAGCACGGGGAGCATCAATCCCGAAAAGCCGCAGCGGGGAAACTGGGCCCGGTCAATCGCATCGGTCAACACGGCCGCGGCAGCCAACATGCCCGCTGCGCCGATGGGCGCCCCGCTGAGGCTTTCGAGGGCCGCGCCGATGCTGATTTCTGGCGTTGGAAAGGGAGCCAGCGAAAAATCGATGCCCGTAAAGCCCATCTCGTGCGTTTCGGCCAACGCGACGGCGTGGTGAACCAGGCGTTTAGCGTGGTTTTCGATGGCCGCCACCAGCCGCCAGCGGGCCACCTCGGCGTCGCGCGCGTCGGTGCATACGGTCACGGCCAGGTCGGCGGCTTCGGTGGCCAAGGCGAACGTCGGCGGTCCTCCGGCGTAATAAGCGGCCGGGAAAAAGGGCGTGCCCGGCCCGACGTTGGCCAAAGCCGCAAAACGTAGGTTGGCAAAGCCGTTTTCTTCGACGGTTGACGCGCGCCGGATGACGCGCGCCGCCCCTTGAATGGCAGCCCCGTTTATCGTGCCGGTCGCCTGATCGGTGATCTGCACGCTGACAAAGACTGTCTCTGTGGCGGCCAAAAGATCGGGTAGAACTTGCCACATCTCGCGGCCGGCCGGTCCCAGCGAAATATAATCAAAACCGTGTTGCCGGCAGGCCTGCGCCAGCTCCACCGCAAACTCGACCGGGCGAGCGGCCCAGCCTGACAAGTGGAGCTGGGGAAAAAGATGTGTAGCCAACCGGACGGTCTGCACGGCAATGCCCACACTTTCGTAGGATTCCCGAGCGGCGCATGCAAAGGCCCCTAATTGCGCAATCTGGGTCTCGTCCAGCGGCGGGCCTACGTCTGCAAAGAGTGTGATCGCGCGAATCTTCATGCTAACCCCCTTCCAGCGCCCGACGCTGTCGGGCGACTTCAAACAGCAGCACGCCGGCCGCCACGGCTGCATTGAGAGACTCGACCTCCCGCTCCATCGGGATGAGCACGCGCCCGTGGGCCAGCGCTTGCGCTTCCCGGCTGGCCCCGCGCGCCTCGCCGCCCACGATGAGCGCCGCCGGTCGCCGCCAATCCACCATCGTGTAGGGCAAATCGCCCTGGGCCGCCGCCAACCACACGTCGAGACCCTGGAGTTGTGTGGCGATCTCTGGCCACGGGAGGGCCGCAACCGGCACCCGGAAATGGGCGCCGGCGCCGCCCCGTACCACTTTGGGATTGTACAGGTCTACGGCGCCGGGCGCGAGCAAGACCTGGTGCACGCCGGCAGCGGCAGCCGTGCGCAGGATGGCGCCCAGGTTGCCCGGCGTGCGCACGTCATCGACGAGCAGAGTCCACGTCGAGTGGGCAGGGGCAGGTACATCAGGAAAAGGCGCCACGGCCAGCAATCCTGACGGGGTGACGGTGTCGGCGCAGGCCGCCATCACTGCGTCGCTGACCGCATAGCACGGTGCACCCTGGCGAGCCAGGCGGTCGAGCAGGGGTTGCGTATCCAGGTTGCGCGAGGCCGAGTCAGTATACAGCACAAAATCGGGTTGGATCCCCAGCCGCGCCAACTCACTCAACAGGCGCACACCCTCGACCACAAAGCGCCGCTCTTGATAGCGGGTGCGTCGCCGCGCCAGGGCCCTCACCTGCTTGATTTTGTCATTGCTCAGGCTGGTGATCATCGTCCACCTGCCCCAATCTCTTCAGGACCAGCGTAGCAAAAGCTCCCGCCGGCAGTGTGAAACTGAGGCGACAAGCCTGCCGTCCGGGAAAGGCCGCGTCGCGGTCTATTTGGTCGCACGTCACGTCGGCCGGAAAAAGCAGCAGCAGGCGATGGCCCCTGGGTAAATAGGCCCGCTGCAGAATGCGCGCCTTGAGATCGTTCAACGCGAGACCTTCTGCGCTCAGCGCCTCTTGCACCACAGCAGCCAAAATCGGATCGGCGTAAACGGCGCGATGTTCTGGCAGAGGGATCGACGCCGTTTTCAGCGCCGCGAACTGCTCGTCTGGCAGTTTGCTGTACACCGGCAGCGCGAGGCCGAGGATGGTCAGCGTGGACAACTGTCCATCCGTCGCCAGCCGCCGGGCCAGATATTCTCCCGCGATGCGGTTCCACAAATAGCTCTGATAGGCCACCACATACAGGCTGAGCAGGCGGCGCGGGACCAGGTTCAGCGCCTTGCGAAAGTCTTGCGGATGGTCCTTGAGAAAGGTGAGCACGCTGCGATAGTTCGATGGACGCGGGGCTTCGACCAACAAATAGGCCCACTCGCCCCAGTGGGCCTGGGCGACGCGCTTGAAAGCGCGCACCGGGGATGGATCGCCGACAAAGGGCCGGGCCAGGTAATCTCGCACGGCCCCCTCGGCGTCGCGCTGCAAAATCGTTTTGCCGATAAAGGCGTTGGGCGCGTCGGCTTGTGAGATGTAAGAGCCAAAACGCTGCCGGTCGAAATAGTTGGGCAAACCGTGCCGCGCCAGCCGGTGCAGTTGTTTAGAGACAGCGGCGGCTTTGTCTGGCGACAGGTCGCGCAAAGTGATAGTGAAACGATTGCCGCTGAGATCAGAGGGGCGCAGAGGGCGGCGGCTGCGCCCGACGAAGCGGGCTTGATAGCCCGGTCCGCTCAGTTCTGCCGGCCCGGTCCCGCGCACCCACACATGTTGAATGGCGACGGCCTGCTTGTCTTTGAGCGCCGGAGCTTGCACGTCGGCGGAGCGCCGCTTCAGTTGGGCCGCCATGTGGTGCTGCACCTGCAGCGTGGTGACGTCGCGTTTCTCGACGCGGTAAATGGCAAAATCGCCCGCCACATCCAGGGGCAGCCGGGCCAACTCTTCGACGACGAAATCCTCGCTCCTCACGCTTTACGCTTCACTCGCAGACAAAAGCCTTCTATGGCGATGATCTCTACCGTTTCGCCGGCGGTGATGGGACCATCTTCGGTCACGGCGCGCCAGCGCTCGCCCTGTACGAACACTGTGCCCTCCGGGTTCAGGTCGGTGCGGGCCGTGGCCGTGGCGCCCACCATCCCTTCTATGCCTGTCTTGGGACGCACACGTTGAGCCTGCAGGGCTTTGGTCATGATGAACAAAAAAGTCGCCGCAAAGCACAGCGCGACGGTGATGACCACCGGCAGCGAGATGCGCGCGTATTCGGGCGCGCCGGCGGAATTGAACAGGATCAGCGCCCCGGCGATCATGGAAGCCACACCGGCGACGGTCAACGCGCCGTGGGTCTGCGCCTTGACCTCCATGGCGAACAGACCGATGGCCAAGGCAATGAACACCAGTCCCAACACGTTCACCGGCAGCACGCCCAGGCCGTATACTCCCAGCGAGACACTCACGATGCCGATGAACCCGGCGACCCAACCACCGGGGTTGCTGATCTCGATGAGCAGCGCCTGCACGCCGATGCCCAATAGCGCCAGGATAATATTGGGGTTGACAACGATGTGCAGAATCTGCTCGATCAGGCTCATCGAGACGCGCTCTACGCGGGCGCCGGTCGTGCGCAGCGCCACCGGCTCGCCGCGCACCTGGACCTCAAAACCGTCTAACTGGGTCAGCAGGTCGTCCAGGTCGGCGGCGATAAAGTCGATCAGCCCCATTTCCAGGGCCTCGCTGGCCGAGGCGGCGGAGGCCTCTTGCACGGCGGCCTCGGCCCATTTAACCACCCGCGCGCCGCGCGGCGCGGCCAGCTCGCGCGCCAGCGACGAGAGCGCCTCTTTGGCCTTGCGCTCGGCCGTGTCGGACAGCTCGCCCTCCATCCCCACCGGGCTGGCCGCGCCGATGCCCGTGTCGGGGGCCATGGCGGCGGCGTGGGCGGCCAGTACGATCAATGTGCCGGCCGACCAGGCCGCCCCGCCGCGCGGGGCCACATAGACCACCACCGGCGCGCGACTCTCGCGCAGCGCGGTGACAATATCTTGCATCAGGTCCACCTGGCCGCCGGGTGTGTCCAATTGAAAGACCAGCGCCTCGGCCCCGCGATGTTCGGCGGTGCGCACGGCCCGCTGCACAAAGCTGACCATGGCCGGGGTAAGGGGGCCTTCGGTGCGGATATACAGGACGAGACGCTCACTCGGCCCGGCGTCTTGCGCCCACGCGACCGGCGCCAGCAAACCGACCAGAAAAGCCAGCGCCACGACCATTCCCAATCTACCTATTCCCAATCTACCCATCCCCTCTACACTGGTTTCGTGTTCTTCATCGCCTGTACCACCGGCTTGGGGCCGAACGGAGGCGACGCGCCATCGAACCAGCCGTCGTTGGCCCAGGCCCCGTCGCTGTGGCCGATGGCCGGGAACACGTTGCAGATCAGCCACGGGCACATAGCCCGCAGCGGCGAATGCTTCTGGAGCCAGTCAAACATAGCCACCGTGCGCTCGGCGTGCTCCTGATGGCTGCCCAGCCGCACGTGGCCGCCCATCGAGGACGAGTCTTTGCAGAAAACGCCGCCCTCGGTGGACATGACCCACACATCCTCGAGTCCTAACAGGTCGCGCAGCATGCGCAGGGGCACTTCGTAGCCGCGCAAGCACATATCGTGGGGCGGCTTACCCGGCGGGAAGGGGTCAAAGTCAATGGCGAACTCGTAGGTCGAGACGTGCACGGATAGCCAGGCCTTGCCCGGCTCGAACAGGCGGCGGAAGCGATCTTTCAAGCCAGCGTTGGCGGCGATGTGCTCGAATACGCGCTGATAGAACAAAACCGAAGACAGGCTGGGGTGTTGCCCGCCGTTCCAATCGGTGGGGGCAAAGGCATAAAAGCCCGGCCGGGCGCCCATGGCCACCGCTTTTTCGGCGTCATTGATCCAGTTTTCGGCGATGGTGCGCGGGTAGAACGGATTGTTAAAGTTTAACTTGCCATGGTGGGCAGAGTGCCATTCGGCGTGGTCCAGATTGGGTTCGTTGCCGATCTCGCACCACACGATGCCCTCGGCGGCGTAGCGTTTCATCTTGCCAAAGGCCCCCTCGTGCAGCCGGCCAGGGAACATTTGGCCCTGAAAGTAACGGATGATCGGCTGGATGCCGTTCTGTTTGAGCTTTTTGGCCCAGGCGAAGGTGGTATGCTCACCCAGGTCGCTAGGGTCGCCGGCGTCCAACTGTTTGTACCAGGCGATGCCCATGGCTTTTAGTTCGGCGATCCAGGCGTCCCACAGATTTTTGGGCGGCGCGACCATGCCCGCCGAGCCGTGGATGCCGCGCACGTTGCCTTTGGGAGGCAGCGGCGGGCGTTCCTTAGCAGTGACAAAGCCGGTCGAGACCCACCCGGTCAGGCCATCGCTCGCGCGGACTTGCAGCCATTCGCCTTGCTGGCCCAGCACGCTCAATTTCTCATCGTCTGCCAGAACTCTGAGAATCTGACCGGTGACGGGTTGGGCGCGCAGGTTCAGCCCAAACTGGGCGTCTACCCACACCGTTTGCGCGGTCGGCGTGACGACAACCGGCTTTTCGACCGGCGCCGTCTCGCCCAGATAGGCCCGAATCAGCGTGGCGAGCAGATCGGCGTCGGGGATGGTCTGCGCATTGGGCAGGCCATCGGCGACCGCCTTGGCGCGCATCTGGCTCACCAGCGCCGGATCAACATGGACGGTTATTTTTTCACCCACGGTCTCTCTCCTTTCGCGGCAGTTCCCGTAAACGGTCGGCGCCATGCGGGGAATGATACGTTCATTATAGCATTCCTATGCGGAAAAGGCCACATGATTTTTATTTACGCGCGCCAGTCCGTACAGTAAGTAACTCATCAGCGCGTTGCGCTTGATCTCGGTTGCCTGCCCCGTTGTTCCGTGCTATATTGCTCACACATCGGCGAGTCGCCTGTGCGTCGCCGGACCTATTTTTCCGATAGCTGCAAAGGAGGATAATATGAAAAGAATATCCTGGCTGAACCTATTGATTCTGTTGACGCTGCTGGCGGCTGCCTGCGGCAAAGAGGCGACTGCGACCCCCGTCCCTCCCACACAACCCCCCGCCCAACCGACCGCCACGTTGGCGCCGCCCGTCGCCGCGCCGACCGAGGCTCCCACTGTCGCACCCATCGAGGAACCCACCCCGGCCCCCGTGCCCGCCGAGGCCCCCAAAACCCTGCGCCTGCCCGACCTGGACGGGCGCACGGTGTCAGCGGTGACGGGCAACGACTACACCCCGCTCAACTTTGTGGACCCGCAGAGCGGCAAAGCCGTGGGCTGGGAGTACGACGCGGTGAACGAAATCTGCCGGCGATTGAACTGCCAGGTGGACTGGCAGGTGACGGCCTGGGACACCATGATCGCCGCGGTGCGCGAAGGGCAGTTCGACGTGGGCATGGATGGCATCACCATCACCGACGAGCGCAAACAGCAGGTGGATTTCTCGGATCCCTACATGGTCTCGCAGCAGTTCATGCTGGTGCGGGCCGACGAGGCGC
>DAOTXN010000014.1:0-30619 GCA_034435435.1 Anaerolineae bacterium | reverse complement strand
CGAGCGCGCTCTGGATCGGCTCGCGGAACAGGTCGGCGTCGGTTACAGTCAGCGCAATGCCGTCGGGTTGCGCCGCCACCGCCTGGTCGATCAATTCGGCCACTCGCTCCAGGTCGAACGAGTCGGGACCGAGAATGGTGGCGTTCACGTTCATGTCGTCGGCGGCCTGGCGGATGCCAGCCTCGACCGTGCACCAGAACGAGTCCCAGGCGCACAGGGCGTGCTGCACAAAGATGAGGTCCAGCACCGAGTCGGGGCCGGTTTCGCGCACCACGACCTCAACAGGCACTTCCTGGATGACGGTTTCCTTCTCGACCACAGTTTCAACCACGGTTTCGACCACGGTTTCGACCACGGTCTCGACCACGGTCTCGACCACAGTTTCTTTTTCGACGACGGTCTCTTTTTCGACCACCGTCTCCTTGACGACCTTGGTGACTTCGACTTTTTTCTCGCAGGCGGTGAGGGCCAGAGTGCCCACCATGACCAATAGCATCAGAATACGTAAGGTTTTCACTTTTCATCCTCCTTGAATCGTGAGCAGTTGTCTTGACCACCCGCTCGCCCCGCGTTTATGGGAGTCGAGCTGTGGCCCCTTATTAAAATCCCCTTGGCTCTTTTCGAATGGACCACCTCCTTCATGGTAGGCCAGGCGTGTCAACGTAGCCCGGTGCAAAACGTCGCCGGAGGCCCGGCTTTAGCCGGGAAACCCCCGCTGCCTGCCCTGAGCCCTGCCGAAGGGAAGCGGGGCCTCCGCCCTGTTTTGCACCAGAAACTAGTTATTCGGATTGGCCGAGATAGGTGTTGATGATCACCGACAGCATCAAAATCAGACCGGCCACGGCCCGAAAGATCTGCACCGAGATGCCCATTAACACCAGTCCTTGCTCCAGCGTTTGCAAAATCAGGATACCCAGGCACGCGCCGATAATAGTGCCCACCCCGCCGGTGAGCCTGACGCCGCCGATGACGCAAGCCGCCACAGCTATCAGCTCCCAGCCTTCGCCGCGTAGCGGGTCCACGCTGGTGCGATGGGCGAATTGCATCAGGCTGGCCAGGCCGGTGAGCAATCCAACCAACGTAAAAGCGATCAGTTTGACTCGTCTGACCGGCACGCCCTGCGCCAGCGCCGCTCCGGGGTTGCCGCCGGTGGCATAAACCCAGTTGCCAAAGCGTGTACGCCGCAGCACAAAGACCATGACGACGGCGATGAGCAAGAACCACATGATAGACAGGCGCAAGTTGGCTACCGGGGTGAACAACTTGTTGATGAAATCGAGAGCGCCGTTCAGGATATTGAACAACATTGGGCGGGTCTCGGTGTATTTGGCAAAGTCGCCGCCGCCGATGGCCCGGGCAATGCCCCGGTAGGCCAGCATGGTCCCCAGCGTCGTGATAAACGACGGAATACCCGTCCAGATCACGATCAGTCCATTGATCGCGCCCAGCAGCGCGCTGAGAAACAATGCCAGCAGCATCGCCCAAAAGGGCGGCAGGCCCTCGTTCATGGTCAGCGCGAACACGAAACTGGCCACCGCAAACGTGGACCCCACCGAGAGGTCGAACTCGCCGGCGATCATCAGCACGGCCACGCCGATGACGATGATGCCCAGAATGCTGGCAAAGGAGAGAATGTTCGAGAGGGCCACCATGGTCAAAAAGTTGTCGGCGACCGCGACAAAGAAGGCAAAGATGACCGCAAAGCTGATCAGTGTAATCGCTTCGGGAGATTGGGCCAGTGTAAAACGGAATCGGTTCAGGGGAGCGGTCAGTTCTCTCATTTCTAATTTGGTTTCACCATAATTTTCCCATCTGCCCGCTGGGTAGATTTGGCGATGGCGTCCACGGTATCGGCCAGGTCGTAGCGGGCGGTGATGATCGGGCTGAGGTCCAATCGCCCGGCGGCTACCAAGCGGATCACGTTCGGAAAGTTTTCGTCGCCCGAGTGGCCCTGTGCACCAAAGAACTGCGAGCGGCGCACCTGAAAGGTCTCCAGATACATTGGCACGCGCTGGGCGGCGCGTCCGATTTGCACGATCTTGCCGTTGATGGCCAGAGCTTTTTCCATCTCTGGGATGACCAGTTCGGGCACACCGGCTGCCTCGACCTGAAAATTGAACCCCTCTCCCTTGCTCAGCTCTAGCAACACCTGGCTGGCTTGAACCTCACGCGGGTCGTATGCGTAATCCGCGCCGACCTTTTTGGCCAACTCGCGGCGCTGCGGCGACACTTCGAACGCGGCGATAATGCCCGCGCCGGCCGCCTTGGCCAGGCCGATAGCTGCCAGGCCGATGGGGCCGGCTCCGAACACGCTGACGTAATGCCCTGGCTTGAAACCACCCGCCCGCGAAAACATGGCGTTGTACGAGACACAGCTCGGCTCGGTGAGCGCACCCACCTCGTAGGCCTTTTCCTCGCTGCCAAAACGCTCGGCGATGGCGTCGATTTTCCAGCAGAACTTTTCGTCCACCGCGATGTAATTGGCGAACGCGCCGGGGATAGTAAAACCGATCTCTTCCAGGTTGGTGCAGTGGTTGGGAAAGCCGTTGCGGCAGGGGATGCAGCGCCCGCACCAGATCATCTCCTCGACCGTGACCATATCTCCCGGCTTGAGCAGTGTGACCGCCTTGCCCACTTCGACCACCTTGCCCGAAAATTCGTGTCCCAGGATGGTGGGGAACTTGGTCAGACCGGGGTAGAGGATGTACCCTTGCTGGTCGGTCTCGTAAAAGTGCATATCCGAGCCGCACACCCCACAGGCCTTGACTTCCAACAGGACATCCTGCGGACCGATCTGCGGGTCGGGCCAGTCGCGCACCCCTAGTTTGGGATGGCGCCAGATGCTATTGCCGGTGATGGCCTTGCCGGTGGTTTTCTCCCAGTTCGATACCGTGTAGCTCGGCTTGGGTTCCCATTTCGCGTCTAGCACTAGACCTTTCATTTTTAACCTCCTCAAGAAAATGAGAAATTAGAAATTAGACAACGCGTCACATCTAATCTCTAATTTCTAATCTCTAATCTGGACGAGTCGCGCACGACGAGTTGTCCTTGAAGAATAATGTTGGTGAATTGATCGGGCGGGGTTTGGTCTTTTATCAGGCTGAGAGCCATCTGCATGGCTTGCTGCCCCATTTCGGTTTTGGGCTGTGCGATGGTGGTTAACGGCGGACACACGTAGGAAGCCCATGATATGTCATCAAAACCAACCACGGCTAGGTCTTGGGGGATCGCCAGGCCGACTGCCTGCGCCGCTCGCAACATGCCAATCGCTGTCAAGTCATTATAGCAAAAGACGGCCGTGGGAACGTCTTGCAACGCCATCAATTGGGGCAGCGCCTGTTCCCCACCGTCCACGCGCCCGTTGCCAGTTACAACCAGGGCCAGGTCGAGCGGGATGCCTGCCTCGACCAGCGCCTGACCATAACCCGCTTGCCGGTCGAGATTGGACCGGTGATCGGCGGGGCGAGACACATAAGCAATGCGGCGGTGCCCGAGTCGAATCAAATGACGAGTTGCCAGGTAGCCGCCGTGCTGATTGTCCACGCTGATGCTGTAGGTGTAACGTCCACCGTATTCACTATGGTTGTTGATGAGCACGATAGGCACGCCGATGCGTTCCAGATGCTCCTGGTACAGCGCGCCCACGCGGGAAGAGGTGACGATGACCGCGTCTACGCGCTTGGAGCGCAGGGTCTCCACCGCCGTCATTTCTCGCTCCGGATCGGCATTCGAGCTGCACAAGAGAACCGTGTAACCATGCTCGTGGGCAGTGTTTTCGATGCCTTGCACCACCTGAGCCGCAAATGGATCGGAAATGGTCGTCACGACCACCCCCACCGTGCGGGTTTGTCCCATCACCAGACTGCGGGCGCGAGCGTCGGGCGAATAGCCCATCTCACGGGCCAGACGCTGGATACGCGCTTTGGTCTCCGGCTTGACGAGTGGACTGTTGCTGAGAGCGCGTGAAACGGTCGAGTGGGAGACCCCGGCGGCCCTGGCGATGTCTTTGATAGACACAGCAGTCATTTGGCGGCCTTTGGATTCTCAAGAGCCATTTGCAAACGTGTGCATCCCCGTTGATTCAAAAAGCCCGTTCCGGGCATTTTTGCACACGTGTGCAAGAACATTATAAAACATCTTGGGGAGGTGTGTCAATACCCGAACCTTAAAATTCAGGTGCGTCGCACGTACTTTCACGTGCCGGTGCTGCTGTAATGCCGCAGGCCGAACAGCCAGAAGCGATAGCCGACGAACAGTAGTAGCGCTGCTGCGACCGGCCCGGCCCAGGCCAGCAGACGCGGCACATCCCGCCCCAAGATGTAACCGGCCGGGTAGAACGAGGCCAATCCGTAGGGAATAAGGGCGGTGAGCAAAAAACTGATGGCCCTGGGATAGATGGTCAGCGGGTACTTGGTGAACTCGTGGGTCTCGAACACCACCCGGATGACCGGCACCGAGTCCATCACCCAAAAAGCCGACACGCCGGCGATGAGATTCAAAGCGATAAAAATCAGCCCGCCGCTGAGCACGGCCACGACCAGATAGCCGATTTTGAGCGGCGTCCAGACCAGGTCCAACTGAGTCGCTGCCGAAGCGACCAAAACGATGCCCACCGCAAAGTTCCCAATGCCGTCATGGCAAAAGCGGTCGGCCAGCAGGTGGAACAAGGGATCGATGGGTCGCACCAGAAAGCGGTCGAACTGGCCCGTGCGCACATAGCTTTGGCCCAGCGTCCACAGATTGTCGGCAAACATGTGGTTGATCGATTTGGCGAGGGTGATCAGCCCATACACCAGCCAGATCTCGGCCAGCGTCCAGTCGTCCAGGCTAGGGATCTGGCGCATCACCACCCAGATCGCCAGGATGTTGGCGGCCTGCATGAACACGGTGGATGCCGCGCCGATGAGAAAATTGACCCGGTACTCCAGCAGGATTTTGAAGCGCTGGCGCAGGAACAGCCAGTAAAGACTCGCGTAACGTTTCATCTCGTTTTCACCGCTGAGGCGCTGAGAACGCGGAGAAGGTGATAGCCAATCTCTCTGCGTTCTCCGCGTCTCTGCGGTTGAAGATTATCCACCCTGCACCGTGACTTTGCGAACGGCCACACGAAAGACCACCCGCGAGAGCAGCGCCAGCCCAAGCAAGTAGGATAACTGCACCGCCACGATGCGCGGCACGTCGGACAGGGGCGCAATGCCGCCCAGCAGCGACACCGGCACGTATAGCGCCTGGGCAAAGGGTAACGCCACGGTCACTTTTTGCAGCCAGTCTGGCATCATCGCCAGCGGCACGAGCGAGCCGCTAAAGAACGTTGCCACGCCAAAGCGCAACACGCCCAAGCCCCAGGTTTCGGTGCTGTAAAAAGAGACGCAGCCAATGATCCACTCGAAACAGAACAGCAGCGCGTTGCCCAGGCCCAACGTCAGCAAAAAGGCCAGCCACACCCACGGGTCGGTCGGCAGCTCGAAACGAAACATCAGCCAGGCCACCAGCGCCAGCGGGAGCTGCATCGCCAGACTGAGCAGCACCTCGGCGACGTTGCGCACGTATGCCGCGAGCTGAAAGTCCAGCGGGCGCAGTAGCTCGATCCCCATTTGCCCCTCGCGCATCAGCGAGCCAAAATAGAAAATGATGCCCGGCGAGTGCACCGTGGGCAGAAAAATCTGCGCCAGGATGATATAGCTCAAGGTTTGGTTCAGCGCCAGCCCGCCCAGTGTGGACTGCCCGGCGTATACGGCCCGCCAGAACGACACAAAGATGAACAGCGCGATGATCTGGACGATGAGCTGCATCCATACCCAGGCCCGGTAGGCCAGGAACAGCTTGGGCATCATGGCTGCCATCGCCCCATAGACCGAGACCTGTCGGCGCAATGTCCCGATCATTCCTCCGCCTCCTGCCCCAAAGCGCCCTGATAAATCTGCTTGACAATGTGCGACAGGTCCGGCTCGGCCAGCGAAAAATCCACCACGTCTAATTGGGTCATCAGCGCCGCCGCCACCTGGCTGGCCGTGGTCAAGTTGCGGTCAAAGCGCAGCACGAGCTTGCATTCCTCCTGGGCCGCCACTTCGGCCCCTGGCGGCAATTGGAACTCGTCAATTGCGCGCCGCGTTTCGAACGTGATCTCGCGGTACTTGCCGAAACGGTCCTTGATGGTGCTGAGTGGCCCGTCGTAGATCAGTTGGCCGTGATCGATGATCAACACCCGCCGACACAGTTCTTCGATGTCGCCCAGGTCGTGGGTGGTCAGGATGACCGTCGCGCCCTTGTCGCGGTTCTGCTGCTTGATAAACTCGCGGATGCGCTCCTTGACGATCAGGTCCAGGCCAATGGTCGGCTCGTCCAGATAGACGATTTCTGGCTCGTGGATGAGCGTGGCGGCCAGCTCGGCCCGCATCTTTTGGCCCAGCGACATGTTGCGAATGGGTGTGTGCAGCAGCTCGCTCAACTCTAGCGTTTCGGCGAACTGCTCCAGCAGTTGGCGGTAGCGGGCCGGGGGGACCTCGTAGATTTTGGCGATCATGTTGAGCGATTCGATGAGGGCCAGGTCCCACCACAGTTGGGTGCGCTGGCCGAACACCACGCCGATACGCCGGGCATTGGCGACGCGCTGTTTGTGGGGGTCGCGCCCCAACACTTGCACCCGGCCGCCGCTCGGCTGGAGAATGCCTGTGAGCATTTTGATAGTGGTAGATTTGCCCGCGCCGTTCAGCCCGATGTAGCCGACGATCTCACCCCGGTCGATGGCGAAGCTGACCTGGTCCACGGCACGGATTTCGCGGTGCTTGGGTCGGAACAGCGCTTTGAACGCGCCGCGCACGCCAGGGTCCTTTTGCGGCACGCGGAAGGTTTTGGTGAGCTGGTCGGTGCGAATAACGGTCACGGGATGGTTTTCCTTTCACCGATGGGATACAACGTTTTACATTCTAATCAGTTCATCCAAGTTTAGCAAGTAAAGACCCCCGGTTTCTCTCAGAAGCCGGGGGTCGGGTGTTACAAGGTGGTGTGTCGAGACTATCGTTCTATGACAACGACCCTATATTGGCCTTCTGTGTCCAACACAGGTATGACGTGATTTGGCTCGACCACTTGGGCCGGTAAAAACGTCGGTTGTGAGCTATCTTGCCAGGTAGCATTCCAGGACCACGGTCCTCCGCTGACGTTTCCACAGCCGGGTATATAAAAGTCGCTCAACCCGTCGGTGCCGCTGGCAGTGGTTGTCGAGTTGAATGTGCCGGAAGCATAAAAGGAGCCGGTGAAGGAGAATTGGTTGTTGCTGATGGGAGTTGGGGTCGTGCGGGTAATCTTGTAATCTCCACATCCGAGCACCGAGATATAGATGGCAAAGTTATCCACATAGGCCCTATCGGTCGTTACGTAAAATTCGTCGCCAGTAGTGCTTTCCCAAAAGCCAGGAGTTGGGCCTGAAGCGGGCGCTACGACGACCGATTCCGTATTGCTCCACCCGCTATAACCGTAAGCGTTGGAGGCTCTGACCCGGTAGTAGTAGGTGCCGTCGGCTTTCCCGCTGATAGACGTGGATGTGCCCGAACCTGAATAGGCCGTTGCCGCGCCGGTGAAATCGGCATTGGTGGCTTCCTGCAATTCATAGCCAGTAGCGCCACTAGCGGCGCTCCAGCTCACAGTATAGTTTCCATCTCCGTCGGTATTGCTGATCGCATTCAACACCGGCTCATCGGGAACAGGCGGCCAATTCCGCAGCACCAGCGGCAGGAACGTCTCGATATTGACTTCCGCTGACTGGGTTGCACTCCACGGCCCGCGCACGTCGCCGGTCGCGCCAAAACCGCGGGCGCGGTAGTACCACGTGCCGCCGGATTGGCCGGTGACGTTGTACTCTGACAGCGTGCCGCTATAAACCACCGTCGGGGCGTCAAAGTAGGCGTTGCCGCTCTCTTCCAGCGTGTAGGTCGTCGCGCTGACCACGTCGCTCCAATCCACCAGGTAACTATCGTCGCCGTCGGTGTTGTCGATGCTCACGGTCGGCTCGCCCAGGGGCAGTGGGTCCACTGTCGTAGACTGGTTGCCGCTCCACGGGCCGCTGCCCACCGAGTTGTAGGCGGACACGCGATAATACCAGGTTCCTGCGTGCTGCCCGGTCACGTTGTAGCTCGTCGCCGCGCCCATGTAACGGATCTCTGGGCTTGTGAAGGAGGCATTATCGGCCTCTTGCAGCGTGTAGCCGGTAGCGCCGGAGGGCGACGACCAGCTAAGGGTGTACTCGTCGCTGTTGCCCGCGTTGCTGATGGGATCCAGTGTCGGCGCAGACGGTGCGACGCCCGCCGACTGGGTGTTGCTCCAATCGCTATCGCCGTTGGCGTTGCTGGCCCTGACGCGATAGTACCACGTACCCGCCGCCTTGCCGGTGACGTTGTGCGATGTACCTGAGCCGCTATAAGCCGTGGTAGCGCCTGAGAAGCTCGCGTTATTGGCCTCTTGGAGTGTGTAGCTGGTTGCGTCGGTCACGCTGGTCCAACTGACGGTATAATCGCCGTTCAAGTCGCCGTTGCTGATGGCGTTGAGGGTGGGCGCACTGGGCGCAGGGCTGACTGCCTCGACCGCGGCCAGGGCGTTGATGCGACCCCAGCCATAGTCTTGCGTCCAGTCGTTGGCTGTAGGGTCGTATGCCGTCGTCTCGATGATGTATTGCACCTCATCGGGGGTCAGGGTGGGGTCCAGGCCAAAGATGAGCGCCGCCAGCCCGGCCACGTGGGGCGTGGCCTGAGAGGTGCCTTGCAGGTAGTCGTAGTTTTGTAAATAGCCGTAATTGTTTAGATCAACCCAATAGGTCGGCAGCGTGCTATAGATGCCGTCCGGGTCTTGCGCAGCGTACATCTCGCCGCCCGGCGCCGCAATGTCACAGTGGGATCCGTATTGTGAGTAATAGGTGTAGGCGTCATTGGGGTTGGTGGCAGCCACGGCCAGGACATTGCTGTACGCCGCCGGGTAGTTGGTGGGGTTGGCTACCGGGCAGGCCGACGTGCCGCCCGTCCGGCAGTTGCCCATAGCTGCGACAACCAGGCTACCGGCGGTGTGGGCGGCGTTGATCGCATCTTGCATCGTTTGATCGTAGCTCGGACCTCCCAGGCTCAGGTTGAGCACCTTGGCCCCATTCTGATAGGCCCAGTTGATACCTTCAGTGATGTCAGAGCTATAGCCGCTGCCGGTATCGCCCAGCACCCGGATTGCCATAATCCTGGCGTTCCAGTCCATCCCGGCGACGCCGACGCTATTGTTGGTGATGGCGGCGGCGATGCCTGCCACGTGGGTGCCGTGGCCGTTCCCGTCGTGGGGGTTGTTGTCGCTGTCTATGGCGTCATAACCCGTCACGAGTTTAGCCGATAAATCAGGATGGCTCTCGTCAACGCCTGTGTCGATGATGGCGATGGTGACGCTGGTGCTACCGGTAAACACATCCCAGGCAGCCGGCGAGTTGATCTTGGGGTGCGCCCACTGGTTGCCGTAGCTGGGGTCGTTAGGCGTCACGGCCGTATCTTGCGGCATTTCCAAGGTGTGGTAAATATGGTCGGGTTCGGCGTACTCGATGAGCGGGTCCGCCGTCAGTTGCGCCGCCAGCGCCAATTCTTGACCCTCCGCCACCTGCCACACCTGCACCGCACTGCCATACAGCGTGCGGATGTAGGTAGCGCCGTACTGATCCATCACGCTCTGGGCCAGGCTGGCCGACATTTCACTGCTGAACTTGACCAGCAAGACGCCAGGCTTGAATTCGCCTGCGGCTTGGGTCGTCGGTGTGTTCGCGGGGCGCGTTTCCTGCGCCGCCGATACTAAACCGCCAGCCAGCAGCCCTAACAAGAGCAAAGTGGTCATTACTGTTCGAATCGTTTGCTTGTTCACACAATACCTCCTAAAGAGATGACAGGACTCGATGAAAAACACAAAGACGCCAAGACCCAAAGATGCAATTGTGACCTCCCTTCTCATCTTGCCAGGCGCTTGAACCGCCGGGCCTTGATATTCTATCCGATGTAAGGAAAAAGCTCAAGACATTCCTAGCATCGGCTCGCGGCGCGATTTCTTTAGCTCGTCCTTGGTGCGAAACGTCGCCGGAGGCCTGGCTTTAGCCGGGAAACCCCCGCTGCCTGTTCTGAGCCTTGCCGAAGGGAAGTGGCGCCTCCGCCCTGTTTTGCACCAAAAACCAGCTTATTTCCCCTTCTGAAACAGCCTTGTCAAACCCGGATATGCCTGGTATAATGGACCGCGGTTGCCACCCTAGCTCAATCGGCAGAGCAGGCGCTTCGTAAGCGTCAGGTTATCGGTTCAACTCCGATGGGTGGCTCCTGGCCATGCGCACCGTCAGTTTGCGGGGCGCTCTTTTTTTGGAAAGTGGAGCGACTGTTCGAATTGCTGCTGGCTTTTCACGGTCCGGGCGTCTTTAACCCGTACCGCGATTGGGACGCCGCGCTCGACCGCCCTGGCGCGCCGAGCCTGCGGCGCGCCAATCTGCGCTGCTATCTGGAGCTTTTTGCCGGGGCCGATTACGTGTTGGTCGGTGAGGCGGCGGGCTATGCCGGGTGCCGCTTCTCTGGCATCCCCTTTACCACCGAGGCTCAACTGCTCGGCCCGCAGCCCCTCCCGTGGGCGGCGGGCGGCGAGTGGGCGCAGTCCAGCCTGAACGGCCCCTGGCAAGAGCGCTCGGCCCACATCGTGTGGTCGGCGCTGAACGTCCGGCGTGACTGCGTCCTGTGGAATGCTTTTCCCTGGCACCCGTTTCGGGACAAGCCGCTGAGCAATCGCCGCCCCCGGACGAACGAGTTGCAGCAAGCAGCAGATGTGCTGCTCTATTTTCTCTCCTTGTTTCCCCAGGCAAAAGTCTTTGCCATAGGCCGGGTGAGCCAGAACACATTGGCCGGGTTGGGCATCCGGGCGGCCTACATCCGCCACCCATCGCACGGCGGCCAGCGTGACTTTGTGGCGGGGGTGCAGGCTCTGCCCCACCGCGGGCCGTGAGCGCCAATCTCAATGACCTCGCCTTCACTTGCATACCTGCTTCCCTGTGGTACAATGGCTTGGCTTGCTGACACCCTTTTCCCAAAGATTGGATGATGCCTCGCTTTCACTTTGACCATCTCTGGCGAGTACTGTGGCAAACCGCAACCAGTGATGCGCTGCTGTCCATCCTTCTATTGACATTGGCGCTGGCTGTGTTGCTGGCTGCCTGGCTGCCCCAGGTAGGGGATGTGGGACCCGCAGCAGACGTGGCCTGGCAGGCCAAAGTGCAAGACCGGTTTGGAAACCTGGCCTGGTTCGATTCCCTGCGTCCGATTTTGGAGGCGACGGGTGTTTTCGACGTATTTGACGCCGCCTGGTTGCGCGTCTTGCTGGCCCTGTTGGCCTGGTGTCTTTTGGCCCGCCTGACCGACGCAGTCGAGGCGTTGGGCCTGCCTCACTTGCCCTGGCGGGCAGCGCCAGAGATCGGCGGCCCCGTGGGCCAGGGGCAGCAAAACGGGCCGCCGGATGACGCTGCCTGGCGCATCATCCACACCCCTTGGGACGAAGGGCTTCAAGCATTGCGGCGGCGACGCCTGCGGATGTCTGTTTTGGACCAGGGCGATCCAGTTGAAGGCGCGCCGGCGCGATCGATACGGGTGGATCGCTGGCCGTGGGGAGAGTTGGGCCCGGCTCTGGTCTATCTGGGAGGGCTGCTCATCCTGGCCAGCCTGGCGCTCACCGGCGCTGGCGGATGGCAGACCGGTTCCTTGGCGGCGATGGTCGGCGAGCGGGTGGCGCTGAGAAATGGAGACGAGCGGACGCTTTTTTTAACCAAATTGTCGCCCGACGGGCGGCGTGGCGCGGGCGAGATCTGGCGCGGCCAGGACAGGCGCGTTGGCGCAGGCGAGCTGGCCGTGGGGCGGCCGCTGTCTGGCGGCGGGGTGAGCGTGTATTTGGTGGGCAGCGGGCCTGGCTTGCGGGTGCGCGCGACCCTGAGCGATACCCAGGCTCTGGAATTGACGACGGGTCCCGACCGCGAGCCGCAAGCGGACTTGACGATAGCACTTGCGGGAGACGAGTCGCGCCGCCTGGTGGCGGCCCCAGACGCAGACCTTGCGCTGTTATTCAGCGCGGCCGGGCCAGAGGACGGCGCACCCCCCTTGCACGTCCAGGTCTTTGGGCTGGGATCGGGGCAGTTGATTACAGAACGTGACATCTTGACCGATACTGTATTAACGGTGGAACAGGTCGCTTTTGACCTGGCCGTGATGCCTTATGCCCAGGTACGCGCAGTGCGCGATCCGGGCGTCTGGTGGGGCCGTTTGGGGCTGCTGGCTTTGCTATTGGGCGCGGGGTTGTGGGCAGGGCGACCTCCTCGCCGCTTGTGGATGCGCCAGCATGACGATGGCGTTCAGGTAACCGGCGACTTGGACTTGTTCCCAGCATACCTTTTACCGGAGAATGAGGAGTAAGCCGGTGGAGATCTCGAACCAGGCCTTTTCTTTCGCCGGGATGCTCTTTTTGTTGGTGGGGGGTGTGGCCGGCTGGCTTGTTCAACGCTCGGGCCAGGAAAAGGCGCGCTGGATATGGTGGGGGGCGGCGCTGGTAGGCGTAGGCGCCTGGCTGGTGAGCGTGATTCTGCGGGTCATCACCACGGTTCAAGATGCACGAGGGTGGCTGCCGTTGACCAATCCCGATGACCGCTCGGTCTGTGTCGGCCTGTTGGCAGGGCTGTTGACCATTAGTCCGATCTGGCGCAGGAGTTTGTTGGTTCGCCGCCGGACAAACGGCTCGCCCGGCGCTGAGCTGGGCTGGGCCAGTCTGATTCTCGTGGCCGTGCTTGTGCGGATCAGGATCACGGTGGGGACTGCCGGGATGGATGTAGCGCCCGGCCTGTCGTTGTGTGTTGCCATAGCCGCCGCGCTGGCCCTGTGGTCGGCGGGTCAGGCGCTGGACGTTTTGACTAGGCGCCGCCGCGACAATCGGCGCGCCGCCGCTTGGGCGTTGGGTGGGTTGACTGTAGCATGCCTGGTGGTCGCGGGCGCGAACGAATGGCTTTGGGGTGCAGCCACGGGGGCTGGCAGCACATGGTTGGTGTTAGTGGCAGCATGGTTGGCGGCGGCGGCCCGGCTGACATGGCAGCGGCGGACTGTTGGGTACACCGGCGTTCTGGACGTGTTGATCGCCGCGTTGCTGGTAGGCGCGGCGCTGAACGCACGTTGGGTTTTGCCATTCAGTTGATTCGGCGCGACGGAGAGAGGGTTGATGCGTCCCATCATCATCGGCGTGGCCGGGGGAACCGGCTCAGGCAAGACGACGGTGGCCGAGACGATCTTGAAACGGGTGGGGGCCGAGCGCATTGCTTACATCCCACACGACGCCTACTATCGAGATCTGGTGCATTTGCCACACAACTTGAGGGTGCAAATCAATTTTGACCATCCCGATTCGCTAGAGACCGACCTGTTGGTTGAGCACCTGGAGCGTTGGCGGCAAGGGGAAGCCATCCAAGTGCCTATTTACGACTTTACTACCCACACCCGCACACCCCAAACGCGGCGCGTCGAGCCGGGACGGGTGGCGTTGGTGGAAGGTATTTTGGTCTTTGCCGAGCCTAAACTGCGCGAGTTATTCGACGTCAAGTTGTACGTGGACACCGACGCCGACATCTGTTTTATTCGCCGCCTGCGGCGCGACCTTGCCGAGCGCGGGCGAAGCACCGAGTCGGTGATTGAGCAATACTTGAACACGGTTCGCCCGATGCACCTGGAGTTCGTCGAACCGAGCAAACGCTACGCGGACGTGATCATTCCCGAAGGTGGGCATAACCAGGTTGCAATGGACATGGTCGTGGCGCGGATCGAGCGCTTGTTAGCCTGGTTGACTGACAAAAGTCAAGGAAGCGAGCCTTCCAAAAAGCGCACAATGCGCTATACTTTCCTGGATACCACTCACAGGAGAGTGAACGATGGAAAACTCGCTTCGTCTTTATCATACACTGGTTCAAGTATTGCGCAAACATCGGAACTGGTTGGATATTCGACATCTCAAAACACTGGCCTGGATGATGACCGGTTTGATGCAGTCGGGAACGATTAGCCTGCCGGCGTGGCAGCCGTACGTACACGGTCGCGCCGTGTACGCCCAAAGCACGGTGCGTCGGTTCACGCGCTGGCTGAACAACCCGCGGATCGAGGTGCACAGTCTTTACGGTCCGCTGATGCAGCAGGCCTTGGCTGAATGGGGACAACACAAACTGTACCTGGCCTTGGACACATCGATGTTGTGGAACCAATATTGCCTGATCCGCATCTCGGTGGTCTATCGCGGGCGAGCGGTGTCCCTGGTATGGCAGGTTGTGGAGCACAGCAGTAGCAGCGTCGCGTATGAGGTGTACCAAGACTTGTTGGACAAGGCCGCCGAGTTGTTGCCCCTGGGCTGCCAAGTGGTCTTCCTGGCTGATCGCGGCTTTGCCGACATCGACTTGATGGCGCACCTCAAACGCTTGGGCTGGCATTATCGCATCCGTATCAAGGGTAATTTCTGGGTCTATCGCGCTGGTCAGCGCCGCCGCCAGGTCAAAAACGTCCCCCTGGCTTGTGGGCAGGCCCGCTTCTGGCACGGCGTGTTCATCACAGCCCAGCGCTTCGGACCGGTGCACCTCGCGTTGGCGAGACCCCGAGGTGGCACCGAGAGTTGGTTTGTCATCAGCGACGAACCCACAGGCCTGGAGACCTTTGACGAGTACGGTCTGCGCTTCGACATCGAAGAGAACTTCTTGGACGACAAGTCCAACGGGTTCCAGTTGGAATCATCGCTGCTGCGTTCCGCCCATGTCCTATCACGTTTGTGCTTCGTGCTAGCCATTTCCACGCTCTACTTGGTGTCCCAGGGTACACAAGTGGTCAAGCAAGGCCAGCGTCGCTGGGTAGACCCGCATTGGTTCCGCGGTAGCAGCTACCTCAAAATCGGCTGGGATTGGGTCAAGACCGCGTTGACCAAGGGCTTTGCTCTCATTACCTGGCTTCACCTGTCCAGCGACCCTGACCCTGAGCCAGCTATAGCTTCACGCACTCAGGATCAGAGCCGACCGCCACTTCAGTTCTCTGTACAGTATGCCCGTTATGAATGAGTTTTGTCAGTCAACCAGTACCCAGGGGAGTTTTTTATTCTGCTATTCTCGGCCTGGGACCTGATCGAACGCTATTGGCCGCCAATCGCGCGTTGTGGAGCGGCGTTGCCCTCATCATGCTCATCTGGGTTGTAATGCTCTACGTTTGGCGTGAACGCCGTGTCCGGTTGTATCCTGCCTCAATGTGGAAACTAGGGCTGGCGAGCATCGCAGGGTTGGGACTGGCTATTGGAGGGTGGGCGACGCTGAAACATAGCGCCGCCTGGCTGCAAGCAGACCCGCTCCCGGTGCAACTGCTCGTAGTGGATGCTCCATCTGACGGCCTGGCTTCCCGATACGTTTACGGCGAGTTTGCCCCGCCGCCTAACCGGCCGCTTCTTGATTGGTCGGCGCTCAAGGTGCTCGCTGTGGCAGCAAAAGTGTCTTTGACCCCAAACAACAGCCAGATGCGAGGAGAGACAACCCTCACCCTCCATTATGAGGGTAAGGGGGCTTTGGAAGAAGTGCCGCTGCTTCTTAACAGTGGATTGCAGGTCGAGCGTGTTATTGAGCTTGAGACGGAGAAAGAGGTGGCCTTTGCCCGAACCGGGTTGGAGTTGACTTTGTATCCAGTGCTCCCTCTCGAATCCGGCGCGCCTTGGGTGGTGAAGGTTTTCTATCAGGGGCGTTACAAGACGCCACGTGTGGCCTATCGTGACCTTGATGTTTGCTTGCATCAGGTTGTGGAAGCCAAATCTTACCTGGGGCAAGACGTAGCCTTTCTGATGCGTGATGGAGATTGGTATCCCTGGCCGTTATCCCACTCGGTGCGGCGCGAGGCGGTAGGTCGCTTGACGGTGCGGCTGCCCGCGGGGCGACAAACTTTTCACACCGGGCGGGAGACCCCAGCGGGCGAGCTGGTTTGGGAGGGTCGTTGGCCTGCTCCCCTCGTCGCCAGTTATCCATCGGATAAACTCCAGCGGCTGGCTGTCGCAGGAGGGCAGGCTTTCCTGGCCGACCTGGGAGATACGGTGGCGCAAGAAGAAGCTTTTGATTACGCGGCTGCTTATACAGGTTTGAGTCAATGGCTGGAAGAAACGACACCCACCGTCACCATGGTTCAAGTCCCGCTCATTCTACAGCCGGTCGCTGCCAGCACCTCATCCGGTCGAGATATTCTGTTTATCCCTGAAGGAACAGCCTTTGTGAATCGTCAACGTGACGGTTGGACCGGTGCGCGGGTTGAGGGCGACGCGGTGGATCGGCGTCGCGCGCGTTCACGCGAGGCAATGGCTGCCTGGTGGTCGGCGCGGCTTGACTTTGCGTCGCCGCACTATGTTACCGCCTGTCCTTTTACGAACACGGATTGTATGGCTGATGCGAGCTGCACGTTGCAGGTGCTTCCCCGCGATTTGTTTCTGGATCTGCTGTCCAGTGTATCGGCAGGCGCATGGCTGGGGACGACCGGTCAGGCGGTGGACCGTGTTAACGAAGCGACGTTGCTTAACAGGGTCTTGGGTCAAGAGCCGTCTACTTTTGAGAGTGTAGTCGAAATGGAACAAACATGGACTTTGACACATGAGGCTGAGAGAGAGCTGATCCGACATGGCATCTTGCCAGCCCTTGCCATTCCGTATGACATGATAGATTTAACACCCGCCAGCCTCGACCTGGTAGAGGCTTGGGTCAGGCTAGGCGACGAGGCGTTGGGCAGAATATTACACGACTGGCTAAATGCCCATAACGGAGGCTACGCTGACAGATACGATTTGTTACAAAGGCTGCGATAATGAACAGGCAACCGGCGAACAAAGAGTGGGGCAATTGGGCAGGGGGCTATTCACGGTTGGTTTTCACCCTTCACGACGCCTGGCACCTCATTTGGGCGCAGCGCAAGGTCGTCGGGCGACAACTGCCCTGGGGTAGTGCAGCGGTGCTGGCAGTAGCGGCGGCGATCATCCTGGATCAATCTGACCAACCGGGGCAGCATTTCCAACTGGTCTGCGAACTGTTGCTGCCATTGGCAGGTGCAGTCTCGACTGCTTATCTGTTTAGCCCTGAAAACGATCCTCCCCTCGAACTGCTTTACACCTGCCCCCGCTCTGTAGCGGCCTTACTGGGTGCGCGACTGGTCTGGTTAGCAGGTATGATGGTGTTACCAGTCGGTATAGTTCAGATGATCTTTTTGGCGGTTCAAACTTTACTACAGCCCCATAATCTGTGGCTACTTGTTCAGGCCTGGGCGCCGCCGACGATTTGCCTGAGCGGCCTGGGTTTGTTGATTGCACAAGGGCTGCGTAGTGCGCAGGCCGGCGTTCTGGTCGGCGTAGTAGTGTGGATCTTGCAAGTACTGATGCCAGGGAGAATCTTGGTCGAAAATCAAGTACTTTCTTTATACCTGTTTCCTGTTTTCGCCGGCCTGCCAATGGATCAGATGGCACTTAACCGCTGGGTGCTGTCGGGGTTGGGACTGCTTTTCTTTGCCGCTGGATTTGCGCTGGCTCGTGATCCTCAGCGCCACTGGAGTATGTAAAGAGGTGCAAAAAGTGATTGCTATTACATCTCTAGCCAAGACTTATCCTGGACCCGTGCATGCGTTGCGAGGAATCGATTTAAAGATCCAGACGGGCATGTTCGGCTTGCTCGGCCCCAACGGCGCCGGCAAGACCACCCTGATGCGTATTCTGGCGACGTTGATCCGGCCTACGTCTGGTACGGCCTGTGTGTTGGGTCACGACGTAACGGATGACAAAGCCGCGCTTTCCGTCAGAAAAATATTGGGCTACCTGCCACAGGAATTGCGCCTGTACGACAACTTGACGGCGGCAGAGTTCCTGGACTATGTTGCTGTACTCAAGGGCCTGCACAATCGTACCCGGCGTCGAGATCAGATTACTGCACTGCTGGAGACGGTTGGGCTGGTTGAAGCAGGACAACGCAAGCTCGGGACCTTTTCCGGTGGGATGAAACGCCGCGTCGGCATCGCCCAGGCTTTGCTGGGAAATCCCCGTCTACTTGTCATAGACGAACCAACCGCTGGCCTTGACCCCGCCGAGCGCGTCCGACTACGAAACCTGCTGGCTGACCTGGCGCGCGACCGCATCGTAACTCTCTCCACTCATATCGTTGAAGACATCGGGCAAACCTGCACCGACATGGCCGTACTGCACCAGGGACAGGTGCTCTTTCGCGGCTCACCCGGGATGCTCATTGAGCAAGCACAAGGCCGAGTATGGACCATCGTCACTGGCGGCGCGCAACCAAGCAAAGACCTAGAGGTTGTATCAACCCTACAAGTTCGAAACGGAACCCGCTATCGAGTGCTGGGTGAGAAGCCAGCGAACTGGGAAGCCGAGGCATCTGAGCCGACTTTAGAGGATGGTTATCTGTGGCTGATGACTCGGTCCGCTCCTTGCTGAACTCTGATTTGATGCGTTCACAGACTTTGACGGTAGAGCTCCCCGTACATCACTGAGAATTGATGAATCATTCCTTGTTTCCTTTCCACTCTTTAAAACCCAGCGCTGATGCGTCTAGTGAACACAGTGCGGCGCATCTCCCATGTTGCGAAACCTTAACCTCATCCCAACCACACCGCAACCATGCCATGCCACAATAACCTCAAGGTCAGCGGGTTGCCGTCGTCACCCGCTTGAGGTACAATGTGGCGTGAATAGAGAAGGAACGAGTTGAGAATCACGAGTGGACGAATGAACGAGCTGCTTGCAAGGCAACGGCGCGCCGCGATAGTTGCCAGGAGGGTACGATGAGCGCAACTACAGAAATCGAACGAATTCATGCTGAACTGGGAACGATACGGCAAGAGCTGGTTGACCTCAAGACCCAATTGACACAATGGATGGAACTCGGCTCGCAGGGCAAAGTGACAGAACACCCACACGTCATACGCGACCCCCAGAAACATCGCGGAGAGCCGACCATTCGTGGCAGCGCGATCACCGTGCGCACGGTGGTGGAGCGCATGCGCCTCGGCGATACCCCGGAACAAATCGTAGAAGCTTATCCGGTGCTGACGTTGGCCCAGGTCCATGACGCCCTGGGATATTACTACGATCATCCTGGTGAGGTCGAAGATTACATTCGAGAGAATCGGGAGGCGCAATGGCGCATGAAGCGGCACGCCTCTTTATAGCCCTTTACACCGACGCAGACGTACACGGTAAATTGGCAGCACAAATCCGCCGCAGGGGGTTCGATGCCCTGTCCGCTTACGAGGCTGGCAACGCGGCCCTGGATGACAAAGATCAGTTAGAGTACGCCGCCAGTCAAGGGCGTGTAATTCTCACGTGTAACGCCAGGCACTTTGAGCCGCTATTCGAGGAATGGTGGCGCGGCGGTCGCAAACATTATGGGGTGATTGTCTCTGAACAATTACCGATTGGCGAGATGCTGCGGCGGGTCGTGCGTCTCTTGGACACGGTGGCTGCCGATGAGATGGAAAACAGCTATCGCGACCTGGCCGAGTTTGCCGAGCGAACAGGTTAGTCCCGCGAGTACAATGCCCTTTACGTTTCACGCAATACGTTTCACACTGTGAAACCAATCTCAACCCTCCTCTCCACCCTACTGTTGGCGGCCAGACACCTGTGAAACCACCATCTACCGACGCGGCGTGACGGCCCCGCGTAGCAAAGACCACCCATTTGCTCTCCCTACATTTTGTGCTATCATGCACGCTGCATTCCGCTTGACCCAATTGAGCCATCCGATCAACTTTTCCGGCGGAGAGACTGAATGCCCGACGGTCATGCGCATCACCTGCCCTGCCCGCTCACCCCCCTCGTGGGCCGCGAACCCGAGCTGGCCGAGATCGCCCGGCTGCTGCGCGACCCGGCCTGCCGCCTGCTGACCCTGGTCGGCCCCGGCGGCGTCGGCAAAACCCGCCTGGCCCTGCAGGCGGCGACCGCGCAGCGCGCCGCCTTTGCCGACGGGGTCTGGTTCGTCCCGCTGGAGGCGCTCGACGCGGCCGCCGAGCTGCCTTTTGCTCTGGCTAATGCCCTGCAGCTCCCCCTCTGCCCCACCATAGACGCCAGCAGCCAGCTCGTTGACTTTGTCCGGCCGCGGACCGCGCTGCTGGTGCTGGACAACCTGGAGCAGTTGTGCTCCCCCGCCGGTGAGGGCGAGGGGGTAGCGCTGCTGGCGCAGGTGCTGCGGGCGGCCCCGGCGCTGAAAATCCTGGCCACCTCCCGCGAACGGTTGAACTTGGGCGGCGAATGGCTGCTGGAATTGCAGGGGCTGCCCTTCCCAGCAGACGCCCACGCGCCGGACGCAGTCAGCTACGCCGCGGTGCAGTTGTTCGTGCACACGGCGCGCCGGCTCGTTCCGGGCTTTGCGCTGACGCCAGCGCAGCGCCCCGGCGTGGTGCGCATCTGCCGATGGGTGGAAGGGCTGCCGCTGGCCATCGAGCTGGCCGCGGCCTGGGTGCGGCTGCTGCCCTGCGCCGAGATCGCCGCGCAGATAGAGCGCGACCTGGACTTTCTGGCGACCTCTTTGCGCGACGTGCCGGAGCGCCAGCGCAGCCTGCGGGCCGCGTTCGCCTATTCCTGGCAGCGGCTCAGTGGGGAAGAACGGGCCGCTTTCAGCCGCTTGGCCGTGTTTCGCGGCGGGTTTTGGGCCGAGGCGGCGCAGCAGGTGGCCGGGGCCACGCTGCCCCTGCTGACCGCGCTGGTGGACAAGTCTCTGCTGCGCAGAACTTCGGAGGGACGCTACCAGGCGCCAGAGCTCTTGCGCCGCTTGGCGCAGGAGCAACTGAGCACCGTCTCCAAAGAAGAGGCGCGCACGCGCGAGCGGCATAGCTGCTATTACGCAGGTTGGCTGCAGGGCCGGGAGGCGGCGCTGAAAGGGGACGAGCCAGAGCGGGCGCTGGCGGGGCTGGACGAGGAACGGGAGAACCTGCGACAAGCCTGGGCCTGGGCGGCGGACGGTGGTCAGGCGGAGGTGCTCGCGGCCTGCCTGCCCGGCCTGTACCGCTACTACGAGCTGAGCGGTCGCTTTCGGGAAGGTGAGGCCGCCTTTGGCCGGGCAGTGGCCGGGCTGCAGGCGACGGCGCAACCGCCGCCGCTCGTGTGGCGCGCCCTGGCCCGCCAGGGGGTGTTTGACTACCACCTGGGGCGTTACGCCCAGGCGCGAGAACGGCTGGAGCAGAGCCTGGAGGCGCTGCGTGCGCTGGGGCTGCGCAGCGTCCCCGTGGGACAGGTGGAGGAGGCGGCCTTTTGTCTGCTGCACCTGGCGCACCTCGCCGCGCGCCAGGAAGAGCGGATGCTGGCCGGGGCGCTGTATCAACAGGCGCTGGACGCGGCGCGAACGACCGGAGCCGGCTCCCTGGGGGAGTTCTCGGAAAACCTTGCTGTCGCCCAAGACACAACAACGAATGGGGAAAGGAACGAACTGGAGGTGGGAGCGTTGACCGGCCTGGGCAACCTGGCCGTGCAAGCGGGCGATTACGCGGCCGCCCGGGCCCATTACGAGCAGGCGTTGCAACTGTGCCGCGAGCGGGGACAGCGGCGCAGCGCCAGCGCCCTGCTCAACAATCTGGGCGTGATCGCCGATCACCTGGGCGACTATCACCAGGCCCGGGAAGAGTACGCGGCGGCGCTGGCGCTCAAGGGGGCGCTGGGCGACCGGCCGGGCGAGGCGATTGCCCAGCTCAACCGGGGCTTTGCCGCGCAGCGCCTGGGCGCATATCAGGCGGCCAGGGAGGATTACACCCGCGCGCTGGAGCTGAGCCGCGAGATGGGCCTGCGTTGGCTGGAAGGGCTGGGGTTGGTCCGCCTGGGCCTGCTGTGGCAGCAGCAAGGCCGGCCCGAGGCCGCCCGCGAATGCGGCCAGGGGGCGCTAGAGATCGCGCAGGAGCTGGGTGAGCGTTCCCTGCAAGCCCTGGCGTTGACCTTGTTGGGCCGGGTCGGGGAAGGGCTGGGGCAGTGGGAGGCGGCGGCCACGGCCTACCAACCAGCCCTGGCCCTGCGCCAGGCGTTGGGCCAGCCCGCCCTGGCCGCCGAGGTACGGGCCGGGCTGGCCCGCGTCGGCCTGGCGCAGGGGGAGTTGGCGCAGGCCAGGGTCCAGGTCGAAGAGGCCTTCAGTTATCTGCAATCCCACGGCCCGGCCGGGACCGAAGAGCCGCTGCGCCTGTACCTGAGCTGCTACCGCGTCCTGCAAGCTGCCCACGACCCGCGGGCGCGGGAGGTGTTGCACGCGGCGCGTGGCCTGTTGGAGGCGTGGGCGGCGCGCCTCCCCGACGCGGAGCAGCGGTGCGCGTTTTTGGAGAATGTGGCCGTGCATCGGGAGCTGCGGCGCGAGTGGCTGGCGCCGGCTGCGCCCCTGACCCGCCAGGAACAAACGGTGTGGCGGCTCATCGCCGCCGGGCGGACCAACCAGGAGATCGCCGCGCAACTGGTCATCAGCGCGGCCACCGTCAAATGTCACGCCACCGCTCTCTATAAAAAGCTGGGGGTGCACAACCGCGTGCAGGCCGTGCGCCGGTTCCACGAATGGGAGTCGTTGGCGGCAGAGCGCGACGTTTGATGTCGGCCTACAACCCCCTGGGCCGAAAAATACACCCCCTCTACCCCCCTTCTACAACCCCCGGCCCGAAAAATACGACCCCCTGTCGCTCTTTTACGACCCCCTGACCCGAAAAATACGACCCCCTCTAGCACTTTTTACGACCTTTGGGTGATGACAGGCAAGGTGTTGCTGTGCTATAGTGGTCTCATCAGTCGAATTCTGTCACGAATGCACAAAATGACGCGAATGATATTTCGGGTCAAGAATCCTTTTTGATTCCAGTATGTCCTGGCCGAGGAGCGAGAATGTCCAACGAATCCAAATCAGCCAATATCTTGCTGTCAATGCTGATGGGCATCGTCATCCTGCTGATGGTAGCGATTGCTGGCCTCTTCATCCGTATGACCCAGTTGCAGCGGGAGGTGTTGGCGGCGTTAGCGCCCTTCCAGACCATAAAAGTAGAAGGGCTGGAGATTGGCACATTGGCGCCCCGATTTCAGTTGAGTGATACAGAGGGGCAGACGGTCTCGTTGGCAGACGCGATCGGGCAAAAGGTGCTGCTGGTCTTCTCTTCAACCGCTTGTCCGGCTTGCACTGAAATGTACCCCCATCTGGAAGCCTTTAGCCGACTTGAAGAAGGTATCCAAGTGATAATGATCTCTCACGGGACCGACAAAGAGAATGGACGGCTGGTTGAGGAACAAGGATTTGATTTCCCAGTGCTAGTCTGGGACGATACAGTGGTCAGTGATTATCAAGTGCCCGGTACACCTTTTTTCTACGTGTTGGATGAAAGTGGGCGGGTTGCCAACTCAGGATTCGCTAATTCAATGGCGGATTTGATCGCTCTGGTGGATCAGTAGAAAAAAAGGTGATAAGGAGGTGATGCCAAGAGACAAATTTCTCAGGTGTTGGAGGAGGTCAAAACAACCACCATATTTTGCTTTCAATAAGAGGAGAGAAAAATGTCCAAAAGGCACAAGTCGATAATGGCGGCTTTGACCACCATGCTGATTCTGTCGGTTGTGTTAATAGCTGTTCAGTTTGCTGCCCCAATGCCAGCTATAGCCCAGGCGGTTCCGCGAGCAAAGGCCCTTGTACAGCCTATGGGGCCCTGTGGCTATTATGGCTTTTGCCAGCCCGCACCACAGTGCGGTGTGGGGTGGGGCTGGTATATCAAATACTGCTGTTACGGTAACTGTACCCCTGGCTCATTTGATCATTGCAACTGTGCATCTTGACCATCTGTCAATTTGAGATAAAAGAACGCGATCACTCGAATCGAGTTGTTTGGTCGCGTTCTGTTTTTATTGAGCTTCTGTGCTTTTAATCACATGTGGTTTCGAGGTTGTTTTTCAACCAGGCGAATGCTTGTCGTTGCCAAGATGACGGAAACAACAATGTGAGGGAGATCCGATGAACAAACACGAGGCGCAGGTTATGGTGTTGACGATTGCTGTCGTCAGTGTCCTGGCTGGGGGCTGCCGTCCCTCTTTACCCTCCACTCCAATCTCGCCCGAGACACCCAGTCCAGGTGGGCCGACGACCACTATTCGTTTTGTCGCTCTCTCCTCTCAACAAGAATACTATCGAGAACTGGCCCGGATATTCGAAGTCGCCAATCCCACTGTAAAGATTCAAGTGTGGGACCCTGCTGAGCTCTCTCTGCCAGAGCTGGAGTTCCGTGAACAGTTGTCTCGTCTGGCCACTGCGGCCGATGTTTTTATGGCCTCCGACCAGGATCTGGTCTGGCTCAGAAATTCGGGGTTAATCCAAGATCTGCAGCCACTCATGGCCAATGACCCCACCTTCGAGGAGATGGACTTTTACACAGGCTTGCTGACGCGCTTTGAGAACCAGGGTAGATTATGGGGCATCCCGGCAGGCGTCTCTCCGCGGGTCATGCTCTACCGACCTGACCTGTTCGAGCAGGCCGGGGTAGACATGCCCCGACCCGGCTGGACCTGGGACGATTTTTTGGTTCGAGCGCAAGCTCTGACCCACTCGGATGCCAGCTTGCCTGTGTACGGTTTTGCTGAGCGGTGGAGATATGAGGTAGACACGTGGATTTACCAGCACGATGCGGCGCTGGCCAAATTGTCGTCGGGAGATGCAGGCCCATTCTTCGACCAACCCCGCGTCCAGGAAGCCATCAATTGGTATCTCGATTTGGTGCGGGTTCACCATGTTATGCCAGACGCTGACTCACCCGATGCCCCTGGCTCAGCCACTACTGATCCCATCGCTACCGGGCGAGTGGCAATGTGGGTAGATTATCTGATCAATTTGCCAGCAGTGCCCACGGATGAGTTAGATATCGCACCTTTGCCCCGAGATCAGATAGAAGCCAGTTTACCCTTTGTTAATGGCTATTTTGTCAGTGCGATAGCTGCTGATCCTCAAGCCTGCTGGCGTTGGATCAACTATTTGACCCATCAACTTCCTGAGAGGCAAGTGCTTCCGGTACGTCGTTCCCTGGCCGAGTCGGAGGCCTATGAAGAGATGGTAGGGAAACACCTGATTGAGGTGTATCGTTACATCCTGGAGCATGACCAACTGGCTCTGGCGCCTCGTCAGCACGACTGGTTCATAGAGGCCTATGATTGGCTAGTGAGTGAGGGAATGATAAACGTGCTTAAAGATCAGATGACGGTGACAGAGGCGCTAGACGAAGCGCAGCGACGTGCTCTAACAGCTTTGGGGTCCACTGTCGAGGCGGAGTCTACGCCGATAGCTCTGTTGGTCGAGGCATCACCGCTGCCGCCGTCGGCGATTACGATTTCTTTTTTCACGTTAGCAGGTGCGGAGGCATATCCTCGTTTGGCGCGCACCTTTCAGACCTCTCATCCCGGGATCAAGATACAGGTCAAAACACCTCAGAGGCAGTGGAGCCTTGGCGATCTGGCTCAGACGATGGACGTGTTTCAGATTTTTGGGGGCATAGGAAGTGAGGCTGAGATAGACGCCTATTTTTTGGACCTGGAACCCCTGCTCCTGCTAGGCGGTTCTAAACTTGATCTGGATGATTTCTATCCACAGGCTCTGGATGCCTTTCGTTGGAATGGAAGTTTAAGAGGGCTGCCGACAGAAATAGATGCCCGGATGCTGTTTTACAACCAAGACCTCTTCGACGAAGCAGGTGTAGAGTATCCTCAATCCACCTGGACGTGGGATGACTTGGTGGATACAGCCGTGCAACTAACAGAGGGCGAGGGGAATAGCCGTCGCTATGGATTTATTTCCTATGATGGGGAGTGGGTAGACGATGTCATCTTGCTGGCTTTCCAGAGAGGAGGACATCTGGTGGATAACTTGACTGCACCCACAGCTCCAACACTGAACGATCCAGCCCTAGTAGATGCTTTGCGCTGGTACGCTGATCTGAGATGGGAGTACGATGTCATGCCTGCACCTTTTGACCCCTTTGAGGATCTGATGATGCAAGGACCGGCGTTAGTACAAGAAGGCCGGGCGGCGATGTGGATCGGAGATGTGGGCAGTCTGCTTCCGGGGAAGCATCTTCCTTTTCGACTGGGAGTGATACCGCTACCGGTAAGTAAAGAGGCCGCCACCGTCTTTAGCGTTTCTGGGTATGCGCTTTCACCCCAGCGCCCCAACGTGGAGGCCAGTTGGGAGTGGCTGCAGTTCATCTCAAGACAGGTCGATCCCATTGATGCGCTGCCCGCGCGCAGATCATTGCTCTCCCAGGCCCGCTTCAGCCGCGTGCCTTCGGCCAGCCGTGAAACACTGAAAAACGCCCTTTTGGAAACGCTGAGCAGGTATCAGGACGCAAGCTATGCGCAGGTTGCCGGGATGGTGCCATGGTACGCCGAGGTCTATCAGATCTTCACCGCTGCCGCCGAGGCGGTAGTCCAACAGGGGGAAGACCCGATGGTTGCGCTGTCTAACGCCCAACAGCAGGCGGTGTGGGCAGTAGAAAAATATACCAACCCCTAACCTGACTGACAAGTTCCTCAAAATCCGTCTCCATGTGCGTCTAATAGAATACGAGTTTACAGTGGCGCGCGCCAGTCGCTCAGGCCGGGGACGGGCTGTAGAACAAAGGCAGGTGAAATGCTATGCAAGCCAAGAACGTCATCCGCTACGGTCTGTTGATTTTGTTTCTCTTGTTCCCGTTGCTGGCAGCTTGTGGCGACCGGGACAAGCCGCCCTCTCCCTCCCAATCAGTCACGCTCACGTTTGCCTGCCTGGAATCGGAAGAGAGCGCCTATCGCAACCTGGCCGACCAGTTCGAGGCGGCCAACCTCGATGTGCGCGTGCAACTGGTCTTACTGGAACCGACCTCGGACCTGACGGCCGTCGCTCGCCAGGTAGACACGCTGATCTTTCCCGCCTCTCCTGCCCTCACGCGCCAGGGCCTGGTGCGGGACCTGAGTCCCTTCATCCAAACTGACAGCGCCTTCCAGCCGCAGGATTTTTACCCCAACACGTTGGAAAGCCTGCAATGGGACGGCGGCGCCTGGGGCGTGCCGTTCGCCGTGCGTTTGCAGGCCATCTTTTACGACCGGGAAGCCTTTGATCAGGCCGGCGTGTCCTACCCTCAGCCGGGCTGGACCTGGGACGACTTTCTAGCTAAAGCCCAGGCGCTGACCGCACGCGAGGGGAACGAGGTGCGCCGTTGGGGCTTTGTGTGGTCGGTGCGCGACCCGCTGCCCTTCATCCGCGGCCGCGCCGGTCCGCTGGTGGACGCCTTGGCCCAGCCGCCTTTGCCCTTGCTAGACCGGCCCGAGGTAGCGCAGGCCGTGCGCTGGTTCACGGATTTGGCGCTGGTGGATCAGGTGATGCCCATCCTGCCGCCGGAATCATCCGGACTGGCCAGTGCAGAGGCCACCCGCTTGGTGGAGAGTGGTCAGGCGGCCATGTGGAACGCGGGCACCACAAGCTGGCAGAGGCAGAGCGCCGGGCGGACGCTGGGAATGGCCTCTTTTCCCGTAGATACACCCGCTTCGGCCACGACCCCGCTAGAATTGAGCAGCTATGCGATGAGCGCCGACACGGCCCATCCCCAGGAAAGCTGGCGTTGGCTGGCCTTTTTGAGCCGCCAGGCGGTCGGTGGAGGACTGCCGGCGCGGCGCTCGGTGGCTGAGGGCAGCGGTTACTGGGATGAGTTGGACGCCGAGATGGCCGCCACCTATCGCTTTGCGCTGGAACACAGCTTCTCGCGGGTCGAGGCGAGTTGGCTAGGTGGGGCCTTGGACGATGCTTTGACGAGGATTTTGGGAGGGGAGCAGAGCGTTGAGGAAGCCCTGGCCGAAGCGCAACTAGTAGCCTCGACCTACATTGCAGGGGCGCTGACCGAAAACACTTTAGAGACGCCGGTCATCGTCACTACTCCCATGCCAGAGACGACGCCCGATGCTGAACAAGTGACCATCACCTTCCTTGCCGCGCATGGCTGGGAGCTCGGCGGGACTTATAAATCGTTGGCTGCCCGATTCCACGAGTCCCACCCTGATATCACAGTAAAGGTCAAAGAGCCAGAATACACCGAGTACATTCAAACCGTGAATGCAGCTTTTCTAGCCCCGCAAGGGGACTGCTTTGAGCTTTTGCGTTCTCCCCAAGACAAAGACGTGGAATTCATCCTGAGTCTCGATCCGTTGCTCGCTGCCGACCCATCCTTTCCACTGGAGGATTTTTACCCTCAGTTTCTGGAACCTTTCCGGCGCGAGGGGCAACTGTGGGGCCTGCCGGCCCAGGGCTACCCCCGGGTGATGTACTATGACAAGGCGTTGTTCGACGCCGCCGGGCTGGCCTACCCCGCTCCCGGCTGGACGCTGGAAGATTTTTTCACGCTGGCGGCGGCGCTGACGGAAGGCGAAGGAGCAGACAAACGATACGGTTATGCGCCATACCCCGGTCCTTTGTATGATCCTACATTCTTCATTGAGCAGCAGGGGGCGCGGTTGATAGATAGCGCCACCGGTCTGGTCACCTATGCTTTTGACACGCCAGAGGTGGCCCAGGCTGTCCGCTGGTACGCTAACCTGAGCCATTCTGGTATTGCCCCCGCGCATGAAAGCTACAGCGACGCGCTGATGTCGAAATCCGAGTGGAACAGTCAACTCGCACAGAGCGAGGCCCAATGGCAGGTCCTTGTCAGCAAAGGACAAGCTGCCATGTGGTCTCTTCACCCCGCCATGGGTTATAGCCGGCACTGGCAAGGCCTGAAGGTGGGTATCGCTCCTATGCCCCAGGGACCTGGCCGAATCGGTGACTTTATGCTAGGGGGCTATTACATCTCGGCGCAAACCGGGCACGCACAGGCCTGTTGGGAATGGCTCAAGTTCCTATCGGAGCAAGTCGGCATCGCGCAAGGGATTCCGGCCCGTCGCTCAGTGGCCGAGTCGGAGGCTTACCGCCAGCAAGTAGGGGCAGAACTGGCCGATGTCTATCTATTTACTCTGGAGCAAAGCAACCGGATATCCAATTTGATCGAGCCCCTTAATCCCACTGACCGGCGCACAGCGTTTTTCGCTGCTCAACTCCAGAAGGCGTTGGAGGCGGCCATAGCCGGGGCGGACATCGAGCAGGCGCTGGCTGAGGCGCAGCGCAAGGTGGATGCTTATGTGTTATGTCTCGAGACGACGACCGGCTATCAAGATGAGAGCGAACTGATTGATCTGTGCACGGCCCAGGCCGAGGCGATTGGGCCATAGCCAAGATTGCTTTTTCAGAAAGGAGTGACAGGACGTGAACGTAAACAAGAAAATCACCGACTTTATCAAGTTGGAGGACGGCAACATCGGGCGCAAGGCGGCCACGGTGACAGGGGCGTTGCTGGCTTCAACCGTGCTGGGGGCGGTGCTGGTCTCTCCGGTCCAGGCATCGTGGTGTCACTGCGATACCTCCGTACCCCACAGCCACGGCTATTTTCCTTGGGGTCAGCATATGCATGTCACCCATTACAACGTCTCAGGCGAGTGCCCCCTGCCTTGTTAACGGCCTGAGCGACTTGAGAGAGGAGCCCCATGCGCGCCAAAGATGCAATCCAGCACGTTCTGTTAGTCTTGTTCATTCTGCTCTCCCTGCTGGTCGCTTGTAAAAGTGGGAAAAAAGGAGAGCTGCCCAGGCCTGCAGAACAGGTCGTCATCACGTTTGCCTGTCACGAATATCACGAGAACACCTACCGCAGACTGGCCGACCAGTTCGAGGCGGCCAACCCCGACGTGCGCGTACAGTTGGTTTTCCTGGAACCGGCGTCGAACTTGAGCGAGGTGGTTTCGCGGGCCGACACACTGACGATGCCATATCTCTCTCCTGCTCTCGCTCGCCAGGGTCGGGTGCGTGACCTGGCTCCCTTTATTATGGCCGACCAGACCTTCCAGCCCGAAGATTTCTACCCGCATACTCTGGATAGTTTGCAATGGGACGGCGGCACCTGGGGTTTGCCCTTTGCCGTCAACTTTACGCTCATCGTTTACGACAAAGAGGCCTTTGATGCCGCCGGTGTGCCCTATCCAGAGCCAGGCTGGACCTGGGACGACTTTTTGACCAAAGCCCAGGCGTTGACTTCGGCGAGCTCAGTCGAGCCAACCGAGCGGGAGGGGGAAGAGGTGCTGCGCTGGGGCTTTGTAGGGCGGCCACACGACCTGCTGCCTTTCATCCAGGGGCGGGCTGGACCGTTGGTAGATGCCTCGGTCGAACCGCCTTTACCCCTGCTGAACCAGCCTCAGGTGGCACAGGCGCTGGGCTGGTTCTCCGACCTGGCCCTGGTGCATGGGGTGATGCCGCGTCCATCGGTGGAGCAGTCAGGTCAAATAGACGCCGAGGCGACGCGGCTGGTGGAAAGCGGTCGGGCGGCGATGTGGAGCGCCAGCACCCGAAATTGGTATGCACAGGGCCTGGGAGGGGCGTTAGGGCATTACTCACAAGTTAAGGATCTCCTGAATTTGTCAAGTGCGACAACTCGGCCAAAGGGCTTTTTCGATGGTTCTTTCGCGTGCGTTTGATGATGCCCAGCAATTTCGCGTTGGCCGCGAGATAAGC
>DAOTXN010000013.1:0-59692 GCA_034435435.1 Anaerolineae bacterium | reverse complement strand
CCCCTGTGCAAGTTGTCGTCTCATCTTGACTACGTTGGAGTATTCTGCATCACGACAATCGCGATTTGGCTTGAACAACGATTATGGCGTTTTCTGGAGTGGAAGCAACTCACTATACCGTAATTTCAGATTAGACTTTACTTTCCGCTAAAATGTGGCATCGAATCAAATGTCGCCAAGAGCTTATCCCCTACATATAGGAAAAATTTCGGCGCATACCCCCATATACGAGGGTATGTCAGTTCGTTATCAAAAGTTGAAGGTCGCTAACCTACCTGACGCTTCCATTCATCGCCCTACATATTCGGGCTGCTTGATGCGGCATCCCCATATATAGGGGCAGAATGCCATTTGCCGCTTTTTAACTTAGCGGAAACTAAAGTTAGAGAAGCATGGGGATGAGGACAGGTGTCCTAACTGTCGCGTGTGTTGTCCCTGGCCCCGGCGGCGTCCATGTTCAGGTAGAAGCGAAAATTGGACAACTCGGCAGCGTGGGCCTGGACGTAGGCCTGGGAGCCGAGCAGCCCCAATTCCTCGATCCCCCACAGCGCAAAACGCACGCTGTAGGGCAGGCTCGGGGCGTATTGGGCCTGCCTCTCGGCGGCCCAGTGGGCTAACACACGCGCCGCTTCCAGCACCGCCGCCACGCCGGAGGCCGGGTCTTCGGCCCCTTGCGAGATGTCGTGGCCGTCGTAATGGCAGCCCAACATGACGATCTGTGATGGGTCTTTTTTGCCTGGCAGATCGCCGATGACGTTCCACGATGTCATCGGCCGACTGTGGTCGGTGGTAGTGAGCCGGACGCGCGCCTCACCATGCCGCTGGATAAGGCGTTGGAGGCGCGCACCATCTTCTTTACAGATCGAGATGCCCGGAATGGCCCCTTGACCCCGGTAGCCGATGCCGCCCGTGGCCGGGATAGTGATTGACGAAAATAAAGCCGGTCGCGCCCGCCAGCAGGCTGCGCCCATACTTTTCGCGCCGGTGCACCCAGCGCCGCGAGCCTTTGGGATTCACGACGCTGGTGGTCATCACGATTTTGCCATTGATCTCGGCGGCGCGGCGCTCGAAATCCTGTGGCGCGCCGTCTTGCATGTCGACGATGTCGCCTTCCATATCGGTCGGGGGCGAGTGGGGCAAAGAAATACACGGGATTTCTTTTTTGACCGGGCTGATGATGTTCAATTTAGCTTCGCCCCGCGTCCAGCCGACGTACTCGACCGGTTCCAGGTGCACGTCGCTCAGACCATACGACTCGAGTTTGCCCTTGATAAACTCGGCGGCTTGACGCTCGCCCTCGGTCCCACCAAAACGAGAGCCAAGCTCGTCGCACAGAAAAATCAAGTTGTCCATCAGCTCGGCGCTGGTGTATACGTCGCCGACGATGTGTTGATCAATTGCGAGAAAGGGATTTGAACGCGACATCATTTCTCCGTAAGCGTTCAGGTGGTGCGGAAAAATCCACCGCAGAGCACGCAGAGACCGCTGAAGTTGACCTGCTTACTGACCATTCTGCAAATATTCTCTGCGCTCTCGGCGGTAAAATTCCCCCCACCTGAACGGTTATATTTCTCCTTTGACACTCAGGCGGAAAATCGCCTAGTCTGAATATATTTTAGCATCAAACCCGACCGATTGGCAACCCGGATTCGACGCCCTGCCTGATTGCGAGCTAACCAATCAGTGGCGCGCTCGGTCTATACGCCGTATAATGAGGCAGTGAACGCTTGAAAGGAGACCGCCAATGTCAAAACTGCACGAACTCAATCTACTCGGACAATCCATCTGGTATGACAACATCCGCCGGGGCATGCTGGCTTCGGGCGAGCTGGCGACGCTGATCGAAAACGGCGTCAGCGGTCTGACCTCCAACCCGACCATTTTTGAAAAGGCCATCGCCGGCAGCGCCGATTATGATGCAGCGCTGTGGCGTCTTGTGGCCGAGGGTAAAGAGGTGGAAGAAATCTACGAGGCGTTGGTGTTGGACGACATTGGCCGCGCCGCCGACCTGCTGCGCCCCGTCTACGAGCGCACGAACGGCGACGACGGTTATGCCAGCCTGGAAGTCAGCCCTCGCCTGGCCCACGATACCGACGGTACGATAGCCGACGCCAAACGCCTGTTTGCGGCGCTGGGCCGCCCCAACGTGATGATCAAAGTCCCGGCCACGCCCGCCGGCTTTCCCGCCATCGAGACGCTCATCGGCGCGGGCATCAACGTCAACGTGACGCTCATTTTCTCGCTGGCGCAATACGAGGCGGCAGCTCTGGCCTACATCGCCGGGTTGGAAAAACTCGCGGCTTCTGGTGGTGATGTATCCAGGGTAGCCTCTGTGGCTTCCTTTTTTGTCAGCCGCGTAGACACCGCCGTGGATCGCCTGCTCGACGAATTGGCCCGCGCCAGGCAAAACGATTCCCAATCCCCAATCCCCAATATCCAGTCCCTAAAAGGCAAAACCGCCAACGCCAACGCCAAACTGGCCTATGCGCGTTTCAAAGACATCTTTTCCGGTGCGCGTTGGGAAAAACTCGCCGCCCAGGGCGCGCGCGTGCAGCGCCCGCTGTGGGCCAGCACCAGCGCCAAAAACCCGGCCTACCCCGACACGCTCTATGTGGACAACCTGATCGGTCCGCACACCGTGAACACCGCGCCGCCGGACACGCTGAACGCCATCCTCGATCACGGAACGGTTGCGCTCACCCTGGAAACCGGCCTGGACGAGGCCCGCGCCCAATTCGTTCGATTGGCCGAATTGGGTATAGATTTTGACGCCGTGACCCAAAAACTGCTCGACGATGGAGTGGCGGCCTTTGCCCGCTCGTTCGAATCGCTGCTGGACAGCATTGCCCACAAGCGTGAGCAGCTTGCGATCACATAGGAGTGGATCAGATGTCCGAAGAAAACTGGAAACACAATACGGCGCACCTGGGACCTCACCGCGCTGCGCTAGAAAACGCCCTGACCGAAATCGTCGAAGAGCGGATCATGGAGCGTATTTGGGCCGGAGATTACACGGTCTGGAAAGACACACCCGATGGGATCAGCGACCGCTTGGGCTGGCTGCATAGTCCCGAAGTTATGCGCGAAAAGATCCCCGAGTTAGAGGCATTCGCCGGGTCCGTTCGCGCCGAGGGCTATACCGACGTGCTGTTGCTGGGGATGGGCGGTTCCAGCCTGGCTCCCGAGGTATTTGCCAAAACCTTCACCGGCAAACCCGGCTCATTGTCGTTGGCTGTGCTCGACAGCACCGACCCCGGCGTTGTGCTGGCTCATGCCGAGCGACTTGATTTTAATCGCACGCTGTTCGTCGTGTCTACCAAGTCGGGTACCACCGTCGAGACGCTCTCTTTTTTCAAGTTCTTTTACAATCGGACCGTCGAGGCGCTGGGCGCTGCCGAAGCCGGAAAACATTTTACCGCCATCACTGATCCCGGCAGTAAGTTGGCCAAGTTGGCCGCCGATCTCGGTTTTCGTGACACCTTTTTGAATGACCCTAATATCGGCGGGCGCTTTTCGGCCCTGTCTTATTTTGGATTGGTCCCGGCGGCGCTGGTCAGCGTGGACGTGGCGCGCCTGCTGGACCGGGCCATTGATGCCGCCCACGCCTGCGAGGCGTGCGTGGACGCCGAGGAAAACCCCGGCGCGTGGCTGGGCGCTATCCTGGGCGAGCTGGCCCGCCGAGGAATGCGAGACAAAGTGACTTTTGTGCTCTCGCCGCCCATCGCCAGTTTTGGCGACTGGGTCGAGCAGCTCATCGCCGAGAGCACCGGCAAAGAGGGGAAAGGGATTTTGCCCGTCGTCGGCGAGCCGCCAGGACCGCCGGAAGTCTATGGCGACGACCGTTTATTCGTTTACATCCGATTGGACCACGACGACACCCACGACGCGGCGATAGACGCGCTGCAAGCTGCCGGACACCCCGTGGTGCGCATTCGCCAACACGAGCGTTACGGTCTGGGGGCGCAGTTCTTTGTGTGGGAGCTGGCCACGGCGGTGGCCGGACAACGCTTGGGCATCAACCCCTTCGACCAGCCGGACGTCGAGGCGGCCAAGCGCCTAGCCCGGGCCGCCGTAGACGCATACAAAAGCACGCAAACGCTCCCACACATTCCGTCGGCGCCCCTGACCGATGCTGCGCTGCGAGCGTTCCTCGCGCCGGCCCGCGCTGGCGATTATATCGCTTTGCAGGCTTTTATCCAGCCCACCCCAGAAGCCGACGCGGCGCTGCAAGCCTTGCGCCTGCGCCTGCGCGACCTCTACAAAGTGGCTACTACAGTCGGTTATGGGCCGCGCTTTCTACACTCCACCGGCCAACTGCACAAAGGCGACGCCGGGAACGGCCTGTTTATCCAGCTCACCGCTGACGACCCGCGCGACGCCGACATCCCTGACGAGGCCGGAAAACCCGACTCGTCTATCAGCTTTGGCGTGCTCAAGGCGGCCCAGGCGCTGGGCGACTATCAAGCTTTGCAGAAGGCCGGGCGGCGGGTGATTTGCTTTCACCTGGGGGCCGACGCGCCGGACGCGTTGGCCTGCTTGACGCCTGGCGCTTGATCCGGCGCAAGCTGGTCCCGGCGCTACACAGCCTGGCCTGCGCCGACTTGCTACAGCTCAACACCCGTATCACACGCTTGCCATTATCCGAAAAAGGTATATACTCTTGGTATATATACAACAGGAGGCAGTTTATGATAGTTGCCAGAATATTCACCAGTGGAAACAGTCAGGCCGTCAGATTGCCCAAAAAGTATCGACTCGACGGGGACCGCGTGTTCATCAAAAAAGTCGGGAATGCGTTGGTGCTCATCCCGACCCATGCTCCTTGGCAAACTCTCTTTGATAGCCTGGGCCAATTCTCCGAGGATTTTATGGAGAGCCGGGAACAACCCCCGCAGCAAATCAGAGAAAGCGTTTTCGAATGAGATATTTGTTGGACACCAATATCTGCATTTACCTGATCAAAGGGCAACCGCGCCAGGTGCTTCAAAAATTTACCGCTTTATCGGTGGGCGAGATTGGCGTCTCCTCCATCACCGTTGCCGAATTGCATCACGGTGTTCAAAAGAGCCAGCACGTCGCAAAAAACCAACAAGCCTTGGAACAGTTCTTGCTTCCTCTGGTTATCGCCGATTTTGATGCCAAAGCTGCCCAAGTCTATGGGCAGATCCGCGCCGCTCTGGAGCGGCAAGGTACACCGATTGGTCCGCTGGACATACTTATCGCAGCGCACGCGCTGAGCCTGGACACGACCTTGGTGACCAATAACGTGAAAGAGTTTTCCCGGGTACCAGATCTGAGGATCGCCAACTGGATATAAGCCGTCAATCTATAAAAACGAGGTAAAGACATGTTGAAAAAAACGATCAACCGGAGCGGCAAGACCGGCCGCGTCACATTTAGCGTGCCGAACGAGGTGCAGGCGCACGAGGTGTGTGTGTGCGGCGAATTTAACGACTGGAGCGAAACCTGCCATCCCCTCACGCGCCGCAAGGACGGGAGTTTTTCCACCACGCTGACGCTGGAGACCGGGCGCAGCTATCGCTTCCGCTACCTGCTCGACGGCGAGCGTTGGGTGAACGACGATGCCGCCGACGCCTACGTGCCCAATCCATTCGGCAGTGAGGATGCGGTCGTGCAGTTATAGGCCAAGCCCAAGTTCATTTTGCATCACTGATTTTTTCTGTCGGCGCCGGCTCCAGGACTATTTCATTGAATCGTTCAAAATCTGCGTGGTTGTAGGTCACTAACCGGTAAGCTCCGTGGGTTAACATCACAGCGACAACATTGGCATCGTGGATGCTCTTGCCCCGAACTTGATACTGGCGGATCAAGCTGCGAAGTAATTTCGCAGCCTCTAAGGGCTCGTCAAACACTGTGATGTTGGCAAGCAATGACTCCAGATGTTCTAGCACTTGATCCACAGTGAACGACTTTTCAAAGACTGTTCCTCTCGTCAAAACAACAAGGTACTCGCGCAAGACCTGGGTTGTGACGCAGAGTTGTATCCCGTGGGACTGCAATTCCGCCAGCCAGTGACGCGCCTGCTCGTGCCAGGGGTTGCCAGAAACTGTGCTATAGACCAGCACGTTCGTATCTATGACGCAGACATCATCGCCCGCCGTCATTGTAGAGTTCCTCACGACGCAATGCGCCACCCAGATATTGACCACCCTCCAGGACAGGCCAATTGAGGGGTGTCAAAGTGGCGATCTGCCTGTTGACCGGTTTTCTTTCATATAACAGGATGATCTCTACCTCTCCCTCGGGCAGTTCTGTGGGGAGTTTGGGTAACGTGAGTTGCCGGTCCGATTTGATCACTCCCTTTAATTTCACGGCTTCTAGCATTGACATCTCCCTCGAAGCGAAAAATCCGGTAACTTGACTATTGTACCATTACTTTTGTGTTTTGAGCAACCGCCTCTATCTTCTGTCGCGCACCAGCGTTGGTTGAATCTGGCGCCCTTGCATCAACGCCGCCAGCCGCTCCTCCAACAATCCCAGGCCGGTATAACGGATTTCCAGCGGAAACCCCAAATAATCAGCGACCTGCTGCGCCTTTTCGGCCAACGCCGGGTCGTGAGTCTGGGCCAGGTAGACCACCCGCCGGTAGTTGTAAAAGTACTCCTCTTTTAGCTCCGGGAAGCGCTCCAAGCCCAGGCCTCGCACCACTGCGCCCTGAAAGGCGCGCACCAGAAAATCGGTCAAAAAGAACGTGCCCGGCTCCTCGGCCATCAGCGCCTCAAAGACCGGCCCGCCGTACATCTCGTAGCAATGTGGGCCGGCCACCCGCTGGATGCCGTGGCGCGTCAGGACGGCGTCCAGCGCGCCTTTGGAGCCGCAGTCGCCGTACACGACGACCACCCGCTCGTACTGTTCGCGCAACGCCAGGATTTTTCGCTCCACGTCGGGCGCGATGCGCTCCGGGAACAGATGGTCCAGCGCCGACACGCCCATCACCTCGGCCTCCCAGCCGCGCCGCTGGACGATGTCCAGCACCTCGCGGGCCAGCGCCCCACAGATGATAAAAACCGTCCTCATCGCACTCCCCGCCGGCGCGAGCGGCGGCGCTCACGCTCTGGAAGGTCGGCCATTCCACTGGCCCGGTTGGCCGCGATCCAGGCCGCACAGTTTTGGTCGTGGCCCATCAGCAGGTCGGCGGCCATGATGGCGTGTTTGAGTTCCGGCTCGCACGGGTTGGTGATGGCGGCGGTCATTCCGGCGGCGATGGCCATAGAGAGAAAGTGGGTATTGATGGCCGTGCGATTGGGCAGCCCAAACGAGACGTTGCTGGCCCCACACACGGTGTTCACGCCCAATTCCTCGCGCACCCTGCGCACGATCTCGAACACCTGTCGCCCCGCGCCCGGCACGGCCCCCGCCGGCATAACCAGCGGATCGATCAGCACGTCCTGTCTAGGAATGCCGTGGTCCATAGCTCGCTGGACGATTTTTTTAGCCACCTTGAAGCGTTCGCACGGGTCCATCGAGATACCCGTCTCATCGTTCGAGATGCCGATGACCGCCGCGCCGTGCTGTTTGACCAGCGGCAGCACGGCTTCCAGGCGCTCTTCCTCGCCCGTCACCGAGTTGACCAGCGCCTTGCCCTGATAGACCTCCAGCCCACGCGCCAGCGCCGCCACCACCGACGAATCAATACACAGCGGCGCGTCGGTGATAGACTGAATCAACTGAATCGCCCGAGCCAGCAGCGCCGCTTCGTCGGCCAGGGGGATGCCGGCGTTCACGTCTAGCACGTGCGCCCCCGCCGCTGCCTGCGCCAGCGCGTCGGCCTGCACGCGGCTGAAATCACCGGCGGCCATCTCTGCGGCCAGTTTCTTGCGCCCGGTGGGGTTGATGCGTTCGCCGATGAGGGTGAACGGGCGTTCGGGACCGATGACGACGGTTTTGGTCCGCGAGCTGACGATGGTTTCCACGTGTTTTCCTTCCGATTTATCCCCGCTGTCGCCGTCTGGCCCGACGCTCGGGCGTGTTGAGCGTTTCGGATTGTTCCAACTCGGTTGCCTCTTCCATCCCCTCCGCGTACCCGCTGCGCAGCGCCTCGGCCATGGCGCGCACATGCTCGGGCGTGTTGCCGCAGCAGCCGCCGATGATTTTCGCGCCTAGCGCCCGCGCGCGCAGCGCGTGACGCGCCATCACGTCGGGCGTGGCGTCGAACACAATCTCGCCGTCCACGTACTTGGGCAGGCCCGCATTCGACTTGGCGACCAGCGCCGCGCCGGGGTCGGCGGCGTGCATGGCCTGGATGACCCCCTCGATTTCTGCCGGACCGTTGCCGCAGTTGCCGCCCAGCGCCGCCGCGCCCAGCTCGCGCATCGCCTCCAGCGCCTGCACCGGCGTGACCCCCATCATCGTGCGCCCGTGGGTATCAAAGGTCATCGTGGTCACGATGGGCAGGTCGGTGACGGAGCGGGCGCCCTCGAACGCCGCCCGCACCTCCTGCAAGTCACTCATCGTCTCAATCCACAACACGTCCACGCCGCCCTCGGCCAGCGCGGCGGCCTGCTCGGCAAAACCCTCCCGTGCGGTCTCAAAGTTCAGCGTCCCCAGTGGCTCGAACAATTCGCCGCTGGGTCCCATGCTGCCGCCCACGGCCACCGAGCGACCGGCGGCGTCGGCTTCGGCGCGGGCCAGTTGCGCGGCGGCGCGGTTCAGCTCGGCCACCCGGCCATCCAGCCCGTGCAGCTTGAGCCGGAAGCGACTGCCGCCAAACGAGTTGGTCAGGAAAATATCCGATCCGGCCTCAATATACGCCCGGTATGCGCTGCGTATCGCCTGCGGGTGCTCGACGTTCCAGCGTTCCGGGGCTTGGCCGGCCGTCAGCCCGGCGGCCATCAGCAACGTGCCCATTGCGCCATCGGCCAATAAATAATCCTGGCTTGACAATAGCTGCTCAAAAGTGTTCATTGTCTCCTCCTGTTGACGAAAGACAAATCACGTTTCACGTTTCACGTTCTACGTTTTTCCGCCACCAGCCGCTTGGCCGTCTCTACCGCCACCGCCGCGTCGCGGCAGTAGGCGTCGGCGCCGATCTCTCGTGCAAAGGCCTCGTTCAATGGCGCGCCGCCCACCAGCACGATCAGATCGTCGCGGATACCGGCTTCTTCCAACGCCTGGATGACCACGCCCATGTAGGGCATGGTGGTCGTGAGCAGCGCGCTCATACCCAGGATTTCGGGCTGATGTTCCTTGATGGCGGCCAGAAAACTATCGGCCGAGGTGTTGATGCCCAAATTGATGACTTCGAAACCGCCGCCCTCTAACATCATCGCCACCAGGTTTTTTCCAATGTCGTGGATGTCGCCTTTGACCGTGCCGATGACCACCGTGCCGACTTTGGGCGCGCCGGTCTCGGCCAGTAGCGGGCGCAGCACGGCCATCCCGGCCTTCATCGCTTTGGCGGCCATCAGCACTTCGGGCACAAACAAGATACCATCCCGAAAGTCCGCGCCGACGATGTCCATTCCAGCCACCAGGCCTTGCGTCAGCACGTCGTAGGGAGTCATACCCCGCCCCAGCGCCTCGCGTACCTCCTGAACCACCTCGTCGGCCAGGCCATCGTAGAGGTCTTCGCCCATCAGATCCAACAGTTCGGCGGTGGGCAGCGCCGTAATGTCAATCTCTTCTTCGTGCTCTTGGATTTCTTCGTGTTCGTGGTTGCTCATTTTTTACCTCGTCGTTCAAGATTGGACTCGTCTCGTAACCGGTCGGCGCGGCATGGAGATTCGATAGAATGCCGGTGCGCAGCCAATGGCGCACACTCGCCAACTGGCTCAAGTGCGCCGTGTCGTGCTCGACCCAGCGCTGCACCAGAAAGCGCACGCTGATTTCGCCGACCGTCTCGTGTTGGACCTTGCGCTGCCAGATACCCGCCGGCAGGCCCTCCAGAAAGGCCAGCGTCTCGGCGCGGGCGACCTGAAACTGCTCGGTCAGAGCGTCCAATGGCGTTTGCAGATCGTGGGTCGCCTCGGCGGGGTGCAGATAGCGCCACACCGGATGCGCCTCCGCGACCACGCGCTGCATCTGGGCGCGATAGCGTTTCTCAATGTCCACCAGATGGCTTACAACGTCGGCCAACGACCAGTGCTCGAGCGCGGGTCGTCGGCGGGCGTCGTCCGGATCAACGCCCTGCGTCATCCGGCGCACGTCTGGCGGCGCCGAGGCCAGGGCTTTCAAAAGCACATCGCGTCTGCTCATCTCGCTTCCTGTAGACCTTGAAGGTCTCTGGCTCGTCGCCGCCGCCGCGCGCTCCGGTCGGCGGTCGGCGGTCGGCGGTCGGGCAGAATCCCGGCCAAATGCGGGAACGGATCGCTGGCATGCGGCAGGTGCATCGCCGCGACGAACTCGTCTTGAAATTTCGGCTCGACCGCCGTCCCGACGTATTGCACCCAGCGGGCCAGCTTTTGCGCCTCAAGCCGCCGCTCGTGGTTCAGCAGCGCAATGCGCGCCCCGTCGCCAGCGGCGTTGCCCACGGCGTATACGTTTTTCAGGTCACAGTCGGGGATCAAGCCCAGCGCCATCGCGTGTTGGGGGGCGATGTAGCTGCCAAAGGCCCCGGCCAGCACGATTTTGTCCACGCTGGCCAGACCGGCCCGGTTCATGAGCAGCTTGGCCCCGGCGTACAGCGCTGCCTTGCCCAGTTGGATGGCCCGCACGTCCGCCTGGGTGACGAGAATCGGCGCGCCGGTGGAGGTTTGCGCGGCGGTCGCCAGCACGTAGGCCCCGGCCCGACCGTCCCACACGATGCGCTCGTGCTGCCCGCCGGGGTCAAAGCGCCCGTCGGGGCCGATGATCCCGGCCAGGAATAGCTCGGCCACGGCCTCGATGATGCCGGAGCCGCAAATACCCGCAGCGCGGGGCGGCGGCGGACCATCGTCGTCGTCCCAGTCGTCGGACCAACGCTCGTCCCCGATGACCTTGAAGCGCGCCGTCCACGTCTGGGGGTCGATGCGCACGCGCTCGATAGCGCCCGGCGCGGCCCGCATGCCGTGGGTGATCTGCGCGCCTTCAAAGGCTGGTCCGGTGGGGCTGGAGGCGCTGAACATGCGCTCGCGGTTGCCCAGCAAGATTTCGCCGTTGGTGCCGATGTCAAGGATGAGCATGTGGGCGTCTTGCTGGTGAGGGGCCTCGGCCAGCAGCACGGCCACGTTGTCCGCGCCGACGTGCCCGGCCTCCAGCGGCAAAAGGTGGGCGTTGGCCGCCGGGTGCAGGCGCAGCCCCATATCGCGGGCTTTGAGGTCTAGCGCGGCGTGAACCGCCAGGGCAAAGGGGGCGCGACCCAATTCAACCGGGTGAATGCCCAGCAGGATGTGGTGCATCACCGTGTTGCCCACCAGCACGATCTCGTAAATGTCGCTGCTCTTGATCCCCGCCGCCAGCGCCGCCCGCCCGGCCAGCTTGTTCAGCTCGTTGACGATGGCGCGGCGCATCGTGCTCAGGCCGTCGGGACGGGTGTTGGCGTAGGAAACACGGCTCATCAGGTCTTCACCGTAGGTCACTTGCGGGTTCATGGCCGACTCGGTCGCCAGCACCGCGCCGGTGCGCAGGTCGCACAGATAAGCGGCCACCGTCGTGCTGCCCACGTCCACGGCCAGGCCGTAAGCGCCTTCCTGGTAGCCAGGACGCACGTCCAACACTTCCCGGTCGCGCCACAGGGTCACGGTGGCGCTCCAGTTCCCTGCGCGCAACACGGTCTGCAAGTCGCGCAGGGCAGAAACGTCGATGCGCAGGTCGGTCAGGCTCCATTGCTCGGCCAGCGCCGCTTGCAGGCGCTCCCAATCGCCGCTTTGTTCTTCGAACGTGGCTTCGCGCACCTCGACGTATACCTGGCGCACCGCCGGGTCTACCTGGATGACGCGCTCGGCGGCGGCCTTGCGCACGATTTGCTTGCGGGCCTGGCTCTCCTCGGGCACGCTGATCAACACGTCGCCCAGCACACAGGTGGAGCAGGCCAGCCGGTAGCCGTTGGCGCGCAGGTGTGTGAGCAAGTCGGCCTCGGCGGCGTTGGGGGGCGTCACGTGGTCGGCGGCGGAGCGGATGCCGTGCTTTTCAAACTGCCCGCTCTCGACCCGCACTTTGCACTTGCCGCAGGTCAGCCGCCCGCCGCACAAGCTTTCGATCTCGACGCCTACCTGGCGGGCCGCGTCGAGCAAAGTCGCGCCGGGCGACACACGCCCGCGCCGCCCGGAGGGCATCCAAATGACCTGCGCTGACTGATCTGAAGCGTGCGGTTGAGACATGGTCCCCATTGTAACTGATTGGAGGCGCAAAAACAAGGGTTGACTAAAAAAAACACCCAGCGCCGCTTATGATTGCGGGATAGACGGGAATAGACTATACTTTGCCAATGCTGATTAACCAGAACGCTCCGGTGGTTGCAGACGGCGAGTTGACCATCGCTGCCGCCCCCGAGTTGGTGTGGGACGTAATGGTCGCCATTGAGCGCTGGCCAGAATGGAATCCCGACATCAAATGGGCGACACTGGATGGTGAATTGGCCGTGGGATCTCAGTTCCGGTGGAAATCGGGACCGGGGACGATTACTTCGACGCTTCAGGGCGTTGAACGCCCGCGCTTTTTGGCCTGGACAGGCCAGACGTTGGGCATCAAAGCAGTTCACGTCTGGCGACTGGATGCCACAGGCGACAGCACGGTCGTCCGAACAGAAGAATCCTGGGAGGGGCTGATGGTGCGGCTCTTTCGTGGCTCAATGAAAAGGACGCTCAAAAAAGCGATTGACGCCGGACTTGGATACTTGAAGATCGAAGCTGAACGAAGGTCTGCTGAAGCCCTGGGTTAAGGGGTGATACGCATGAAAAAAGGCGAGTTGCTCAAGGTGCTGCGCCGGGAACGCGCTCAGTGGGATGCGCTGTTGGCCCGCATCGACCGGTCGAGAATGACCCAACCAGGCGTCGCGGGCGAATGGTCGGTAAAGGACGTCATCGCCCACATATCCTGGCACGAGCGTGAGATGATCGGCGTTGTGCGGGCGCGGGCGCTGGTGGGGTCGGAGCTGTGGAATTTGGCTGCCGATGAACGCAACGCCGCGATTTTCGAGGCCAATCAGGATCGGGCGCTGGACGACGTGCTGGTCGAGGCGGAGCAGGTATTTGGCGAGCTTGTGGCGGCATTGGAGGCGTGGCCTGGGGAAGATTTGAGCGATCCGGCGCGCTTTCAGGATATGCCGGAGGATTGGATGCCCTGGAAGCTCATCGCTGAAAACTCGTTCGAGCATTATCAGCAGCACGAGCCGGACGTGCGCGCGTGGCTGGAGGCTGCGAAACACGAAACGCACGCATGAACGAATGACACGCAAGGTCAAGGAGGTCGAAAGATGAAACTCGTCAAGCACATTTTGGAAACCAAGGGGCGCGACGTGTGGTCCGTCGGGCCGGACGACTCGGTGTTCGACGCCATCACAATGATGTCCGAAAGGAGCGTGGGCGCGCTGCCGGTGCTGTACGCCGGAAAGCTCATCGGCATTATTTCGGAGCGAGATTACACGCGCAAAGTCATCTTGAAGGGCAAAGCGTCCAAAGAGACGCCGGTGAAAGAGATTATGAGCGCGCCGGTGATCTTTACCACCCCTGAAACGCCCATCGAAAAGTGCATGGCGCTGATGACCGCCCGGCACATTCGGCATCTACCTATCGTTGACGGCAACGAATTGATCGGCATCATCTCCATCGGCGACCTGGTCAAGGCCATCATCGAGCAGCAGGAGACGTGGATTCGGGAGCTGGAGAACCACGTGCTGGAACAGACCAGCATCGTTTGATGGAGCAGTAAAAGTGAGAGAGAGACGGCATTCCCGCCGGCGCGTTGCGCGCCTTGAAACTGCGGCCATCATACAAACCGTTCAACCCCTGGTCAACAAGCTGCCTCTGACGGAAGTGCTGTCCGAAGAAGGCGTCGCGACCGTTCACCGCGCCGCGATGCGCTTGCTGAAAGAGCACGGCGTGCTCATCGTGGACTATCCGCCCGCGCTGGAGACCTTCCGGGCCAACGGCGCGCAGGTCACAGAGAACACCGTGCGAATCGACGAGGAGACCCTGATGCACTTTGTGCGCCAGGCCCCGTCCACTTTTGTCCAACTGGCCCGCAATCCTGCCAACAGCCTATCCTTTGGTGGGCGCAATGTCATCTTTGCGCCGGTGTACGGCCCGCCCTTTGTGGGCGACCTGGACCGCGGCAGGCGCAAGGCCACGCTGGAAGATTTCCAAAATTTCGCCAAATTGACCTACATGACCCCGCATCTGCACCACGCCGGCGGCACGCTGGTCGAGCCGAACGACGCGCCGGTGGCCGAGCGCCATCTGGACATGCTGCTGGCCCACGTCACGCTCAACGATAAGGCCTTTATGGGCAGCGTGACCAGCGCCGACAACGCCCGCGACACGGTGGCGATGGCCGAAATCCTGTTTGGCGCCGCCGCCATGCGCGCAAACCCCGGCGTGCTGGCGCTGATCAACGCCTCCAGCCCGCTGCGCTTCGACGACCGCATGCTGGGCGCGTTAGAAGTATACGCCCGCGCCCGCCAGGCCGTCATCGTGACGCCGTTCATCATCGCGGGAGCAATGTCGCCGGCCAGTATGGCGGCCACGCTGGCCCAGCAGAACGCCGAGGCGCTGTTCGGCATCGCCTACGCGCAGATGCTCAACCCCGGCGCACCGGTCGTGTACGGCTCGTTCCTGGCCAACGTGGACATGAAGAGCGGCGCGCCCTGTTTTGGCACGCCCGAAAACACGCTGGCTCTGTACGCCGGGGCGCAGATGGCCCGCCACTACGGTCTGCCCTACCGCTCCGGCGGCAATTTTACTGCCTCGCGCATCCCCGACGCTCAGGCGGGCTATGAATCGGCGGGGACGATGTGGCCCACGGTGCAGGCAGGGACCAATTTTGTGCTGCACGCAGCGGGCTGGCTGGAGGGCGGGTTGATCGCCGGGTACGAAAAGTTCGTGCTCGACCTGGAAATCTGCGCTATGATGGCCCGCTTTGTGGAGGGCATCGGCCTGTCCGACGAGGATTTCGCCTGGGACGCCTACGCGGAGGCCGGTCCAGGCCAACATTTTTTGGGCACGCAGCACACCATGCGCCATTACGAGACGGCTTTTTACCAGCACGCGGTCTTTAGCATGGACAATTACGAAAAGTGGGAAGAAGCGGGCAGTCCAGATTCGTACAGGCTGGCGAACGCGGTCTGGAAGCGCATGCTGGCCGAATACGAACCGCCCGAGCTGGACGAAGCGATTGGTGACGAGTTGAACGCTTTTATCGGGCGACGCCGGGCAGAGATTCGCGCCGGCCAATCCCGCAGTGAATGGAAGTAGGAGTTGGAAATGCCCGAACGGAGAACGCCGCTTTATGATACACACGTGCGCATGGGCGCGCAGATGGTCAAGGGCGGGGGGGATTTCTGGTATCCCCTGTCTTACGCCTCGCCGGTGGAAGAGCACGTCAACACGCGCACGAATGTGGGTATGCAGGACCTCTCGACTATGGGCGAGGTGGACGTGAAAGGGCCGGGGGCCGAGCGCCTGCTCAACACGTTGCTGGTCAACGAAATCCGCGACATGCACCCCGGTCAGGTGCGCTACTCGACGCTGTGTAACGAAAACGGCGGCGTCGTAGACGACGTGACGGTGTACAAGTTTCACGACGAGCACTTTATGATCGTGACCAGCTCTGGCCCGCGCAAAAAAACCGCCCGCTGGATCGCCGACCATGCCGTGGGCAGCAGCGCCTACGTCAGCGACGTGACCGCCGCCATCGGCCTGCCGGTGGTGCAGGGGCCACGCTCGCTAGATTTTCTCAAAACCGTGGTCCGCGAGGCCGACCTGGATGCGCTGCGCTTCTTTTGGTTCACCCCTGCTCGCATCGGCGAGACCGAATTGCTCATCTCGCGCTCCGGCTACACCGGCGAGCTGGGCTACGAATTGTACACCCCCGCCGAAGAGGTGGGGGCGCTGTGGGAGACGCTGCTGGCGGCCGGGCGACCGTTCGGCCTCAAACCCTATGGCGTGCTGGCCATGCACAGCTTGCGCCTGGAGAAGGGCTTTCCGCTGTACGGGGCCGACATCAACGAGGACGCGACCCCCTTTCACGCCGGGCTGGAGCGTTTCATCCGCTTCGACAAGCGCGACTTTATCGGGCGCGAGGCGCTGCTGCGCGTGCGGGAGAACGGGCTGAGTGAGCGTTGGGTCGGTCTGACGCTCGAAAGCGAGTTGCCGGCCAACGCCCAGGACGCCGTGTTCAGCATCGGTGAGGTCGAGACCCGCAAGCTAAAAAAGCTCAGCGGGGCCGCAGCGGGCGAGACACAAGAGTCGGAATTGCCCGGCGCGGAAATCGGGCGCGTGACTATTAGCGCGCGCGGCCACACCGTCGGCAAGACGCTGGCCATGGCCTACGTGCGCACGACCCATGCCTGGCCAGGCAACCGCCTGGTGGTGCGCAGCGGCGAGCGCCTGGTCCCGGCCACCGTCACGCCGACGCCCTTTTTCGACCCGCAGGGCGCGCGCATGCGGGCGAAAGGATAGCGCCGATGCGCGACTATGGCAAACGTTACAACGCCATCGTGGTCGGTGTGGGAGCGATGGGCAGCGCCACGGCCTATTATCTGGCCCGCCGTGGGCAGCGCGTGTTGGGACTGGAGCGCTTTGACATTCCCCACACCTTTGGCTCGTCTCACGGCTACACGCGCATCATTCGCCTGGCCTATTACGAGCACCCTTCCTACGTGATGCTGTTGCGCCGGGCCTACGAGCTGTGGCGCGAGATCGAGCGCCACGCCGGCGAGCCGCTGCTGCACGTCACCGGCTCGATAGACGCGGGGCCGACCGACAGTTGGGTGTTCAAAGGCTCGTGGCGTTCGTGCGTCGAGCACGACCTGCCCCACGAGGTGCTGACAGGAGCCGATCTGAACGCGCGTTTTCCCGGCTACCAGTTACCCCACGACACGCTGGCGCTGTTTCAGCCCGAGGGCGGCTTTCTCGCGCCGGAGCGTTGCATCGTCTCTTACGTGCGGGCGGCGCAGGCGTTGGGGGCCGAGATTCACGGGCGCGAGCGCGTGCTCGAGTGGACCCCATTGGGCGACGGCGTGCGCGTGGTCACACAGCGCGACACCTACGAGGCCGACCGGCTGGTGCTGACCGTGGGCGCGTGGAGTGAGCACCTATTGCCGGTTTTGAAAGGGCTGGCCGCGCCGGAGCGCCAGGTGTTGGCCTGGTTCCAGCCTCAACGCCCCGAGTGGTTCACGCCAGAGCGCTTCCCGGTGTTCAACCTGCTGGTGGACGAGGGCCGCTATTACGGCTTTCCCGTGCACGGGGTGCCCGGCTTTAAGGTCGGCAAGTACCATCACCTGGAAGAGAACGTGGACGCCGAGACGGTGGACCGTGAACCGCACCCCTACGACGAGCAGGTGTTGCGCGAGTTCACCGGGCGCTATTTTCCCGCCGCGCTCGGCCCGACCATGACGCTGGCGGCGTGTATGTTTACCAACTCGCCTGACAAGCATTTCATCATTGACTTGCACCCGGATTATCCGCAGGTGGCGCTCGCGTCGCCGTGTTCGGGGCACGGATTCAAATTTGCCAGCGTGATCGGCGAGATTATGGCCGACCTGGCCGAGCGCGGCGAGTCACGCCACAATATCGAGCTGTTCCGGCTGGAGCGTTTTAACAGGCCTGGCCAGGCAAAGGTCTCCGACCGAGTCCATACCGGCGACGTTGACCGTTACCGTAGGTCTGCTGTCGCCGCCGCAGCAAAAGATGCCGTCCGACCGTTTTGGTCGTAGCTTGACCAAAGGAACAGCCCATAACGAAGCAAGAGGAAACAGATATGACAAAGAAACTCTTTCAAGTAGGTAATGTGGAGGTGCGGGTGCGCAGCGCGGCGGGGTTGAGCGGCGCGTCGATCAAGTACCTGCCGGTCGGCCAGCAAATCGAGGCCGACGCCGCCTCGCGCGTCGAAAAAGATGGTTACGTGTGGTGGCGGCACGCTGACGGTTGGAGCGCCGAGCGCAGCACAGACGGCAGCCAAGTCTTTTTGATACCCGTCGTGGGCGCGGCGGCTCCGGACCAAAAGAAAAGCTTTCAGGTGGGGAGTGTGCCAGTGCGGGTGCGCAGCGCGCCGAGCCTGGGCCACAACACGATCCGCTTTCTCGACTCCGGCGCGACGCTGGAAGTGGATCCCAGCTCGCGGGCAGAGGCCGATGGTTATGTGTGGTGGCGACACAGCCAGGGCTGGAGCGCCGAGCGCAGCGCCAACGGCAAAGAGGTTTATCTGTTCGAGCCGGGCAAAGCAGCGCCCGGCGCGCCGCCGATAGCTGCCCCCTCCAAGCTGGAAGGCTTGCCCGCCGACCAGGACTTGCCGCTGAAAAACGAGCTGTTCCGGCGCATGCCTGTGGATCTGGCCCAAACCCGGTGGTGGCAGTATTTTGGCAACAACGTGTTCGCCTATGATCTGTGGAGCAAAGGCGCCCAGTGGTACGCCTATTGCCAGGGCTTGCACGGCGGGCTAGACTTTGGCAACTCGAGCACGCGAGGCATTAAAGTTTACGCCGGGGTGGAAGGGGTGTTTGACAAGGTGATCACCAGCTCTTTCGCGCCCTACGGCTTGTTTGTGCGCGCCGGCGACTATACCATCATTTACGGCCACCTGGTCAAGCCGGGTTCTTTCCAACCTGGCCAGCCGGTCGGTCCCGATGCCTATATGGGCGAGCTCCAATTCGGCGGACAGAATCACCTGCACCTCGAAGTGCGCTATCGTGAGAACTGGATCGTCAACCCGCTGCTGCTGATGCCCGGAGCGATGCGCGAGGCCATTTTTGCCAAGTTCCCGCCCAGCGGCGAGTATTTCTACCGCGGCGGCGGGTGGAACAAATGGCAGACGCCGCTGGATCAGCCGGTGCTGCAATTGGGCGGTCGGCTCATCGGCCCGCACGCGCTATGAGCGCTCGGAAAGCCAAACCCGCAGGGTTGTGAGACCCGGCGGGTTTGGTTATACCGATCGAGATAATACCGACCAGCGGGCGTTAGGCGGCGATGGCGATTTCGCGTGGGGTAAGCGATGGGCGGGCGACCTTCTTGGCATAACTCTCCACATCCTCGGTCACACGATCCACCAACCGGTTGACGTTTTCTGCTGTATATCCGTCTACGAATTCCTGCCCACAGCCAGGACAGACCTTGGCCGGCACATTGCTCACACTGACGCGGGTATCATCCAGATCAAAAACCATCTCGATCACATCGTCTTGAACCTGTTGCCCACATTCTGGACATCTGAAAAGCTCGTTTACGTTCATTTCCGTTTTCCCTCTCTGCGCACTCGAAAATCTATCCATTGCTTGTCCTCTGGGATATAGACGATGACGATTAACAGCACGTTGACCTGTGAGTAATCGCATACCACGTGGAGTGGTATCCTATGCGCAAGTGTCGCAAAGATGAGTGTCCGCTGACGCTCGGGGTATTTTTCGATCACCTCGCCCGTCAAGATAGTGTGGATAACGTCCTCTGGCGCAATGCCGTCCTTTTTTGCTTCGGTTAGCGCGTGGGTGTAGAAAAAGTATCTTCCCTCTCGTACTAACCTGCGCATTTTATCGAGATCCATTGCTGTTGTCTCCTGTGGCGACCGCCTTGGATCGAATTGTATTGTACCCGGTTGTTCTGGAAAGGCAAGGGGCGCTGCGCAACTAGTGACTTGGCCGCAAGAGGGTAATGTGAATTTTGGACCGACGTACCGGACTTTTTTAACGCCTGCGGCGCAGACATTTGCCTCGCCTTTTCCTGTCCGATACAATAAGTGTCCAGTTGACCCAGTGGGTGGAAAGGAAAGGGGAGTGTTTGATGCAAAAGCAAGCCAAACTCGTGGTCGTCGGCGCGGGCATCGTGGGGTGCAGCGCGGTGTATCATCTCACCAAAATGGGCTGGCGCGACATCGTGGTGGTGGACCAGGGGCCGCTGTTCCAAACCGGCGGCTCGACCTCTCATGCGCCGGGCCTGGTGTTCCAGACCAATCCGTCCAAAATGATGACCGCGTTGGCCCAATACACGGTGCAGCTCTACTCCAGCCTCGAATTGGACGGCCAGCCCTGCTGGCGCCCGGTGGGCGGGATGGAAGTGGCCTATACGCCGGAGCGCTGGCAAGACCTCAAGCGCAAGCTGGGCTGGGCCAAAAGCTGGGGGCTGGAGGCGACGCTGCTCTCGCCCGCCGAGGCCCAAGCCAGGAACCCGTTGCTGGACGACAAAAAAATCCACGGGGCGTATTACGTGCCCACCGACGGGCTGGCCAAAGCGCTTCGGGTTTGCGAGGCGCTGGCCCGCCAATCCGAAGCGAGCGGTGGCGCAAAATTCTACGGGCATACCGCCGTGACCGGGTTTGAGATTGAAAAGGGGCGCGTGCGGGCCGTGCTCACCGACCAGGGCCGCGTCGAAACCGAGATGGCCTTGATTTGCGCGGGCATCTGGGGACCGAAAGTGGGTCGCCTGGCCGGTATCTCGATCCCGCTGACCCCGGTGGAACACCAGTACGTCATCACGACGCCGCTGGCCGAGCTGGCCGGCGAGACGCGCGAGATCGTCCACCCGATCTTGCGCCACCAGGACTATTCGATGTACTTTCGCCAGCACGCCGACGCCTACGGCATTGGCTCCTACCGGCACGAGCCGCGGCTGGTCGAGGCCGACCACATCCTCGACCCAAAAGACGCGCCGTTCATGCCGTCGGTGCGCCAGTTCACCCCCGACGATTTTGCGGTGGCCCAGCGGGCCGCCGTCGAGCTGCTCCCGGCGCTCAAGGGAGCCGATTTTACCTACACCATCAACGGCATGTTCTCGTTCACGCCCGACGGCTACCCCGTGTTGGGCGAGTCGGACGTGCGCGGGTTGTGGGTGGCCGAGGCGGTGTGGGTCACGCACGGCGGCGGTGTGGGCAAAGTCGTGGCCGAGTGGATGGCCGAGGGCGCGCCGGGCATGGACCTGCGCGAAGCCGACATGCACCGCTTTCATCCCCACGCGCACACCCGCGCGTACGTCCGGGCGCGCGGGGCGCAGCAGTACCGCGAAGTGTACGACATTATCCACCCGCTGCAACCGATGGAACAGCCGCGCGGGCTGCGCGTCAGTCCCTTCTATGCGCGGCAGGAGCAACTGGGCGCGGTCTTTTTCGAGAGTTCGGGTTGGGAACGCCCGCAGTGGTTCGCGTCCAACGAGGCGTTGCTCGCGGCCTACGACGTGCCGAAACGCAGCGGCTGGGAAGCGCGTTATTGGTCGCCCATCGTCGGCGCGGAGCATCAGGCCACGCGCGAGCGGGTGGGGCTGTTCGACTTGTCGCCCTTTACCAAGCTGGAGGTGAGCGGCCCCGGGGCGCTGGCCTACTTGCAGCGCCTCGCGGCCAACGAAATGGACCGGCCCGTGGGCAGCGTGACCTACACCGCGATGCTGAATGGGCGCGGCGGCATCCAATGCGACCTGACGGTGACGCGCCTGGCCGCGGACCGCTTTCTGGTCATCACCGGCGTGGCGAGCGGCCCGCACGACCTGGCGTGGATGAAAAGCCATCTCCCGGCGGACGGCTCGGTGCACCTTGCCGACCTGACTTCGGGCTGGTGCGGCCTGGGCGTGTGGGGACCGTGCGCCCGCGATCTGGTCCAAACGGTCAGCCAGGACGACCTGTCCAACGCCGCTTTTCCCTACTTGACGGCTCGACCTATCGCAATCAACGAGATTCCGGCCCTGGCGCTGCGCATCTCTTACGTGGGCGAGCTGGGCTGGGAGATTTACGCGCCAACGGAATACGGCCGGGCGTTGTGCCACGCGCTGGCGCAGGCGGGCCGGCCGCTGGGCGTGACGCCGGTCGGCGGGGGCGCGTTCGATTCGCTGCGCCTGGAAAAAGGCTATCGCGCCTGGGGGGCCGACATCCACACCGATTATAATCCTTACGAGGCCGGGCTGGGTTTTGCCGTGCGCTTGGACAAGGGCGATGGTTCGGCAAGCTCACCACAGGGCTTTATCGGGCGCCAGGCGCTGGTGAAAGCCAGGGCCGAGGGCCTGCAGCGCAAGCTGTGCTGCCTGACGCTGGACGACCCGGCCCACCTCGTGCTGGGCAAGGAGCCGATTATGGACGGCGACAGGGCGCTGGGTTACGTCACCAGCGCCAATTTCGGCTACACGGTGAGGCAGAGCATCGCTTACGGCTATCTGCCGGTCGCATACGCCCGGCCGGGGACAAAGGTGGAAATCGAGTATTTCGGCCAGCGCTATCCGGCCACGGTGGTAAAGGAGCCGTTGTACGATGCGGGGAATGAGCGGCTGCGGCGCTAAATGCTTGCGTCAAAGGCGCGCGCATCAGAGCTGGTCATTAAGGCGCAGGTAACTACCCAGCTTGCACTCAAGATCGGGCTAGATAAAACCCGTTGGACAGAATTCACAGGATTGACAGGATGAAAACAGTCCGAAATCCTGTTGAATCCTGTAAATCCTGTCGAAAAATCGCTGGGCTTGAACTCCTTGGGGGCGCTAATTCTTTACAAATGAGACAAGATTTTGGACACAGATGAACACGGATTCACACTGATCTTGTTTCATCCGTGTTCATCTGTGTCCCGTCTTAACTCGTCGGTTTGAGGCGCAGCTTCCCTGGGCAGTTACAGGCACAGTTGATTTCGGGGGGTAAAAGCGGGCCATCACTCTGGCTTGGGTGAGTTTTGTCGTGCGTGGTAGGCCAGAACGCGATTTTTCCAGTCACCCAAAACTGTCGAAAATTCGCCGTTATTCAAGCTTTGCGGATCGAGATCAACCCATTTTACGGTCCAGTCATACCCTTCTTCTAACACACCCTCGTTCCGCAGGTTGGATTCGACGATGGCCAAGAGCGGATGGCCCAGGGTATAGGCTATGGCCGCTTCTATTTGGGTCCAGACGGTGGGGAGACTGATCCCACTCAGATTTTCGACCGTGGGGTCGCTGCACAACTCGACGCCCTGGTTAATGCGCAGGCGCTCCAGCGCCACCACGATCGTACCGGAGCATTCGCGCATCACGTCGGCGATTAACTGGAGGGGTTTTTGCTGCGCCAGGTCGGTGCGGCCAACTGTGCGCGGTAAAAAACCGTTGGAAACCAGCAAGCCCTCAATGGCTGCCACGAATTCATGCTGTGTGGGCGTCATCGTGCGCCCAACACTAAAAAATACGTCGATGGGCTGCCCGGATTGTTCCATCATCAAGGTCAGGGAAGGCTCTCGTCGCCATTATTGCTATTCGTGCCCTGTTGTTTAGCCTTGGCTTCGGTGATGGTTGTCATCACTTTCAGGGTCGATGAATTTTCCGCCTCAATGGCCTCTTCGACGCGATCAACGAACAATTTGAACGCGACGTTTTCCCTCAACCCGCAATAGGTTCCCCCTTTGGTCGTGAACAAAAAATACTCGTTGCGCAGGTTTTGTTCTGTGGAGCGATAGTTCGTCCACTGTTCACGAAAGTGATACACGCTCTCCAGCGACACCAGGAGCACAACGATCAGACTGATGATCGTGGTAAGGATGTTGAGGTACGGCAAATCAATGTTGACCAGCACCGGTACGAGCGCGCCTCCAATTACCGTGGTGGCCCGCATACGCAGATAGATCTTTTTTTGCTTGTTTGCAGCTTTGTCGTAATATTTGAGGGCCTGGTTCACCCGTTCGGCGATATAGTCCTCGGCGGTCAACCTGGCGAACCCACGCGGCGGCAGCATAGGATAATCCACTTGAGGAGGCGCAGGGTTTGCCATCGTGAGTAGTGCTTCAGTCATCTTGATTCCACCTTTTGCGCGCCCGGCGCGTCGGTCGGGTCGCTCGACAGGAGCACTGGACCGTTGGAAGAGTGCGTTTCGCTCCGGCGAATTAGGACTATTTTACTCTGATTATAATTGGCGCATGGAAGTTGTCAAACCTGCGGCGGGGTTTCGCAACATTGGAAAAAAGCCGCGCTCTCGCGGTCGCGGGTCCTGTGGCTGCGTTTCTGCCAAGTCAGGCTATGCTCGGCATAGTGCGTCGCCGAAACCGGGATCAACATCTAGGGTTTGCGCGTCCGAGTGTGTAACGAATAAACTCCAGCGTTTCACTCAGGTCATTCACCGCGTCGGCAGACGGCCACGCCAGGGCGGGCGCGATCAGCGCGGCCCAACGCTGGCCCAGCCCCTCTTGCGCCCAACGCGCCGCGACGGGTTTCGAGACGATGGCCCTGTTTTCGAGAGTATAGAGCGCCCGACACATGGTGAGCACGGCGTAGGCCTGATAGTCGCTGCGGCGCAAACGGGCGGGGTCGTCGAGCATGGGGGCCCACCACTCGCGCAATATCGCCGCCACGGCCTGCCGCAAGTCGTCCGGCCCGACGGGGTCGATCAGGGCGTGGAGAGCGGGTCCTGCCAGCACGACGCCTTGCTCGCGCAGGACGTGGCGCTGGATCACCCAATCGCTGCCTGGGCGGGCCAGGTAAAACCGGCCTTCGTTGACAAACGGGTACGGCGGGTCGGCCGGGTCGTAACGCCGCAAGGCCCGCTGGGGGATGTACGCGCCCTCTAATTTCACCGCCCACTTGTCGCCGCTGGCCGCCAGGCGCGCGTGCAGCGTCTCTAACGCCGCGATCAAATCGCCGGGCAGCTCGGCGGCGGTGACGACCAGAAAATCAACGTCGCTGCGCCGGGGGTCGAAATCGCCGCCGGCCAGCGAGCCGTACAGGTACATTCCGACGAAATGCGGTCCCAGAATCGTCTGCACATCTGAAAGCAGGGTGTGCAACACGGCGTTGACGGCCGGGTAGGGCGTGGGAGGCATACGGGAGGTCGACATTTAGCTCGCCCGATAGGTTTGAATGCGCCGGCAGGCGAACGCAAAAAACGCTCCGACTTGGTCGGCCATAAACTGCCGGTCCTGGGGCGTGGCGCGCCGCGCGTATGACTTGAGGGCCAGCTCGACGTGCCGCCGCCAATGCGGAAAGACGTCAATGGCCCACGCGGCGGATGCCGCTTTGGACACCACCACCTGGCCCGTCTCAAAGCTGAACATCAGCCGGCACAGATTCAGGATGCAATAGTCGGGGTAGGTGTCGAGGTGGCGTTCTACAAAGGCCAGCTCTTTGTCCAGCGCGTCTTGCAGCTCGGGCCACGTGGCCGGGGGGTATACGCCGGTCGGGTCTGGTCCGTAGAGCGCGATGCAACGCCCGGCGCGGATGTGGGCGCGGTGCAAGGCCCAGGCCTCATCCACGATGTCGGGGTGCAATTGGTGCGGCGGGGGCGTCGTTTTGCGGGCGTCGTCCAGCAGGATAAAATAGCCATCCAGTTCTGCGCCCAGCGGAGGGTGCTCGCGGGCCAGCCTCGCATAGAGATCGTTCAATTGCGCAATGTCCGCGCCGCTCAAGGGCCTTTCCAGGATGACGTGAAAGTCAACGTCGCCGCTGGGAGCCGCATCGGGAAAGGCCGCCGCGCCATACAGGTACACGCCGTAGAGCCTTTCACCCAGGATGGTGTGTAGGCCTTGAAGGAGGGCCTGGCATAGGGGTTGGATTTCGGGTGGAGGTTGCATATCCCATGCCTGCTGCGATCTCGGCTTCGGGACCGACTCACCGCTATGGACCTGTGAGCCACTCGGCTAAACGGCTCTTGATGCGTTGCAGTCTCTCTGAATCAATCTGGCCGATAGCTCCCAGAAGTATCTCTCCTTCTACAACAGCGAGACGGCCGACGCGTATCACGCTGGTCAATTTCAGACCGCTCTCAGCAAAATCGGAGTCAGTTTCCTGGATTACTTCATCGAACCCTGGGATATAGTGCCGAATCTGCGACGAGATCATACAGATCAGCCAGTCGTCGTATTCGCCAGGCAGCCTACCGAGCAGAAGAGCTGGACGCAGCTTGCCTTCTTCCAGGTCGGTTTGAGGAAACCGAAACATCACAACCTGGCCGGTGTGTTTCACAGAAACACCACCTTTAGATCGGATAGGGTGTAGAGAGGCGTGTCTTCGTCTTCCATTCCACGCATTGCAGACGATAGCGAGAGGTCAGACCAGGTTCTTTTCTCCTTCTGGACCGTCTCACGCTCTGCCTTGGCCACAAGGTATTCTACGAAATCCAACACTTCTGCCTGAAAGTAAGCCGGCAGTCTTTGAACGTGCTGTTGAATTCTTTCACTGAGAATCATGGGATCGTCCTCCTTCCGTTGGACAATGGTCATCCGGCCACTCTATTTTACCCCAACTCGGCAGAACCGTGAAGTGTCGTTTGGAGCAGGTGGTTAACGTTGTGTTGCACTGTAGCTCAAAAGCTCACGTCATGCTTTTAGCCTCATTTGGTTAAATGAGATTTTGCTGCACTGGCAGGCTATTGGCCTTTAGAAAATCGTCTGCATCGGTATAAGCATTGAGAAATAAGGGGGTGCCAGAAAACGAAAGAGGGGATACAGGGCCAATAGTCATAAAGGAATATTCCCGCGAAGATACATCGAACGCTGAATGAGGATCACGGAATTGCTGGTATAACTTCAAGTATTCTCCTTTTCCCCCAACAATCTCTTGAAGTTTCCTAAACTCCGTTCCCATACTCTGTAATTGACCCCAAAAACTGGACCACATGCAAAATGAAAATCGGAGTATCATGTAAAGCATGTGGAGGTCAGTTCAATGCCCAAAGGAAAACGGCACAGTGCCCAGTTCAAGTTCAAAGTCGCCTTGGAAGCGGCCAAAGGCATCCGGACGCTCAACGAGCTAGGCGGCGAGTACGGGCTGCATCCCAGCCAGATCAGCGAATGGAAGCAGCAGCTCCTGAATGAAGGGTCGAACGTCTTCAGCACCAACACGACGCGCCAACCGCGAGAACAGGAGACGCTCAAGGCCGAGCTCTACGAGCAAATCGGGCGGCTCAAGATGGAGTTGGAGTGGCTGAAAAAAAAGTTGAGTGACGATCTTGAGGCCAAACGCGCCATGATCGAACCACAGCATCCCGAGTTGAGCATTCGCCACCAGTGCGAGCTGGTAGGCCTGAATCGGGCGACGTTCTACTACACGCCGGCACAGGAGAGTCCGCTGAACTTGCAGATGATGCGCTTGATCGATGAACAGTACACACGCACACCGTTCTATGGCTGGCCACGGATGACAGCCCATCTGTGCCGGCAAGGGTATGCCATCAATCACAAGCGGGTGCAGCGGCTGATGCGCTTGATGGATTTGCAGGCGATTTACCCTAAACGGCGCACAAGTGTGCCAGCGGCAGGGCACAAGGTGTATCCGTACCTGCTGCGTAACGCGACGATTGTGCGGCCTAGCCAGGTGTGGAGCGCGGATGTGACCTACGTTCGCATGCAGAAGGGGTTTATGTATCTCGTCGCCATCATCGACTGGTACAGCCGCTACGTCGTGACCTGGCAACTTTCTAACACCCTGGATGGACGCTTCTGCCTGGATGCGCTAGACTTGGCACTGGCACAGGGCCAGCCGGAGATCTTTAACACCGACCAGGGCGCCCAGTTCACCGCCCTCGGCTTTACGTCGCGGCTCGCAGACACTGGCATCCGCATCAGCATGGATGGCCGCGGCCGGGCCTTGGATAACGTCTTTGTGGAACGGCTCTGGCGCAGCGTTAAGTACAAGCACGTCTACCTGTACGACTACGCGTTGGTTATGGAGTTGGAAAAGGGCTTGGAATACTACTTCACGTTCTACAACTATGAGCGTCCCCACCAGAGTCTTGCTTATCAGACTCCGGCGGAGGTGTATTTCCAGGCTCGGTGAGTCCATGGATAACGCAACAGTTTCATTTCTTTTAGCTGTTCCGTGGTCCAGAACATGGGGTCAACCTCACCTCATTAGATACAGCCGCAAGGGCAACTAGTTTACCTCCCAAGAGGCGGCTATAGGGGGGAAGTGCACCTAGAGTGAAGACGTCCATAGTTTGATTAACGAGTTCTGTTTTTCTATCTGTTGGGTACTTGAACAAATTGTCCCTGGCAGGGAAGCTAATTGGTGGAGACTGTAGGCCAAAAATGCCTATGAGCTTATCATTGCTATCATCTAGCAGTAGATATCGCAGTCTTCGCCCAAAACCAAAAGAATAGGGAATTGACCAAAAATAGCGTGCTAACCTAAAAAGATCGCTATGCCAACTCTCGGTGACTTGAACCAGTGCTGGTCTGACCAATTCGGGTGATACATCAGAACCGTCAGCAAAAAAATGCTGGTAGCGTGAAAATTTACCTGTAATCCATTTTTGACCTTTCTGCAGTTCTTTTTCCCGCGATGGCGCGTGCAAAAGGCGGATGTCCGCTTTTTCGAAGGCAGGCAGAACCAAATCTCCATTTTCAGTAAAGGAGAAACCCTGGCTGCTTAATTCATCTAAGACTAGCTGCCTAAGTTCTTCTGCTGTTATAGCCATAGTTATCAGCGTCTATCTCGACGTTATAAACCCCTTGCAGCGAGCAAACACCGCGAGTGGAAACTGCCGCCCAGTATACAACACGCAGGCGCAAAAGGCAATCGCTGGCGAAACACCTTTCGGCCTTGAGGATGTGGCTCCTGGCGTGCGCCCGGCGCCTTACTCTCCAATAATTTTCACCAGCACCCGCTTGCGCCGTCCGCCGTCAAACTCGGCGTAGAAAATCTGCTCCCACGGGCCGAAATCTAGCCGGCCGTCGGTGATAGCCACGACGACTTCGCGGCCCATAATCTGGCGTTTGAGGTGCGCGTCGCCGTTGTCCTCACCGGTGCGGTTGTGGCGATAGTGGCTGATGGGTTCGTGGGGGGCCAGCTCTTCCAGCCAGTCTTCGTAATCGGCGTGCAGGCCGCGCTCGTCGTCGTTGATGAACACCGAGGCCGTGATGTGCATCGCGTTGACCAGCGCCAACCCCTCGCGGATGCCGCTCTCGCGCAGCGCCTCCTGCACCTGAGGCGTGATGTTGATAAAAGCCCGTCGTCCGGGCACGTTGAACCAGAGTTCCTTGCGGTAGCTCTTCATCGGTGTGTTCCTTTCCCTATCTCAATCCAGCGAACAAATCCCGCTCGACCTGCCGGCCGCCGTTGACCAGGCTGAAGACCCGATACAGGGTTTGGTGGCCCCATAGTTGCCGATGGATGGCCTCCGGTAGTTGCTCGATCTGCGGAAGCCCCAGCAGTTGACTGCGGTGACAGGCAATCGCCTGCGGCCAACACAGACGGCAGATCGGACAAGTGTGATTATATCCTGGATTGGGCGAATTGATCAGGGGTGAGCCGTGATAACCAACACTCTCTCCGTGTTTCAAAATTCTGACACGTTTTCACAAACGAGCGGCATACGAGTTATAATCATCGAGTCAACAAATTCAGAATGGTGAACAGGGCGGGATTCAAATCTGTTAGACAAGTCAGGAAAGGAAAGAGTCGTATGTACGCAGTACAAGGGCGTGGTAGGGGTAGGAAATGGTTCTCGACGTTTCATCCGCTGGAGGTATCGGCGCGCTTGCGCCTCGTGATGGCTTTCGCCGCCGTCTATGTGGTCTGGGGGTCCACGTACCTGGCCATTCGTGTCGCTATCGAAACGTTGCCTCCTTTTTTCATGGCCGGCGTGCGGTTCGTGATTGCCGGGACACTGTTGTATACGTGGACGCGCTGGCGTGGGGCGCCCAGGCCGGCTCGAATTCATTGGCGCGAGGCAGCCATCGTCGGCGGATTGATGCTTCTGGGTGGAAATGGCAGCGTGACCTGGGCCGAACAGCACATCCCCTCCGGCCTGACGGCTTTGCTCGTCAGCACTGTACCGCTGTGGATGGTGGTATTGGAGCGCCTCCGGCCTGGCGGATCCCGACCATCGGGCCTGGTCGTGGTCGGGTTGGGCCTGGGCTTGGTGGGCATCGTGCTGTTGATCGAGCCGGGAAACGTGATCGGCAGCCAGCCCGTGGACCCGCTGGGAACGGCCGTGCTCTTGATAGCGGCACTATTGTGGGCCGCGGGTTCGCTTTACTCGCGCCAGGCGCGTTTGCCCGCTGCGCCGCTGCAAGGGGTGGGGATGGAGATGCTGGCAGGCGGGGTGTGGCTGCTCCTGGCGGCCGCGATCAACGGAGATTGGGGACGCCTGAGCTTTGAGGGTGTGTCGTCCCGCTCCGTGCTGGCTCTGGGTTATCTGGTGGTGTTTGGGTCTATTGTGGGCTTTACGACTTATTTATGGCTGTTGCGGGCCACGACGCCGGCGCGGGTCGGAACCTACGCTTACGTCAACCCGGTGGTGGCCGTGTTCCTGGGGTGGGCGCTGGCCAGCGAGCCGCTCACCGGACAGACGCTGCTGGCGGCGGCGGTCATTTTGGCGGCGGTGGCGCTCATCACCTCGGCGAGCTCGCGTCATTAAACCGGGCCGCATTTCAAGGTGCCCTATTCGCCTATGATCTTTACCAGCACACGCTTGCGCCGCCCACCGTCGAACTCGGCGTAGAAAATCTGTTCCCACGGGCCAAAATCCAGCCGGCCGTCGGTAGCGGCTGACCGGCTCGTGGGGGCCATGTGGGTGCGCCGCGCCTTTTGGTGAGCGAATTGAACGCAGCGTTGATCATGTGAGGCAAGAAATGTGATGTATGTTATAATAAGAATATACATTGTACGAGGAGGCGTGTGATGGCAGTGATGGTGCGCAAGCAAATGTATCTGGAACCTCGCCAGGATGTGCAGATCAAGCAACTGGCGCAGGCGCGCAGCACAACAGAGGCCGAGGTTATCCGTGAAGCGATAAACCTGTTCCTGTCCCAAGTAGCGCGCCAGCAGCGGGCGCAGGAGGCATGGGACGAGGCGCTGGCGTTTGCTGAGGCCTGGGCCGCGCAAGAGCCTGTTTCCGGCGGGCGCACGTGGACACGGGAAGAGTTGTACGAGGAGCGGTTGAATCGCTATGGACAGTGTTCTGATTGACACCAACCTTTTGGTCTATCTCCACGATCCGTCAGAGCCGGAGAAGCGGCAACGGGCCACTCAAGTGCTTCAGCGACTGCAGGCCTCCGGCTCTGGCGTTCTCAGCGCGCAAACCCTTTCCGAGTTCTATAACGCTGTGACCCGTAAACTCAAGCCACCGCTGACGCCGGAGCAAGCAGAACAGCAAGTACAGCGATTGGCGCGCGCCTGGCCGGTTTTCTCGGTTACGCCCCAGGTGGTTCTGGAAGCGGCGCGCGGCGCGCGGGCATATCAATTTCACTTTTGGGATGCGCAGATTTGGGCCGTGGCCCGGCTTAATGGCATTTCATTGGTCTTGAGCGAAGATTTCAACCCGGGCGCGGTGGTCGAGGGGGTGTGCTTTGTGAACCCCTTGACGGCGGATTTTGACCTGACGGCGGTAGGGCTGTGAGGCGTGAAACGTGAAACGCGACCTAATAAGGGCGGGTCAACCACTTCTCTCTATCCAATCAATCGAGTTGTGTACAATGAAAGGTGAGGTTATCCCCTGGGGGGAGACCCGCCTGGAGCGAGTTTTCTCAAATCCGGGCCATTCGACGCCGCTGCTTTTTTTCAGCCTGCCGGCGCTTGCTCTCCAGCCGGCGCTCTTGCGATGCGAGCGTCGGCTGAGTCTTTTTACGGCGCTGGGGTTTTTTGGCCGCCTGTTGAACGAGCGCCGTAAATCGCTCCAGCGCGTCCTGGCGATTGCGCTCCTGGGTGCGGTAGCGGTGCGATTCGATCAGCAGCACCCCTTCGGCCGTTAGCCGCTGGCCCGCCAGACGGATCAGCCTCTCCCGCACGTCGTCGGGCAAGGAGGGCGAGCGGGCCACGTCGAAGCGGAGCTGCACGGCAGTGGCGACTTTGTTCACGTTCTGCCCGCCCGGCCCCGAGGCGCGCACAAACTCGAGCTGGATTTCGCGCTCATCAATGCTGAGCGTCGGCGTCACGCGGATCAAGACAAACGACCTCGCCCGCGCGGGACCCACTCGCTGGGATTGCTCCAATCGGTGGCTTTCCAGCGCATCTTTTCCGGGCGGACCAACGGGAGGATGTCTTTGAAAAAGGCCAGCCGTTCCGCGTCGCCCAGCGGCGTAAAAGATTCGGCAATCGCCAGATTTTGCTCCAGTTGGGCCATGCTCTCCATCCCCACGATGACGGTGCTCAATGGCAGGCTAAAAGCGTAGCGCAGCGAGCGCTCGACCTCGTGGGTCAGGCTGCCCAAGCCCATCACTTTCATGCCGATAGTAGCCACGCCTTTGGCATTGGCGACGGGCAAGAACTCTTCGGCAAAACTGAGGATAAAATGATCCAACGCCGACGCGGCAATGAGCGCGCTGTCGAAGGGAAAGCGGTTCAACGCCTCGACCAGGATTTGCGGGTCGGTGTGGCAACTGATGCTGATGTGGCGCACCAACCCCTCGTCGCGGGCCTGGATGGCCGCCTCTAGCGCGCCGCCCTTGCCGGTAAAGGCGTCCAGCCGGGCATAGTCCCACACATTGTGCAGCCGCCACTCGTCCACGTGATCGGTTTGCAGGCGACTCAGGCTCTCTTCCAACTGCCGGCGCGCCCCATCCCGAGTCGTGTCCCAGGTTTTGGTGGCGATCCACATCTCGGCCCGGCGGTGTTTGACCACCTTGCCCAGGCGCGTCTCGGCCTGACCGGCGGAATAGATCCAGGCCGTGTCAAAGTAGCGGATGCCCCGGTCGATGGCGGTGTGGACGATTTCGATAGCCTCTTTTTCGCTGCACTGATGTTCGTCCACGATACGCTGCCCGCCAAAGCTCAAGATGGGGAAGGACGCCCCAGTTTTACCAAAAGGTCTCGTTTCCATCACGCTCTCCTTTCCTGTCTTTTACCACAAAAGCGCCAAGTCGCCAAGAAACACAAAGCTGATCTCAAGGCCTTTGTGTCTTTGGGTCTTGGTGGTGAGAAATCCTCTTTCTGACTATTGCAAAAACTGCAATGCCGATCCACACCACGTTCACACCGACCGAAGGGAACGCGCCATAATAGAACGAGTTGGCGATGAGCAAGGCGCCTCCCGTCAGATTCAGCAGTTGGTAGGAAAGCGCGTCGCCCTCCAGCCTGCGCGTGGAGACCAGCGCATAAGCGCCCAGTAGCGCCACGGCCCCGGCCCACCCGACCATGTCGATCAAGATGTTTCCGCTCACATACCCTCCATCTCGGCGAAATTTAGAATATACTGTTCGATTTCTTGCGCCAGTTGCGGGCCGACGTCGGGGATGCTCGCCAACCCCTTTTCCCCCAGCGTCCGATACACCAGACCGATGTCTGGCTCCAAATCCTCGATGGCCCAGGCCGCCTTGCGATAGGCCCACAGGCGATGGTTGGGTTGGTTGTCGAGCTCCATGTCATACAGCTTGTTCGCCAGCACTTCGACCACACGCTGATTGAGCGCCCGCTTGTGGCCGGGAATGATGGGCCGTGGCATGCGGTCGCTGATGCCGTAATGCGAGCACAGCGCTTTGATGCGCAGGGCGATTTTTCGCCAACCCTCGCCCACGGCGGCGTAGCTCCCGTTGGGGTATAAAGCTTGATAGCGCCCCAACAGGTCCGGGAAGCGCTCGCGCAGCACGCCGAAAAAGTAATCTCGCTGCTGGTCGGCCAGGGTCAGGCCGCTGGCGAGCACAAAGCGACCGCCGTGCTCCGCCGTCCAGCGCACCACCGCGGCCAGGTTGGCCTCGTCGTCGCACATCTGCGGCAGGATGGGCATCATGCACGCGCCGGTCAGGATGCCGCTCCGGGCGATTTGTTTCATGGCCGCGAAGCGTTTCTCCGGCGGCGGGGCCAGCCGTTCCAGCGCCCGCACCCGCGCATAACCCGGCGAGTCTGGCGTCGAGATGGCGCTAAAGGCGACCACCACCCCGGCGCGCTCGTTGAGCGCCTGCAACAGGTCCAGGTCGCGCAGCACCAGCGGCGAGCGCTCCAACACGAACACCGGGAACCCCAGCTCGAGGCACACCTCCAGCATGGCCCGCGACAGGCGAAACTTGCGTTCGGCAGGCTGATAGTCGCCGGTGAAAATCATGCCCACCGGCGCCCGCTCCAGCGCCCGGCGCAGCAACTGGGGCGCGTTCTCCTTGACCTTGATGACGGCGCTAAAGTCGCGCACGTCCTGGTATGGGTAATATTTCTCCTCCCGGCAATAGCAAAACTCGCATCCGTGCTGGCAGCCGATGTACGGATAGGCGCTGTAGCGCGTCCAGAACCAGTGATCGGCCCGTTTGTGCTTGTTCAGAATGGTTTTGGGCCGATAGGGCACAAAGATCGTGCGGCGGCTCACGGAGAATACACCTCCCACACACCGCCCATCGCCGTCAATTTGTAGATGGCGCCGTCGCTGCCCTGCAACAGCATGTACGAATTGTGTAATCCCATCCCCTGGTAGCCCTGCCGCCAGGTTTCAAAGCCGCTTTCGGGGGCCGTGGCCCAACCCAGCCCCTCGCGCACGGTCGGGTCCGCGCGCCAGACCAGCCCAAAGCCGCGCACGGGCTGGAGCAGACCGGCAGGCGGGACGATGGTCGGGTCGCTTTCAGGGTCGCCCTCGACGAACTCGTCGGGGTAAACGCTGTAGGTGGGGAACGAGCCGCGCCGTCCGGCGTCATAGAACACGTAAACCAAGTCGTCTGGCGCGAACCACAGCATAAATCCGCCCTCGAAGGGTTGTTGGGCCGCCGCGCCCAGGGTAGCCGGTCCTGGACATTGCCCATAGGGCGGGTTTTCGACCAGGGCGGGCGCCCAGGTGTAAGCGCATAGGATGTCCAGTTGGAGATGAACCTCGGCGGATCCAGCCTCGTTGTACACCGTCAGCCACAAGTCCCCGTCGCCGGTAGGTTCGACCGTCACCGCGCCGCTGTGCGGGTCGAGCGGGCCGGGCGCGCCGGCCAGCAGTCCGTTGGCTCCCACCCACGAGATGTACGCCTCGGTTCCACCGCTCGCTTGCCAGCTCAGACTGACGCTTTCCCCTTCGACGAGACTGGTGCGGTCGGCGGTGAACGAAAGGATAACGGGGATAGCTGCCGCCGTTGGCGTGGGCGTGGCGCACTCGCTGCCGCAGCCGCCGGGACAATCGCCCGGACAATAGTACACCTCGCCCGCTTGACAGGCCGGTGGTGTGCACATGAGAAAGGGTGTGTCGGTTGAGAGGGTGGAGGGCGTCTGGGTCGGTTTTGCAGTGGTGCGGGACGTGGTGTTTGGGATGACGGTGGGCGGTTCGGCGATGACGGTTTCAGTAGGGGGGGGCGGCGAGGGTGTTGCAGTGGCAAACTGCTCCATAGTAGCCGTAGCTTTCTCGCTCGTCGGAGTAGGCGCGGGCTTGCTGCCGCACGCTGATAACAGGACACTGCCCAGTATAAAGAACATGATCCCAGCGATTTTGGTTTTCATTTGTGCGTACTCCCTGACCCGGCCAAACCCCCCACAGGAGGACCTAACCACGGATGTCACAGATTTCACGGATTTCTTTTCAATCCGTGTCATCTGTGTGCCCGTTTTTTGCTCGTTTTGCGCCCATTTTGGACGCCCACAAGGGGCTAAATTACGTCTCTTTGACAGGCTGCTAGAGAGCTTTCGAGGCAGGCCATCGTGAATCGCGCCATACACGGCATAACCGCCCCCGACCGGCTCCACGGCGCTCAGGCCTGCCGGCGAATTTCTCCCTCGATTTCCAGATGCAGCGGCTCGGCAGGCGGCGTCCCTGCATAGTCTGTCAGGTCGTCCAGCACCAGCCGGATGCGCAAAGCGCCCGTTCCCGGATAGCGCGCCAGGTGCGCGATAATGGCCTCGTCGGCCTGCACACCGAAACTCTTGAGCAGGCGTCGAATATCACTGCGGCTCGATTCTTCCATTTTTTACCTCTCTTTCACATTTCCCTGGCTAAACTGGGCCGCCCCACGGCGGTAAAGACTAGTTCAGTGTCCAGATAAATCTCACTGCCCCAGCCGCCCTTGACCGGGGCGGTGCGGTCCTGACGCACCAGCTTGATCTCGACCTGGTCGGCCCCGGCCTGCCGGGCCAGCGCCTCCAGTTTCGGCGGCGCGACCGTTTGGGCGTGCGCCACGGCCTCGGTCAGCGTGTCGAAATCGCGCACGCCATCGGGCAGGTGGACGCGAAACTGTGAGTTGTCTTCTTCTAGCGGGTGGATGAGCACGCGCATGCGCTGCACCACCCCGCCCGCCACCGCGCCCAAAGCGTTCGCCACGTCCGCGTGCTCCGGGATGATCAGCTCGGTGTGCAAGCGTTCCGCCGTGCGCGGCATATACGCCGCCACCGGCGCGCCGATGGCGACCACCGGGCGCTTGAGCGTCAGGCGACAATCCAGCCCCGATTCTGTTGACCCGTCCAGCGCCCGCGCCAGCAACGCGCGCGCCGTCGGCTCGCTGGCCCAATCGGGCAGTGTCGCCTCGTCGCTCAACACCTTGCTGACCAGTTCCGTCGCCACCCGGTCCGACACGCCCTCGACCACCCGCCGGCAAAATGCCTCCACCGGCAAATCGGCCTGTCCGGCCAGCAGCGCGGCTCCCAGCCGCGCCGCCCGACTGTCCCAGCGCTCGAACTGCCCCAGCGCGTGCAGCGCGTCGGTGGGCGTAAAGCCGGCCTGGAGGATGAGCCGTTGCGCCCGCAGGCGCTCGACGAGGCGTGACAGTAAAAAGCTATACCGCAGCCGGTCGGACAGCGCCACGAGCGATCTGGGACCTTCGGCCAACAGCTTTAACAGCTCGCGGTCGTCGTCCGGCAGCTCAAAAGTTGGCCTACGATGGGCGGTCAGAAATTGACCAGCCAGGGGGTTTTGAGTATCCTCGACCAGTTGGCGCTCCAGCTCGTGCACGACCTGCGGGTGTTGGCTGGCGAGAAGACACAACGGAACGACGCGCCGGGGACCAATGGATAGCCAATCCGCGTGCGAAGCGATGTGTTGGACGCGCACCTGGCTATCTCCGCCCAGCCCGACCGTGTGTACGTCGGCGGCCTCGACCATCGTGCGCCATTGACCCACCTGCGCGCCCTGGGGATTGATGCGCGGGCGGCCATCCTGGAGCATGGCAATGTCGGTGGTCGTGCCGCCCACGTCCACCACCCATACGCTACGCCCTGAAGCTGGCGAAGGGTCGCCCCGACCGGACAAGTGCCACGCCCCGACCACGCTGGCCGCCGGGCCCGACAGAATCGTCTCGATGGGCCGCTGCATAGCCCACTCGGCCCGCACCAGCGAGCCGTCGCCCTTGACCACCATCAGCGGCGCATGGATGCCCTGCTCGTCCAGCGTGCGCCGCACCGTGGCGATCAGGTCGTGCAGCAGCGGGATGAGCTTGGCGTTGAGCGCCGTCGTCGTGGCCCGGCGCACAGCGTTCAGGCGAGTGGTTAGCTCGTGGCCGCAGGTAACCGCTTTGGTCCCCGCGCTCAGCTCGTGCGCCAGCTCGCGGACGCGCAGCTCGTGGGCCGGGTTGCGCACGCCAAAATAACCTGACACGGCAAAAGCCTCCACCCGGTCCTTGTAAGTCAGAATGGCCTCGCGGGCCGCCGCCTCGTCCAGCGGCTCGACTTCGTCGCCCAATCCATCGTGGCCGCCGCGGATATACACCACGTCTGGCGTGACTAGCTCGCGCTCAAAACCGTACTTTTTTATCAGCTCGGGGTCATAGCCGATGAGCAGCAGGCACACCGGGCTGCCCTGGCCCTCGACGATGGCATTGGTCGCCAGGGTGGTCGAAAGCGCCACCAGGTCCACGTCGGCCGGCCAGAGCGCGCCGCCGTTCTCATTCAGCGCCGCCCGCACGGCCTCGCCGATGCCGATGGACAGGTCGCGCCGGGTAGTCAGGGCTTTGGCTCCGGCCAACACTGCGCCGCTCTCGTGGTCCACCAAAACCGCGTCGGTGTACGTCCCGCCGGTGTCAATGCCCAGGGCAATCATCATACTTTGTCCTTTCTAACAGGCATAGGAGCCGTGCTCGCCAACAGGCTTCAACGCATTGTACCAAACTTGGTGATTTGATGCACGGATGCGCGTGAATATCAACACCCCTGTGGCCGCCCTTGTACGTCCAGGACGGATAACAGGGCTAATGGTTCTCACGCGGTGTGAGCAGCAGCACCCCCCCCACAACCAGCAGCGCGCCGATAATCTGGTCGGGTGCGAGGCGCTCGTTCAACAAAACGTAGGTATAGATGGCGACGAACGGAATCTCGGCCATCACCAAAATGCTGGCCACGCTGGCCGGCAGGTATCCCAGGCCAAACGTGTAGATCGAAAAAGCCAGCGTGGTCGAGAGGCCGATCAGCCCGCCAAAGTACAGCCAGGCGACGGGAGGCACCGGCCACGGCTGGGGCGTGAAAACCTGCAAAGGCAGTAACACCAGCGCCCCAAAGCCGAAAGCGTAGGTTAGCACGGTCAGCGCGCCGTAATCGCCCCGCGCCCTTTTGCCGAACAAGTTCCACGCGGCGTAGGTGACGGGCATAGCCAACCCCACCAGCATGCCTTCCAGCGTGACCTCGGCCTGACTGAGCACGTTCAGACCCGACACAAAAACCGTGCCCACGAACGTCAGCGCAATCGCCAGGATTTTGACCCAGGTCAGGGCTTCGCGCCACACCAACCAGGCCACCACCGCCACAATCGCAGGCATGGCCGCTTGCTGGACGGTCGCCACCGCCGCGCCGTTGAGCGACACGCCCCAGTTCCAAAACACGTGAAAAACCCCCAGGCTACCGCCCAGCGCCGCCAGCCAGCGCAGGTCGCGCCGCTGCACGCGCAAAAGCTCCGCCCGCCCCAGCCCGACGATGGTCAGCAGCACCGTAAAAGTGAACGTGTCGCGCCAAAAGGCCAGCGCCAGCGGGGTCACGCCGCTGCTGTCGGCGACGTACTTGACAAAAATGCCCGACGTGCCCCACAATGCAGAGGCGGTCAAGACCGCCACGTAACCGATAGCCTGGGACGATAGTTTTGCTCTGGCTTGACTGTGCATAATGGCTCCGTTGTCAGTCGCCGCTGACCAATTCCATCGCCCCGACGTAGCGCAGGTTGAAATCCGCGTCCAGGTCCAGGTCCACCTGCTCGGCCCGCGCGGCGATGCGCTCGCCTCGCTCGAACTCGGCGTCGTCCAAAAACAGCGCCGCGCCCAGGCCCGCGCCGTTGGCCGACGTTTCGACCACGTCCCGGCTGACCGGCGGCATCATTCCCAGGCCCAACACGGCGTCCACGCTCAACTGACTGCCGAAAGAGCCGGTGAGGACCATGCGCTGCAAGTCGGAGGCCTGCAGGCCGAGCTGCGCCAGCAGAATCTCGGCGGCGGCGCGGATGGCGGCCTTGGCCTTTTGCAGCTCACGCACGTCGTGCTGGGTCAGGTACAGCGAGACCCGCCCGCCGGCCTCCGTCTGGTCCACTCCGGCGTCGGTGATGAGGAAACGCAGCACGTCGTGCTCGCCCCGGCTGATGCGCGAGCCGAAAACCGGATGGTCAGGCGCAAAACGCCCGCTGCGCTGGATGACCCCGCAGCGGCGCAGCTCGCACACCAGCTCCAGCAACCCCGACCCGGTCAGGCCCACGGGCGGCTGGTCGCCGATGGTGCTCAGGCTCAGCGTCCCGTCCGCAGGGTTGGCCCGCACGCCCACGATGGCCCCGTCCACCGCCCGCGTGCCGCACGAGATGTTCACGCCCTCAAAGGCCGGCCCGGCCGCGGTGGAGGCCACCAGGATACGCTCGCCGTCGGTCAGCATGACCTCGCCGTTGGTGCCCAGGTCGATGGCGGCCATGGGGCCAGGGGCGCGGTCAAAGCCATAGTAGGCCAGACAGGCCAGCGCGTCCGAGCCGACGAACCCGCCGATGAGCGGCAGGACGGCGATTTCGACGCCGGGTGGAAAAGTGTCGCCGAACCATCCATCCGCCCGGCGCACGGCGGCGGTGGTGTGCGGCTGGAAGGGGATTTCGGCCAGCGTGTCCACCGGCTGGCGCAGCAGCAGATGGTGCATGGCGCAGTTGCCGACGATGGTCACTTTTTGGATGCGTTCGCGGGCGCTGCGCGACAGCTTGAGCGCGTCTATAGCCTGCACGATGGACGAGAGCGCCAGCACGGACAGGCGCTCGGCGTGCTCGCTGCCGCGCTGGGCCGCCGCCAGCCGCGAGATGACGTCGGCCCCGTAAGCGATTTGCTGGTTCAGCGCCGCCGCGCCTGCGCACACCCGCCCCGTGTCCAGCGCCGTGACAAAGGCCGCCACGGTGGTGCTGCCGAGGTCTATAGCCAATCCCAGCGGCGCGCCGGGGCGTTTGTGGTCGTTGCAGGCTTTGAAGATTTTGTTGGAATAGACCACGATGGGGGCCAGCGTGACGGCGGCGTCGCCCTGGACGCGCGCCCGGCAGGCCAGCCGATAGTTGGCCGCTCGCTCGGCCTGCGACAGGCCCTCGATTTCGAGCCTGTCCAGTGGATTGAGCGCGCCCTCGGCCATCACCTTGCACTTGAGGCAGGTCCCTTTGCCCGCGCAGGGTTGCTCCAGCGACAGCCCGGTGGACATCACCGCGTCGCCCAGCAGCATGTCTTGTGCTACCGTGGCCGTGCGCACATCCTCGCCATAACTGACTGTGACTTGAGACATCCGATTCTCCGTCTAACCTTCTACCACAAAGGCGCCAAAACACCAAGCACACAAAGGAAAGGTCTGCTTTTTGTCCTTCGTGTCCTGGTGGTAAAGACCTATTTCCAATGTCGCGCCATCTGTTCCAGCTCTTTGAGCGCCGCGTCGGGCAGGGGGGCGGGTTGGTGGGCCATCGCTTTCTCGGTTCGTTCGCGCAGGCGCTCGTCGAACGTTTTCGCGCCGCGCTCGAGCCATTGGGCGTAAATCGAGCGGTCGAACAATTTCGAGTACCACACGGCGCGAAAGTGCTTGAGCGTGTGCTCCTCGTGCAAATAGTGCCCGCCCGGTCCGACCCGGTCCATCATGTCCAGCGCCAGCGTCTCGTCGTTCACCGGCGCGCCGCGCATGTAGGCGTTGACCATGTCCAGCACCTCGTTGACCAGCACCATGTAGGCCGGCGAGGCCAGCGAGCCGTGGTCCAGCCAGCCCGAATCGTGCACCAGGTTGGCGCCGCTGAGGGCCGAGCTGAAACAGGAAAAAGCGGCTTCGGCGGCGGCCTGCGCGTCGGGGAATTTGGCGTCGGAGCAGCCGGCCGTGCCAAAAAAGGGTAGCCGATAGTATTGGGCCATCTGGGCCAGCGCCGCGACCATCAGGCTCATCTCGGGCGCGCCGTAGGAAAAGACGGTGGTCTTCATGTCCATAATCGTGGCGAACGCGCCATAGATGAACGGCGCGCCCGGCCGCGCCAGTTGGGCCAGCACCAGCCCGCTGAGCGACTCGGCGCTGCCCTGCACGATTTCGCCGGCAAAGGTGGCCGGGGCGGTGCTGCCGCCCTGCGGGGCCGGATAGTTGATCAGCGGGATGCCTTTTTCGGCGCAGAATAGGATTTTCTCCACCGCCGGGTCATAGTACAGCAACGGCGAGATGGGTTCAGAATAATGCACGCACGTCGGGGCCTGGCGGAAGCGTTCCTCGCCCCCGGCGACCAGCACGTACATCGCATAGATGTCGCGCACGCTGTTCACGTCTTTGCAGCAAAAGACCAGCGGCTTGGCGCAATAGGTGAGCACTTGTTTGGCGATGACCCGGTCCGAGAGATCGGGCGGCGCATCGTCGGCCATGCCGATGGTCATCACCCACGAAAAGTTGGGCAGCGCGTCGGCTACCGTGGCCGTGACGCGGCAGTTGTCGCTGGTGAAGCGGCTGCGAGCGGAGGTGAGTGGGTCCAAATAGTCCACGCAGTCCAGGCTCGGCCCGAACCACACCTTGTCGCCCTCCAGGAACACCGCGCGCGTGCCGTCGCGCGTGCCCAGCACGACGCGGCGCGGCGCGGCGCGGATGGCGTCCTCGACCATCCAGGCGGGGAGGCGCGCCCGCTTCCCCACGACGCGGGCCCCTGCGCCGTGCAGCAGCTCCAGCGCGCGTGGGTGGGTAACCTGCACGCCGGTGCGCTCCAGCAGCTCCAGCGTCGCCAGGTGGATTTGCTCGATTTGCTCGTCGCTGAGCACCCGCAGGCGGGGTTTGAAACGCAAGTCGGGAAAAGTCATTGTTCTGCCTCCCTAATCTGAAGCATCTTGTTTTATTGCCCTCCTAGGCAACTCGGAGTATAATGTCCTCGATCTCATTCCATCGTTTGCCCAGACATAAATGGTAAAGAGTTGCTGCAGGATAAGGAATAAATGCGATGAGCTTGAGAACCGTCACCATGCAACTACCGGAAAATCTATATCTGCGGCTACAACAAACGGCCCAGGCCACTCGGCAGTCTTTTGAAGCCATTGCGCTGCGCGCCTTGCAAGTTGGCAGTCCGCCTGCCTGGCAGACCGCGCCGGCCGAATTTCAGGCCGACCTGGCGGCCCTGGACCGGCTGGACGATGCCTCCCTGTGGCGTATTGCCCGCACCCACACCGATCCTGCCCTGATGGACCGTTACCAGGCGTTGCTCGACAAAAATGCCAACCGGACTCTCTCAGTGCAGGAGCGGCAAGAACTGACCCGACTCGGTACCGACCTGGACCGGCAAATGCTGCTCAAAGTCCACGCCGCGGCTCTGTTGCAGTGGCGCGGGCATCAGATTCCCCCGCCAGACAAACTATAGCCGATGAGCTATCTGCCCCCCGACTTGCGCGACCGTTTACTCGAGGCCGATAACCGCCACTGTGCTTATTGCCGCACAACTGAAGCGAACACCGGCCAACCGATGCTGTCCTTTTTCCCGCTCCCCAACACACCTATGCTTCGGCCCGCCGGATGACCGCGTCCATTTTGGCGCGCGCCGCCGGCTCTAGCGGCGACGGGGTGTGCTGCTCGAAAATGGCGCGCACGCGGGCCGTGGCCCGCTCGCCCATCGTGAGTTCGCCGCCGGCCTCCCATTCGCCGCGGGTGGCCCGGTCGAACAGCTTGGGCGCCCAATTCTGGCGAAAGTGGCGGAAGGTGTGCTCCTCGGCCACGAAATGCCCGCCAGGACCGACGCGGTCGATCACCTCCAGCGCCAGCGTTTCCTCGTTGATCTCGACCCCGCGCATGAAACGCTTGACCAGCCCGGCGACCTCGTCCATAGCGACCAGCATCTCGTAAGAGGTGGTCAAACCGCCCTCGATATAGCCCACGTCGTGGATCAGGTTGCCGCCGCTCAACGCGGTGATCAGCATCCACAGCGAGCCTTCGGCGGCGGCCTGCTGGTCGAACAGCTTGCTGTCGGAGCAGCCGGAAAAGCTGAAAATGGGCAGGCCGTAGAAATGACACATCTCGCTCAAGGCCGCCATGGCCAGCATGAATTCCGGCGCGGCATACGAGATCAGTCCCCGCGCCATGTCCATGTACAAAATGCCGCCCGCGCCGATCATGGGCGCGCCTTCGCGGATCAACTGGCAGATGAGCAGGCCGCTGAGCTGCTCGGCGTTGGCCTGCACCAGCGCCCCGGCCACCGTCACGGGGGCCGAACCGCCGATCATCATGCCTGGCGTATAGACCACCGGCAGCCCCTTGCCGGCGATGTACAATAGCTTTTCGCAACTGTCTTCGGCGTGCGTCAGCGGCGAGATGGGTTCGCTGTACAGCGCGCAGAACGGGCTGCGCCGCAGCGCCTCGGCCCCGCCAGCCACCGCTTCGGCCATCTCGATGATGCTTTCCAGGTTGCGGCGGTTCCAGGCTGTGTACACAATCGGCTTGGCGGTATGACTGACCATCTCTCGAAAGTGGTACAGGTCCGAGATGGACTCGGTGACGTCGGACGCGATGCCCATGCACATGAGAAAGTCAATATGAGGCAAAGCGTCTACCAGGCGCGCGACGTTGGCCACGTCGGCCAACACCGCCTGGCGGCGCTCGCCGGTGTACGCATCTATCACAAACGGCGTGTCAGAGCCGGTGCCATAGTAGCCCTTGCGACCTTCCAGGTGCATGGCCGGGTTGCCATTCCGGTCGCACAACACCACCCGGTGGGGCGCGGTGCGGATGGCCCATTCGATCAGATGGGATGGAATGCGCACCCGCTCGCCGTCCATCCAACAACCGGCCTTGGCCAAAAGCTCGCGCACCTGCGCCACACGCACCTGCACCCCCGTCCGGCGCAAAAGCTCCAGCGTGGCCTGATGCACCTGCGTCTTTTGATCGGCGCTGAGCACCTGCATGCCAGGGGTCGCCTGGGTAACATAGTTGCTGTTGATCATGACTGCCTCCTTGAAATAGACATTATCGGAAAAAGTGTTGACAGGATTTAAGATTAACAGGATTGTCTGTTCAAAAAAGCTATTTTTATCTTGTAAATCCTGTCCAAGCCTTCTTTCCGAATTTACGGGATTTTCTCGCTCAATATCTCGCGCACCTGGGCGTAAAACTCGCCCACGTGCTCGCGCATAATCTGCTCGGCCCGCCCGGCGTCGCGGGTTTTGATGGCCTCAACCAGGTCCAGGTGTTTTTCGACCGCCGTGGGCAAATAGCCCAGTTGCGGCAAGACCAGATACCACAGCCGCCGTGACAGGCCGAATAATCGCTCCAACGTCTGGGCCAGGTACTTGTTTCCCGCAGCTTTGGCGATGGCCTGGTGAAATTTGTGGTCTACCTCGAACAGGCGATGGCTGTCCTGCGGCGGGACCGTGGCCTGCTCAAGCCGCAGCGCCTCCAGCACGATGATGTCGTCCTCGGCGGCGCGCTGGGCGGCCAGCCGGGCGCTGAGCGCCTCCAGCGCTAGGCGCAGCTCGCTCAGTTGCTCCAGGTCGGGCGCGGCCACGTCGGCCACGTACAGGCCGTGGCGGGGCGTGATGACGACCAGATTCTCGTGAGCCAGCAGCCGCAGCGCCTCGCGCACCGGCACGACGCCCATTCCCAGTTCATCCGCCAGGGATTGTTCGTTGATCGGCGCGCCCGGCTCGAGTTCCAGGGTGGTGATTTTGTCCCAGATCAACTCATAAGCGCGTTGCGTATCCACTCGCACCAGTTCCATCTCTTTTCACTCCTCACGTTTCACGTTTCAACCCGCCAGCCGGGGATTGCCCATCGCCTTTGCCCGTACCCGATAGGTGTCCAGCCCGTCGGTGAGCTGCTCCACGACCACCTGGGGATTGTCGGCCCCGGAGCGCAGCGCCGCCCCCAAGGCCCGCTCCTGGCTCAAGGCGCGGGCATGAGTCAGGGCGTCGTCGGCCTCTTGGAACTCGACGCGCTCGTCGCTGGTTTGCACGTAATAGCCCAACATCTCCAGCCCCGAGCTGGACAGGCGCGGATAAACCAGAATCTCCTCCACGACCATCACCGTCCCGGCAATTGCGCCCAGCGCGTTGGCGACGGGGTGGTGTTCTGGCAGAAGCAGCTCGGTGTGCAGCGCCTGGGCCACGTCTCGCAGGAAAAAGCCCGCCGGCGCGCCGATGCCGATGATGGGATAACGCAGGCGAAAGCGGGTTTCCAGTTGCGGATGCGTGCTGTAGAGGCTGTTGTAAAAGAACCAGCGCCCGACGTCGTCCGCTTGAGAATGCTCTCGACCGTCCGGGTTGGGCAACTGCTTGCCGGTGAGAAAGGTGACGATGGCGTGCACAATCAGCTCGTTGATTTGCCGCCACACTTGCTCACGCAGCGCGTCCGGCTCCTGGAACAGGTGTTGGGCAAACACGCGCAGCGCCAGCGCCGCCGCCTCGCCGTCCCACGGGGCGTAACGGCCCTCGACGTGCAACAGGTCGGTGGGCGTCAGCCCGGCCTTGCCGATAATCTCTTGCCGCAACAATTCCCTGGCCCCAATCTGCCCGACGTGCAGCACGCCCAGATGTTGGACGATTTCCGGCACGGGTTTGGGGCCGTCGGCTAAAAATTCGAGCAGTTTGTGTTCCTGGCTCCCCCCCTCTTTCCCCCCCGCATGCGGGGGGGGCGGCTCGCGCAACAGATACCAATATTCCAGCCAGTCGGGTGTGGCTTGCGTCCACTGGCGGCGCGCCAACGCCCTGAGCCGTTGGGCCACGGACGGGTGTTGGTGGGCCAGATAGGCCAGCGGCGCGACGCGCTCCGGGCCGATGGTGACGTGTTTTTCGCGGCTCAAGTGAATGTGGCTGTCGCCGCCCAGCCCGATAGAGAGCAGGTTGGCCGCCTGCACGGCCGTTTTGTAGCCGCTGACGGTAGCCCCCTCGGCGCTGACGGTTACTTGCCCGTCCACGATGAGCGCCAGGTCGGTGGTCGTGCCGCCCACGTCTACGACGAGGGCTTCATTCAGCCCAGAAAGGAAGCGCCCGCCGATGGCGCTGGCCGCCGGGCCGGAGTGAATCGTCTCCACCGGCGTGCGGGCGGCGAATTCGTCGCTCATGAGCGTGCCGTCGCCGCGCACGACCATGAGCGGCGCGTGGATGTCCCGCCGCTCCATGGCCCGGCGCACGGCAATGACAAAATCTTGCAGCACGGCCAACAGCGAGGCATTCAGCGCGGCCGTGGTGGCCCGCTCCACCGAACCGAGCCGGGTCGAAAGCTGGTGGCCCAGCACGATGGGCAGGTCGCATACGCTGGAAATCGCTTTGTAGGCCCGGTTTTCGTGTTCGGGATTGAGCGGGCTGAAATAGCTGGACACTGCAATGGCGTCCACGTGGTTTTTAACCTGGTTGACCTGGGCCAAAATAGAGGGGAGGTCCAGCGGCTCTTTCTCTCGCCCGTACAGGTCGTGCCCGCCCTTGAAAAAAAAATAGTTGGGCGTGGCAAAACGCTCCCCCATCTTGAAGGACGCAATGAGTTCGGGGTCGTAGCCGATGAGAAACAGGGCCACCCGCTTGCCCTTGCCCTCGGCAATGGCGTTGGTCGCCAGCGTGGTCGAGATGGAGACCATCTTGATGGCCGCCGGGTCCTCGATGTGGATACCTTCGATGACCCGCTCGATGCCGATGCTAAAGTCGCGCTTGGTGGTCAGGCTCTTGTGGGTCGCCAACACCTTCCGCGAGTAGTATTCCAGTAGCACGCCGTCGGTGTAGGTGCCGCCGGTGTCAATGCCCAAGACCAGGCTACGGGGCGCGCCGTTGTCTGTACTCAACACAACACCTCGTCAGACGGGTAGAGATAGAGATTGGAGATAGAGGTTGCACTATCTCTCGTCTCTATCTCTATCGTCTTTATACAAACAACTGCATGTCTAGCTCTTCGTCCTTGTGGCGGGCGTCGGCCAGCTCGCAGATGCGGCGCAGTTCTTTGACCATGGCTTCGTCCATCAGCGGCTCGGCGGGGGCTTCGAGAATCTCGATCACCCGCTCGCGCACGCGCTGCTGGTAGGTCTTGCTCCCGGCCTTGGCCCAGTTTTCCCAGTTCTGGCGGTCAATCAGTTTGGGCCGCCAGATCTCGTGCTTGAAGCGGGTGTAGGTGTGGTCGTGGCTGAGATAATGCCCGCCGGGGCCGACCTGGTCCATCACATCCAACGCTTTGGTCTCATCGTCCACCGGAATGCCGCGCAGGATGCGCTTGACCATGTCAATGATCTCGTCCGAGGCCACCATCATGTCGGGCGAGCTGGTCAGACCTTGCTCCAGATAGCCCACGTCGTGGATCATGTTGCCGCCGACCAGGGCCGAGGTGGCGATGTTGATAGCGGCTTCCATGGCGGCCTGTTCGTCAAACAGCTTGGCGTCGGAGCAGCCGGCCGTCTCGTACTCGGGCACGCCCAGCCACTTGGTGATCTGGGTGTAGGCCGCGCTGAGCAGGGCCATCTCGGGCGAGCCGTAGCAGTAGACTGTGGTGCGCATGTCCATGTTGGACATCAGGCCGCCGATGATCAGCGACGCGCCGGGCTTGCGCAACTGGCTGAGCACGATGCCGAACAGGCTCTCGGTGAGGGCTTGCACGGCCGTCCCGGCCAGCGTGCAAGGGGCGGTGGCCCCGGCCAGCGGGCAGGGGGTGTACACGAACGGAATATCGTGGTCCGAGGCAAACAGCAGCTTTTGGATCACCTCTTCCGAGTGGCTCAACGGCGAGACCGGCTCGATGTACAGAGAAAACGCCGGGCCTTTCTTCCACTCGTCCTTACCGCCCACGCGGATGAGGCCCATCTCGTACTGGTCTTTCAGCCCATCCAGGTCCACGGCGGTGATGTTGATGGGCTTGGTGGTCCCTTCAAGCATAGCCAGGTATTGCCAGCGGTCATAGGTACCCACCGACACGTCCTGCACGATGCCCAGCGACATGTGAAAGTCAATGTTGGGTAGGGCCTGGGCCAGCCTGGCAAAGTTGAGCACGTCCTTGTAGGTGGCGCGACGGCGCTGACCGGTGTAGGGGTCAATGGTAAAGGGGGTGTCAGAACCCGCGCCAAAGTAAATCTGGTTCTTGTACAGCTCCATCTTGTGCTTGCGGTCGGGGCCGGTCACCACGACCTTGCGCGGCAGCGTGGAGAGCGCCTTGTCCACCATCCAGGGCGGCATTTTGACCAGGGCGCTGTCATCGGTCCTGCCCTCGACGATGGCTCCGCCCGCATGGGCCAGGTCCACGCCTTCAAATTCGTACACGCGCACGCCCGTCTCATACAGCACCGTGAGCGCCGAGTAATAAATGGCTTCGATCTCTTCTTCGCTCAACACTTCAAAGGTAGGCGTCGCGTTGACCAGGTAGTTGGTTTTTCGTACCTGCATGTTTCGTTCTCCTTGTAGGTTGGTAGATTGGTCCCAATGTACCAATTCCCAATTGACCAATTTACCTCATGAACATTTCCTGACGAATTTCGCCGCCGGGCGGGATGATTACAAAGTCGCTTTTCAGCCCATCCAGGGCTTGAGAACCGTTACCCAACGCCGCGGCTGCCTCGATCAATCGCTCCACGTAGCGGTCGGAGCCGAGGATTTCCTCGTAGCGCATGCCCCATCGCTCGCAAAAGCGGGCCACCTCTTGGGCCTGAGGGCGATAGGTGTCCAGGTCTTCCTGGCTGCGGGCGACCAACACCAACCGTTCATAGTGCTGGTATTGCTGGTCCATGATCCACATGGCCTCTTTGTCGCCGTACTTGGGCCTGTATTCCTCATACTCTTGCAGCGGGTTGCTGCCCGATTCGAGCCAGCCCTTGGTGAGATAATACGTGCCCGGCACGGCCTGGAATTCGCGCATGTAGGCCTGGTACGAGCCCAGCAGCAGCGCGATGCAGTCATCCGTGCGCGGCGCGAGCAGCGTGTGCGGTCCGGCCTGGATGCCGCGCAACCCGTTGCCGCACAGTCCATACCCCAACACGACCAGGCTCGGTTGTTCGATGCCCTCGATGACCTCTTGCAGCGATCCGGTCATTTTGGCCGGCACGCGGTGCAGACCATAGTCCATAAAACGAATGCTCTGAGCCAGCTCGGCCGGCAACAACCGCTCCAACACGTCCTGCAACACCTTGCAGGCCACGATCACCACTGGCAAGCGTCTTTCGTCTTTCGTCATCCGTCCTTCATCCTCTTACATCGCCCCGACGAATTTCTTGGCCAGGTCGGCCCCCGAGGGCGCATTCGAGCCGTAACCGTCGGCGCCGATGCGCTTGGCGAACTCGGCGTCTACCGGCGCGCCGCCCACCATGATTTTGACCCGGTCGCGCAGCCCGGCCTCTTCGATAGCCTTGATGGTGTGGCCCATGGCGCGCATGGTCGTGGTGAGCATGGCCGACATGCCTACGATGTCGGGCTGGTGTTGCTTGATGGCCGCGATGAATTTTTCGGGGTCGGCGTTAAAGCCGATGTCAATGATGTCAAAGCCGGCTCCCTCGCACATCATACTGACCAAGTTCTTGCCGATGTCGTGCAGGTCGCCTTTGACCGTGCCCATCAAAATCTTGCCCACGAGCTTGACGCCGCTGGCGATCAAATGTGGGCGCAGCACGTTTAGCCCGGATTGCATGGCCTCGGCCGACATTAACACTTCGGGCACAAACATGTCGCCGCGCTTGAAGCGCACGCCGACTTCGGTCATGCCGACCACCAGCCCATTGTCCAGCACGTCTTTGGCTGCTTCGCCGCTCTCTAGCGCCTTTTGACACAGATTGGCGGATTTTTCGGCGTCCCCTTCCAGGACCGCTGTGGAAATGCGTTCGTAAACTCTACTCATGGCTCTTCTCCCTATCTCTATCTCTCGTCTCTATCCCGCTCTGACCCGCTCTTCGGCCTCGGCCAGGACCTTTTCGATGACTCGTGCCGTTTTCGATTGGATGGCCGACGGCTGGTGGCTGGCTAGGATGTCGTGCACGCGGGCGACGGTGCGATCCTTCATAGTCTGCTGGCCCATCTCGGCCCACTCTTCATAGTTGCGCCGGTCGTGCAGGTTGGGATACCAGAATTCGTTCTTGTAATAGCGACGGGTGTGGGGGTGCTTCAGGTAATGGCCGTTGGGGCCGACGGCGTGAATCACATCCACGGCCAGCGTGTCGTCGTTGACCTCGATGCCACGGGTGATACGGCGCGAGTAGCCGATGGCCTCGTCCATGGCCGCCAGTTGAAAGACCGAGCCGGTCATGGCGCTCTCGGTATAGCCTACGTCGTGACACAGGTCGCCGCCGGTGAGGGCGGAGAAAAAGACCGACAGCGAGCCTTCGATCATCGCTTGCGCGTCGAAGGTTTTGGAATCGGTGCAGCCGCCGGTCTGCCACAGCGGCAGCCCGGCATAGTGGGCCAGCTCGGTCACGCCGGCCATTATCAGCGACAGCTCCGGCGCGCCGTAGGCCAAGATCATCGCGTTCATGTCCATCGGGGAGAACACGCCGCCCATGATATAGGGCAGACCCGGTTGGATGGTCTGCGCGATGACTAGCCCCATCCACGATTCGGCCACGCCCTGGATGATGATCCCGGCGGGCGTGATCGGGGCGGTGCCGCCGGCGATGGGGCAGGGGGTAAAGATGAGCGGCACGCGCCGCCGGGCCGCAAAAACCAGCTTGTCTAGCGCCTCTTGGGTGCTGACCAGCGGCGACAGCGGCTCGCAGTAGTGGATATAGTTGGGCCGTTTTTCAAAGGCGGCCTGACCGCCCGCCTCGGCTACGGCGATCTCGTGGATGCCGGCCGAGTCGTATTCGTCGTAGGACCAGGCCACGATGGGCTTGCTGGTGTTGGGGAACATGCCCGCAAACTCGTACAGCGCGCCCAGGTCGTGGTGTACGTCGCCGACGGTACCCAGCGACTCGCAAAAGTCAATATTGGGCAGCGCGTCCACCACTTTGGCGACGGTGGGCACGTCGCTCTTGACGTAGGGGCGGCGCTCCAGCGTCTCCACGTCGATAAAGTTAGGGCAGGTGGGGCCGGGGCCAAAGTGCGCCCGGCCCGGGCCGATGTGAATGTCGTGTTTGGGGTTGCCGTCGCGGGCGAAAACGGTAAAGCTGCGCGGCGCCATGTCGAGCGAGCGCTTGACCATCCATGCCGGGATGCGCACTCGCAGCCCCTCGACCCACGCCCCGGCTTTTTGGAGAATGTCACGCGCTTCTTCGTGATACACGTCCAGGCCGGTGTATTCGAGCACGTGTAGCACGCCTTCGAACAGCTCTTCCAACTGGTCGTTGGAGAGCATCTGAAAGCGCACACCGGAATTCACACGATAATTCGTCCTCATTTAGAGGTCCTCCCTTCTTTCAACCAGACCTGCCAGGTTTTCAAAGCCTGGCAGGTCTCTAGATTTTGACGAACGATTTGGCCAGCTCGGCGGCAGAGGCGGCGTTGGAGGCATAGCCATCGGCGCCGATTTGATTGGCAAAGGCCTGCGTCACGGGCGCGCCGCCGATCATAACCTTGACCTTGTCGCGCAGGCCAGCCTCTTCCAATGCCTTGATGGTGTGCTCCATTGAGCGCATAGTGGTGGTCAGCAGGGCCGACATGCCCAACACATCCGGCTCGAATTCTTTGACGGCTTGCACAAAGGCGTCCGGGGCGATGTCCTTGCCCAGGTCCTTGACTTCAAAACCGGCCCCTTCGCACATCATCCCGACCAGGTTTTTGCCGATGTCGTGCAGGTCGCCTTTGACCGTGCCCAGCACAATCTTGCCGGTCATCTTGGCCCCAGCCTCGGCCAGCAGCGGCTTGAGAACGTCCATCGCGTTCTGCATGGCGCGGGCCGAGCGCAGCACCTCGGGCACAAACATGTTGCCCGCCTTGAACTCCACGCCTACGTAATCCATACCGGCCATCAAGCCATTGTCCAGGATTTCCTGGGCGCTCAGGCCTTCGTCCAACGCATCCTCGGTCAGGCCAACGACCTCGTCCAGATTGCCTTCGATGACGGCAGTAGAGATTTGTTCCAAGATTTTACTCATTTATTTACCCTCCTAAATGTAGATTGGACCTTCTTGGAAGCTGGGAGCTTTCAGGAAGGTGATGGCTATACTTCCCGCACATCTATGATTTCTACGACGAGCGGCTTGATGATTTCCAGCAGCTCGTCTTTGGAAATGTCGGCGACCTTGAGATGGCAGCCCCAGTTGGTGGGATCCTCGCCCAGGAACGTGTTCAAGGCCAGGATCAGCCCGCCCCGATTGGTGATGGCCGAGCTGATTTGAGCCAACGAACCTTTGAAATAGGGCGCCAGCACGGTCAAGCGAATGCCTTTGTCGCGGGCGCCCAATAGCTCCAAGAACACCTTGAACAGGTCTGACTCGGTGATGATGCCCACCACCACGTCGCCGCGCATCACCGGCAGGCCGCCGATCTTGTTGTCTACCATGAGGCGGGCGGCCTCTTCCAGTGTGGCCTCTTCGGTGACAGTAATCACTTTTTTGGTCATCACCTCGGCGACTTTTACCTGCGACAGCAGATAGCTCACTTCCCATATACTGAGCGACGTGACCGAGGATGGCGAGGCGTGCAGCAGGTCGTCGTAGGCCACGATGCCGACCAGCTTGCCTTTTTTGTCCGACACCGGAAAGCGGCGTACCTTTTCCCGTTTCATGCGCTCCATGGCCTCCGCGATGGAGATGTCGGGCGTGATAGTGATGGGATTTTTGGTCATTCTCTTGCCGACGAGCATTTTTCTTCTCCTTGACTGCTTTCAGCTTGTGGGGCAGGTTTCCATACCTGCCGACATAGGGTGGCGGCTATGGAAAGCCGCCCCACAAGCTCTCTCTCCGACAATCTGCTAGCTCGCATGTTCGTCCACGTAAGCCTGTAACTGTCGGGTTGTCGTCTCGTCCAACGCCGGGTCCTCGTGCTCGGCGACAAGCTTTTGCCAGCGCCGGCGGGCGCGAGACACGGCGTCAGGCCGGCCGGCCGCCATCCAACTTTCAATTCCTTCCCGGCTAGAGATGGCCGGCTGGTAAAACTCGGTCCGGCAACGCCTGAGCGTGTGCGGCTCCATCAAATAGTTACCGCCAGGGCCCACGCGGGCGATCACGTCGTAGGCCAGCGTCTCATTGTCCACACGGATGCCCCGTTTAAAGCGCCGCACCATGCCGCACATCTCGTCGTCGATGACAAACTTTTCGTAAGAAAAGGCCAGATACGAGCTGAGGATGCCCCCGGCGTGGATGACCAGGTCTATCCCGCTGTTGACGGTAGTCAAGAGGCTCATCATAGACTCGTAACCGGCCTGCGCGTCGGGGCTGTGGGCGTCGGTGAGCGCGCCGCCGCCCCGCGAAGGCAATCCATAAAAGCGGCATAGGTCGGCGTGGGCGGCGATCATCATGGAAAGCTCTGGGCTGCCGATAGCCAGAGCGCCGGTCTTCATGTCCAGGTTGGTGGAGGTCGATCCCAGGATGACGGGCGCGCCGGGACTGATCAGTTGGGCCAACGTGACGCCCGCCAGCAGCTCGGCGGTCTGGTGGGCCAACACGCCCGCCAGCGTGATGGGACCCGTAGAGCCGGCCATCGAAAGCGTCGCCAGGACGATGGGTTGGCGGCAACGGGCGTATTCCATCAATGCGGCGACCATCTCGCCGCTGTAGCCCAGCGGGCTGAGGGGATTGATCAACCCCAGCGTGAGCGCCTGGGTTGTGATTTCTCCGCCAAACAAGATGGCGGCCATATCCATGGTGTGACGGGCGCCCGCTTTACCCGCCACGCTGCCGATGAAGGGCTTGTCCGAGTGGACCATGTGGGCATGCAGCATGTGAAGATGGACCGTCGCGGCGTCCCGGTCGCCCGGCTCGACCAGCAAGTGCCCGCTCATGTCCTGGTTGGGCAGGGCGTGGGCCAGCTTGACCAGATTGTGATAGTCTTGCAGCGTCGGCGTGCGTTTGCCTTCGTCGGGGTCGGCCAGGACCGGCGCGCCGTAGCCTGGTGCGAAAACCGGCTCGCCTTCGCCCACCCTCACGCTGCGCTGCGGGTTGCGGGCGTGAATGGTGAACTGATCGGGCGCCGCGTTGACGGCCTGCATCACTTGCGCTTCGGTCAGAAACACCTTTTGACCGTCGGTCTTGACGCCGTGTTTCGCAAAGATGGCGAGGGCCTCGGCGCTGGGAAACAGGACGCCGACGTGCGCGAGTAATCTCATACTGGTGTTGTGAACTTGTTCGATGTCGCTTTTGGTCAGCAAGGAATTACTCCTTTTGCTCAGAGCGGATTGTCAAATCCGCGTCTACCTCACATCCATCTGACCCGGCGTCGGATTGCCAAATCCGACGCGAGCGGCCAAGATAACTAACGTCGGCCGCGTAGAAAGCTGTCGCCCTCAAACACGATCCCTTCTGCGTAGCGCGTGGGGCGCAGGGGATTGTCTTGTGGATCCATCGCCCCGGTCACCAGGTCGGCCACGCGCCGGCCCGCTGCGGGCGAGAGCATCACCCCGGCCCAGTAGCCGCAGTTGAGATAAAAGCCGGGCAACTCAGGCACAGGGCCGATAAGCGGCTGCTCGTCGGGCGTGTAGACATATTGCCCGGCGCTGGCGACGATGTCCGGGCGCTTGAGGCCGGCGGCGATTTCCTTCCAGAACGGGAACAGGTGCGCCAGCTTGTCCAGCACGACCGCCGCGAAATACGGGTCAGTGGGCAATTCTTCGGACGGCTCGCTCACCGGCTCGTCGGGGTCCACCCAAGCGATGTACGCGCCGCCCACCTCGGGCCGCCAGTAGACGTCGCGCACCAGGTCGATGGCCAGCGGGCCGTCCTGCGGGACGCGGTCGGAGGCGACGAACACTTTTTGGCGGCGCACCGGCTCCAGCGGCAGGTCGAGACCGGCCATGTGGCCTACGACTCGGGCAAAAGGCCCGGCGGCGTTGACGACCACCCGCGTGGCGATGGTCCCGCGCGGCGTCTCGACGCCCGATACGCCCTGCGCGTCGCACGTGATGCCGGCAGCGCGGGTGCGCAGCAAAAATTGGGCGTGGCTGCCTTTGGCAAAGCCCTGCGTGGCCTCGTGAGACGAGAGTCGCCCGTCACGCTGGCGAAAGGTGGCCGCAACGACCGTGTCCGAGACCCACGGGAAGCGGGCGCGCGCCTCGTTGCCGCTGAGAAATTCGGAATCGGTCACGCCCAGGCGGTGATGTTTTTCGACCGCCGCCTTGAGTTGGTCCACCATGGCCGGGTCGTCGGCAGCGAACAGGTAACCGGCGTGCACCAGCGAGATGTCGTGGCCGGGGATGCCGATCACCTCGGCAAAATTTTCGTATATCTCGATGCTGGGGATGGCGAGCTGCGCCATAGCCGGCTCGGTGAATTGGGCGCGAAAGCACTCGATGGATTGGGGTGTGGTCAGAGTAGAGAGTCCGTCGCGCATCTCCAGCAGCACGGTATCCAGTCCGGCCCGCGAGAGCCAGAATGCCGTCGCCACGCCCACGATGCCCCCGCCGATGACGATGGCGTCGGCGGTTGTGGGAAATGTTTCCTCGTTCGGGACGAAAATTCTGCCCATAGACCTCGTTGAGGGACACAGATGAACACAGGTGAACGCTGATTTTTCGATCTGTGGGAATCGGTGTCCAAAATCACGCACGTAGAGATTGGATCTTTTCTTTTGCCCAGCGATACAGCCCCGCCAGGCCATCGGGATAATAGATCATGACCAGGATCATTAACACTCCATAAACGACCAGGTGCAGGCCGGGCAGTTTCTCAAAGTTTGTGCGCAGTGTCTCGATAAAGAATACAAACGGAAACGCCACCACCATCCCGCCCCACAGGCTGCCACGCCCGCCGATGTAGGCGATGGCCAACACCTCCACCGTCTTGGAGGTGTGCATGAGCGTTTGGGGGGTCAGCGAGCCAAAGAAATGGGCGTAAAACCCGCCCAGCCATCCCGCAAACATGCACGAGAGCGCAAAGTTGAGCACGCGATACTTGGTGGGATTGATGCCCGAAGCGCGGGCGGCGTCGATGTTCTGGCCGATGGCTCGGAAGGCCAGGCCCAAGCGGGAGCGCGTGACCAGGCGCAGCGCGACATAGATGACCAACATCATCGCCAGGATGACGTAAAAGTAAGGCAAATTCTTGGTGGTCTCCAAAAGAGTGTGGGGGTGCAATCCTAACGGACCTCGGGTCAGTTTGGTCCAGTTACGCACCAGTCCCATGAGCGCGATGCCTACGAACCAGGCCATCACCGCGGCAAAGATACCCCGCAAGCGCAGCGTCAAAACTCCCAGGCCCAGCCCGACCGCCCCGGCCACGGCGGCCCCGATGAATATGCCAATCCATGGGGGAATGCCCAGCCGGACGATGAGAAACGGCGACGTGTTGGCCAGTACGGCCGACGTATAAGCGCCCAAGCCCAGAATGGCGGCAAAACCAAAGTTCACCACGTTGATGTAACCCGCCGTAAAGTCAAACGCGGCGGATTGGGCGGCCAGGAATGCGCCCATAATGAGCCAGCGAATGATGTGCTCCTGCTTAAAGTAGGGCATGAAGGGCAAGATCGCCACGACGATCAGCAGGACCAATCCTAACGGCGTAAATCCGACGCGCCCCAACCCGGCCGTGATGCTGTCCCACAGGTTAAACGTGCTCTTGGGTTCTTTTGCTACGTCTCGCACCGTTGTATCCTCCCTTATTGTTCTTGGACGCCCTTGACCTCAGAGCCAAAGATGCCAGAGGGCACGATGATGAGCACCAGGATCATCACGGCGGTGGGAATCACGTCTTCCCAGGCAATACCGACGAACTGCTGGGTGGCCGTTTGGAGCACGGCCACGATAAAGCCGCCCACGATGGCCCCGGCCACGTTGCCCAGACCGGCCAGCATCACCACGTACCAGGCAAAGTAGAGCGGCTTTAGTCCCACTGTGGGGTAGGCCTGGAACAGGAACAACAGACAGGCCCCGGCCAGCGCGGCCGTCGCCGTGGCGAGCGAAAAGGTCAGGGCGTGGATAAAATTGAGATTGATGCCCACCAATTGGGCGCCCGTTTCGTCCTGCGAGACGGCCCGGATGGCCCGCCCGGTGCGAGTGTTGCGCAAAAAGAGCCACAGGAGGGTGATCGTGACCACCGCGATGACAAAAGCGACGATCCGGTCGACTGTGAGGCGCACGCCCAGAAATTCCAACGGTTTTGTATCCCAGTAGCGGGGGATGCCCCGAAAGTTGGGACCGATGGTCAGCGTCGTGCCGTTGGTCATCACAAACGAGAGGCCCACCGTGAGCAAAAAGGCGTTCATCACCCAGCCAGACTTGGTGCGCTTGCGCAGTTGGTAAAAGATAAGCCGCTCGACGATCACACCCAAGACCAGACCAACCAGGAACGCAGCCGCAAAGCCGGCAAAGGGCGCCACGGCGCTGAGGAATCCGTTCGGGTTTTCTTTCAGGTTCTTTTGGATGGGGTTGAACACCGCGTATGCGACATACGCGCCCACCATGAACGACTCGCCGTGGGCAAAGTGGGGGATGTTCATCACGCCAAAGACCAGCGCCAATCCCACCGCCAACAACGCCCACATGCCGCCGGTCACGACAGTGTTGACGATCTGGGACGGTCCGCTTGCCCTCCAGATCACCACCGCCAGCACCAACGAACCCCCGATCACGGCCGAGGCGGGCTTGTTTCTGGTGATTTTGGCTACGATTGAATGACGGACGGACAGTGTTGCTTGCATAGCTTTCCTCCCCAAACCCTGGACATCAAATGCCCAAATAGGCCGCTTTGATGTGTTCGTTCGTCTTGAGCTCGTTGCTGGGACCTTCCATAGCTACCCGGCCATGTTCCAACACATAAGCCCGGTCCGAAATCTGGAGCGTGGCGTTCACACGTTGTTCGACCAATAACACCGTTACGCCGCTCGCGCGGAGTTTTTGCAGTGAATTGAACACGTCAGTGACCAGGTGCGGCGCCAGACCCAAGGAGGGTTCATCCACCAACAGGAGTTGTGGGTTCGACATCATGCCTCGCGCAATGGCTAGCATCTTGCGTTCGCCGCCGCTCATTGTGCCGGCCAACTGGCTCTCGCGCTCTTTGAGACGGGGGAAGAGGGAATAGACAAAGTCGAGAGAATCCAGTTGCTTTTGTTTGTCCCTGACCGAATAAGCGCCCAGGAGTAGGTTCTCCCGCACGGACATATCAGTGAACAGGTTTAGAGCCTCAGAAACGTAGCTGATGCCCATGCGGCTGACCTTGTAGGCCGGCAGGCCGCCGATGGGTTGGCCCTTGAACAACACCTGGCCGTTTTTGGGAGCGAGCAGTCCGGCAATCGTCCGCAACGTCGTCGTCTTGCCTGCACCATTGGGACCGATCAGCCCCACAAATTCCCCTTCTGCCACATGCAGCGACACATCCCACAGGATTTGGAGAAAGCCATAACTGGTATCGAGATTCTGTACTTTGAGCAATGCATCCTCCTTGTTGAGATAGAGAGGACAGATAGGGATAGAGAGATTCTCTATCTCCTGTCTCTATCGCCGTCTGCTAGTGGCCGATTTCGCTCTCTCCTAAATACGCCTCGATCACCTGGGGGTCGTTCAAGACATCTTTGGTGCTGCCTTGGGCGATTTTTGTCCCATAGTGAATCACCATGACCCGATCGCATATCCCCGCGATCACCCGCATGATGTGCTCGACGACGATAATCGTGACGCCTCTGTCCCTGATCTCGCGGATCAATGCCATCATGTCATCCAATTCACTGGGGGTCAAGCCGGAGGCCAGCTCGTCCAGCAGCAAGAGCTTGGGGCCGCAAGCCAGCGCCCGCGCCAGGTCGAGGCGTTTCAGTTGTGCGGCGTTCAAGCGCTCGGCGGGTGTGTCCAGCGGCAGCGGGAACTGCACAAACTCGAGCGCTTGTCGCGCCCGTTTCTCCGGAGCTATTGCGCTGCGCGCGTTGGCCCCAAAGATCGCGCCGACCAGCACGCTCTCCAAAACCGTCAATTTGGGAAAGGGCAGCGGGATTTGAAAGGTTCGAGACATCCCCTTGCGACACATTACGTCGGCTGACGCGCCGGTGGTGTTTTCTCCTGCAAACACGGCCGTTCCGCTGGTGGGGGGATAGGTTCCGGCGATGGAGTTGAGAAAAGTCGTCTTGCCCGCGCCGTTGGGGCCGATCAAGCCGAAAATTTCCCCTTTTTCGACCGTTACCGACACGTGGTTCACCGCGGTCAGTCCACCAAAGTTTTTCACGATCTCGCGGGTTTCGAGTATTGCCATCTCGCACAACACCTCTTTCCTGGGCCAGGTTGAGGCTGAGGCGCAGCCCTCAACCTCAACCTGATCAAGACCTCGGCCTATGGTTTCGGCGTCAGCTCCTGCTCGGCCCAATCGGGCGGGTAGATGATCTTGCCCACGCCGTCAAAGTATTGCAAGACGGGGAAGATATAGTAGCCCTTGCCGACGATGGGATCGGGGATGGTTTCGGGGGTGGCGGCGTACTCGTTCATCA
>DAOTXN010000012.1:0-38923 GCA_034435435.1 Anaerolineae bacterium | reverse complement strand
GTGGGGAATGCTATCCGTGCCGCTGATAGCTGCCCGGCCTCTGAGGTTCACCCCCACGCGGGTGGGGAATGCGGGATGTCCCACTCAATCTTGATGGGCCAGGGCGGTTCACCCCCACGCGGGTGGGGAATGCAGGCCAGTATCAAGAAACACGGCTGCTCGCCCCGGTTCACCCCCACGCGGGTGGGGAATGCCTGCATGGCCTGAAGCATGGCCCTGTTCACGTCGGTTCACCCCCACGCGGGTGGGGAATGCATCGGGCGTCATCGCATCCAGGCGGCCGTCAGCGGTTCACCCCCACGCGGGTGGGGAATGCCAGGCCTCCCTCGGCCAATCGCAGCACGGCCTCGGTTCACCCCCACGCGGGTGGGGAATGCGCCGCCAGGTCGGCGTCTCTCGCTGATACGAGCGGTTCACCCCCACGCGGGTGGGGAATGCTCGCGCCTTTGATCGTCGCTGATCCCAAACTGCGGTTCACCCCCACGCGGGTGGGGAATGCTTCAGGGGGTCGATAAACTCCTGGCAGTCGTACGGTTCACCCCCACGCGGGTGGGGAATGCTCGCCGACTGCAAATGCGCTGATGGTTTCGCCAGGTTCACCCCCACGCGGGTGGGGAATGCGCCCTGCGCGGCTTGCTCGCTCGGCTGCCTGGAGGTTCACCCCCACGCGGGTGGGGAATGCGGTAGGCCCTGTACTGAGCGCCATAGTGGATAAGGTTCACCCCCACGCGGGTGGGGAATGCACTTTAGCCTGTAGTTTCATGGCCGGCGGCTTAGGTTCACCCCCACGCGGGTGGGGAATGCGCCCTGGATGCCGTGACCGGCGTGGCGCTGTTCGGTTCACCCCCACGCGGGTGGGGAATGCTCACCCTGCCGGAGAAAACGGACAATTCCCTGCCGGTTCACCCCCACGCGGGTGGGGAATGCGAAAGAAAAGATTTTTTGCGCCTCGCTTCTCGCGGTTCACCCCCACGCGGGTGGGGAATGCGCCCGGGCCATGCGGGTGCTCGTACAAGCCGTAGGTTCACCCCCACGCGGGTGGGGAATGCTACTACACCGCGAGCGCGGCCGGGACGGTAGACGGTTCACCCCCACGCGGGTGGGGAATGCCTCACTAGTTCGGATACGTCGTTTTTCTCGTTCGGTTCACCCCCACGCGGGTGGGGAATGCGCCAGGCGGACGCGCCCGGCCAGCCGGTTTTGAGGTTCACCCCCACGCGGGTGGGGAATGCTCTTTTTTCCATCGCTCCAGATCCAGGGCTACCGGTTCACCCCCACGCGGGTGGGGAATGCGGTGGCGGCGGGGGACGTGGCGCGGAGGGGAAAGGTTCACCCCCACGCGGGTGGGGAATGCACTGGCGATTCCCTCTATGCGCCCATCGGCGTCGGTTCACCCCCACGCGGGTGGGGAATGCTAAGTCGTGCGTGGTGGCGTCGTCGGACATGGCGGTTCACCCCCACGCGGGTGGGGAATGCGCCAGGGCCGCGAACAGGACTCCGCCCGCCACCGGTTCACCCCCACGCGGGTGGGGAATGCGTCTACTGGGGGCCGGACTGCCGAGCGATAACAGGTTCACCCCCACGCGGGTGGGGAATGCGCTCGGCAAGCGTACTATAGCACGCTATTCCAAGGTTCACCCCCACGCGGGTGGGGAATGCCTTAATAGCGCCAAGTAACGCTTTACCCGTTTCGGTTCACCCCCACGCGGGTGGGGAATGCCATGAATGGGCCCGTGGGCAAACCTCACGGGCCGGTTCACCCCCACGCGGGTGGGGAATGCGGGACGGACCGGCGCTTGCTCAAGGTGCGCGACGGTTCACCCCCACGCGGGTGGGGAATGCACAAATCGGAAAAGCATGCTACACTAACTACACGGTTCACCCCCACGCGGGTGGGGAATGCAAGGGACGCGCTATTGCCAGCCAAGAATCTGACGGTTCACCCCCACGCGGGTGGGGAATGCTGTTACCACTGGTAACATTGCGCAAAAATTGGCGGTTCACCCCCACGCGGGTGGGGAATGCTCGAATTGCTCAACATAATGACTGCAGCGTCTAGGTTCACCCCCACGCGGGTGGGGAATGCTGTTCTGCTGGAGAAGGCAGATAGTTCTCTGCCGGTTCACCCCCACGCGGGTGGGGAATGCAGCCAGGGTCGCCACGCCATCTGCGGTGGCCGCGGTTCACCCCCACGCGGGTGGGGAATGCTAGCGGCAAAAGCGATGAACGAGGCGCGAAAAAGGTTCACCCCCACGCGGGTGGGGAATGCATCCTCGTGACGTATCGAGAGCAAGGTAGGAAAGGTTCACCCCCACGCGGGTGGGGAATGCTCGATCAGGGCGCCCCTCACCGTAGCCTGCCTAGGTTCACCCCCACGCGGGTGGGGAATGCTCCTCTACAAGCCGGGCAGCATTAGGGAATGTAGGTTCACCCCCACGCGGGTGGGGAATGCGCAAACCGGCTTTGCCAGCCGTATAGAGTTTGAGGTTCACCCCCACGCGGGTGGGGAATGCTCTCAATTGGTTCCGGTTACGGACGACCTGTCAGGTTCACCCCCACGCGGGTGGGGAATGCTACCCCAATTCCAGTAACGACAACGCAACGTGCGGTTCACCCCCACGCGGGTGGGGAATGCCTGAATTGGCATGTTGATAGCCTCGCGCTCGGAGGTTCACCCCCACGCGGGTGGGGAATGCTACATCCGCTCTACCACTAGTTCACCGTCTGAGGTTCACCCCCACGCGGGTGGGGAATGCCCAAAATCACGAAAAACAGCATTGTCGGAGAGCGGTTCACCCCCACGCGGGTGGGGAATGCTTTTGTCCGGGAAGAGGGCGAAGATTTTTTGCGCGGTTCACCCCCACGCGGGTGGGGAATGCACAACCCTGCCGCCCGAAATATCAAAAACGCCCGGTTCACCCCCACGCGGGTGGGGAATGCGGGCGAGTTACCGCAGCCAGGGCGGGCACAAACGGTTCACCCCCACGCGGGTGGGGAATGCAGCCTGCCGCCAGGCCATTCGCCAGGGCCTCCAGGTTCACCCCCACGCGGGTGGGGAATGCCATATTATAGATTGGACAGCTTCGTCCGCGATAGGTTCACCCCCACGCGGGTGGGGAATGCGCTCGAAAACTATGAGGCTATTGGGCGGGCCAAGGTTCACCCCCACGCGGGTGGGGAATGCTGTCCAGCGCATCGTAGCCATCCTGCTGTAGCGGTTCACCCCCACGCGGGTGGGGAATGCTCAAAATATCCCGTAAATCCGGCCCGCGTCCCAGGTTCACCCCCACGCGGGTGGGGAATGCTCGCTGGTGATCTGGATCTCCACGTCGCCGTAAGGTTCACCCCCACGCGGGTGGGGAATGCTGTGTCCGCCGCCGCCGCCAGGTCCAGCGCCGTCGGTTCACCCCCACGCGGGTGGGGAATGCCTCCGCCAACGACTCACTCATCACTATTCACTCCGGTTCACCCCCACGCGGGTGGGGAATGCTCAGCCATCGCCGCATCCAGGTCGGCTACCGTCGGTTCACCCCCACGCGGGTGGGGAATGCCGATTAAAAAGCCGCAAATTCCCCTCTGTCGCCGGTTCACCCCCACGCGGGTGGGGAATGCGTGTGCGCCTTTTGGCCCTTGCTCTGTGACACCGGTTCACCCCCACGCGGGTGGGGAATGCGCCGGCGCGGGCGGACACGGTGATCACGAACACGGTTCACCCCCACGCGGGTGGGGAATGCCGATTGTCCTGTACCCGGAGGAAGCAGGCGACAGGTTCACCCCCACGCGGGTGGGGAATGCTCAAAAACTTTCGTTACGGGGCCCGGGCTGACAGGTTCACCCCCACGCGGGTGGGGAATGCGGCTGCCTCACTATCGCGTTGTGGACCGCAAGCGGTTCACCCCCACGCGGGTGGGGAATGCTGATCAGGGGGTGATTTCGTCCAAGTCGGCGCACGGTTCACCCCCACGCGGGTGGGGAATGCCGTTTGAGTGTGAGTAGCACAGCCAGGATGTGCGGTTCACCCCCACGCGGGTGGGGAATGCGCGGCTCGTGATCGGGGTATAGCACCTGGTGCAGGTTCACCCCCACGCGGGTGGGGAATGCTCCCGGACGCACTTGGGGTCGGTCTTGGCGATCGGTTCACCCCCACGCGGGTGGGGAATGCTGTCAATACTAATCCGATATAGGTAGATCCAACGGTTCACCCCCACGCGGGTGGGGAATGCCTGGACGTGCGGATGACGGATTTCAGCCGTTCCGGTTCACCCCCACGCGGGTGGGGAATGCGACCCAGACGGTGATAGGTGGGTTTGGTTTATCGGTTCACCCCCACGCGGGTGGGGAATGCGCTGTGCCCCGGATAGATGAGCAAAATCCTCACGGTTCACCCCCACGCGGGTGGGGAATGCCTCGGTGCGCATGCTCCTGCCGCACTCGTGACAGGTTCACCCCCACGCGGGTGGGGAATGCGACGGTATCTGGCGGCGCATTCACCTTATCCCAGGTTCACCCCCACGCGGGTGGGGAATGCCGCGCCTCCAACGTGTGCAGCTCGCTGCCCAGCGGTTCACCCCCACGCGGGTGGGGAATGCTCGCGGAAGCTATCGCCCAGCGCTGGCCGGGCGGTTCACCCCCACGCGGGTGGGGAATGCGCTCGGTGACGATGGTCGTCCAAATCTGTTCAAGGTTCACCCCCACGCGGGTGGGGAATGCTCGCGGTCCCAAGAAAAACCCGTCTCGGCCACAGGTTCACCCCCACGCGGGTGGGGAATGCCAACGGAGCGAGCCAGATCGAGGCCGAGTTTGAGGTTCACCCCCACGCGGGTGGGGAATGCGGAGTCCCTGGGTCTGAAGGCGGCGGGTATATCGGTTCACCCCCACGCGGGTGGGGAATGCTAGTGTTTCCTCAAACACATAACCAACGCGATAGGTTCACCCCCACGCGGGTGGGGAATGCGGCCTCGGCCTGGGCCTGGCGCTCGCGCTCGGCGGTTCACCCCCACGCGGGTGGGGAATGCTAGACTTTCTTCAAAATCAGATTTTGCACTTTCGGTTCACCCCCACGCGGGTGGGGAATGCCCCATTGTTGTGCCGCCCATAAGCAGCGGCAGGCGGTTCACCCCCACGCGGGTGGGGAATGCTGCACCGCCCCGAACAGCGGAAAACCATCGTCAGGTTCACCCCCACGCGGGTGGGGAATGCTTGACATAGAACAAACATTCTGCTACACTATGAGGTTCACCCCCACGCGGGTGGGGAATGCGGGCCTGTCACGGTGTCGTTGTCGAGAGCGGTAGGTTCACCCCCACGCGGGTGGGGAATGCGGACAATAGTTACTGATGGCGGCTGGCCTGCCCGGTTCACCCCCACGCGGGTGGGGAATGCGAAGGCCAGAGGACTATTGGCATATCTGCTATCGGTTCACCCCCACGCGGGTGGGGAATGCGGCGGCAGACGCGGCGGGCGGGCTGCCGATTTCGGTTCACCCCCACGCGGGTGGGGAATGCCTGGTACTTGGCTATGGTGTCGATTGTCAATCCGGTTCACCCCCACGCGGGTGGGGAATGCGGACACAGCACGACAAATCAGCCAGTCGCCTCAGGTTCACCCCCACGCGGGTGGGGAATGCGACGGCAACGAGCCGGACCTGCGCGGGATTCCAGGTTCACCCCCACGCGGGTGGGGAATGCCGGTGTGCGGCGGCCAGATCGTTTTCGATGTCCGGTTCACCCCCACGCGGGTGGGGAATGCCTTGCCTGCAACGCCAGAGACGGTCATCGAATACGGTTCACCCCCACGCGGGTGGGGAATGCTGGGCCAGGATCACCCCCTTGTCGCCATAGTCCGGTTCACCCCCACGCGGGTGGGGAATGCTCCCTACCGGGGATGCGGGCATGCCTGCGCTTAGGTTCACCCCCACGCGGGTGGGGAATGCCCACCTGCCCGATGGTCGGGTACGAGTGCTGGAGGTTCACCCCCACGCGGGTGGGGAATGCGTACCACCTGGGTATGACTGACGAGGCGCTGGAGGTTCACCCCCACGCGGGTGGGGAATGCACGATTGGACATTCGACAAACGGGACACCGAAGGTTCACCCCCACGCGGGTGGGGAATGCGAGCCGCCGCAACCGCTAAACGTTGACGCTACCGGTTCACCCCCACGCGGGTGGGGAATGCTTTCGCGTTCGTCATTTTTCGCTCCTTTCTATTAGGTTCACCCCCACGCGGGTGGGGAATGCACGGCCTGGGCGATTTGCAGCGCCAGCCAAGACGGTTCACCCCCACGCGGGTGGGGAATGCGCCTTTGTGACGGGTTTGACGGGTTTTTCAGTAGGTTCACCCCCACGCGGGTGGGGAATGCTTCCGTGTGTCTCACCGGCACGCCCTCCTCAGCGGTTCACCCCCACGCGGGTGGGGAATGCCGGGTATCCTGGCCTGGGCCGTGCGCGGCTGCCGGTTCACCCCCACGCGGGTGGGGAATGCAGAATCCCTTTGCTACCCCCTTGACCAGGCCACGGTTCACCCCCACGCGGGTGGGGAATGCTGTCGTTGAATCTCACCAAAGCCGGCATCAGAGAGGTTCACCCCCACGCGGGTGGGGAATGCAGAAAAATGTACAACAATGTTTGATTTTCCCCCGGTTCACCCCCACGCGGGTGGGGAATGCAGAATTTTAATTTCTGTTCCGGTTGATGACGCAGGTTCACCCCCACGCGGGTGGGGAATGCGATCTGCTCGCAGATGAGTTTGCCCTCGATGACGGTTCACCCCCACGCGGGTGGGGAATGCTCAAGCGCCCCGTCACCCGCAACAAACGCGATGAGGTTCACCCCCACGCGGGTGGGGAATGCACGCCCGCCCAGACCCGCCCGACGCGGCGGGTCGGTTCACCCCCACGCGGGTGGGGAATGCGATATAACGCCACTCAGGACCGCGCAACCGCACGGTTCACCCCCACGCGGGTGGGGAATGCGGGCATTCCAGCGTCGCCGTCACCCAGCGATACGGTTCACCCCCACGCGGGTGGGGAATGCTCTTCGTGCCGTTCCCGCCCTTCGGCGGCTCCTGGTTCACCCCCACGCGGGTGGGGAATGCCTGCTGGAATGCGAGCAACGCTGCGAGCGCATCGGTTCACCCCCACGCGGGTGGGGAATGCGAGGTCAATACCTCCCATTAGTTCACGGGCAGCGGTTCACCCCCACGCGGGTGGGGAATGCGACGTGCTGGAGGTAGAGGAGAACTTTTTCGTGAGGTTCACCCCCACGCGGGTGGGGAATGCCATAAAGCCATAGTCATCAGCAAGTTCAGCAAAGGTTCACCCCCACGCGGGTGGGGAATGCTGCCGCAGCGCGTGGCAACTCACCCCCGCCCGCGGTTCACCCCCACGCGGGTGGGGAATGCTATCTGCATCATGGTATGAGATCAAACGCTTGAGGTTCACCCCCACGCGGGTGGGGAATGCCTACCCGCCGTTGGCGCTTCGATTTTTCGTGGCCGGTTCACCCCCACGCGGGTGGGGAATGCCGTTTCTCGCATTTTCCCCAGCGAGCCACGCCCGGTTCACCCCCACGCGGGTGGGGAATGCCATTCGTAGTCAGAATGTCGTCGTTAATGAGGAGGTTCACCCCCACGCGGGTGGGGAATGCTTTGGCGTATGTGCCAGAGGCCGAGTGGTTGACGGTTCACCCCCACGCGGGTGGGGAATGCGATGCCGCTGTCGAGTATGGCCTGCGCCTCGACGGTTCACCCCCACGCGGGTGGGGAATGCGCCTTGACGATCTGCGCCACCCGCGCCTTGGTCGGTTCACCCCCACGCGGGTGGGGAATGCTATTTTGAGCCTCCTTCTCTATGATAGGCTTACGGTTCACCCCCACGCGGGTGGGGAATGCTTGCTGCCCCAGCCCGGCGACGTGCGGGCGGTAGGTTCACCCCCACGCGGGTGGGGAATGCAAATGGACGCGATAAACGAACTGAAAAAACGCCGGTTCACCCCCACGCGGGTGGGGAATGCGCTCTGGATGTGGCTGTTTCGTTCAAAAGTCCCGGTTCACCCCCACGCGGGTGGGGAATGCAAGAGCCGCCTGTTAGCGACGTGTGGGCACAGAGGTTCACCCCCACGCGGGTGGGGAATGCGAAAGACCTTCAAGGCTATCTCCCGTCTGGATAGGTTCACCCCCACGCGGGTGGGGAATGCGCGTAACGCTTGGGGGATGGTTCATTTTCGATCGGTTCACCCCCACGCGGGTGGGGAATGCGCCAGTCCAGCCCGGCGCTCTTGGCCGCATCCGGTTCACCCCCACGCGGGTGGGGAATGCCTGGACCGACTTCGACTGGACCGGGCCGACCCCGGTTCACCCCCACGCGGGTGGGGAATGCTACGGGGGCGAAAAATCGCGGACCGAGTCTGGCGGTTCACCCCCACGCGGGTGGGGAATGCGCCTGCTCAAATAGCGCCCGTTGCGGTTTCAGCGGTTCACCCCCACGCGGGTGGGGAATGCGCGCACAGCCCGGCCAGCGCAGACTTTCCCGACGGTTCACCCCCACGCGGGTGGGGAATGCAGAGCCGGCGCGACGCGCAGAATGAGGAATACTGGTTCACCCCCACGCGGGTGGGGAATGCGCGTATTCGGCGCACAGCCCGGCCAGCGCAGACGGTTCACCCCCACGCGGGTGGGGAATGCTCGAGGTGGCAGGGTGAGCCGAGCACCGAGAGCGGTTCACCCCCACGCGGGTGGGGAATGCCTGGACCTGGACTTCGACTGGACTGCCCTGGACGGTTCACCCCCACGCGGGTGGGGAATGCGCTGTTCAACGGGGGCGGCGTAGAGTTTACATCGGTTCACCCCCACGCGGGTGGGGAATGCGGTGACGGGGCGCTTGATGAGCCGGGCGTACTCGGTTCACCCCCACGCGGGTGGGGAATGCACCGGCGTGCCCGCGCCTTTGACGGCCCGCTGCGGTTCACCCCCACGCGGGTGGGGAATGCCGGACCGGCAACCGGCGTTTCTTGGTATGCACCGGTTCACCCCCACGCGGGTGGGGAATGCGGACGCGATAGAGAGCCGCCTTGACGCCCTTGACGGTTCACCCCCACGCGGGTGGGGAATGCTATGGGAAATACTTCCCCCCATACGGAGTACAAGGTTCACCCCCACGCGGGTGGGGAATGCTTACCCTTGTTTTCGCCCCACCCTGGCATACTGAGGTTCACCCCCACGCGGGTGGGGAATGCTTTCAGCAGCGTCTCGAATTGGCGTACCCCGCTGGTTCACCCCCACGCGGGTGGGGAATGCATGGACGGGCGAATTATGGGCTTTTGGCTGATAGGTTCACCCCCACGCGGGTGGGGAATGCCGCCCGCCGCCCGCCAGCCGTCACGCCCTTGACGGTTCACCCCCACGCGGGTGGGGAATGCAGATGCACGCCGGGTTGCACGCGGGGCGATTGCGGTTCACCCCCACGCGGGTGGGGAATGCACTCGAGGCATTCTTGAACATTTCGAGGGACGCGGTTCACCCCCACGCGGGTGGGGAATGCGTTGTCAAAGTGCTGGCGGGCCGCCCCCCACAAGGTTCACCCCCACGCGGGTGGGGAATGCTCCCACAGATCGCCCGGCTCAACTCCCCACTTCGGTTCACCCCCACGCGGGTGGGGAATGCTGTCCGCCTGTCCGGTCATTGTCCGGTCACTGTCCGGTTCACCCCCACGCGGGTGGGGAATGCGATGAACGGCACGCCCTGCAAGCGCCCGATATTGGTTCACCCCCACGCGGGTGGGGAATGCCTCATTCGCGCCCCCTACGGGTTTGTTTTTATCGGTTCACCCCCACGCGGGTGGGGAATGCTCTAGCGGCGACGATGGCCCACCCGTATTCACAGGTTCACCCCCACGCGGGTGGGGAATGCCGTTTTTGGCCGACGCTGACCGGCCAGGCGATCGGTTCACCCCCACGCGGGTGGGGAATGCAACGTAGCAGACCGACTTGAACCAGCCCTTGCCGGTTCACCCCCACGCGGGTGGGGAATGCGCAAAGCTCATAATGTTATAACCGTCCCATACCGGTTCACCCCCACGCGGGTGGGGAATGCTAGTCCTCTGGCCTTCCAACTCAACCGCCTATCGGTTCACCCCCACGCGGGTGGGGAATGCGCCGCCAGTCTCATACCGCGCCAGCGCCGCATCGGTTCACCCCCACGCGGGTGGGGAATGCCGGCGGCCAGCACATTGAGGCGCTGACCCGGCAGGTTCACCCCCACGCGGGTGGGGAATGCAAGCGGTCCAGCGACTATGCCCAGACCGCCATAGGTTCACCCCCACGCGGGTGGGGAATGCTACTTGGTACTTGCGCCCGCAAGCGCACACAAAGGTTCACCCCCACGCGGGTGGGGAATGCTCGCGTTGGATCATCTCGTCGGGAAAGGCGTCCGGTTCACCCCCACGCGGGTGGGGAATGCTGCGACGTTCTGGTAAATTTTACCCGTTGCCTAGGTTCACCCCCACGCGGGTGGGGAATGCCGACTTGCTGGTGATACTGGCTCCGTTTATTACGGTTCACCCCCACGCGGGTGGGGAATGCACAGGCGGGTACTCCGCTTCCGTCGCTCAGCACGGTTCACCCCCACGCGGGTGGGGAATGCCTTGTTGAAGATATGTTGTCGTTGATGTCATCAGGTTCACCCCCACGCGGGTGGGGAATGCTGGAGTGGCTAGGAAAGAAAAACGTGCGGACGAGGTTCACCCCCACGCGGGTGGGGAATGCGCTGACGGGTCGCCCAACAGCCCCAACAGGTGCGGTTCACCCCCACGCGGGTGGGGAATGCTCCTGCTCCACCCCCAGATACCGCTCCGTCGTCGGTTCACCCCCACGCGGGTGGGGAATGCGCACGGACGTGGCTGGGACATTGTCGGGAGAAAGGTTCACCCCCACGCGGGTGGGGAATGCTTTCCCGCAATTCCATCAACGTGCCCATACTCCGGTTCACCCCCACGCGGGTGGGGAATGCTTCGCCGTGACCTCCCCCGCCTCCTCCGGCGCAGGTTCACCCCCACGCGGGTGGGGAATGCGCTCGCTGACATCCTCCACCAACACGTCCACCGGTTCACCCCCACGCGGGTGGGGAATGCGTCAACCAACCAGTTCAACCACAGGCAATTTACGGTTCACCCCCACGCGGGTGGGGAATGCCATCGCCTGATTGATCATCAACCCCTGCACCCCGGTTCACCCCCACGCGGGTGGGGAATGCGTTCAACGGCGGCGGGGGGAGTATTGACCGACCGGTTCACCCCCACGCGGGTGGGGAATGCGCAACTAACAGGTGCAATACGGCACTCGGCCTCGGTTCACCCCCACGCGGGTGGGGAATGCTGCGCGATTGTAAATGCTACTCACCTTTTGCTCCGGTTCACCCCCACGCGGGTGGGGAATGCCTAGCCCTTTTTCGTCCACCTGCTACCTCCTACGGTTCACCCCCACGCGGGTGGGGAATGCCGGGCCTCTCTTTCATCGTTAGACCCCGCAATCGGTTCACCCCCACGCGGGTGGGGAATGCTTCGTCTGTAACCGCCAGCCCTCTTAGATAGTCCGGTTCACCCCCACGCGGGTGGGGAATGCCCCAAAAATTTCCACTGCGATTCTGTTCTGTTTTGTCGTTAATATCCGGCAAGCCGGAAAATCCAAATGACCAGTCGCTTAACTTTTCTCTAACGACACGCACACGAGCTGCAACCCCTCCAGGTCTATCACGCTCCGCCGCGTCGCGCCGGCCACGCGCATCTGGAGCTTTTGCTCGGTGTTGGTGGACCAGGCCTGGAACACGCCGCCGGTCCGTTTGGCCTCGCAGCATTTTTCCCACAGCTTGTCGCGCACCATCGCATTCACGTGGCCGATGAAAACGCCTGGATGCGGCTCGATCAGCCAACGGGTCAGCTCGCCCCGCACCCCGGCGGGCACCTTTTCTAGTATCATTACAACCATAACGCGCCTCACTCGGATTCTCGCGTCGCCTGGGCCAGCTCGACCGCAGCCGTGTGCTTACACAAGCCCAATCCATTTTTGGCAAAATCGGGACAATCACACTGCCAGACCCCTTCGGCAAGCTTTGCGTCAGCATCCTGTGGGACAGGGCAGGTCCCTTTCTGCCGGATGGTGTAGCCGGGGCTGTCGGGACGGGTGACCACGTTCCATACGCCGGGCGCGCACAGGCGGACCGTCCAGCCATTTCGCAAACCCTCGGCGGCGCGTTGGCGGCGCAGAAGGTGAGCCTCGCTATCCATAACCTCTGCGTGGGCTGCCGGGCCGCTCTCGCTGTTCAGCGGCGACCACAGCGGCTCCGGGCGGCCTGGATCGCTGTCGGCTTCTGCTCCTGCCGCCAGCACGTCTGCCGGAATGTCTAGCAACCAGTCAATGTCCGGCAGGATGCGCTCCAGCAGCCGATGTTTCTTGAACGCTTCGCGGCACGCCTGGCGCACGCGCGGCTCCAGCTTGTCGGTAGATTCGGCTGCGCAGCGAAAGGCAACCGGGATGCTCACCTCTACTTTGTACAGGTCCGCCACGTCGTAGACGAAAGAAGTCTGCAAGCCGGTATGGATAAAGCCGAGCGCGGGCGAGTAGCCGCCCGAGACGATAGCGGTGTGGCACAGGCCGTTGAGCAGCGCATTGGCCGCCGATAGCGCCCGGTTCGCCGGATCGCCGGCGTTCCAGTTCTTGCGGTCGTAATGCCGCCCATTCCACTTGATCCCATACTTTTGACTGGCCTCGGCGTAAGCCTGGCGCACGCGCTGGCCTTCGAGTCCACGCACCTGTTCCAGGCTCAAGCCCTTCATCAGTTGGTCGCCAAAGCGGTATTGATACATCCGCAGCACGACCTTTATGCGCTGCTCTGGGTTGCTGGCCAATTCGGCCTGACGCAGCAAGTGATAGGCTTTGCGGGTTTCGCCGCCGCCCTGGGCATAGCAGCGCATGCCGTCTTCGCCGCACCACACCAACAGGCAGCCGTTGTCGGCCAGCGCGCGCATGGCGGCGTGGGTGATGCTCACGCCGGGGCCGATCAGCAGGACGCCCAAGGCAGCCGCCGGCACCATCGTGCGTCCTGCTTTGTCCAAGAGTTCAATCGCCCTGTACTTTTGTTCGATACAGCAGTGTTCGACGAAAAGATAACTCAAACTGTCGCGCAGCTTGGGTAGTTCGTGTAAATCGCGCATATTGCACCTCTATATTGAGTTGTTAAGGTGCAAACCCGGGTCTGCATGAATCAGTAAATCTACCAAGATCAGGCTGCTGGTCGAGCGAGTGACAACAGCCCGAAGCCAAGTCCCTTGCCAGAGCCGACGCCCTGGCGCACGGCGGCAAGCAATCCGTCGGGGTCGGTGACCTGGAGCAAGCCGTCGAATTGGACGGCGAGCAGGGTGAGTTTGTGAGTCTTGCCCTCGCCGTCGCGGTGGATGCTGCTCCTCACCTGACTTTGGTTGCCGACGCGGGCGGACAGGAGACGGAACCCACCCGCTTGCCCCTTGCGCTGCAACCATTTGATTTGCTCTTCTTCTCGATAGAGGCCGACGCGCTTGTGGTCGCCGTTGGGGAACTTGCGCTTGACGGTGGGGTTGGCCCGCAACCGAAAGGCAAGCGCCTGCCCCGCGTTGAGCTTTAGTTCGAAGGGCTTGGTCTCTGGCGGACGCAACAGATAGCCGCGCGCGCCGTCGTCCTTTAGCCAGTCCCAGTCGGGTGCAAGGGTGGATTGTAGCAAGACGGCTGGGACGCCGCTGCGCTCGTCTACTTCGACACGGAAGAGGACGCGCTCGTCGCCTGCCTGCAGATCGTCGGGGAAGGAGCGCATTAGCGTGCGGTGCATCTGGTAGGGATTGGCCAGCTCACGCTGCACGCGGCGGATGCGCGGGTTGAGGATCAGGCGAGAGAGGTACATGGCTCACCTCCTCGGTCCAGACCTGGCAGGTTTTCAAAACCTGCCAGGTCTTGAACGTCTACAAACGTCGTCATGACGCGGCGGGGCGCAAAGCGCCGCCCGGCGAAGGAGATGGGCTGGTCGGGGCGCACCTCGCTGCCCGCGTCGTCTTCCAATACCAGGCGCAAACGGTCGGGCCGGCGCTTGGGGTCGTGGCCCAGCCAGGGATAGGTTGTGAGCGCATCCCGCAGCGCCACGCCTTCTTTGAAGCCATCCGTCAGCCAGACCGGCTCGCCAGGCACGAAAGCCTTGCGGCCCAGGTAGAGCGGCCAGACAGGGTTGCGCAGGGCGGCGTGCAGCGATTGGAGCAGCGCCCGATCCTCTCCGCTCAGGCCCACCAGGAAGCGGGCGTCGGCCAGGTAGTAGCGACGCGATGGCTCGGTGTCCTTGATTCCCCCGCCGGCTTTGAGCACGTCTTGCGCCGTGTGAAAGTCGTAGGTGAGACGGCCCTCCTGGTCCACGCGGGCGCCCATCTGCAACGCCGTCAGATCATCCACCGGCGCGGCGCGCGGCCGACCCAGAGCCGCGCAGAGCAACCCCACGACGCCGCTTTTCGAGGGCTCCAGCCCGGTGTCGCGGATGCTGAAGCGGCTCTGAACGCCCCAGGCTTGCAGGGGGCCGGATAAACGCAGTAAGAGCGTGTGCATTTTACGCCTCCCCGGCCGGCAAAGCCTCCACCGTCGCCTTGACCCATGCTTCCAACGTTGGCGCGCAATAGTCCTTGAGGTTCTGCAGCGGCAGATCGCCGTCCAACGCCAACGCCGCGATTTTGGCGTTTGGCTCCAGCCCATAGACGGCGACCAGGCGGCCCCAGTAGGCATCCAGTGCGGCGACCGAGGGCGCGGTCAACCCCTCGTTTCCGGGGCGCACAGGGCGCTCGAAGGCGTTGGTCAGCGACCAGGCCATCCCTTGCGGCTTGACCACGGCGAGCAGGAAACTGGGCGGGTTCTGCGCGGCGAAGGAATTCTGCTTGCCGGTGGGGATCGCGGCGACAGAAGCGCGCAGGAAGCCCTCCACCGTGCGGCGGGCCAGGCCCACATCGCCGTCCAGATTCTTGATCAACTGCTCCCAGTCCAGCCGCGCGTAGCGGTAGAAGCAGGCGCTGTCGTAGGCGACAAAGCCCATCATGCTCGCGCCGGCGGTGTCCTCCGGCTGCAGGTCGTCCACGGCGGTGTAGAAATCCATCTCCATCGTGACGCGGTGAGTGGAGATGGCGTGCGCTACCTGACAGGCCGCGTCAATGTTCAGCTCCGGCTTTTCGGCCAGCATGCGGCCAAAGAGGGCGATGTCGGGCGCGCTGGTGCGGTCTTTGTACTGCTTGACCAGCCCCTTGACCAACTGTCCTATCGCCTCGGCGCGCTTCTTGTCGTCACTGGCGCTCACGTCGGCCCAGGCTGCGGCCAGCGCGTCTACCATGCCCTGCAATTCCGCCGGGCTGAAGTACAAGAGCACCGCCGTCTTGGCGGCGTCTTTTTCCAACTTGCTGGCAAAGGCAGTGAAAAATTCCGTCGCGACCTTGCGTGCTTCGGCCTCCGGCTTTCCCGCATCAACCAGCATAGGCGTCAAGCGTTTGTCAATGAACCGCTTGGTGCGCTTACCGTTCGGCTGACCGGTGATCCGCTCAAAGACCGGCTCGTGACGGATGGCGCGCTTGATGCACTGTGAGGAGATGCGGGCGCGGCGCACGCCGCCGAACTCGCAGTCCTTGGGGTTGCCGGTGTCATCGCGGTTCAGATTCGCCGGCGCAAAGTTTTGGATCAGATGCAATTCGATAAACATTTTTGGCCTCCTGTGAAAGTGATTCGTAAAACGTGATACGTGATGCGTGATACGTGATGCGTGTTCAGTTTGGTTCTGATGCGGCCGCCTGCGCCTCGGTTGTCCTTTGGGGGGTACGGCCCCAGAAGGAACGCGCCCATTGTTTCTGCACATAGCCTTCTGGATGATCCCAGGCAAGCCGGTCAACCAACAACTGGTGCCAGTCCAGCGCTACCTCTTTGGATTTGAGAAAGCCCACCGCCTGCCGCAGATAGAACGGCAAATCGTCGGGGTGGGCCGCCAGCAGCGCGGTGAAGCGCCGCTCGATGGCCGTGTTGTCGCCTTGGGGATCGAGTGTGCGGCGGAAGGCGTCGCCCAGGTTGCCCCATCCGCCGGGGTCGGGATGGTAGGCGAACAGGGCGGCGATCAGGTAGAAGGCTCGTTCCTCTTGCCGCGATGCCTGATCCCGGATCCAGGGGACAACGTAACGGTACATCTCTACGGCGCGACCGGGCTCCTGGCCCAGGCCGCGTCGCAGGGCGGCCAGCGCGCCGCGGTCGTCACGGTCGCGCAGGTCCTCCAGATAGGTGATGAACGGGTGTTTTTCTGTCATTTAAACCTCCTCTGCGATTTGTGGAGACCTTTGAGGTTTGGAAAACCTCAAAGGTCTTTGGGTTCCGGCAAGGCTTTCCCCAACCCCACCGCGAGTTGATCGCGGGCGCGGACGGCGGCCTTGAGCGTGCGTGGGTTGGCGGCCAGGTTTTCGGCGATACCATCGAAAGCGCTCCAGGCGGCGCGGCGCAATGTCCTTTGCCAGTCGGTCAGCGCGCCGTCGCGGTCGGCGGGCAGGGTTTCCAGCATCAGGCGGAAGGGTGGCTCCAACTGCGCCCAGTAGCGGCGCTTGACGTCCCACTGGCCCATCACTTTGTCCAGGTCTTCGCGCGCCGGCTGATGCGCCCCTTCCTGGTCGGCCTCTGGACAGACGAAGAGCGTCGCCAACGTGCGCGCCGCGCCCCATAGTTGGTTGGAGACGGCCTCGGCCATGTCCAGCGCCGTTCGCAGGGCCTCCACCAACCGCTCATCCTGCAGGTAGGCCAGCGGCAGCGGCCAGCGCTCGGCGCGGAAGAACTCGACCTTGGCCTGGTCGTTGGCCATGCCCAGCGCCAGCATGCGGCGCGTCTGCTCTTTTCTGAGAATCCCCTCTCCCACCAGGCCGGCCAGCCAGTTGAAGGCCAGCGGCGGGCGGTATTCCGGCCGCGAGAGACTGAACAGCGCCGCGCTATCGCGCCACAGGGCGCGGTCCTCGTTGAAGCGCAGCGGCAGCAAGCCGCGATCCTTGTCTTTGCGGTAGTGCTTCATCGGGTCTTCCACACTGGCGTCCAGGCGCAACCCCGGCCCTAGCGTCATCTCGCGCACCAGCGGACCCGATGGCGTCTCTTCCCGCAGGTAGAGCACGCAGCGGTTCTGCCAGGTCAGGTAATCCAGGTAGCCGTAAGGGATTTGACGGTTGGGCGTGAAGGGATCGTCCATCTCCCAGGCCGGGCGATCTTGGGAGCGGCGCGGCAGCGGGCGCTCGTCGTCGAAGCGCAACAGGTTGAGCAGCAACGTCTCAAAGACGGTGTCGCCCTGCGCCAGAAAGACGATCCCGCGCGCACACGGGGCGTCGGTGAACGGGCGGCCGGGCAGACACAAGCCCGCCAGCCCGAACGTCTGCGCCGCCAGCAGCGCCCGCGCCGCCTGCGCGGGGGTCATCGCCAGGCCGCCGGCCTCGGTGTGGTGGTCGAAGAGCGTGGCGTTGTTGCCGGAGGCCACGTCGTACACCAGTGCGGCGAGCGACTTGGGTTTCAGGCTGTCGTCGGCCTTTTGATAGAAGGGCCGCTCTGGGTGGAAAAGGTCGAAGCGCTCGCACCATTGCGTCAGGTAAGCGTCTATCGTGGCCGCGTCGAAGCGGCCGGCCTCCCATAACTCGGCCCAGGCAGCGTAACTTTGCGGCCCGTTGTGGACGCGGTGTAGCACGGCCAGCAACAGCCGATAGAGCGCCGCCGTTGCCAGCGGCGATTCGCTGCCGATCTCGCGCAGCTCGTGCGCCCGCGTCAGCGTCTCGCGCAGGCCCAGTTCCACCGCGCGTCCGGCGGCATCCATACAGGGAATCCATGGGGCGTCGGTCAGATTGAAAGATAGCGTCATCGTGACTCCTTTCGTCAATTGCTATGACACTCGGGTTATGGTATACTGAGTGTGCTATGACTGATAGAACACCTGATACAGTCTCCAAAACGTTACGCGAACAGGGCGGGCGCTACGTGGTTGACTCCCTGAGCCGCCCCGTTGCGGTGTTGTTGACGCTCGAAGAATACGAGCATTATCTCGACCTGCTCGACGACGAGGAAGACAGTCAGGACAAGGAGTTGCAGGCTCGCCTGACCCTGGCGGTTGCTCCGCAAGCCGACGCCGAGCGCCTCTCCTTGCGCGACTATCTCCGTCAACGCCCGCCCGCCGATGCCTCGCTACAAGGTTGAACTCCTCGACCGCCGCGCGCAGCGCGAATTGGATCGCGTCCCCGAACCGGATTTTAGCCGCGTGGCCGCCGCACTGCTGAAACTCGAGGATGATCCGCGCCCGCCGGGATGCCGCAAATTGCGCGGCATGGAAGGCTGGCGTATCCGGGTTGGCAACTGGCGGGTGATCTATCACATCAACGACTCCCAACATCTCGTCACCATCGTGGCTATCAAGCGCCGCCGCGAAGACACCTATCGCTGAGTCTGATCGGCGTGGCGCTCTGGATCAACCTGCAACCCCAGTTCACGGCTCAGGTGCAGTGTGTGGTCGCCGCAAGTATACACTCCGTCCAGGAAAATTGCCACCCGATGGTCGCGCAATAGGGAATGTGTGCGCCAGGCGGCGGGCGGCTCCTGCGCCAGCAGAAATTTCACCAACTCGCGGTGGCTCACGCCGACCGTCGCGCGCGCCAGGGCTTTCGTCGTCTCCGCATCGGGCTTGCGATCCAGGTCAACAGATGCGCCGCTGCCATCCGGCTCGGTGTTCAGTCCGGCGGGGGTCTTGTGCAGGCACACGAGGGAGATGGTGGGCGGCCCCAGGCGGGTAAGCGCCTGGAACGCGGCGTGAGCGTCGGGGGCGTCTTCCTCCAGGCCGGCGCGCGTCTCGGTCAACAACTCATCGAAGGATGGCTTGCCTACCAGCCGTCTGCGCGCCTCGTATTCCTCTTTGTCCTCCGTCTGTTGCATCTTTTGCCGCGCCGCATCCAGCGCAGCCGCGAGCGCGGGCGGTGTGTCAGGTAGAGGCTCATCTCCATACCCGGCCTCGATCAGCGTGGCTACCTCGCCGGGCAGCGTCAAGGCGTCGCGCCCACGCAGCACCAGGTAAGAGCGTAGCAGCAGGTACGGCGTGTAGACGTAAACATCCCGGCCGAAATCGGGCATGGCATCCCCCTCAGCGTCCACCGCCACGTACAGGCGCGGCGCGGCAACCGGGTCCGGGCGCGTCCTGCCGGGATGTCGGTGCAGCCGCCCGGCGCGCTGCACGATCAGGTCCACCGGCGCCAGGTCGCTCACCATCACGTCAAAGTCCAGGTCCAGGCTCTGCTCAATCACCTGCGTCGCCACGACGATGGCCCGCTCCGGGCGCGCACCGTTCTTGCCAAAGCGCGCCAAGACGCCCTTTTCGATCTCGTTGCGCCAGGCAAGTGGGTAGCGCGCGTGGAAGAGCGTCAGCGCATCGTCGGGGACCAGGTGCGCTTCCTTGAGCGCGCAATAGATTTCCTGGGCGCGGGCGATGGTGTTGCAGATCACGGCCGCGCAGCCGCCTTCCTGTAATGTCGTGCGCAGAACGTCCACCACGGCCTCCGGCTCACGGCTCAGCCACCTCAGCGCCACGCGCCGATCCTCCGGCCTGGGCAACGGCACAACGCCGGCGTCCCCGCTGGTGGCCCAGGTGATGGCCGGGTACTCGACCTGCGGCAGATCGAGCGGGCGGCCGGCATACGCTTCCAGCAAATCGCGGCGCGTCTGCGCGGGCAGCGTCGCCGAGAGCAGCACCACCGAGGCGCCCATCGCGTGCAGCCAGCCGAGCAGGCGCTGGAAGAGTGTGGACATGTAGGTATCGTAGGCGTGGATTTCGTCAAAGATGACGGTCTTTTCGCTCAGGCCGAAGAGCCGCACGAAAAAGTGGCGCGCCTGCAACACGCTCATCAACGCCTGATCCACCGTCCCGACGGCGCAAGGGGCCAGCAGGCTGCGTTTGCGTGGCAGGAACCAGGCCAGCGTTGCGGCGATGGATTCCTCCGTCTCGTCCTGAAGCGTCGCCTCCGGCGGCGGCTCGACCCAGCGCGCCTGGCTGTGAACGAGCAGCGGCGACAGGTCGGATTGGGGGTAGCGGCGGCGCAGGAATCTGCCCACGCGCTCCCACATCTGGTTGCTGGTGGCCATGGTCGGCATGGCCACGTACATGCCGCGCTGCTGCAAGGCGCGCGCCCACGCATCGGCCAGGTAGAGCGCGGCCTCGGTCTTGCCGGAGCCGGTGGGGGCTTCGATCAGCACCAGGGCAGGCTGGTCGAGTTGGGCAGCCAGATCAATGATCTCTTCCTGCATATCGCTGGGCCGGAAGGGAAATAGTTCTGTGAAAGGCAACGGTGCGGCAGGCGGTTGCCAATCGGTCCAGTGGAGAGATGGCAAGGCGTCTTGCGCCTGCGCGGCGGCGCGTCGGGCATACTGCGCCGGTTCCAGCGGCGCTTCGACGTAGGGGAAATGCTCCTCCATCGAGCCAAGCCAGTCGGCTACGCTGACCAGGCCGGAGAACCAGGTCAGGAAGGCATTGTCATCGGCGGGATTGGATAGCGGCCAGGAGGTGAACGGGGGTGGCTGTAACACGTCTCGCAACACGGCGAGCAACTCGCGCCGCACGGCGTCCCATTCATCGCCGCCGCGCTCGTCGCTCTTGACGGCCTGCTCGTCAGCGGGTGTGGGCCACGCGCCGTGGTGGCCGCCCACAGCGCGGGCGATGCGGGCAGCAGGGCGGGGAGGCAGGCCGGTCTCAGCGGCCAACACATCCCGCAGCGTGGCGGTCGTGATCCGTCCGTGAGGGCAGAATTCGTCTACGAACCGTTTGGGAAAGGGCAACCCTCCCGCGCTCAACGACGCTTCTGCCTCCCGCCACTGACGCTGAAACGCCGGGCTGGCCTTGCCCAGGTCGTGCAGGCCGGCCCAGAAAGCCAGCAGCCGACCGGCGGCTTCGTCGTCCAATTCCAGCGCAACGGCCCATCGCGCGCGTTGTCCGGCAGTCAGCGCGTCGCGCCAGAGCGTCTGGGTCATTTCCGCCACGTCCAGCAAGTGGCAAATGAGTGGATGCGAGCGGGTTTTATCTCGGCTCAGCTTGGCCCACAGCAATTGGTATCGTGGTAGGGGCGGTTCATTGCTCACCCCATACACCCTCGCCATCTTCTTCACCTCTCGCACCAGCGCCTCCTTCAAGCCCTCCGGCCCCAGCACCTCCACGTCTGCCCCCCATCCGCGCACCCACGGGATAAAATCCGTCAGATCGGCAATCTTGGCCGTCCAGATGCAGCCGTTGGGATGATCGGGATCGTCATCTATCTCTTGCGAAGGATGCCACTGGGTCTCGCGCACACGCTCTGTTACCCCGGCGCTAAAGCGCAGCTTGACCCGAATCAAGTCTTCGCCCGCGATGATGGACCAGGCGCTGCGCAGGTAATCCAGACCGGGAAAATCCGCCGGCACGCTATATTCCTCGCGGGTCAGCGCCGCCTGCTGGATGCGCTGCAGCTTGTAGGTGCGTAAGGTATTCACCACACTGCTGTGCCCGATGACATACGTGGCGTATCCGATGGCCGACGGCTCCAGCAAATAGGGCGAGAACTCGGTCTCGAACGGCTTGCCATGGAGTGGGCGATAGGTGATGGCCGCCTTGCGCCTGAGGATATAACTCTGCATAATCGTGCGAAAGACGCGGCTATAACTCACGTCGCCGGGACGCTGGGCCAGCTCTTGCGCGGCCTGAAAAATCTCGTGGCCGATGTCCAGGTCGCCGGTCAGCGCCTCGGCCAGCTTGCCCAAAGCCAGCTCGGCCGATTCATTGCGCTTGTCGTGTTGTTTGACCAGCAAGCGCGTCGCCAGGTACAGCGTCATGGCTTCCTCGGGGGTCAGGTCCAGGCGGCGCAAGCGGTTGCCCCGTGTATGCAAGGCCAGCCAGTCCCGCCCGTCCTTGTAAACTCGGCCTTGAATCTCCAACTCATGCAAATAGTTGTTGACCGCCCGTCGCTCAAAACCTAGCCTGGCTGCAATTTCCTGCTCGGTCAACCCGTCGTGCTGCTCCAGCAAACGGTAGACCAGATCGATCCGCTTCTGTTTCGTATCCTGATCTGTTTTAGGCATATCATCTCTCCCGGCGAATGAACTCGTTGGTCGGTGGGGTCCCTGTCTCTATTGTACTCGCCAGTTGGAAAATTACGGCGATTTTTTTGCCATCTAATCTTCCACGAACCAGTAGGGTCCCTCTTTGTATATTCTGCCGCGCCGCATCAGGTCACGCAGATAATTGTTCACCCTGCGCCGCTCCCAGCCCAATTCCTCGGCGATCTCGGACTCGCGCAGGCCAAAATCATGTCGGTGTAACAAGCGTTGAATGCGGGTTTCCTTTTGAGCCTTTTCTCCCTTGAACAAGCGCGCCACTGTAGGCCTCCTGAAAGAAATGATTTACTTTCAGGATAGCGGCTACGTGGAAAGTTTTATTCCAAATCTGGATCAACTCACCCAACCTTGAGAATGATGTGCCATCATCCTAACCGGGAGGCGTTGCAGCTAACGCAACACCCTAGATTTCACAGATTACACGGATTGAAAAGAAGAATCGGTGAAATCTGTGTAATCTGTGGTTAGCCTTTTGTCCCCGGCTTGGTCGGGTTTGCGCGCCGCCTACCACACAAGCTGTACTTGTCTTTTTTCCAGCTTGACTCTAAAAACGGCGGCAGGGCGCGGCTCACACTTGCGCCGGGGCTGCATCGCCGTCGAGCGTGGCATTCGAATCGCGGGCGCTCAGCGTCTTCCCAAGTCCGTCACGAAAATGTAGCCCCAGCCGGTCTCGGCGATGCCGATGCCGATTTCGCTATAGTGCGGGGAGAGGATATTGCGCCGGTGCGGGTCGTTGGGCGCTATTTCGCCGTACCACCACTCAAAGGCCCGCTCGGCGTTGAGGGCCTGCACCCAGTTTTCACCCCAATTTTTGCCCAGGTAACCGGCCCGTTCGAGCCGGGTTTGGAGCACGGCCCCGTCCGAGCCGACGTGACTGCCCCAGCCGCGCCGGGCGCAATCCTCGGCGTGCGCCTGCGCGGCCAAAGTCAGCTCGGGAGCCAGCGTCAACGGGTTCAGGCCGTGTTCGGCGCGGACCTGGTTGATGCGGGCCAGGATATAGCCGGGCCAATCCGACGAGCCGGCGGGCACACCGGGTGCGGGCAGCGGGGGGGCGACCGGCGGCGCTGCTGGCTCCGGCGCAGCGGCTGCGGCCAGGGCCTCCCCGCTGGGCGCCAGAGGAGCGGCCGCCGGGGCGGTGGGGCGCGGCGAGCCGAGTGTAACCAGTCGGGTGAGGGGCATCACCAGTTGTTGGTCAATGTGGATCAGGGCCGGGTCGGCGACGGCGTTGACCCGCAGAATATCGTCCACGCGCAGGTCGTAAGCCCCGGCGATGCCCATCAGCGTTTCCCCGGCCTGCACCACGTGCACGACCCAAAAATAACCCTCGTCCGGCCACTGCGTGCTACCCGGGATAGACAGCGTTTGGCCCGCGATCAGATCAATCGACTTGCCCATCCCGTTGGCCAGTTGGATGGCGGCCATCGAGACGCCGTATTGATTCGCCAGGCCCAGCAGCGTGTCGCCGGGCTGGATGAGATGTTGGACAAAGGCCGCTGGGGGCGGCGGTGCAGGCGTCTCGCCCGGCGGGGGCGGGGCGGTCGCCGTCGCCGTTGGCGCGGGCGCGGCGGCAACCGCCGGCGGCTGTGGAGTCTGGTCGTCGGCCTGGCCTAAGACCTGTGGCGCTGCGACCCCGGCGGGTTTTGATTCGGTTGGGGGGTCGGGTGATGTTGTAAGGGTTGGCAGCGGCGATGAATTGGGACGTCCACAGCCGGCCAGCAGCGCCGCGACGAGTAGCAAGGTCCGCAATTTGCTGTTCACAGCGGCAGAGCATACCACGGAACGGAAAATCGCGCCAGCGGCTCTGCGCGGCTCCATCGCTCCCGCCATACTGTGGTCCGGCGGCTCTTCGCGGATCGCAAACAAAGGTCGCCTCTGAGGTTGTAGATTAGCAGAGCTGTGATAAAATTGAGGCAGGAGCAGTGTATGCGTGAAGCAGTGACAGCCACAGCCCCCGGCAAGGTGATCCTTTTGGGTGAGCATGCGGTGGTGTACGGCCGGCCGGCCATTGCGCTGCCGGTCCACCAGGTGTGGGCGACGGCGACGGTCGCTCCGGCGCTCCATCACCCAGACGGAGCCGGGCGCGACCTGACGCTGGTGGCCGCCGACCTGGGAACGGTCACACCGTTGGCCAGGGCCGCCGCCGCCGACCCCTTGGCGCGCATCGTCCGCTTGACCCTGGCGCATTTGGGCGCGCCCGTCCCCGCTGCCACGCTGAGCGTGCGCTCGACGATCCCCGTGGCCAGTGGGATGGGCAGCGGAGCCGCAGTGAGCGCGGCCGCGGCGCGGGCGCTGGCCGCTTTTATGGGGCATGAGCTGCCGCCTGAAACACTCAGTGCGCTGGTGTACGAGGTAGAAAAACTGCACCACGGCGCCCCCAGCGGCATTGATAACACCGTAGTGGTCTACGAGCTGCCGGTCTATTTTGTGCGCGGCGCGCCGCCGCAGACCTTTCAGGTGAATCTGCCCTTGCATCTGGTCATTGGCAATACGGGAATCGCCAGCCCGACCCGGGTGGCCGTAGGCCAGGTGCGGCGGGCGTGGGAACAGGACCCGGCGCGCTATGAGGACCTGTTCGACCAGGTGGGCGCTGGGGTTCAGCGGGCGCGGACGCTCATCGAAAGCGGCGGCGACCGGGCCGAATTGGGCGCGCTGATGGATCGCAACCACGACCTATTGCGCGAGATGGGAGTGTCTAGCCCCGCGTTGGAACGTCTGACCGCTGCAGCGCGGGCCGCCGGCGCGCTAGGGGCAAAATTGTCCGGGGCCGGACGGGGCGGCAATATGATTGCGTTGGTAGAACCGGCCAGCGCAGCCACAGTGGCCGAGGCGTTGCGCCAGGCCGGGGCGGTCAGCGTCATCCAGACCAGCGCCAGCCACGAGACGAGGTGAAGCCATGTTAGAAGAATCCGGTCGCGCCAGTACCGGCCTGCAATACGAGCAAAAAGTGCTGGGTATCCACCTGGAATTGGCGCAGTATCCGATCCTGGGGCGCAAAATCCGGGAGCGAATGCGCCAGGAATTGTTCTCGAAAGGCATTATCAGCGTGGAGGCCTTTGACGCTGAGGTGAAGGAAAAAGCCATCCAGTCGCAGCGTCTGGAGGGGCTGACCGACCCTTTTGCCGAAGAACCGGCCCACGTGTGGAACGAACGGCTGGCCTTTGTGCGCGACCAGATCACCGATTTTTATTTTGCCTACAATTTTCCCCACGACCGCCTGGAAGAAATCATCCGCTCGGTGCGGGCCGACCGCGCCCCGCTGCACGATCTGGCGCTGACTTTTAACCCTGAGCTGGCCCCCTGGGATTTGTTGTTTGCTCAGGGTGAAGAATATGAGCGCCTGTCCCCGGAAAAACTGGCCAGGGTGCGGCATCATCTACGCGAAATCATCGTGGTGCTCATCAAGGCGATGATCAGCGATCAACTGGAATTCGTTGGCCTTGCCAAAGAACTGTTTACCATTCGAGACTTGAAAGAGATTCGCCGCCGGCGCATCGGGCGGGGCAAGATCGGCGGCAAGGCGGCCGGGATGCTGCTGGCGCACAAAATTCTGCAACAGGCCTGCGCCCAAGAAGGACTCGACCTGTGTGAACATATTCACATCCCCGATTCCTATTTTATCGGCGCCGACGTGTTTTACGAGTTTTTGTCGGTCAACAAGTTTAACCGTTATATGAATCAAAAGTACAAATCGCGCGAAGAGATCGAAAACGACTATTCACAGATCCGCGCGGTTTACTTACAGGGTCACTTTCCCGAAGAGATTGTTTACAGCCTCACGCGCCTGCTAGAGGACGTCGGGAACGCGCCGTTGATCGTGCGCTCGTCCAGCCTGTTGGAAGACAACTTTGGCACGGCCTTTGCCGGCAAATACGATAGCTATTTTTGCCCCAACCAGGGCCCGCCCGAGGCCAATCTGGCGGCGCTATTGAGCGCCATCAAGCGAGTGTATGCCAGCGTCTTGAGTCCTGACGCCCTGCTTTATCGCCAGCACACCGGGCTGGTGGATTATGACGAGCGCATGGCGATTCTGCTCCAAAAAGTGCAAGGAAGCCCCTACCGCGACTATTTCTTCCCTATGGTCGCGGGAGTGGGTTATAGCCGTAATCCATTCCGTTGGAACCCCAAGATCCGCCGCGAAGATGGCTTTTTGCGTCTGGTGTGGGGCGTGGGCACACGGGCGGTCGAACGGGTGCCCAACGACTATCCTCGCATCGTCGCGTTGAGCCATCCCCATCTGCGGCCGGAGGTGGGGGCGGCCAAAATCCGCAAATACTCGCAGCATTTTGTGGATGTCGTGGATCTGAAAGAGAACGTGTTCAAAACGTTGCCGGTGCGCGAGGTGATTGGCGACGATTATCCGGCGTTACGCAGCCTGGCGTCGGTGGACCGGGGTGGCTATCTGGCGCCGATGCTTTCGCGGTTGGACGCCAGCAACCCCGACGATCTGGTGCTGACCTTTGATGCGTTGATCCAGGACACCCGCTTTATCGATTTGATGAAAACGGCGCTGACGCGGCTGGAGCAATATTACCACTGGCCGGTGGACATCGAGTTTACGGTAGATATTGCGCCCAAATATCCGCGCACCGAGTACACTTTGAATCTGTTGCAGTGTCGCCCGTTGGTCAGCCACGAGTGGACGGGCGACATCGCCATTCCTGAAGATATCCCCGAACGGGACGTGCTGTTCGAGGCGCGCAAGCTGGTGCCCCAGGGAGTGGTATCGGGCGTGCGCTATATTGTGTACGTGGACCCCCAACACTACAGCCATGTGCCCGATTACGTGACCCGGCTGGAGCTGGCGCGGGTAGTGGGGCGCATCAACAAACGGCTAGAGGGCGAGCGTTTCATTTTGATGGGGCCGGGGCGCTGGGGCAGCTCTAATCTGGATCTGGGCGTCAAAGTGACTTATGCCGACATTTACAACGCCAAAGTGCTGGTAGAGATACCGTTGACCCGCGAAGGGAGCACGGCCGAGGCCTCTTATGGCACGCACTTTTTCCAGGATCTGGTCGAGGCCGAGATTTTTCCGCTGCCCATTACGCCGGGGGAAAACGGCGCACGCCTGAACACTGCGTTCTTGACCGAGTCGCCCAATTATCTATCGGCCTTGCTTCCCGGCGATACGGCTTATATGCGCTACATCCGCGTGATAGATGTACCCATGGTGACGGGTGGAAAGTACCTGGAAGTTGCAATGAACGGAGACCAGGAGCGGGCGCTGGGGTATCTCAAGCGTCCCTAGCGTGCTCCCAGATGTGAACCAGCTCGATCTCATCTAACTCGGCTATCGCCTTGACGATCTCGTCCCGGCTGGCGCCTTGCAGACGCATGGTCAGGTTTACCTGTTCGTCGGCGCGAGATGACAGCACCGAGCAAATGTTACAACCCATCTCGGCGATTTTGGCCGTCACTCGGGCGAATTGACCGGGGCGGTCAGGCACTCGGACCGTGACCCGCAGCGACGGCATATCGCCGCCCAACGCTTCTACCAGTTGGGCAAAAATATCGCTCTCGGTGATAATCCCAATCACATGCTCGTCTTTGATCACTGGCAACCCGCCGATTTTGTGTTCCAGCATCAACCGGGCCGCTTCTTCCAGCGGATAGTCGGGCGACACAGTGATGACCGGGTGGGTCATAGCCTGGTCCACGCGATATTGGCGCTTGACGACGCCCGGCGAAGGCGCGCTGGCAAAGAACCGTTCCAGATCAGATGCCGTGACGATGCCGACCAGTTTTCCATTCTCATCCACCACCGGTAGCCGCCGGAATTTGCCATAGCGCAACAACGTTTGAGCGGCCATGGGGTCGCTTTCGGGGCGCACGGTAGCCGGGTTGGATTTCATCAGATCTCGAACCAGCACGGCGATTTCCTCCACATTATGCTTCGCGTAGCAATTTTAGCAGTTCGGCAGGCTTGGGCAAGACGCCGGCCAACAATGTGTTGACGCGAAAGATCTTGGCCGCCAGCCACAACGTGACCCCGATTCCCAGAGCCAGCAGGATCAGGCTAAGAATGAGCTGCCACGCCGGCACTGCCGTAATGGCGATGCGCTGGATCATGCCCAGGGGTGACGTGATGGGAATCAGGCTGAGAGCGACGGCCAGACCGCTGTTGGGCGTTTCAATAAAGATGTTGATCAACCACAATGGCACGATCATCGGTAGCGTAAAAAAGGCGGCGTATTGGGGCCCTTCGCGCATGTTGGTCGAGATGGCTCCCAGCCCGGCCTGGAGACAGGCCGTGAGCAAAAATCCGCCGATGAAATACAGCAAGGCGATGATCAGTTGATAGGCGCTCAGGTTCACCCGGCTCAGGTTGACAATTTCACCGGCCGCCAGATTAAACAAGGCCCAGCCGCTGCCCAGCCAGATAACGGCCTGCAATAACCCCATGATGCCCTGCCCCAACACCTTGCCAGAGAGAAGCTGGAGTGGCCGCAGCGAAGAGAGCACCACCTCGATGGTGCGGTTTTCTTTTTCCTCCACCACGCTGCGCAACAAATAACCTGCTGGGATGAACGTGGACATCAGCAAGATCATTGCAAAGCCATAGACCAAGATAAAGTTGCTACCGTAGCGTTCCTCTTCGTCCACTTGCGACAACTCGGTCCCGGCCGCATTGAGCTGGTGCTCGATCATCCGCGCCGGTTGCACCAATCGGACCAGCAGGTACGGGCTGGCATCCCCCAGCAATTGCGAGACGAGGAAAGCCTGAAAGAACTGCATATCCTGGCCGGAAAAGTCCAACTGGGGGGCTTTGCGTGTCACTTTGCCCGTCTGCATATAATCGGCAGCGATGACGTAAAAGCTGGTCAGCTCACCGGCTTGTAAGGCCGAAACGGCCGATGTTTCGTCGGAGAAGCGGATGAGGATAGCCGCAAACTCGCCGGGGTCGTCAAACAATCCGCTGTGATCGACGTAACCGATGGGGCGGTCGGGAAGGTTCTCTAGTGGGTTTTGGGGTTTTTCTTCTTTGTCGCGTAGCAGAAGGAATGCGCCGACGGCCATGGCGGCGAGGAGTGGGATGCCAAACGTCGTGAACAAGTAGGCTTTGCGGCGTACCGTGACGAATATTTCGTGGCGCACAATGGTGAGGGTTCTCACTTGGCGCCTCCCTCGGCCTGAATTGGAGTCGCCTGGGCGCTTTGACGGAGTGCAGTCCATAATGGACGCAGTCCCAACCGCTTACCGTACATCAGCAGGCCGATGCGAAAGACTTGGGCCGCAACCCATACCACTGCGAGTGTGGTCAGCACCAGCAAGGCGACACTTAGACCGATTTGCCAGATAGGGACGTCGGCAAACGGGACGCGCATTATCATACCCAGGGGGGCCGTAAACGGAAACAGGCTCATGCTGGTGGGCAAAATACCGTTCGCGTTTTCGATAAAGGTAAAAGCCACCATGAGGGGGATCACAGCGATCAGGCTGATGATGCTGGCGATTTGTTGTCCTTCTTGCATAGATGGGACCGATGCGCCGATGCCGGCCAGCAATGCGCCGTACAAGAGGTACCCCAAGACCAGATAGATCGGACTTGTGACGAGAAGCGCGGTTGGGATCGTGATGTCCCGGAATCCTTCCCAGATGTTCGAGCCTTGCGAAAGCACCAGTCCGCCTGCAGCAGCCCATACACCGACTTGCAACAGACCCAGCGCCCCCAATCCAAGAATTTTTCCCCACAGCATTTGTAGCGGCGTGATAGAGGTCATCAGGATTTCAACCAACCGGTTTTCTTTTTCCTCGACCACCCCTTGCATCAAAAAGCCCGAAGTGGTAAAAACCGACATGATGAACAGCATCGCAAAGACAAAGGGCATCAAAATAACGGCGATAGAGGCTTGTTCGTTGATTTCCTTGCCGCCGCCGATAGTGGCAATGGTCAGGTTGACGGGGTTTTGCAAGCGCGCGGCCCGCTCCGGGGGCCAGTCAACCAACAGGTTTTGGGTGAGAAAACCGGCCATCTGGTTCTCGATGCCGCGCGGAATGTCTCGCGTGCTGTAGGCGTGGACCACGCCCTGTTCCATATAGTCTGCTGGGACGACAAAATATGCGCCGATTTCGCGGGCTAGGAGCGCGGATTGGGCGCTGTCGACGTCGTCAAAGGCGCGATATTCGTCAGGTTTGCCGGCGGCCTGGGCCAGGACGTGCTCAGGGGTGAGATCTAGGTATCCGACTTCCCCCAGCGTACCGGTGGTCTCGTTTTGATGTTCGATGAAATGGCCCAGAGCGAACTGGATGGCGATGATGATGATGGGCAACCCAAAAGCCGTGAATAAAAAACTGCGTCGTCTGACGTTGGTCAGGAATTCACGCCGGGCAATGAGGGCGATACGGCTCATTCAGCGCCCTCCACGACGGTGATAAAAATGTCGTTGAGCGAGGGTACGGCAATCTCGAAGCGGGTGACGCGAAAGGCCGGGTTCCCGGCCAAATGCTCAAACAAGTCGTCAGGCTTGAAGCCGTCCTCCAGAAATAATTCGGTCTCCCGACCATCGGCCTGCACCCGCGCCACGCCGGGCAACCTCGTCCAATCACCCTCTCCGGCTATGTAAACGGCGTTCAGGGCAAATTGCTCCCGCACCTGGTCTACCGAACCGTATAACACGCGCTGCCCGTGATCCATCATCAATAATCGATCGGCCATCTCTTCGATCTGGTGCATCATGTGGGTGGACATAATAATGGTTTTTCCGGCAGCCTTCATTTCATAGATGATCTCTTTGATGAGTAGAGTGTTTACTGGATCCAGTCCCGAGAACGGCTCGTCAATGATGATCAAGTCGGGATCGTGAAGGATAGTAGCAGCAAATTGGGCCTTTTGCTGCATGCCCCGCGAAAGCTCGCTCACCTTTTGTAGCTTGTTCGGCCCCAACTCCACCCGCTCTAACAGTGCATGAGCCCGCGCTTTGGCGTCTTTGGCGCTCATACCTTTCAATGTTCCCAAATAGGTGAGGCAATCGAGCACCGTAATGCTGCGATACAAGCCGCGTTCTTCTGGCAGATAGCCGATGCGATCAAGTGTGGCTTGGGTTAGCGGCGCGCCCAATACCTCGATGCTACCAGAATCGGGTTTGAGGATATCGAGCGCCATGCGGATGGTCGTGGTCTTGCCGGCGCCGTTGGGTCCTAGCATGGCGAAAATCTCGCCGCTGCGTACTTCAAAAGAAAGTCTATCCACGGCTTGGGTGGCAGCAAAGCTTTTCGAGACGTTCGTCACGTTCAACATGTTCATACGGGAGGCCTTTGGTTGGTCAAGTAGGCAGCCAGGGTTACGCGCAGCTTGTTTTGCTGAAGGATTTTCTGTTTCTCTTTGGACCAACGGTGGTTGGGTGGCTTGCTTCGAACATGAACCGAGAGGGCTAGGACCTCGTTGTTGTAAGAAACCTGGCTTGTTCTCGTCAGACCGGTCGCCCGACTCTTGGCAAGCGAGGGGGCCGTTCGTACAATCTTGTACGCCAGACTGACGACAATACCCCCGCCGATAACGTCCAATAAATAATGATGGCCGGTAGTGACAATGACCAGCGCCATCATCGCTGGATAGAGCACGCCGAAAACTTTTAGGATGTAACGATTAAAACCAAAAGCCGCGATGCCGATCAACAACGCCCATCCAAAATGCAGGCTGGGCATGGCCGCATAAGGATTATAAAAGCTCAAGACCGTCTTTTGGTTATAAAAACTGTCGCTCAAGAGCTCCTGCGTGTCCACGAATCCGAATTCGGGCAGCATGCGCGGCGGAGCCAGCGGAAACACCGAAAAGCCGATCAGCGCAAATCCCAGGCCGAGCAGAAAAGTCAATTTGAAGACGTGAAAGCGTTCCGGGTAAAATCGATACAATACGATGGCCATCAAGCCCAGAATAGGAAAGTAACCAAAGGTATAAAAAGAGTTGGCAAACTTGACCAGGCCCGTGGCGTTGCGCAGGAGCCAGGCCTGGATATTCGGCTCGTGAAAGATGCCCAACTGTCGTTCCAGCTCAATGACTTTGTATGCATTGTGCACGGCCTCGTAGGCAGTATCGCGGGCCACGAACCAGCGTATAGAAGAATAAAGCCAATATAGGCCCACCAAAGTCGCTCCCTCCCGCAGGAGTGGCTTTTTGATCAATTGTCTCATATTCATTGAGTTGCCTTTTTCGCTGTTTAGACAAAAGCGTGTGAAACCTGAAAACACAATGCCCCACTCGCAGCTAGAAGAGCCGATGGGGGCAACAGAAAACGGTTGCCATTATAGCACAGTTTGGCGATTTGTGAACGCTTACCCCACAATTGGGCTGACACCGCCCTGACGTATGGCCGTTGAGCGCAACAGGGGTGTGCCATGTATCCCTGGTCAAGGAAATGCACCCGCTATGTTTTGTGTTATAATCAACCTTGTCTATCAGTATCTCTCAATTTCAGGGCGATGTCAAGCCTTGATTTTGCAGTTCCGGGAGGAAGGAGGCCGTGCGAACGATGTGTCGGACCAAAATTGTGTGTACATTAGGACCGGCGACGGGCGACGAAAGCGCCTTGCGCGGTTTGCTGCAAGCCGGAATGGACGTGGCGCGAGTCAACTTTTCTCACGGCGCCCACACAACCCACGCGCACATCATTTCTGAGCTACGCCGAGTTGCGGCCGAGGAAGGCAAACTGGTCGCGGTGATGGCCGATTTGCAGGGGCCGAAACTGCGCGTCGGAGAAATTGTCGGGGATCAGGTTCATCTGCGACAAGGCGCCCAGTTCACCCTGACCACCCGCCCTGTGCCAGGCTCGGCGGAAGAGGTGCATCTGCCGCATCCAGAGATCGTGCGCGACCTGACCATCGGACAGCGCGTGTTGCTGGATGATGGTCAGATTGAGCTTATCGTCACCGGCAAGACCGGGACCGACCTAGTGTGTCGGGTGATCGCCGCTGGGTCGCTCGGCTCGCACAAGGGTGTGAATTTGCCTGGCGCGCACCTGCGCATCTCGTCGCTGACCGACAAAGACCGCCAGGACGCGCTGTTTGCCGCCCAACAGGGCGTCGATTTTATCGCGCTTTCATTCGTGCGCCGCCCCGCCGACGTGTTGGAGCTACGCCACTTGCTCCAAGCGCAGGACGCCGACCTGCCCATTATCGCCAAAATCGAAAAGCCCGAAGCGCTGGACGTGTTTGACGAAATCCTGCAAGTCAGCGATGGAGTGATGGTAGCGCGGGGCGACCTGGGCGTCGAAACCCCGCCCGAAGAAGTGCCCTTTCACCAGAAAAGCATCATCCGGGCCGCCAACTGCGCCGGGAAACCGGTCATCACGGCGACGCAGATGCTACAGACAATGATCGAGCACCCGCGTCCCACCCGGGCCGAGGCCAGCGACGTAGCCAACGCCATCCTGGACGGCACCGACGCTGTCATGCTCTCCGGCGAGACAGCCGTGGGGGCTTATCCTATCCAGGCGGTGCACACGATGCGCACCATCGCGGCCAACGCCGAGGCGCACCTGCCCCATCAGCGTTGGGCGCATTTTGCGGACGCCACGACTAACGCCCCCTGCGTTTACGCGGTCACGCAGGCCATCAGCGAAGTGACGGTGGAGGTGGCCGTGGCCGTGCAGGCCAAAGCCATCGTGACGACGACCATGTCGGGCGCGACGGCCCGCATGGTGGCGCGGCATCGCCCACCGGTGCCGGTTATCGCCGCCACCTCCAACCCCAAGACGCTCAACCGGCTGGCGCTGGTGTGGGGCGTGCAGCCGGTGCTGGTACAGAGTTTCGAGAGCACCGACGAGATGATTCGGCTGACGGTCGAGGCGGCGTGTCAGGCCGGCATCGTCTCGTGGGGCGACGTGATCGTGATCACCGCCGGGATTCCGTTTGGCGGCGCGGGCAAGACTAACTTTCTCAAGGTGCACACCGTGGGCGAGTTGGATGAGTTGTAGGGTAGGTTTGCCTTGCTGGCCGAGATGGAGGATGTTCTCAGGCGGGACAAGTTTGCCCGTCGTTTGGCGTGGATTGGGTGCTCTCCACGGGATCTGCTGGTGGGATATGCGGCATTGGCTACCATAGTTGCGCCTGCCGTGCCGATCTGAGCCTGTTTCAGCGTGGCCTCCGGCTTCTCTAAATTATACCGAACTTTTGCCAATTATCCGAGTAATAACAGGTTTCCGTGAAACTATTGACAAGCTCTCTGGAATATGCTATGATGAAGTTAATCGTTTAACTTGGGTGTCGCCGGGACGCCCCTTTTTTCGGCTTTGTTTGTTAAACGTTTAACTCACCTCATGAACAAATCTGTAACCATTCGCGACGTCGCCCAGAGAGCGGGTGTCTCCACCGCTACCGTCTCTTACGTCCTCAACAACTCGCGCCCGGTCAGGGAAGAGACACGCCAGCGCGTTCTGCGGGCGGCCGAGGAGCTGGGCTACCGCCCCAGTGTGATCGCCCGGGGTTTGCAGGCCCGCGAGAGTCGCATGATCGGTTACTCCTGGCTTCCGGCCCAACCCGACCAGTTCGAGCCGATCCTTGAAAAATTCCTCCACGTCATGGCCGAGGCCGCTGAACGACGTGGCTATCACGTGCTCACTTTTCCCTGCCCCAAGCCCCATGACGAGGTTCAGGTCTACCGTGACATGGTGCGCAGCGGGCGAGTGGATGGCTTTATCCTGTCCAACACAAACCTACACGACCGCCGCATCCGCTATCTGATGGATGTGGGGTTTCCGTTTGTGGCTTTCGGTCGTTCCAACCCCGACTGGGATTTCCCGTGGGTGGACGTAGATGGGGCAGATGGTGTGCAGCAAGCCGTAAATCACTTGCGGGCGTTAGGGCATCGGCGCATCGCCTGCCTGGCCTGGCCGGAAGACTCCCTCACCGGCCAATATCGCCTCCAGGGCTATTTGGATGCCATGGCCAGCGCCGGGTTGCCGGTGGAGCCGGCATGGATCATTCGCACCGAGAACTTTCACGAGTACGCCTATCGGAGCACGCAGACCTGGCTGGCGCTGCCCGCTGCCGAGCGCCCCACCGCCATCATCGCACTCACCGATCTGATGGCGATGGGTGTAATGAACGCCGCCGCGGATGCGGGTTTGCGGGTGGGACGTGAGTTGGCGGTGGTCGGCTTTGACAACGCACCGGTGACCAACTTTTTGCGCCCGTCATTGACCAGTCTGCGCCAACCCATCGCCGAGGTGGGAGAACGGGTCGTCAGCATGCTGATAGATCTCGTGCGCGGTCAGATGCCATCACCATCGCAAGTGATTCTTAAACCGGAACTGGTCGTGCGCGACACGACGGCGTTGAGCGCTCAGATTTGAAGGAGTTTACATGGTAGACACAAACTGGCTGATCGTTGAACCCGATCTGGATACCGAGCGCCTGCATCACAAGGAAACTGTATTTGCTCTGGGCAATGGCTACCTGGCCACACGGGGCGCTTTTGAAGAGGATTTTCCCGGCGCCTGGCCGACAACCATTGTGAATGGTGTCTATGACGACGCGCCTATCGTGTACGCTGAGCTGGTCAATTGCCCCGACTGGCTGCCGCTGGTGATGATGGTCAACGGGGAACGTTTCCGCCTGGACAAAGGCCAGGTGTTGAACTTTCGGCGCGAGCTGGACATGCGCCGGGCCGTGTTGCGGCGCACGCTGCGCTGGCGCAGCCCGGCCGGGCACACCCTCGACCTGGATTTTGAGCGTTTTGTTAGCCTGGCCGACCCTCACGTGTTAGCTCTGCAATGCCGCGTCACGCCGCTGGATTTCGAGGGCCAGGTGCAGGTACAGGCCGGTCTCAACGGCTACTCCGACAACCAGGGCGTGATGCACTGGGAGTGGCTCGACCAGGGAGGGGGTGATGACCAGGTCTGGCTGCACGTCCGCACGCGCCACACGGCCATTGAGCTGGGCATGGCCGTCCGGCTGGGGGTGACTGGGGCCGACGATGCGCAAACGCGGGCATGTGGCTGCCAGGGCTATCCCGTCGTCGAGGCAGTCTATCAGGCCCGGCGCGGGCAAACGGTCACACTGGAAAAAACCGTGACAATCTATTCCGCACGGGACGTCGAGGCTCCACTCCAGGCGGCCCGAGACAAGCTGGATGCGTTGCCCGACTATACCACGCTGCGCGCCGGACACAAAGCCGCATGGGCGCAAGTCTGGCGGGACTGCGACGTGCTGATCGAGGGCGACGACACCGCGCAGCGGGCCGTCCGCCACAGCCTGTACCAATTGCTCATTGCCGCCCCGCGCCACGACGACCGGGTGAGCATCCCTGCCAAATCGCTGACCGGTTTTGGCTACCGGGGGCACATCTTTTGGGACACCGACATCTTTGTCGTACCCTTTTTCACCTTCACCCAACCGGATGTAGCCCGCAACTTGCTCACCTACCGCTACCACACCCTGCCTGGCGCGCGCCGCAAAGCCGCGGCCGAGGGTTTTGAGGGCGCCATGTTCGCCTGGGAGAGCGCCGACAGCGGCGACGAGGTCACGCCCCGCTGGGTGCCCGGCTCACAAGGTAAGGAATTGGTGCGCATCTGGTGCGGCGACATCGAATTGCACATCACGGCTGACGTGGCCTACGCTGCCTGGAATTACTGGTGGACTGCCGGCGACGACGCGTGGATGCGCCGCTACGGGGCAGAACTCATTCTCGACACCGCCGTTTTTTGGGGCAGCCGCGCCGAGGAAAACGCCGAACGGGGTTGTTTCGAGATCCGCGATGTTATCGGCCCGGACGAGTATCACGATCACGTGGACAACAATGTGTTCACCAATCGCATGGTTCAGTGGCACCTGGAGACCGCGCTAGAGGTGCTGGCCTGGCTGCGCCTCCAAGACCCGGCGCGAGCGGCCGAGTTGGAGACGCAACTGCACCTGACCCCCGGACGGCTGAAGCGGTGGGCCGATGTCATCGGCTGCATACGGCTGCTGCACGACCCGGAGACCGGGCTAATGGAGCAATTTGAAGGCTTTTTCGAGCTGAAGGACCTCAACTGGGCCAACTATGAGCCGCGCATTCGTTCGATGCAGGCTATTCTCGGCATCAAAGAGGCCAACCGTTGTCAAGTCTTGAAACAGCCCGACGTGCTGATGTTACTCTACCTGCTGCGCGAGCGCTATGATCGAGAGACGTTGCAAGTCAATTGGGACTATTACGCTCCGCGCACCGACCACACCTACGGCTCGTCGCTCGGCCCGGCGATCCACGCCATTCTGGCCTGCGACCTGGGCGACCCCGAGGCGGCCTACGAGCACTTTATGCGCGCCGCGTTGGTGGACCTGGAAGACGTGCGACGCAACGCCGCCGAGGGGACCCACGCAGCCTCGGCTGGGGGCGTGTGGCAAGCGCTGGTCTTTGGCTTTGGCGGCGTGCGCCTGGCAGGTAAAACCCCCATCGCTACACCACGGCTCCCGTCTCACTGGAGACGGCTCAAGTTCCGGCTCCAACGCCACGGTCAGTGGTACGAATTTGACCTGCGACAGCCGAACCCGAAAAGCAAAAGGCAGGAATCCGAAATCCGGGGTGTGATCTTTGACCTGGACGGCGTGCTCACCGACACGTCCGAATTTCATTACCTGGGCTGGAAGCGCCTGGCCGACGAGGAGGGCCTCTCCTTTGACCGGCAGGCCAACGAGGCCCTGCGGGGCGTGGACCGGCGCGAGTCGCTGCGGCGTTTGCTAGCCGGTCGGCCGGTCACGGAAGAGCAAATGCAAGAGATGATGGCCCGCAAAAATCGCTATTACCAGGAATCTCTCCAAGAGGTGACGCCCGACAATTTACTGCCGGGCGCGCGCGAGCTATTGGAGGAATTGCGCCGGGCTGGCGTTAAAATCGCTATCGGTTCAGCCAGCAAGAATGCGCGGACGGTGATGAGGAAATTGGAGATTGGAGACTGGGTAAATGCGATTTCTGATGGCTACAGCGTAGAGCGACACAAGCCGGCGCCCGACCTGTTTTTGCACGCGGCGGCGCAGTTGGGGCTGCCACCCAAACAATGCGTGGTCGTCGAAGATGCCGCTTCAGGAGTCGAAGCGGCCCTGGCAGCCGGGATGTGGACCGTGGGATTGGGACCGGTCGAGCGCGTGGGTAAAGCGCACGTCGTCCTGCCCGACCTGAACGGGGCCCGTTGGGCCGATGTGCTGACCCGGCTGACGCGGTTGATGAAACAATCCGAAAAGTAATGAACCGATGGGGAGCCGCTTGGTTGAGCTTGACACACACTCCAAACGGCTCCCCCAACTCCCATATCGCTTACAGCGGGAGCGGCTGCATTATAACATGCTTGGCTCCCTCGCGAAAACGATAGAGACGGTATGGGTAGAATGTCCAGGAGGTGAGAGCATATCGCTACGAAGGAAAAGAACGCCCTATCGACTTTCAAATTGTGTGAGCCATAGCATGTCTATGCAGGAGGGAGAAAAGAAATGAAAGCCAAATGGTACATTTTGATGGGCCTGCTGCTGGCAGTGGCCATGTTGGTCACAGCCTGTGGCGGCGGCGAAGAGGCGACGAACACGCCAGAGCCCACACCGACTGAGGCGCCCAAGCCCGAGCCGACAAAGGCGCCCGAGGTCAAACCGACCGAAGCCCCAATGGGAGAAGCGGCAGCCAAATGCCCTATAGCAGTGGAAGAAGGTGCGACGATCACGTTCTCGGGCTGGGGTGACGAGACGGAGCAACAGATCTACCGTGACAGCATCGAGCGCTTCCAGGCGGTGTGTCCGGAGGTGACGGTGAACTATGAGCCGATCCCGGCGGACTTTCAGACCAAGCTCAAGGCGCAGATGG
>DAOTXN010000011.1:0-2039 GCA_034435435.1 Anaerolineae bacterium | reverse complement strand
GGGGCGCGGCCCGGCTCAGGGCGCTTCGGCCCAGGAGCCGGGCCTGTTTTATATTCGCCCGGCCTGCCCCAGAATCATCCTTCGACGGCGCTCAGGATGATTTCGGGGGCGGGACTCGGCCAGGGAGCGGTCGCGCCATCTCTTGACGCCTCGGTCGTCCAGTCCTTCGACCATGCTCAGGACGCAGCCCTGCGACTGCGCTTAGCGAAGCATCCCTGTGGGACAGAGCGCGGCCCGAACCAGACGACATTTCCGGCAGGAAGGAAGAGACGTGGGAGACCACTACCCGAAAACCGTTGTTCCTGTTACGGTTGTTCGGGTTGTTCCTGTTGCGGACCGCGCACCGCAACAAGCGGCGCTCTTGCCGACCACCCCCCGCACAAAGTAGAGGCGCACAGGCGCACGCCCCTACAACGCGCCACTGCTTTGTTTGATCCAGCCACCCAACAGGTCGCCGACCTCTTTTACCATGCGTGAGACGTGCTGATATTGCCCCTCGGTGAGCCAATCCCAGCGCACGGCCAGCCGCAGGTATAGCCGCACTTTATCCAATGCGGCGTCGGCCTGATGCAGCCGCTCCAGGCGGGCGCGGCCACGCAGCCGATTGGCTTCGATGATGCGCTCTTGAAAATCCAGCGCCGCGTCTTGCAGGCGCTTGGTGACGACAAAACGCTGGGGACGCGGAAAGTCTGCCGTGCGCGGGATGAGCCAGGTGAGCAAGTCGTAAGTCCGGGTAAAAATGACCATGGGTTCTGCCATTAGAGCATACCTCTCGGGATTTCGCTTGGCTAAAATTCGTGGAGAGAAAGGACCGGAGGCCCCGCTTCAGCGGGGATTTTCCGGCTAAAGCCGGACGTCTCACGAAATTTAGCCACACTCACGAAATTTAGCCACGCTCCTCGGGATTTCGGCTACCACGCGGCTGCGCAACCCCCAGGTGTCGCCGTAGCGGGCGTGGTTGATCCAGCCCAGCAGAGACGCAATGACCGCCTCGCGCGTGCGCTCAAAAGCGATCCACCCGGCAATCAGACGCCTGAATTGACGCCGATAAGCCACCACTTTGCGCCGCTTGAGCCGGCGGTGAGTTGGGTAGATCACGAACCCCAGAAACGGAAAGCCCTCGGTCACGGGGCGCGGCTGGGCGGCGGGATGAATCGTCAGCCGTAGTTGGGCCAGGCGTTCGATCAGCGCCTCGCGCCAGGCCCACAGCGTCTTTTTGTCGTCGGCAAAGAGTAAAAAGTCGTCCACGTAGCGCAAGTAAGCGGGGCAGCGCAGCTCGCGTTTGGCAAAGTGGTCCAAGTGGTTCAAGTAGCAGTTGGCCCAGAACTGGCTGGTCAGGTTGCCAATGGGCAGGCCGCGCGGGCGGGTAGCAGCCAGCAGGTCATCGCCGGGAAAGTAGACCATGTCATACTCCCCGGCCAGCACCCCGGCCCCGCTGCTGAGAATCTGGTCAATCAGCCGGCGGGTGGGCGCGTCGGCCAGGCGGCGAAAGAGAATCTCGCCCAAGATGGCATGGTCTATGGCCGGAAAGAATTGGACAATATCGCATTGGAGGATGTAACGGTAGCGCCGGGCCAATTCCTGGCAGCGGCGCAGAGCGGCATGCGTGCCTTTACCCACCCGGCACGCGTAGCTGTCGGCGATAAAGCGGGCCTCAAAAATGGGTTCGATTTGCTGCACCAGGGCATGGTGTACCACCCGATCCCGAAAGGGGGCGGCGCTGATGCGGCGCAATTTGGGTTCACGCAGGTAAAAATGGCGGTAGGGACCGGGCCGGTAGCTCTGGGTAAACAGTTCTTCTTCCAGTTGCAGCAGGTTATCAATCAGGTGATATTCAAACCCGGCCACCTCCGGCGACTTACGTTTGCCGCGGGCCGCCTTGCGCCAGGCGGCGTGCAGATTGTCATAGGTGTAAATACTTGGATAAATGTTTTTGTACGTTTTCATTATGGGCAGGACTTACGTAGTTGACTGGATAAATAGCAGGATTTTTGGAATAAAAGGCTAAAAATCCTTTAATTCTGGCGATCCTGCTATAT
>DAOTXN010000010.1:0-4967 GCA_034435435.1 Anaerolineae bacterium | reverse complement strand
GCTTCACGGTTTACTGAAGCGGCGGGACCCGGACAGTGTGTATAGTTGGTTTCACAGCTATCAGGCTGAGGGGGTGGCTGGATTGCTGATCAAAGCCGGGCGCGGGCGCAAGCCCGCTTTTTCCCCCTAAGCACATTGGTCACAAGTTAAGGTTTTTTCAAAATTGTCAAGTTGAGTACCGCCATCGCCGCCATCTGGCTTTCGGCGCTTGTGGAAATGGAGAACTGCGGTAACATTGAGCGTATGACGACTTCGAGCAAAGAGACCAAGAAAAGCAGTACAGTGCGTCACACGCGGGCCATCCAGCGGGACCGCACCAAGCGACCGGTGGTGGGGCCACCGGATGAGCAGGTGGTGGCGCGACTGACGGAAATCGTGCATCCGGCGACGTTGAGCCAACTGGAACACTATCACCAGATGGGGCTGCGGGCGCGGATTCTGAGCTTGCCGGTGATGGTGGGCCTGGTGTTGAGTATGATCTGGCGGCAGGCCAACGGGGTGTGCGAGTTGACGCGCCTGATCCGGACCGAAGTGTTACTGTGGGTGCCCCCGCTGAAGGTCAGCCAGCAGGCCATCTCGGAGCGTTTATGCAGCTTGCCGGCTGAATTGTTTGGGCGGGTTTTGGAGAGCCTCTTGCCCGTGTTGCAAGCGCGGTGGGCCGCGCGCCAGCGTCCTTTACCCGTCGAGATCGCTTGGGCGCAGCAACACTATAGCCGGGTGCTGATCGTGGACGGTTCCACACTGGATGCGCTCATCCGCAAGGTGGGTCTGTTGCGCGACTTGCCCCAAAACCCGCTGGCGGGGCGCATGACGGCGGTGCTGGACTTGAGCTCGCGGCTGCCGTTCAAGATTTGGTATGAAGAGAATCCCCAGGCGCACGACCAGACCTTTTGGCCGCGCATCCTGAACGCTTTGCCCCAGGGTGCGCTGCTGATCTTTGACTTGGGCTACACCAACTTTAAGCAATTTCTGCACTTGAGCACCCAGGCCCAGGTCACCTTCATCACGCGGGCCAAATCCAATCTGGATTATACGGTTGAAAAGGTGCTCCAGCGCACCGCCGCGGTGCACGATACGCTGGTTTGGATTGGCCGCGGCCCCGACCGCCAGCGCGTGCGCCTGATCGAGGTGCTCTATCGCGGCACGTGGTATCGCTACTTGACCAACGAATTAGACCCCACCCGCCTGCCCACCGCCTACGTGGTGGCGCTGTATTGGCAACGCTGGCGCATCGAAGATGCCTATGCCATCGTGAAACGCCTCCTGGGTCTGGCCTATTTCCATTGTGCCGCCCCCAACGCCGTCCAAATGCAGCTCTGGGCCACCTGGATGCTCTATGGCGTGCTGGTGGACCTCACCGACGCCGTGGCGGAAGCCCTCCACCGCCCTTTCGCCGCTCTCTCGATGGAAATGGTCTATCGCAGCCTGTACTACTTCACCCAGGCCTACCATCGCGGTGAGGCCACCGATGTCACGGCTTATCTCGCAGCCAACGCTAAGCTGCTGGGTATCATCAAACGCACGCGAAAGAACCATCGAAAAAGCCCTTTGGCGGAGTTGTCCCACTTGACAAATTCAGGAGACCCTTAACTTGTGACTCGTGGCTTTAATCATACCTCAAACCGGCCTCGTTGTCTATACCGTCCGCGCCGGGGATTGCCGCACACACCTGCCCAGCAGAGCTGTGCGGCGCTGGGGCGGTCCGGCAGGAGCGCGCAGATGCCACGTTATTCCCGGTTTGACTGGCGCGGCCTGGGTTGCACAACGCGCTCTTGTCGCCTGCAGGTCTCTCTGGTACAATCCTTCGTCACTCGTCACGCGTCACTCGTCACTTTTATGCGCCTGTTTTGGGAGCTGACCAAACTCTCGTTCCAACGCCAATTCACCTACCGCGCCGCTACCCTGGCCGGGTTGATCACGAACCTGTTCTTTGGTCTGCTGCGCGTGTCGGTGTTGCTGGCGCTGTATGGCGAGCGCCAGGAGGTGGCGGGTATCTCGGCGGCCGGCGCCATCACCTATACGGCGCTGTCGCAGGCGGCGATTGCGTTTTTGACCATGTTTAGCTGGCTCGAAGTGATGCACTCGGTCTACACGGGCGACATTGGCTCCGACCTGCTCAAGCCTATGGATTATTTCACCTTCTGGATGGCGCAGGACCTGGGCCGCTCGTTGACCCATCTGCTCACTCGCGGCCTGACGGTGATGGTCGCCTATGCGCTCGCGTTTGGTATCACCCTGCCCCACACCGCCGGGCGCTGGTTAGCTCTGGGCGCGGCCCTGGCGTTGGGCTGGCTGGTCAGTTTTGCGTGGCGTTTTCTCACCAACCTGACCGCCTTTTGGACGCCCGACGCGCGGGGCATCATCCGCCTGGGATTCATCCTATCGTGGTTTTTATCGGGCTTTTTGTTCCCGTTGCGCTTTTTCCCGGATTGGTTCGTGCGCTTGGCCTATCTCACCCCTTTTCCGCACACGGTCAACACGATTGTCGAGGTGTATCTGGGGGTGGCGACCGGCCCAGCGTTGCTGCGGGCGCTGCTGGGCCAATTGCTGTGGGGGCTGATGCTAGTCGCGGCCAACCGGCTCGTGCTGCGCGCCGGCCTCAAGCGGCTGGTGGTGCAGGGGGGATGAGATGCTCAAGCTCTACTGGCGGTTGATCCTCACCCAGCTCAAAGCCCAGCTCCAATACCCGGTGGCCTTTTGGTCCGAGCTACTGGGCACGGCGCTCATCACCACGGTAGAGTTTGGCTCGGTCGCGCTGATCCTGCAACGCTTCGAGGGCATCGGCGGCTGGTCGCTGGGCGAGGTGGCTTTGTTGTATGGCCTCATCGAGGCGGCTTTTGGGGTGATGGATATGCTCTTTAGCGGCTTCGACCCACCCATTTTTGGGCAGCAGGTGCGGCGCGGCCAGCTCGACCAGTTGTTGCTGCGCCCGGTCAGCCTCACGGTGCAGGTGCTCGGCTCACGGCTGGAGGTGCGCCGCCTGGGGCGCATCGTCCAGGGCTGCGTCATTTTCGGCGCAGGGTTGGCCTTGACCCCCATCCGCTGGACCGTGGTCAAGTTGCTGCTGCTCCCCTGTGTTTTCGTCGGCCAGGTGCTTTTTTTCGGCGGGCTGTTCATCGTCGGCTCGACCATCACCTTTTGGACCGTAGAGTCCATCGAGGCCATGAACATTCTGACCTACGGCGGCAAAGAGCTGATCTCGTATCCCATGCACATCTATCGCGACTGGCTGCGCCGCGTGTTCACGTTGGTCATCCCGGCCATCTTTTTGAACTATTATCCGGTGATGTATCTGCTGGACAGGCCCGACCCGTTCCATCTGCCGCCGGCCGTCGCGTTCCTGGCGCCGCTGGTGGGTGTGGGGACGCTGGCAGCGGCGCTGGCCTTTTGGCGCTTTGGACTCAAGCACTATACAAGCACAGGGACATAATTCGTCCTTCGTCCTTCGTCTTTCGTCAAGCCTATGTCACCTATTATCACCGTATCCGACCTGCAAAAACACTTCAAGGTCTACCGGCATCGCCGGGGGCTGCTGGGCGCGTTGCACAACCTGGTATCGCGCGAGCACCAGCTCGTGCGGGCCGTAGACGGCATCAGTTTTGAAATTCAGGCCGGCGAGCTGGTGGGCTATCTGGGCCCCAACGGCGCGGGCAAGTCCACCACCATCAAGATGCTCACCGGGCTGCTGGTTCCCACGGGCGGCGAGCTGCGGGTCAACGGGCGCATGCCTTGGCGCGAGCGCGTGGCCCACGTGGCGGCCATCGGCGCGGTGTTCGGCCAGCGCACCACGCTGTGGTGGGACCTGCCGGTCGCCGAGTCACTGGACCTGCTCCAGCACATCTACAAAATCCCACCCCAGCGCTTCCAGCGCAACCTGAACGAGTTCCGCGAGCTGCTAGAGTTGGACCCGTTTCTCAATACGCCGGTGCGCGCGCTGTCGCTGGGCCAGCGCATGCGGGCCGACCTGTGCGCCGCGCTGCTACACGACCCGGTGTTGCTTTTTCTCGACGAGCCGACCATCGGGCTGGACGTGGTGGCCAAGGAGCGCATCCGCCAGTTCATCCTGCACGTCAACCGCGAGCACGGCGCGACGGTCCTGCTCACCACCCACGACCTATCGGACGTGGAGCGGCTTTGCGAGCGGGTGATGATTATAGACCACGGCCGGCTGCTCTACGACGGTCAGTTGGAGGCGCTGCGCGAGCGCTTTGGCGGCAAGCGCGAGCTGGTGGTAGATTTTGCCGAGCTTTACACGGACGTGACGATCGAAGGGGCTGAAGTAGCCGAGCGCGACGGCCAGCGCGTCGTCTATCGCTTTGAGCGCGGGACGACGACCGCCTCGGAGCTGATCGGGCGGCTGTCGGCCCGTTACCGCCTGCGCGACCTGTCGGTGAGGGAACCCGACATCGAGGACACCGTGCGGCGGATTTACGAGGAGCGCTTGCTGGCCTGATGGTCCACAGGTGCATCGCACACACCTGCACTCGCTGCCCTCGCTGCCCTCGTTGCACTCAACGGCTACGCCTGTGATATTTTCCAAATCCGGTGAGTGCGCGAGTGCGGTCTATCCCTCAGCGACATCTTGAACTTGCTCTAGCGGATGCCGGGTGGCGCTTGTCGTGGAACAGGATGTAGCGCTTGATCCACTGCACATACGCCTCCTCGGCGCAGATGGAGTAGTGCTTGAGGCGAATGGCATCGCGGACCGTTCGACAAAGCTCACGGCAGGCCTGGTCCAGGAGTTTGGGCGGAGGCTTTGTCATCGCGATGGTCTCCGAATACGCTATTGCATTTTGAGTCAAGTTGTTTTATACTGATGGCATCTTGCTTTATTTTACTGAAATTACGGCATAGTGTATTTCGATAAAGCCAGACTGCCGCACTGTAATTTGCCGGTTTCTGCATCTTTGCCGACTAGCTTATATCTCGCAAGTAGTATGATTTGCGAAAGCCGGTCAGAATTGTCT
>DAOTXN010000009.1:0-6226 GCA_034435435.1 Anaerolineae bacterium | reverse complement strand
CTGGCGATGGGAGCAGCCACCACTTTGCCTTTGCCCACAGATATCAGCTTGATTTTCGACTCTGTTTCGCCAAATGGTCGTTACGTTCTTCTCCTGCAGCCCAATGAACCAGGTGGCACGCCGTACATATTTGGGTAACTGCTCACCCTGGTAGCTCTTTGGACAAGATTTACAGGATTTACAGGATTTTTCCACGAATTCCATCCTGTGAATCTTGTGAATCCTGTCGAATGGCTTTGGGTTTGCCGCTTTACCGCATTTGGGCTGCGCAGTTACTTCTGCTCGCGGTGGATTGTCAAATCCACCGCTAAACCGCCGGATTTGGTCATCCGGCGGGAGCACAACAGGCCAACTCGCCCCAGAATTGAACAGTAATTTTCAACTGCCTGTGCCCGCGCACCCGCTTCTGTCAGCGCCCGGCGGGCCAGCATGCGGGCCATCGCGCGGCGGCGCTCGGCGTTCATACCGAACCAGGTCATTAAAAAGAACTCAATCTTCTTCCAGCATTTCTGGAGCAAAATGGATCATCAACCAAGAGAGAAACGCCTGACAATCCATCTCTTCGGTTAACGCCAACTGAGTCTTGTCCTCCAGGTGCAGGTGGGGAATCAGCTCACCGGCATGCTCCTGGCCTATGCGGTCATATTTGGCCCGCAAAGCGCGCGGGTCTGGTGCGTTATCAAAACCCGCCACGACCCGGTCGCCATCCAACATAGTAGCGATATTTGCGCAGCTCGCGTGTAATAATCTCGGTGATGAGCACCACAAAGCGAATGTAACGAGCGCCAAGCCGCAGAATAGACCGCTCTGGCGTATGATCCTGCTCGATAACTTGAACGTCGTCCAGGCATGACTGGACCAGGGCCACTATTCCAGCAAGATATTCCGCAGGTGTTGTGTCCAATCCTCGACCCCTTGGTGACAGAACTCCCATTCGGCCAGGTCGGCTTCCCAGGTCTTGTTGATGGTCGCTTCGATGTGCGAGACGAACGCCTCATCAACTGCCGTCCGTTGGACAAAAGTTTCATAGTCCAGCCCATACTTTTTCTGAAATACCTGATCTCGCTGGCGCAGCTCGGATATTTTGGTCGAAATTTGCTCGATGGTGTAGCGGCGCAAGGCCGTTTCAACGGCTTGTTCAATTCTGCCGAATGGCGTCAATATTTCCACGTATTTGTTGGGGATTATAACCTGAACCGTCATCTTTCACGCTCACTTTTCTGATCTTTACGGGCAAATGTGATTCGCACCCCGGCCTCCGCCAGCACCCGGCGGGCCAGCACGCCGGCCATCGCGCGGCGATACCCGGCGCTGCCCCGAAAGTCGTTTGGCGGCGTCAACCCGACAGCTGCCTTTTCTGCTGCCGCTGCAATTCGCGCCTCGGTCAGTTCCTTGCGCTCCAAGACCTGCTCGGCCGTGTTGGCCCGCACCGGCGCCGGCCCCACGCCGCCCAGCGTCAACCGCACGTTGCCGGCGACGCCCTGGGCCAGCTCCATGCGCGCCACGGCGCACACGATGGGGGCGTCGCGGGGCGTGCGCCCTACGGCGACGTAAGCCGCGCCCAGCGGCCCGATGAGCAGCGGCAGACTGACCTCGGTGATCAACGCGCCGTCGTTCAGCAGCCGCGCGCGGTAGGCCAAAAAGCCGGACAGCGGGATCTGGCGCGCTTCGGGCGCATAGACGGTGAGCCGGGCGTCCAGGGCCAGCAGCGCCGTCAGCAATGGGTCGTCGCCGCCGCCGCCGGCGACCGCGCCGCCGACGGTGGCGGCGTTGCGCACGTTACGCCCGGCCACGGCGCGGGCGGTCTCGGCCAGCACGCCATTGGCAAAGGTCTGAATATCCGGCTGGTCGATCAGTTGTTGCAGCGTGGTGGTCGCGCCGATGCACAGCGCGGCGCTTTGGACGCGCACGTAGGCCAGTGGCAGATCCCGCAGGTCCACTACGGCCTGCACGTCACGCCGCCCGGAGGCGAGCAATTTCGTTCCTCCACCCAGGGCTACCGTGCCGGTTCCGCCCCTTCGCAACAGGTCCACGGCGGCGTCAACGCTGGTGGGTCGGTGGTATTCACGCAAGCTCGAAAGCATGGGACGTCTACTCCTGCATAGCCAGAATCGCGTCGGGGGTCTGGCGATCACCACCCCACCAATCGAGCGCTTTGTGCTGAAGCTCTACGGAAGTGAATTGGTCGCGCCAATCTCGCAGAGCGCCCGCCCAGTGCAGTTTGAGTTTTCCTCCAGGCTTTCGAACGCGTTTTTCCAGCAAGAACTCGATAAAGTCTCGTACTTGATCTTGAATCTCTGCCGGAAGCACTTTGACGACATCTTCTACAGGTATAGTCTGTTCGCTCACTTGAGCACTCCTTTCTCCTGGTCGGGATACACCTTCCAGAAAGGCTTTTCGGCCTCCCACACGTCGGCGACGTCGCCCGGCGGACGCATGAGCACCAGATCGGCCTCGACGCTGACCCGCCCGTCGGGCAGGCGCAGCTCGCCGTGGGCCAGGGCGCGGTTGCCCCGCCGCTGCGTGATCCAGCCTGCGCCGGTGAGCAGCGTCTCGGTGGGCGTGGGCAGGCGGTAGCGCAGCTCCATCTTGAGCGTCATCATCAGGTCGTCGGCGCTGCCGCCGATGAGCGTGGCCCGTCCGGCCACCTCGTCGAGAATGGCGGCCAGCACCCCGCCGTGAGCCACACCGGGATAGCCCTGATACTGAGCGGGAATGACGACCTGGGCGCAGACCTGCTTGGGGTCGCCGTGGTGGTTTTCGTAGAAAGCCAGATGCAGCCCGACCGGATTTTGCAGGCCACACACGAAACACATGCGTGAGTTGGGTTGTTTGTTCATTATTGTGTCGCAAACGTATCAATCATCAACTCGACATCCCCCAGCGGGTAAAGAATCGGGCAGGTCGCGCCGCGCTTGATATATTCTTGCACCCTGGCGCGGGCCTCGGCGGGCGTGCCGGTGGCGGTGATGCGCAACACCAGCTCGTCGGGCACGTGGACCTTGGCCCGGTCAATTTGCGCTTTGGTGGCCGGCCAGCCCAGGATGGCCTGGATTTTCTCGACGACGTCCTTTTTGACTCCGCTGGCCTGGGCGATGTGCGGCTGTTGGGCCAGGTATTGGGTGAGCAACCCGCGCGCGCCGTCCAGCGCCCGCTCGCGGTCGTGGTCCACCGAGCAGACCACGAGCTGCGGACGGTCGAGGTCGTCCAGCGCGCGGCCGGCCTTTCTGGCCCCGATTTCCAGGTTCTCCATCACCATGTCGTTATAGTCGGGCGGCACGCAATAGTTCATCACGATGCCGTCGGCGATCTCGCCCGCCAGTTGGACCATCTGGGGCCCGGTGGCGCCGATCATAATGGGCACGCGGCGCGGTTCGCGCCGCCCGTGCACCACGTCTAGCTCGATGCCGTCCACGTGGTGGAATTCGCCGTGAAAAGTGACGTTTTCCATCGCCAGCAGGCGGCGCATCACCTCGACGGTCTCACGCATGGCTTGCAGCGGCTTGCGGCGAGTGATGCCCACGTTTTGGGCCAGCGGGTCCCACCACGCGCCAATGCCGCAGATGACCCGGTCGGGGGCCAGATCGTCCAGCGTGAGAAAGGTGGCGGCCAGCAGGCCAATGTTGCGCGTCCAGTTGTTGATGACGCCCGAGCCGACCTTGATGCGCTCGGTGACGGCGGCAAAAGCGGCCATAGGCACGATGGCGTCGCGCACCAGGCGACTTTCGGCCTGCCACACGGCCTCAAAGCCGCGTCTTTCGGCGTATTGGGCGTATTTCATCCCATCGCGGATGGGATGGGCGTCTTGCAAATACAAGGCTACTCGCTGCATGATCTGGGCCTCCTTTTTCTGGTGTGGGGCAGGTCGCTCATCTACCCCCACCATTGCATTTGTACACCTGAAAAGAACAGGAGTCAAGGAATTTCTGGGAATTGGCGTTTGAGCACCACCAACGTAAAGTCGTCGAATTGGGCCGTGTCGCCCACGAACTCGGCCACCGCCTGGTTGACGGCTTGAATGATCTCGGCGGCGGTTTGGGCGCGATGCGCCTCAATGGTCTGACACAGGCGCTGCAAGCCGAACTCTTTGGTCGTCTCGTTCAGGGCATCGGTCACGCCGTCGGTGTACAAAAGTAACAGGTCTCCCGGCGCCAAACGCACTTCGCGCTGTTCCAGCTCCACGTCGGGTATCACGCCCAAAACGATGCCTTTGGCCGTCAACTCAATCACCTGGTCGGAACCGTAGCCGAAAAGTAGCGGGGGATTGTGTCCGGCGTTAGCATAGACCAGCCGCCCCTGTAGCGGGTCGAGGATGGCGTAAAACAGCGTCACAAAGAGATCGGAGCGCGCGTCGGTCACGATAAGCTCGTTGGCCTGCGTGAGCACGTCGGCCGGATCGCATCCGTTGCGGGCGACCGTGCGGATCAGGGTGCGACTGAGGGCCATAAAGAGCGCCGCCGGCACGCCTTTATCGGCCACGTCGGCCACGACAAAGCCCCACTTGCCGCCGGGACACGCAGGGTCGGCCAGGGCAATAAAGTCGTAAAAATCGCCGCTGACCTCCCGCGCGCCCTGCCAGTAGGCGGCCAGGTCCCAACCGGCTATGTGGGGGGCGCGGTCGGGCAAGAAGGTGGCCTGAATCTGGCGCGCCAGTTGGATTTCGCGCTCCAGCTTTTGACGCTCGATCGATTCGACGTACAGGCGGGCGTTTTGGATGGCGGTGGCCGTCTGCTGGGCCACACCCGTGAGGATGTTGAGCCGCCGTCCGCTGGGGATGTCGCCGTCGGGAGCGTCGATCACCAACGCGCCGCTCATCTCGCGCCATGAGAGCAGGGGCAAAGCCACCGGACAACACAGCCCCAGGTCGGCGACGATAGCCCCCGAAGGGCCAGCCGTAAAAAAGACGGCATCTCGGGTTTCGTCGCTTGCGCCGCCATTGGACCCCGTTGCGCCTGCCGTATGGTTCGATTTGGCGGCCAACATCTCCGGCCAGGCGCTGGCCGGGATGGGGACGGACTGGAAACGGTTTGCCCCATCGTGGGACAGACCATAGGCAGCGCCCGGCAGGAAGCTTTGCTGCGCCGCATCCCACAGGTAGACCAGGCAACTCTCGACGCCGACTAACAGTGGGGTCAGGCGGGTCACCACTGCCAGCACGTCGTTGAGATCGGTCAAGTTGGCCACCGCCTCGGCGACCTGGAGCAAAGCCAGCGACACCCAGGCTTCTTCCTGTTGAGCCGCGGCTAATTGCGCGCTTTCGATGGCCAGAGCGGCCTGGTTAGCCACGCCGGCGATGAGCTTGACCCGATGTTCGCTAAAGGAGACCTGACCGGAAAAGCCGATGACCATAGCGCCGGTGAGCTCCCCCTGGGCGCGTAACGGCAGGGCCAGCAGCGTGATTTCAACGTCTTGCACGCTTGGCGCGCCGGGCATGGCTCCGAACTCGTCGACGACCGGCGCGCCGCTTTGCCACAGCCGGTCGAGGAGGGACCACGCGCCGGGCGGAATGACTTGACCTACCTGGAGATTCGCATCATCCTCGCCCAGCTTATAAGCCGCGACGACCTGGCAGGCTTGTTCGTCTTGATCCCACAGCAGGATGGCGCAGCGGTCCACACCGACCAGCAGGGGCGTGATGCGCACGACGGTCTCGAGCACCTCGTCTACGCTCTGGGCCAGCCCGGTCGCTTCGGCCACTTCCAGCAAGGCGGTGGAAATCCAGGCTTCTTCCTGCCCGGCGGCGTAAAGGCGGGCGTTCTCCAGAGCTGCGGCGGCCTGGCCGGCCAGCGCGCTGACCAGCGCCGCGTCGGCCTCGCGATACTTGCCCGGGTCGCGGCAATCCACAGAGAGAACGCCGATGAGTTCGTTGCGGACCATAATAGGCGCGCCCAGGCAGGAGTGGTCCGCCGGGAACGCCAGCAACTGGTGATAGGCCCCTTGTTCGTCTTCTGGGCCGAAAATCAAAGCCTGGCGCGCGTCTGCCAAGCGGCGCAGGCGTTGCCCTTCGGCCAGGGGCCAATACCGTCCGACGGCGGCCTCCAAAGCTGACAATCCACGGGCCGCCCGCAGTGTGAAGGTGTGGTCCTCGTTGAGCAGCAGGATAGCGGCCGCGTCATAAGCGATCAACTGGGCCAGACCATCCAGGATGCCGCGCAAAACATGGTCGACGTCGAGGGACGAATTGATGAGAGTGGAAATTTGCTGGAGGGTATCGGCCATCTGACGC
>DAOTXN010000008.1:0-8150 GCA_034435435.1 Anaerolineae bacterium | reverse complement strand
TGCACGGAAGCCAAGTGAAGACAATTCTGACCGGCTTTCGCAAATCATACTACTTGCGAGATATAAGCTAGTCGGCAAAGATGCAGAAACCGGCAAATTACAGTGCGGCAGTCTGGCTTTATCGAAATACACTATGCCGTAATTTCAGCTAGATTGCTTTGGCCCGGCAAGGATTTTATTAAAGGCTGTCTGTCCAACCTGCCTCAGCAAACTGAACAGTATGCCACGTCTGCAAAAAGCTTGAATTGGTGAGGAACGTGTTAACCATTCTACCACGAGTTCACTGCCCTTTGGTATCAGAACCGTATCCGTTTCGTATCCGTTCTGTATCCGTTGTGTAACCGTTTTGTATCCGCGCCTCAAGCTCCTTCTCCCGACTGCCTCAACTCTACGCTCCCCTCCCACCGATACCCCACCCCGCGCACCCCAACGACGTAACGCGGACAACTCGCGTCGTCCTCCAACTTTTTGCGCAAGCGCCGCACCGCGTTGCGCACCTGGACCGGGTCGCCCTTGTCCGGCGGATAGCCCCACACCTGTTTCAGCAGCTCGTCGCATGGCGCCACCCGGCAACGGTGTTGTATCAGGTAAGCGAGCAGGTCAAACTCGAGTCTGCTCAACAAAGCCCGCCGGCCCTGGCAAGTTACCTCGCGTCTCGCCAGGTCAATGACCAGGTCGCCGGAGATGAGCGTGGGCGGCTGCTCAAACTCACCGGACGATCTGCTCTCAGCCATTGTGCGTCCCCCTCTACAAGTGTGACCATTCAAACGGCCAGATCGCATTATAGCATAGATAGGGGGGGGGGGCAAGTTCCAGGTTCTTGCCATTATTGCCCCACCGATTCACGCGCCCATCTGACAGATATTGAAGGATTTGATCCGGCTGCCAACAATTGACAGCCACCGGATGCGCCGCCAACCGTCTCCCTTGTGTGACACCTGTCACCTATGAGCGGGATAAATGACACTACGGGCAGCAGGATGACTTTGTTATACTTGCTATAAGTCTATTTGCATCTTCTATAGTCCCAGAAATCTGCGTACAAGGAGAAAACACGCATGGCGAAAATCCTGATGATCGACGACGATCCCGATATCCTCACGGCCATCCGCATCCCGTTGGAGGCGACCGGTCACGACTTTTATACCGCCGCCAACGGCGAAGAGGGATTGGAGAAAATCAAGACGTTGAACCCCGACCTCATCATTCTGGACGTGATGATGGAAACGGCCACCGAGGGTTTCCAGGTGGCGCAAAAGCTGCGCAGTCGCGCCCCCGACGCCGAGTATGCCGCCTATAAAGACATCCCCATCTTGATGCTGACGGCGATCCACACCACCACCCCGCTGCGCTTTGCGCCCGATGAGGACTATTTGCCGGTGGATGCCTTTTTGGACAAATCGGCCGACCCGGATGTGCTGCTGGCAAAAGTGGACGAGCTGCTGGCGTAGATGAAACCAGAGGTATACTCACATTGCAGGTCCGGCCGACATGCAATGTCTTTATCTATTTGGGGGCACATCCTTGGCATCGGGTTCTCGTCAGAGCAATGCGCTGTCTGAACAAGAACTGGTCAGCAGCCTCTCCTGGCTGGTCAATCTACGTTGGCTGGCCGGGCTGGGCATGTTGTTGGCGACCTGGGTCGCCGCCGCTCCCCTCAACCTCGACGTTCCCGCCGGTCCCCTGTATTATCTCGGCGTGCGGCTGCTGGCGTACAACGCGCTGCTCTGGTTGATGCAGCGATGGCTCGTCTCCAACCCGACCCGCCCCCGCATGACCTATCAATGGTTCGCCCGCTTCCAGATTGCGTTGGACTGGGTCGCCATGACCCTGCTGATTCATTACACCGGCGGCGTCGAGAGTCCGGCCCTTATTTTCTTCCTGTTTCACATTACCATCGCCTCCATGCTGCTCCCTCACGACCGGGGCTTTCTCTACGTGGCTTTGGCGCCCCTCATGGTTAGCAGTGTCGCGTACCTGGAATATAACGACCTGTGGTCCCACTTTTACCTGCTCGAACCGCCGCGTTACAACGACGCCACCTACATCGCGGGCGTGCTTTTTTTCTTTACCAGCGCCGTCTATGTGATGGCCTATCTGTCAATGTCCATCTCGCGCCGATTGCGCCGGCGTGAAGACGAGCTGACCGGCCTGTATCAGAGCGTGCAGGCCGCCACCTCTACCCTCGACCTGCCCCAGGTGTTGGACCGGCTGGCCGAGGCCACCACCCGGGCCTTGGGTTGCAAGGGAGCCGTCATTCGACTGCTGGACAAAACCGGCAGCCACCTGGAGGTAGCCGGCTCTTTTGGCTTGAGTGAAAGCTATTTGGATAAAGCCCCCATCGAAATGGCCCGCGCCCGCATCGACCAGGAAGCTCTGTCCGGCAAAACGGTGCTCGTCCCCGACGCCGTCCACGACCCACGCATGCGCCACCCCGACAAAGCCGCCGCCGAGGGCATCCGCTCCATCCTCAGCGCCCCGCTGATCGGCAAACGTGGCCCCATCGGCGTGCTGCGAGCTTACGGCGGCACCGCCTATCACTTTACCGAGGACGACGCAGCTTTTCTCACCGCCATCGCCGCTCAGGGCGTCGTGGCCATTGAGAACGCCCAGTCTTACCAGGTGCTCGAGGACCTGGACAGAAACAAGTCCCAATTTGTGCGCATAGTCACTCACGAGCTGCGCTCGCCGGTGCAGGTGACCATCAGCCTGCTCACCGTGCTCGATCGGGGCTACGTGGGCGCTTTGAACGAAAAACAGGCCGAGCTGGTGGACCGCGCTCACAAGCGCCTCAAATTCCTGCAAACGCTGATTGACGACCTGCTCGACCTGGCCGCCGGCAAGGCCGACGTGTTGGCCAGCGCCGAACGCGGCCTGGTCTCGCTGACCGACGTGCTGCGTGAAGTACACACGCGCTACGAGCCATCGGCCCATGACAAGGGATTGATCCTGCACTGCGAGTGTTCTGCTGAAACGCTGGAGGTGTGGGGTGACCGGGCCGAGCTCGACCGCATTTTGAACAACCTGGTCAGCAATGCCATCAAGTACACCCACACAGGCCAGGTCAACGTGCGCCTGGAGCGGGCTGATGGCTCGGCCCGCATCGTCGTCTCCGACACCGGCATCGGCATCCCGGCCGACGCGCTCCCGCACTTGTTCGAGGAATTTTTCCGGGCCAAAAACGCCAAAGCGATGCAAGAGACCGGCACCGGGCTGGGGCTATCCATCGTCAAAGACCTGGTCGAACGCTACGACGGCACTCTCCAGGTGCGCAGCGAGGAGGGGCAAGGGACAACCTTTACCCTGACGCTGCCGTTGGCAGCCGGAGACGAATGACGAACATCGCAGCCCTGCCCCAACGCCGATCATCCCGGCACGCCGGTCCTACACGGTGTGTGCGGAATTGGGGACGCCCTGACTTGCAGTCGGTGCGTCTTGGTTTTCTCAACTCTGTGTCATTCGCCACACGTGCACGATGCGCTGCACGGCGGTCAGGTTCGCCAACAGCGCCACCAACGCCAGCCCCCAGGCCGGGCGGTTCAACATCAAACCGATGGCCAGGATGAGCACGCGCTCCACCCGCGTCGCCAGGCCCACTTTGCACTCCAGCCCCAGGCCCTCGGCCCGGGCGCGGGCATAGCTCACCATCAGCGAGCCGATGATGGCGGCGTAGACCAGAAACGCCGCGCTCTGCGCGCCCTGCTCCCAAAAGTGATACAACAAACCGCCATAGACGACGGCCTCGGAATAACGGTCGAGCGTCGAATCAAAGAACGCGCCGAATTTCGACTGGCGATTGGTCAACCGGGCCAACGTGCCGTCCAGGGCGTCAAAGCCCATCGAAAGCATCACCAGCCCCCCGCCAATCTGAATGCCGCCTTGGGCCAGTATCACAGCCACCCCCACGTTGAGCAAAAGCCCAATCACGGTGAGCGCATTGGGAGTCAGGCGCAGCCGGCCCAGAACGCGGGCGATGGGTTCCAGAAAGGCGCGGCTCTTGAGCCGGATCCAGTCGTGGGAAAAGCGGCGCGGCTTAGATGAGCTATTCGAAGCGGGGGTCATTACGTCTCCCTTCTCGCGATCACCTGGCGATAAAAATCCAATATCTGGCCCGCCACCCGCGACCAGGCGTAAGCGCCGACCTTGGCCTGGCCGGCCCGCCCCATCCGTTCGCGCCGGGTAGGGTCTTGCAGCAAGCCGACGATGGCCTGGGCCAGTTTTTCCGGCTGGCGCGGCGGCGTCAGCATTCCCTGCACGTCGTCGTCCAACACGGTGCGATAACCCACGATGTCAGAGGCCACCACCGGCACGCCCGCCGCCATTGCCTCCAACAACACGATGCCGAAACTCTCGAAACCGGCCGACGGGGCGCAGAAAACGTCGGCGCTGCGGTAATAGCGCGGCAGGTCGCTCTCGGAGGCCGGACCGACGAAACGCACTCCCCGCACGCCGTGCTCGCGGGCGTACAGCACGTAGGGCCGCTTGTGGCGGCGGTCAAATGCTCCCACCACCAGCAGCCGGGCGTTGGGCGCGGCCTCGCGCACTTGCGGCCACGCCTGCAGCAGATACTCGAAGCCTTTGCGATATTCCAGCCGTCCCACAAACAACACAGTGGGCCGCCCGTCCCGGTAACGAGGGAAGGGTTGAGCGTCAAAACGAGCCACGTCAATGCCGTTGGGAATGATGGCATACTCGGCGGGAAAATAGGTCGCGTTAAAGTCCCGCGCGGCTTCCGACACGGCGATGCGCCCGTCCAACCGCCCCAGCCAGCGCTGAATGAACGGCCCGCCGAGAGTAAACAGCGGATTTTTGTCGGCGCGGTACTCGTGAAAAGTGGCGATGAATGCTGTATCGGGCGCGGCGTCTCGCCGGCGCAAAAAATCCACACTCACAAGCGGGGTCAGCGGGTTGTGCAGGTGGACGACGTCAAAGCGTTCGGTTTCCAGCAGCGTCTTGACGCGCCCCGCCACGCGCGGCGAGAGACACACCCGTGAGTTAGAGCCGCCCGATTTGACCGCCGTGATGCTGCGCGACACCGGCCGCACGCCCTCGGGCGCCTCTCGGTCGCGGGCCACGGGCGCGACCACCGTCACGTCGTGTCCCAGCCGCCGGAACTCGGCCGCCAGGTGGGCCACGTGGTTGTTGACGCCGCCCGGATGCACGAAATCGTAAGGCGAAACCAGCGCGATCTTCACGCGCGCGCTCCTTCGGCCAGCTTTTGCTGCGCGATTTGCCAAACGGGCGTGCTCAAATGCCACTCCTCGGGGTGCTGGCGGATGACTTCTTCTAGCAGGTGCACGGTGCGCTGGACGAGGTCGGCGACGGCGGCTTCTTTTTCGAGGCCCGGGTCGGGATAAAGCGGAGCGAATAACTTGTTGTGGATCGCGCCGTCGTCGGTCCGGTGGCAAAAGCCAAAAATGACCGGCGCGTTGGCCCGCACGGCCAGGCGAGCATAGCCATCGGGCATCCACGCCGGAGCGCCAAAAAATTCGACCATCATCCCCGTGCCGGTCGAGTCGCGGTCAACCGCCGACAGGAGAATGTCGCCTTTTTTCAAACGCCGGTACACCTCCAGCAGCGCGCCCTGGGTCGAGATGAGGTCGAGTCCGTGCGCTGTGCGCAGCCCCATCACAAAGCGGTGCAGGCGTTCGGGCTGCAAGTGTTCGGTGATGCCGATAAAGGGATAGCCCAATACGACCACCGATTGGATCATAAACTCCATCGGCCCGACGTGCCCAGAAGTAACCAACATCCCCCGCTTGTTTTCTAACAGGTGATCAATGTGTTCCAGGCCCTCAAAAGTAGCCCGCCGACTGATCTCTTCCAGCGGCAGCGACGACATGCGCAGCATGTCGTAGAGGTTGAGCAGACGGTGCTGAAAGGCGCGCCGTGTCAGATCAGAAACGCGCTTGGGGTCGGCGTCGGGTCCCAGTACGCGCCGAAAATTGTCGCGCCCGGCCCTGGCCAGCGGCGACACACGGTACACGATCCGGCCCAACCAGCGGGCCAGGGCATAACCCCAGCGCTCCGGCAGGCGGCGCGCTAAAAAAGTCGCCAGGCGCAAGATAAGGTAGAATAACATGGCTCACGCCAGGCCGGTCGCCTGGTCATTGACTGACAACCGTAACCGTTCGGAGGGTAGCCGGAATAGATCAAGAATCGCCTCCGATCCTGTCATTGCAAGCCCCTGAAGGGGGCGAAGCAATCTCCCGTCTACGCTAGCCACGAAACGGGAGATTGCTTCGTCGCTTCGCTCCTCGCAATGACGCCCCCTGAACGATTACTGGCGACCGGCTCAACAAGATCAATTGGCTTTGGCCAGCGCCCCGGCCAACTGCTCGCTCGCCGTTTCTTCACCCGCGATGAACTGTTCGACGAGCCGGCGCGCTTCGTCGTCGGTGTATTGCACCGGCGGCGATTTCATAAAATAAGCCGAAGGAGCAACGATGGCCCCACTCAGGCCGCGGTCCAGGGCCAGCTTGCAACAGCGCACGGCGTCAATCATCACGCCGGCCGAGTTGGGCGAGTCCACCACTTCCAGCTTGAGCTCCACGTTGAGCGGCAATTCGCCAAAGGTCGTGCCCTCCATGCGGATGTGGCACCACTTGCGGTCTTCCAGCCAGGGCACATAGTCGCTGGGACCGACATGCACGTTCTTGGCTCCCAGGTCGTACTCGATCTGGCTGGTGACCGCCGAAGTCTTGGAGATTTTCTTGCTCTCCAGCCGCTCGCGCTCCAGCATGTTGTAAAAGTCCATGTTGCCGCCAAAGTTGAGCTGATAGGTGCGCTCGATGCGCACGCCCCGGTCCTGGAACAGGCGGGTCAGGACGCGGTGCAAAATGGTCGCGCCGACCTGGCTCTTGACGTCATCGCCGATAACGGGCAGGCCGCGCTCCTGGAAACGGCGTTGCCAGTAACGCTCGCGGGCGATAAAGACGGGAATGCCGTTCACAAAGCCGCAGCCCGCGTCCAGGATTTGCTCCACGTACCATTTGGTCGCCATCTCGCTGCCCACCGGCAAAAAGTTGATCACCACGTCGGTGTGGGTGTCCTTGAGAATGCCGAGGATGTCATCGGTCGAACCGGGGGCCGGTTTGATGACCTGCTTGAGATACTTGCCCAGCCCGTCGTGGGTCATGCCCCGGTAAACCGGCACATCGAGGAAAGGCACATCGGTGAATTTGGCGGTGTTGTTCGGCCCGGAGAAAATGGCCTGCGATAGGTCTTTGCCGACCTTTTCCACATCAATGTCGAACCCGGCGGTAAATTCGATGTCGCTGATGTGATAGCCCCCCAGGCGCGAATGCATCAGCCCTGGCACAAAGGCGTCATCGGGGGCGCCCTTATAAAACTGCACCCCCTGCACGAGCGCCGATGCGCAGTTACCGATCCCGATAATGGCCACACGAACTTTGTTTTTGGACATCTCGAACTCCTGTTTTAGAATTTTGATGCGGATTCCGGCGTCTCAAGACGCAACAGATCGCAAAAATTTGATTGATAGGCGGTTATCTGCTCACGGTTGAGAGCATAGAAACTCTCGCGTCCTTCGCGGCGCACGGTAACGACTTTGGCCTGGCGCAGGCGGCGCAAATGCCACGAAACGAGCGGCTGGCTGATGTGCAGGCGCTCGGCCATTTCAGACACGGTCAGCTCGTCGGCCTCGGCCAGGGCCTGGAGCAGGTGCAGTCGCCAGACCTCCTTGAGAGCGTAAAAAAAGCGGGTCAGATCGCGCAGGTTTTTTTCGTCCATCGTTTAAAGTGTCGGCTCGTGCTCCATCCGGCGAGGTCTCACAATCCATAAATAATCGCTTCATAAACAAACGCTTATATATTACCCGCAAAAAACGCAATTGTCAAGTCTGAAATGCTAGCAGTCTGTCGGAGAGATGTCATTTAGCCCCTGGTGGGCGTCCAAAATGGGCGCAAAACGAGCAAAAAACGGGCGCAAGGCTCTATATTTCAGGGTTCTCCGACAGGCTGCTAGACAGCCCGCCTTAACCTGGATATAATGATGAGGTAACTGCTCACCCTGATAGCTCTTTGGACAAGATTTACAGGATTTACAGGATTTTTCCACGAATTCCATCCTGTGAATCTTGTGAATCCTGTCGAATGGCTTTGGGTTTGCCGCTTTTACGCATTTGGGCT
>DAOTXN010000007.1:0-6155 GCA_034435435.1 Anaerolineae bacterium | reverse complement strand
GCCTCGGAAGGTTGGGTCACGGCCTTTAACGACGTGATGACCCTGTTCGTGGCCGACCTGGACGTGGACGCCGCGCAGCAGGGCATGCTACAGGCCTGCCAGAACGCCGGCGTGTGTCAGTGATTCTAGGAACCGGGTTTCTTGGAGAAACCCGGTTTCTCTGCTAAAATCTGGGGCGTCACCGTGGACGGATCGCGGTGACGCCCAGTTTCCACGCAGGAGGTGGTTCATGTCCCAGGCGCGCCGTGAACGCTGGATTGCTTTTCTGATGGTTCTGCCCTCTATTATCCTGATCGCCATTTTTGTGTATGGTTTTATCGGTTGGACCGGCTGGGTCTCGCTCTCCGAATGGGACGGCGTGGAACCCAACTATCGTCTGACCGGGTTGGATAACTTTCAAAAGCTCTTTTCCCGGCAGGTAGGCGGCGTGGCGGCCCAGCGTTTCAACATCGATCTGTGGAATACGCTTTTTTTTACCGTGCTGTTCCTGTTGACCTGTGTCGCGTTCGGATTGTTGCTGGCCATCTTGTTGGACCAAAAGATCAAGGGTGAGGGACTCTTTCGCACCATCTATCTCTTTCCCATGGCGCTCTCGTTCGTCGTGACCGGGGTGGTGTGGCAGTGGATTTTTGCGCCCGGCGCCGGCACGCGGCTGCGCGGCGTCAACGCGCTGCTCGACAGCGTGGGCCTCGACGCGCTCAAGTGGAAATGGTACACCGACACCAGCTCCATCGGACCGTTCCACGTGGCGCTCATCCCGGTGATCATTGCCGCGGCCTGGCAACTGACCGGCTACACCATGGCCATGTACCTGGCCGGTCTGCGCGGCATCCCCGAGGAGTTGCGTGAGGCGGCCCGGGTGGACGGGGCCAGCGAGATCGGCGTCTACCGGCACATCATCTTGCCCATGCTGCAACCCATCACCCTCAGCGCGCTCATCGTCTTGGGGCACATCTCGCTCAAAATCTTTGACCTGGTTTTTACCATGACCGGTAAAGGTCCCGGCTTTGTCACCGATGTGCCGGGCATCTTTATGTTCGAGACGACCTTTCAGGGCAACCATTATGCCCAGGGCGCGGCCATTTCTATCATTATGCTGTTGATGGTCGCTCTGGTCGTTATCCCCTATCTTATCTACAGCTTTCGGCGGGAGGTGGAGCTATGACCACGACCTCGATCCGACGCAAGGCTCGCTTTGACCCGGCCCGGGCCGGCATCTATGCGCTGCTGATCCTCTTTGCTCTCATCTTTTTGGTGCCGGTGTACGTCTTGGTCTCAAGCTCCCTCAAGACCTTCGCCGAGGTGCAAGACCTTTCCAGGCTGTGGAGTCCGCCGGCGGGGTTGGACCTGGAAAGCTTTAAATCGGCCTGGTCGGGTATCCCTGAAAAGGGCTTGCGCGGCCTGTCGCAAAACCTGCTCAACAGCGTCTACCTGACCGTCCCCGCCACCATCCTCGCCTCCATGCTCGGCTCGCTCAACGGCTATGTGCTGTCCAAGTGGAAGTTTCGAGGGGCCAACGTGGTCTTTCCGCTGATGCTGTTCGGCATGTTCATCCCCTACCAGAGCGTGCTCATCCCCATGACCCAAACCCTGGCCGCCATCGGCCTGGGCGGGACGTTGTGGGGGCTGATCCTGGTGCACGTGGTGTACGGCATCCCCATCACCACGCTCATCTTTCGCAATTATTACGCCGAGGTGCCTACCGACCTGGTCGAGGCGGCCCGCATTGACGGCGCGGGCATTCTGGGCGTGTATTGGCGGGTGATGTTCCCCCTATCGCTGCCCGGTTTTGTGGTGGTGATCATCTGGCAGTTTACCAATATATGGAACGAGTTTCTGTTTGCCGTCTCGATCCTGCAAAAACCGGAGCTTCAGCCGATCACGGTGGCGCTGCGCAACCTGTCGGGCAGCCAGATCAAAGAGTGGAACATGGTCATGGCCGGCACGATCATCGCCGCTCTGCCCACGCTGCTGATCTATATCATCCTGGGCCGCTTTTTCATCCGCGGGCTGCTGGCCGGCTCGGTGAAAGGGTAGGGGCGCTGGCTGACAGAGAGGCCGGCATGGTCGAAATTATCTGCGAGTTTGTCGTCAAGGCGGAGGCCCGGGGCCAGTTCGAGCTGGCCTACGGCCCGGGCGGCGCGTGGAGCAAGCTGTTTGCGCGCGCCCCGGGCTTCCGGGGCGCTGCCCTGCTGCGCGACACAAAGAATCCGCGCCGGTATCTGACGGTTGATTTCTGGGAGACAGAGGCGCAGCGGGAGCAGGCGCTGGCCGAACGCCAGGCCGAGTATTCTGAGCTGGAGGCCGTCTTGGGCGACTGGATCGAGTCCAGGACTGAGATGGGTAGCTTTAGAGTGCTGGCCGAGGCGACAGTGCGCTTCCAAGGCAGATCTGGCAAAGCCGGAGGGACCGGTCGAAGTAGCCGCCGAACCAGCGGATGAAGCCGACCGGCTGGCCCCCCAAGCCCTCCCTGCGGTCGGGCTTCGCGGACGTTGCGCGCCGCCCGTTGGGCGGCTCGTGTGGCTAACCAGGCAAGTTGCGTCAGTCAGTTATCAACCGTCAGGAGAGCGGCTATGCAGTATCAAAGCGTTTTACATCCAACGGACACTACCTCTTCAGAAGCAACACGCCTGCACTATCTCGACTGGCTGCGCGTCATCGCCCCATTGGGTGTCTTTCTCTTCCACGCCACGCTCGTGTTCAGCGAATTTGACTATCACATCAAGAACGCTGAACAAAGCCCGGCCATCACGGCCTTTCTTGGTTTTTTGTTTCCCTGGGGAATGCCCCTTTTCTTCCTGATCGCTGGAGCAGGTAGTCGGTTTGCTCTGCAGCACCGTACCTCAGGTCAGTACGCGCGCGAGCGCTTCACTCGTCTGTTCCTTCCGTTTGTCATTGGTTCCCTCTTGCTGTCGCCGATCCAATTCTATTTCGAGTGGAGCCACAAAATCCAGACGGGTGTGGTGCAGGGTTCTTTCCTAGAGTTTGTCAACGCACTCGCGTGGATCCCAACCAATCCCAGGTTCTTTGGAGCGGTCGGATATCATCTGTGGTTCCTAGGTTTCCTGTTCTGTTATGCGCTGCTCACCCTGCCCCTCTTCCTTTGGCTGAAAGAAGAAACGGGACAGGGGCTCATCTCGCGAATGGCGCGGCTGTGTGAGCATCGCGGCGGGATTCTCCTGTTCATTCTCCCGCTCTTGCTGATCCGATTGGGTCTCCACCCTTTCTTTCCCTTCGAACATGACTGGGCAGACTTCTCTTTCCTGATGGCTTTCTACATCCTGGGTTACCTATTGTTCACCGACAAGCGGTTTACACAAGCCGTCCAACGCGACTGGCCGATCATGCTCGCCGTCGGGGTTCCCGCCTTCCTGGCGTTTATGGCTATCATCGTAGTGGCGGGGGAAATCGACATAGAAGCTACGCCTCGTACATTGTTGGATTTTGTCTGGTGGGGTCTCGTCTCTGTCTGTAGCTGGTGCTGGTCAGCCTTCATGCTATTTATTGGCATGCGCTTTCTAGATTGGAGTAACCAGTGGCTGCGATTTGGTCAGGCAGCCATATTACCGTTCTTTGTGGTGCATCATCCGGTCATCATCGTTATGGCATACTTCGTCGTGCAGTGGAATGTCGGTCTGTTGCCCAAGCTACTAGTGGTTATCTTTGGAGCATTTGCAGTTTCACTAGGACTCTACGAGTTTGTCATCCGGCGAGTGGGTTTGTTGCGGGTCATGTTCGGGATGAAGGCCTGACAACTCGGTGTCGGAACAGCCGCCCAATACGGGTTGCAGCCGAATTTGCTCCGCTGCGCTCCGCAACGCGGCTAAACCCGACCGTTGAACTAAGCGCTTCGCGCAAGGAGCGTTCCCCGCGCCTCCCCTGACGTTTCGGCATTCTCCTCAATCAGGACTATACTTCCTGTATCCCACTGATAGGAGGTCTAGTCATGACTGTCTTGAGACAACGCATGGTCGAGGACATGCAGTTGCGCGGCTTGTCCGAAAAGACCCAGGCAGCCTACGTTGGCAAAGGTGCGCCCCGAGCGCGAGCGGCGTAGCGCCCTATGCCGGACGCACCTTTGCCAACCTGGCCTGCCTGGGCAACGGCTTTTTGGGCAGCGCGGTGGTGAGCAGCAGCGGGCCAGCGCCGCCCGGATGGCCTCCTGGTCCAGCTCGTCATCGGGCCACCCTCCCGCCGGCGAGCCACGTTCAGAGACGTTTCGATTGATTAGCGATTTACCCGATGTATCGCCAACCTGGCGCACATTCGGGTTGGCAAAATCATTGGCGCGAGGTGCTTGACGCCCCCCCCCCGATTTGTGGTACAATCGATGTTGTCGAATCAGGATGACGCGCAGCGGCGCGATATGACGAATGAACAGGAGGCGCGATGAACACGTTAACGCAACGCTGGAGCCGGGCGACGCGGGTGGGTCTGCTGCTCGCCCTGGCAATAGTTCTGGCGGGGTGTGTGGATCTGTCGGGGCAGGAGGCCACCGGGCCGGCGCTCGAGTCGCCGTTGAGGACGCCTTTATCGACTTCCACATTAGAAGTGATCAATCTGATTACGCCACCTTATGTGCCGCCGCCTCCCCCCACTCCAACACCTCGGCCCTGGCCTGCCGTAACAGCGATCCCATTGCGCACCCCGGCGCCGGACGCGGCCGGTCTGATCATCTACGCGACAGTAGACGATTCGACTTCTGCTGCTAATCGTATATGCACAATCTATTCGTTACCAGTTGACGGTGTGGGTCAGCCCCTTGGAGAGCCCCAGGCACTTACGACCTTTGAAAGATGCTTCCAAATGTACGCTTCCCCCAACGGAAGGTACTTGCTTCTCCCACAGGCAACGGCTGACGGTATGTCAAGACCGTTCATTTACGACCTCAAGGAGGGTCGCCTGTGGTCGGTGTTTGCTCCCGATAGTCCAGCCGCAGGCATTACTTACGGCTGGCACCCGGATAGTCGCTATATCCTTTTCGGTTCCTCATTTACTCTTGACGAGGGACTTTGGCTAGTCGATATCCACAGTGGAGAGTATTCGGTCTTGGTCGGAGGCGTTGTTCCTAATACCGGCGCTGCGGTTTCTCCTGATGGTCTGAGCGTTGTGTACGTGGATGGAAATCAGGCGTGGTTGATCAGTCTGGATGGTTCCCAACGTGAGCAATTGGGCATTCCTCTTGGCTATCTGCTTGGCTGGGCTCCCGATGGCCGAAGCGTATTTCACCTGGCGGGAGGAGTGAACGTTGCTGACATTACCCAGGGCCGTACTGAACAAATTGACCAAGACGTTACTCAACAAGATACCGTGCTCGAGACCACAGGAGTGATCTGGTCCCCTGATGGTCAGACTGTCGCCGTCACCAAGGTACTGCCTCGACCCAAGGGATCAGACGTGGATTGGGGTACCTGGCTGTTGACAAACGGCAACATCTACCTCATTGATATCTCTGAGCGCAGCATGCGACCTCTCCTGGCGGAGGGTCGAGGTGTTTCTCCCACGTGGTCGCCCGACGGCAAGCTTTTGGCATTCCTATCCGACCGTAGCGGTCCGATGGAGTTGTGGATCGTCAATGTGGATGGCATTAACCCTCGACAAATAACTCAAACAAAACCCAACGAGTTCTTTGTTGTCAGCTATCCCCCTTTGTGGATACCTATCGAGAGGTGAAACGATGCCCAAGCCGAACAGCACCTGGTTCTGCATTGCAAAGTCATTGATTGCCATCGTGGTTGTAGTACTCTGCGGGTTAGGTGGCGTTAATCCACGACTCTCAAAAGCGCAGGCAGTCACACCCTTCTTGACTACACCATACTATGGCAACGCGACCACGATTTCTCAATGGTTTTCTTTTGGTGGTCACGAAGCCATCGATTTCATTTTGAGTTATGAACGTGTACTGGCAGCCGCAAGTGGAACCATATCGGAACTCAAGTGGTACAATACAGCGTGTCACAACGATCCAAATAATGCAGCATGTGGCTATGGCCTTTACATGCGAGTTGACCATGCCTATCCTTATCTGAAATTACGGTATAGTGAGTTGCTTCCACTCCAGAAAACGCCATAATCGTTGTTCAAGCCAAATCGCGATTGTCGTGATGCAGAATACTCCAACGTAGTCAAGATGAGACGACAACTTGCACAGGGGA
>DAOTXN010000006.1:0-31352 GCA_034435435.1 Anaerolineae bacterium | reverse complement strand
CTGGTAGCTCTTTGGACAAGATTTACAGGATTTACAGGATTTTTCCACGAATTCCATCCTGTGAATCTTGTGAATCCTGTCGAATGGCTTTGGGTTTGCCGCTTTTACGCATTTGGGCTGAGCAGTTACTTGGGAATAAAGTCTGCGGTCAGAATGCCGATAATGTCTTTGCGCGGGTGTGTGGGAGTGAGATGTAGCCCCTATTACGGTTTCGATGGACAGACGGCGTGGCGCGTCGGAGCCGATCGGGTGGTCGGGTTGATCGGCCCGGGTGTAGATGCCTCTCACAGTTATGAACGCACCCACCGGGACGCGCTGGAAGCCAATATGGGCCTGATCGTGGAGTATTTGCCGAGCTAATTCCGTCGCGTGGGGCAAAAGTGCCTACCACTACCTCTTTGCAACAGGCGTATGTCGAACGCGCCACCGAGATCCTGTCGCAGGACCGCCGGGTGGCCGGGGCATGGATGAAGGGTTCGTTAGCCACCGGCGCAGCCGGCCGGTACTCCGACGTAGACCTGGGTGTGGCCGTCTATGACGAGCTTTACGATACCTTTATTGCCGACCGTGAAAAGGTCTTGTCACAAATAGGCCCACTCGTCGGAATGGGCGGGGCCTCGGTGGGGCCGCGCGTCACCGTGGCGCTCTTTGCCGATCCGGTCGAGTTCGACCTGACCGCCGATCCCCTCAGTGCGACCGAAATGTATGGTCCCGAGATTGGCTGGGTCTTGTTCGACAAAACCGACGGTCAAATCGCGGCGGCGCAGGCCCAGGCGCGCCGGAAACCGCAGCTCGATCTCCAGCGCGCCCACGAGATCGTCGTCTCGTTTTGGCTAAGAGCGCCGCGCATGCGGCGTTGGGTGGCCCAAGCCGACTTGCATCGCGCCGGGAAAGAATTGCAAGTCGCCCGCAATTGGCTGGTGGAACTGATGCTCATCGCTAACCAGCCGTTCAAAACACACACCATTCAAAAAGATACGTTCATCCTGCTTTCACCTCGTCAATGGGGAGAACTCAAAACCACGTACATTCTCACCGATTTCACGCCGCGAGCTGTCGCCCGCTGTATGATCCATCTCGCCTATGCCATCAACAAATGGGGACGCGCCGCCTGCGCTCGACAAGGATCCGATTATCCGGTAGAATTAGAGCGCGTCTCAGCCAGAGCGATTTTTGAATTCTACGAGACGGTTTTTGGTTCCTTTGGCGAGAATGGCCATGAACGCAGGGCCGAATAATCTCCTGATCATTGACGCACATCTCGACCTGGCGTACAACACCCTGGCTTTTGGGCGAGACTATCGCCGATCGGCGCTAGAGACCCGCGCACTAGAGCGGCAAAGCGAGGGGCCGGCAATGCAAGGCCATTGCACTGTTGGCCTGCCTGAGCTGTTGGCGGGGGGTGTCGCCATCGTCTTTGGCACGCTGTTTACCATGCCGGCGCACCGGGCCTTGTCGCGCATGGACGTGGTGTACCGCGATGCCCAAGAGGCGCATCGCCAGGGCATGGCGCAATTGGACGTGTACCATCGCTGGGCCGACGAAGGGTCAGGAATGACCCTCATCCAGCGCCAATCCGATCTAGAGTCCGTGCTGGCGACCTGGTCCATGCCCGCCAGCGCCTCAGAACCCGCCGGCCGTCAAGTCGGTCTGGTGCTGTTGATGGAAAACGCCGAACCGATTCGCCAACCGGCCGAACTGGAGCTGTGGGTCGAGCGAGGCGTGCGCGTCGTCGGGCCGGCCTGGACGGGTAATCGCTACACCGGCGGCACGGGCCAGTCCGGCCCGTTGACCGACCTGGGGCGGGAGCTTTTGGAGATTATGGCCGACTTGCGGGTGGGGCTGGATGTGAGCCACATGGCCGAGCGCGCTGCGCTGGAGGCGCTGGACCGCTTTGAAGGTGTTGTGTTAGCCAGTCACAGTAATCCCCAGGCCATCGTTCCTGGCGACCGCCAGATCAGCGATGCGCTCATTCGGGGCATTGCCGAGCGAGACGGCGTTATCGGCGTCGTGCTTTATAACCGCTTTCTACGCCCTGGCTGGCGCAAGGGCGACCGCAAAGAACTCGTGACGCTAACTGACGTCGTGCGAGCCGTGGATTACGTTTGTCAACGCGTGGGCGACGCCGCTCACGTGGGCCTGGGCAGCGATTTGGATGGTGGCTTGGGCAGCGAGTCGGCGCCCGCCGAGATCGACACAGTGGCCGACTTGCCCAAGATAGCCACGGCGCTGATCGAGCACGGCTTTGAACACGAGGACGTCAAGGCCATCATGGGGGGGAATTGGTTGCGTTTACTGCGTCGGCTGTTGCCGGCGTAGAGTAGGTCACTGGTCAAAAAGATGGGTTTTGTGGTAAACTAGCATTTGGGAACCGTGGAAGGGAAAAGGAGCGTGCGATGGACAATCAAGTGGTCAAATTCCTACAACAGGAAAACCAGCGCCTGCTGGATGAAAACCGCCTGCTGCGGGAAGAAGTGATGGCGCTGCGCGATTATCTGAACGGACTGCGCTCGCTGCAGCGAGCCGCCGAAATGATCACGGCGGAAGAAGATCCCATGACGCTCCTGGACAAAATCCTCTATTACGCCCTCACCGTCATCGACGCAGCCGATGGTTCTATCCTGCTCCTGGATCCTGAAACCCGCGAGCTAGTATTTGCCGTCGTGCGCGGCGGATTGGAACATTTGCTGCTAGGGCACCGCATTCCTGTCGAATTGGGCATCGCGGGCTGGGTTGCTATCCACAGAGAAGCGCAAATCGTGAACAATGTGCGATCAGACCAACGCTTTTACAGTTATGTGGACGAGACCTTTCATTTCGAGACCTATTCGCTGTTGTGCGTGCCCATGATGTCGCGCGGTAAGGTGCTGGGTGTGATCGAAGTGCTGAACAAGTTTAACCGCCAGGACTTTAATCAGACCGACCAGGACCTCCTGAGTACACTGGCCTACATTGCCGCCACGACTATCGATCTGTTGGAAAGCGAACCGGTCAGTCCGGTTGTGCAGAAATCTCAGGCTTGACACAGATTAGCGCAGATTTTCACGGATGAGCGCAATTATCCGAAGCGTTGGGTCAGCGCCTGTTCCAGGCTATCGTCACGCTTGACGAGATAGGTAGGCGTGCCTGTAGCTGCCAGTTGCGCAGCGACGCCTCGGGTCTCCGGAGAGCCTCCAAAAGTCCCCGCATCTACCACCACCGCGACCACGCGCAGGCCGGCCCGTTCCATCTGGCGGGCCGTCACGACCCATTGGATATCGTTGGACGAGGTAATCACAATGACGCTGGTGCCGCGCGGCAACTGTTGAGCCTCGGCGCGAATCAATTCGGGCAGCGGGACGTTCCCCTCGGCCCGCAACACGGCTAATGTCTCCAGCACTTTGGTCAACTGGCGTTCTCCCCGGTCGGCCTGGATGATCTCCCGGCGTTGCCCGTACGACACCAGCCCCAGCGCCCGGTCGCGCCGCAAAAAGTACTGCGCCAGCGACGCGGCTGTGGTGACGGCGTACTCTTCGGTGCTGGGCGGTAGCCTGAACTGCTTGGGTCTAATCCAGAAAGGCGAGTCGTCCGGCTGCGCGGCCTTATCATCCGGCAACTCGGCGAGTACATCTCGATTCATATCCAGAAAAATCCACACGTCCGAAAGCGGGTCCAGCTCGAATTCTTTGACGATGAGCCGCTCGCGCCGGGCCGTAGAGCGCCAGTGGATACGATTAAAGCTATCGCCGGGCACATAGTCGCGCACGCCGGAGGCATTGGTGGTGATATAGTGCGTGCGGCGGCGCAGCGCGTCGCCGCCGGGCAGTAATCCGGTCGGCAAGGGAAAAAAGGGAATATCCACCGTGGCCGGATACACCACAATGTTGGACGTAGGTTTCAGCGAGCGGCGAAACTTGAACAAGCCCAGCGGATCGCCGCTGAAGAGTGTGATGGGACCCAGTGTGTAGCGCCCACGCTCGCGGCATACGGTGCGGATGGTCCAGGCGCGCTCCTGGCGAGGCGGCAGAGCGTTCACCACGTGGCTGGCAAAGTGGCCGGGTAGATTAGATCCGTCGCGCACCTCGAGCCACAGCTTGGGCAAGGTGCTGCCATTGCGCACAGAAAAGCGCTCTTCTAGCGCTCGGCCAACTTGGGCGCGTCGGGCGCGCGTCTGCCGTTTCAAATGGACCCAACTGATACCGGTCCAGGCCCACACGAGCGCCAACAGAATCATCGCCCCAAACAGATAGGCCAGGTGATAAAACACCGAGCGTCCCGTGATCAGGCCGGAACCCAGGCTAAATAACGTCAGCAGCACCACCGTTCGTAGGCGATGCATAGTTTTTCCTCCTACGGCCAGCGTTCAACTATCAACCATCAACTCGCACACGGCTGAACGCTGATAGCTGAATGCTGGCAGGCTATCTGCGGACGACCTGGGCGCCGGGCACCGGCACCGACGACAGGATGTCGGTCAGGACGGCTTCGGACGATACGTCTTTGATACGCGCCGCCGGGCTGACAATCATGCGATGAGGCAACGCCGCCGTGGCCAGGGCTTTGATGTCGTCGGGAATGACATAATCGCGCCCTTGGATGGCCGCTCGCGCCTGGGCTGTGCGGTAGAGCGTGAGCGATCCGCGCGGGCTGGCCCCCAGATAGATTTCAGGATGGCGGCGGGTTTGACTGACGATTTCGACGATGTAGGACTTGATAAGCGGGTCTACGTACACTTCTTTGAGCGACTCTTGCACGGCCAGCAACTCATCCTCGCTAACCACCTGGCTGATTTCGTGGATGGGGTGTTGGTATTTTTGAGAGTCCAGGATGGCAATCTCGCGGTCCGCGTCGGGATAGCCCAGACTAATGCGCAGCAAAAAGCGGTCCAACTGCGCTTCGGGCAGCGGGAAGGTACCTTCGTATTCAATGGGGTTTTGGGTCGCCAAGACGAGAAAGGGCTTGGCCATTGGGTAGGTCACGCCATCGACTGTGACCTGCCGCTCTTCCATGGCCTCCAGCAGCGCAGCCTGGGTCTTGGGAGTGGCGCGGTTGATTTCGTCGGACAACACAATCTGCGCCATAATAGGGCCAGGGCGGAATTCGAACTCACGTGTCTTTTGATTAAACATCGAAACGCCCGTGACGTCGCTGGGCAACATATCGGGCGTAAACTGGATACGGCGAAAATCGCAACCGATGGAGCGGGCCAGCGAGCGCGCCAACATCGTTTTGCCCACCCCAGGCACGTCTTCAATGAGCAGGTGGCCTTGACACAGCAGGCCGATAACGGTAAGTTCAACGGCCGAGCGTTTGCCAAAAATAACCTTTTCCACATTGTCAACTATCTTTAATGCCACCTGTTGTACGTTTTTCATCGAGTTCCCCTTTCTCTTTTTTTCACCACCAAGACACCCAAACACGAAGAAAAAAGAACACCAGGCCAGCAAGCACTGAGTTTCTTGGGACTTTTTGTGTCTGGGTGGTACAGATTCTCTCTCAATTGCTGATCATTATAACAGAACAGCCCCTGGAAACCAAATCACGGCGAGACTATTGTAAAGAGGCTGTGTAGATTCAAGCAAAGCGGGCCGCCATGCCTGGCTCGGCACCCAATTACTCAGGATGCGTCACTGGCGAACCCGCCTACCAGTTTTACGCAACAGACGACCAAAAAGTTCATTTCTGCGGCGCGAATTTCAGCCTATACCAGGCCGCAGGCCAGCCGCGCTCTTGGCCATGTTCCACTTGCATCAAGTTTGGCGCAAATAACGCCTCGACCTGGGCCGGGCTGATCCCTACTCGTTGACCACGCCGCTCACGCGGGCCCCAGGCGTAGAGTAGAAACAGGCCGTCGGGAGCGAGTCGCTTGAGCACACCGGCAGCATAACGCTCGCGCCGTTCGGACGACAAACTGTGGAAGCACCCAATGTCCAAGATCAAGTCAAAGGCGCCGCCGAGTTCCTTGACGTCATCCAGGCGCGTCACGTCGGCGGTGAAAAAGCGGGCTGTCACTCCGGCGGCTTGGGCCTTTTTGCGGGCTTGTCGAACGGCGCTGCCCACAAAATCTATCCCCACTGCTTCCCATCCGCGCCGGGCCAAATAGATCACGTTGGTGCCGGTGCCGCAGCCCAGATCGAGGGCGCGGCCGGGTGGCGCAGCCTGTGGCCCTTCGATGGCCCGCACGAGTTCGGGCGGTGTGGTGTGGGTGTCCCACGGCGTGCGCCGACGCAGATAAGCCAACCAAAAAGCCAACCATCTCGAATTGGACATAGGGAAGAATATACACGAGTTGCGCGCATCCGGCAAACACACCGTCAATTGACATTCGCTGGCGCTTCGTTTACAATGCCCGCAGCCGAACTGACCTAAACGATCTTGACGAGGAGAAGCCACAAATGTTAGTCCGGGACATCATGACCCGCAATCCCACCGTGATCCACCCCCAAGATACATTGCGCACAGCCATCGAAAGCATGGCGACAGTCGGTTGTCGTCGCTTGCCGGTGGTGGCCGGGGGACGGCTGGTCGGAATTGTGACCACGCTAGACATCCGCGAAGCGTTAAACTCGCCCATCGTGCTGCGCGAGCGCTGGCAAGATGAAGAACTGATCAATCACGCAACGGTCGAGGCGTGTATGACGCCCAACCCTGTCACCGTGACGCCCACGACGGCAGTGATGGATGCCGCCCGCCTGATGCGCGACCGCAAGATCGGCGGCCTGCCCGTGGTCGAAGGGGAACGACTGGTAGGAATCGTTACCGAGACCGATTTGCTGGATGCGCTGATCAAGCTATTGGAACAGCCTGAACGCTGACGACGGATGGCTACGAGTCTGTTCTTCGCTTATGCGCTGGGCGGCGTGCTAGCTGCTTCTATTCTGGCTTGCATACCGGCGCTACACATCTATAACGTCGTAGGGTTGCTACTCCTGACAGGAGCGGGAATGGGATCGTCGGTTGGGGCCGAGGACTGGTCGGCCCTGATGCTGGGGATGATCACCGGCTATGCGATGCTCAACACCCTCCCCAGTATCTTTTTCTCGGCGCCTGACGATAGCACGGTGTTTGTGGTCCTGCCCGGCCAAAAGTACCTGCTCCAAAGCCGGGGCTGGGAAGCGACCCTGTTGACGGGCGTCGGTGGGCTGGGGGGGCTGGGGGCGCTATTGCTGCTGGCGCCGCTCGCCTCGACCCTACTCCCGGCCCTGCACGGCATCCTGCAGCCGCATCTGCACTGGATGCTTTGGGCAGTCATTCTGTTTATGTTGATGAGCGAGTGGCCCAAAGGGACCGACCGGGCCAAAACCCCCTGGGGCAGGCTGGTCCAGGCCTGGACCTCACTGGCGGCGGGTTTGGCGACCTTTTTTCTATCCGGGTTGCTGGGTTTGGTACTGACGTATCGCAGCCCGGTCCCGGTGGAGATGGCTTACCAGAACCTGCTGCCCGCGTTCGTCGGTTTGTTCGCCGTCCCGTGGCTGTTGCAGAACGTGCTCGCGCGGGTGCAGATTCCGCCCCAACACGTGGCCGCGTCGGTAGACGCCGACGCGCCGCTGATTCTGCGCGGCGCGCTGGCCGGCGTGATGGGGGGCATGTTCGCGGCCTTTTTCCCGGTGGTCACGGGCGGCATCGGCGGCTTTATCGCCGGGCACGCCACCGCCCAGCGCGACGACCGGCTCTTTCTCATCTCGCAAGGGGCCAGCAAGATCGTCTATTACGTGGGCGGATTTTTGCTCTTTTTCGTCCCTGGCCTGCATCTCACGCGCGGCGGCATGGCCTGGATGCTCAGCGGCCAATATACCCCCTACACGCCGCAGACCTTTTACCGGGCAACGGCGACGGTGATGCTATGTGGGGTGGTCGCGTTTTTCATGCTGCTGGGGTTGGCGCGGCTGGCGATCAAATGGGTAGAGCGGGTGAGCTATCGCCACATCTCTATCGGCACGCTGGCGTTGCTGCTGCTCATCGTGGGGGGGATGACCGGGCCGGGCGGCTTGCTCGTTTTGGCCGTCGCTACCGGCATCGGACTGATTCCGGTGCTGTGGGGGTCGCGGCGGATGAATGGCATGGGGGTGCTGCTATTGCCCATCGCGCTGAATATGGCAGGCGTGGGGGACGCGGTGGCGGAGTGGCTGGGATTGATGTGAAGTAACAGCTTGCCCCGTTTTCCCCCTCCTGGTACAATGCTGCACAGAGGAAACCATGCCTGACCCCGACGACACCCAACGCCGCTTTGCACCCTTTGCCGAGCGTATGCGCGCCGCCGCCGTGCCCGAACTGGTCATCCGCACCTTTGGCGTGTATTATCACCAATTGCTCGCCGGCCATTCCGGTATGCTCGGTCGCGCCGACATTGACCCTGTGGACACCGTACCCGACGCCGAGCAATTGAGCGGCTATCAAATCGCCGGGCAGGCGGCGCTGCACAAAACAGTGATCATCAAGTTGAACGGCGGCCTGGGCACCGGCATGGGACTGGACAAGGCCAAGTCGCTGCTGACGGCCAAAGAGGGATTGACCTTTTTGGACATCATCGCCCGTCAGGTGCTGGCGCTGCGCCGAGCCTTTAACTGCGCGCTGCCCCTGGTCCTGATGAACAGCTTTAACACTCACGACGATACCTTGACACATCTGTCGGCCTACCCTGACCTTGAGCGCGACGTCCCGCTGGGTTTCGTGCAGCACCGCGTGCCCAAAGTGGCCCGGGCGGACCTGCGCCCGGCGACGTGGGAGGCCGATCCATCGCTGGAATGGTGCCCACCGGGCCACGGCGACATTTACACTGCGCTGGTCACGTCAGGTATGCTGGATCGGCTATTGAGCGGCGGATACGAATATGCGTTCGTCTCCAACGCCGACAATCTGGGCGCGGTGGTTGACGAGCAAATCCTCGGTCTCTTTGCCCACCGGCGCATCCCTTTTATGATGGAAGTGGCCGATCGCACCGAGGCCGACCGCAAGGGGGGGCATCTGGCCCGCCTCAAGGATGGCCGACTGACGCTGCGCGAGTCGGCCCAGTGCCCAGAGAACGAGCGCGACGAATTTCAGGACACCGCGCTGTACCGCTACTTCAACACCAATAGCCTGTGGGTCAACTTGTTGGCTTTGAAACGACTACTGGATGAGCGCGACGGCATTTTGGGGCTGCCGCTCATCGTCAACCGTAAAACCGTGGACCCGCGCGACCCCGATTCGTCCCCGGTGTACCAGCTCGAAACGGCCATGGGCGCGGCCATTTCGACTTTCCCCGGCGCGCAGGCTCTGCGCGTGCCGCGCACACGCTTTGCGCCGGTCAAAACCTGCGACGATTTGTTGGGCCTGCGCTCGGATGCGCTGGTGTTGACCGAGGATTTCCGTGTGATCCCCAACCCAGCGCGTTCATTGGGGGCGATACTTGCGCGGCTGGACCCGCGCTATTTTAAACACATCGAGGATTTTGAGGCGCGTTTCCCGCACGGCGCGCCTTCGTTGCTGCGCTGCGAGCGGCTCACGGTCGAAGGGGATGTGCGCTTTGGGCGCGACGTGGTCATCACGGGCAACGTGCGCATCGTGAACCAGGGCGCAGAGCCGCTGTTCATCGCCGACGGTGAAACGCTCACCGGATAAGGTGCGTCGCACTTGTCTTTTTCTAGCGCGCCAATTGCTTTTGAATCTCCTTCCGGCGTTGTTTCAACTCCGCCAATTTGGCCTGTTCGCGCGCCACGACCGGGGCAGGCGCGCGCCGACTGAACTCACCGGTTAATAGCTCTTCGCTGCGCCGGATATATTCGACGATGCCGCTCAATTCTTTTTCCAGGCGTTGCCTTTCGTCCTCCCCAATGGCCCATTCCAGATAACACGCGAACGGCCCTACGGTGAGCGCGGGCCGGCCGGCCGGTGGGTGTATGGACTGTCCTTCGGCAAGCTCAGGATGGTAGATGGTGAGGCGCTCGGCATCCAGCCTGGCCAACTGCGCCAGCCAATCCCGGTTGTCGGCGAGAAGCGCGAGGGCCGGCGGGTCGGCGGCGGTCAAAAGAGCAGGCAAGCCCACGCCGGCTGACACTCTATGCACCGCCCGCGCGTTGCGAATCCCCTGAATCAGCTCCGTCAGCAACGCCATTTCGCTTTCGGCTGCCCCGTCACGCTCATCCACTGCCGGCCAGGGAGACACGATCAGCGCCGGGGAGCCAGCGGAGCGCAGGTAGCTCCAGATCTCCTCGGTGATGTGCGGCATCAAGGGGTGCAGCAGCCGCAGCAGGCCGTCGAGACAGTGCAGCAGGGTGGCCTGCGTCGTCGGACGGTCCAGGCGCTGCTTGGCGATTTCCAAGTACCAATCGCAGAACTCGCCCCAGATGAACTCGTACAAAGCTTGTGCGGCCAGGTCAAAGCGCAACCCGTCGTAGGCGACGTCGCAAGCGGCGATGGTGGCGTTCAAGCGGCTGTGAATCCAGCGCTCGGGGAGGGAGTAAGATCGGCGAGGGAGTTGGTTAGCTTGTTGATTGGCGAGAATGAAACGGGCCGCGTTCCACAGTTTATTGGCAAAGCGGCGACCTTCGTCGGCGCGCGCGTCGGAAAAACGCACGGTTTGAGCCAGCGTGTTGTCGCGGATGAGCGCCCAACGGATGGCGTCGGCGCCGTATTGCTCACAGGCGATCAGGGGGTCAATTCCTGTACCCAGCGATTTGGACATGCGCCGCCCGTCCTCGGTCTGCACCGTGGGATTGATGTACACGCGGCTGAACGGCTCTTGCCCCATGAACTCAAGACCCTCCATTATCATCCGCGCTACCCACAAAAAAATGATCTCGCCCGCCGTGCCCAAAAAGTGACCGGGGTAATAGCGCCGCAGATCCTCGGAATCTATGGGCCACCCCAGGCTGGCAAAGGGCCACAACGCCGCCGAGAACCAGGTGTCCAACACGTCGGTCTCTTGGGCGATGGCAGGGCTGCCGCAATCCTCACAGGCGGTCGGGGGCAGATCGTCAGCGGTCAGCGTGGAATGGCCGCCGCAATCGGCGCAGGTCCATATCGGGATGCGGTGGCCCCACCACAATTGTCGGCTGATGCACCAGTCGCGGATGTTGTCCATCCAGTGCAGGTAGACGCGCTCCCAGCGCTTCGGCTCGATGCGCACGCGCCCGGTCTGCACAGCGGCGATGGCGGGGGCGACCATCCCGTCCATGCGCATGAACCACTGGCGCGACATCAGCGGCTCGATGACGGTGTGACAGCGTTCGCACGTGCCCACGTTGTGGCAGTAGAGCTCTTGCTGAATAAGTAGACCCTGGCGTTCCAACGCCTCTACCACCGCCCGGCGACATTCGACGGTGGTGAGGCCGGCGTAGGGACCGGCGGCCTGGGTCATGTATCCGTCCTCGCCGATCACGTTGATGGTTTCGAGGGCGTGGCGTTGCGCGATCTGCTCGTCCGTTGGGTCGTGGGCAGGGGTAATCTTGACCGCGCCCGTGCCGAATTGAGGGTCCACGGCCTCATCAGCGATGATGGGCAACGACCGGCCCAGCAGGGGCAAAATGGCAATGCGCCCGATCAGGTCTGCGTAGCGCAAGTCGGAGGGATGCACGGCGACAGCCGTATCGCCCAGCATCGTCTCGGGGCGAGTGGTCGCTACTCGAATTCCTTCTGCTGAATCCTGCACCCTGTATTCAATTGTATAGAGCGTATCCTGCCGTTCCACGTGCTCCACCTCCAGGTCAGAGATAGAGGTAGCGCAGCGCGAACAATAGTTCACCTGCCGGTAGCCGCGATAGATCCAGCCTTTGCGGAAAAAGTAAACAAAGGCGTGGTTCACCGCATGGCAATAGTCCCGATCCAGGGTAAAGCGCTCGCGGCTCCAGTCGAAGGAAAAACCCAACCGTTGGAACTGACGACGAATCGTAGGCATGATTTGATTCATGAATTGCCAGCAGCGAGCTTCAAAGCCTGCGCGGCCCAGGTCGTGGCGGCCAAGTCCCTCGGCCGCCAGTTGACGTTCTACCACGTTTTGAGTAGCGATACCCGCGTGATCGAGGCCCGGCAGGAGCAGCGTAGGACGGCCCTGCATACGGGCGCGACGGCCGACGATGTCTTGGGCCAGGTAGCACAGCGCATGGCCCACGTGCAACTCGCCGGTGATGTTCGGCGGCGGCAACGTGATCACAAAGGGAGGGGGATTCGCAGTTGGATCATTGGAAAGCTGGTTGGTAGATGGCGCAAAGTAGCCATTGTCGAGCCAGAACTTGTAAATGCGTGGCTCGGTTTCGCTCGAGTCGTAGGTTATGGCCAAGGATGGGTCGGTCATTTCGGTCCTCCTGAATGGGTGTCGGGGACCGAGGGCGACCGTCTAACGCGTTGTGAGGGGCGATAAACGGACGCATGGCGCGGCCCCGACGAAAATAACGCCGGTTTCTCGGTAGGTTGAAGGGACCGCACCGACAACAGGCTGCGCCACGCATGGATATTGCGTAGATGGGTTATGGCGCATCCGTCTATCACCTCCTCTCGCGTGGTTTGAATTTTGGTGTGTTGAACAGATTGTAGCACGCGCACCAACGTCTGTCAAGGTGGTGAATTTGTCTGCATTCTCAATTTGCCAAACCAAAACGATACTGGTATAATCTTGGATTGTGTTATGATCATTTGACATCCAACCCGCAGTCGTGGGTTTTGTAAACATTCTAGTTAGGAGGCCCTCGCCGTGATTCGGCGTGAGACTCAAACCCCAACCTATTGGCACAATTTTCAGGTCACATCGGCAGACCTGGAGTATATTACAAACCGGCTCATCGAGAGCGAACAACCCTGTCTGCTTGAAGACCTGGCGCATGCGCTGGTGCAGTATCGCTGCAAACGAGAAGAAGACCTCATCAAGCGCGAGCTGGCAAAAGGCGAATTGTTCCAACCACGCCGCACGTACGAGGTGGGACAAACCCTGGTCTTTCCTGCTCTGGGCTACGCCACAGGAGAAATCATCCACATCCGGCCGGGCAACAATCCTGAATATGGCCCGTTCCGCGTCGCCAGCGTGCGCTTTGAAGGACAAAAAAAAGAGCGTGAATTTGCCATCGAGCTTCAAACGCCCCACCGTCTCAACTATGACGGCGAGGCGCTGGCCGAAGATGGTCTATTGACGCCGGATGAGCTGTACGAACTACACGGCGCGCCAGTGCGTGAAACACTGACGGCTTATCTGGAGCAAAGTGACGAGTTTGTCCGTCTGGCCGGTCACTGGTTTCTCAAAGAACTGCTGCTTGAAGTGAACGAGGGGCATCTCAATCTGGCTGAGGCAGTGCTGGATATGATGGATGGCGGACCGCTGTCCACCGAAGTCTTTCTCAAAGACCTGGACCTGCCCGCTCAAGTGGACGAAAAACTGCGCGTCTTTTCGCTCAACTATGCCCTCAGCCAGGACAAGCGTTTCGATGAAGTAGGCCCGGCGGGGCAGATCCTGTGGTTCCTACGGGCGCGAGAGCCAGACCCGGTGCTGAATCCGCCTCAACGCTTGATTCCCGCAGCGGAGCCTTACGAACGCAATAGTCTGGACACCTCGCTCTTGCTGCTGCAACAAGAGCTAGAAGACGAATGGGCGGACAGTTCCGGCAATCCCCCCAACGCCAACACGTTTGCTACTCTTACGTTGACGTTCCCACACTGGCGAGTGGGAACCCTACCGCTTACGCCGCGCCTGAAAAGCATCTTTCCGATGGGGCGCACGCACCGCATTCGGTTTCTGTTCAAGGACAGCACGACCGGGGCGACGTGGCCTGGCTGGGTAGTCCATCGCCAACGTTATGTGTTTGGTCTGAAAAAATGGTACACAGAAAACAGTATCCCTGTTGGGGCCTACATCGAAGTGCGGACAAGCGTCGAGCCAGGAGTCGTAGAAATCGACTTTCGCCGGCGTCGCCCCACCCGAGAATGGGTGCGCGTAGCGGTGCCGCGAGATGGCCGGTTAAATTTTGAGATGCGTAAACAACTCGTCGGCTGCGAATATGACGAACTGATGGTCCTGGCCGTGGACGATTCCGAGGGTGTAGAAGCTGTATGGCGACAGACTGAAGAAAAAGGCATACCCCTGGCCAAGCTGTTGTATCACATCTTTCCAGAACTAGCCAAGCTCAACCCGCAGGGTACGGTGCACGCCAAAACGATCTATTCAGCCGTGAACGTGATTCGACGTTTGCCACCCGGCCCTATTTTCGCCACGTTGATGCAAGACATGGCCTTTTTGCCGGTTGGCGACAACTATTGGCTCTTTACCAAAAGTAGTACATCATGATTCAATCACTTCCTAAATTCAAACCAGAGGCCGTCGTCCGACCCACCCTGGACACCAAATTCTACATCGACTTTGAATGGTGGGAGCGCGAAAGCCGCGAATTTCGCGTCTATTTACGCAGTTATCTGTGCCCAGAGCACCGCGCTATTTTTGAAACCCACCAAGACACCAAAGATGTGGACTGGATCGACGAAGACACGGCCGAAGTGAAACGGGTAGACGGTCTGCAGCACACGCTGCGTGTCCACTGTAGCCTGCAGCCCGGCTACATTACGCCCAACACTCCCTTGATTGACGCTGTTTTTCGGATCTTTATCGCCAACAACAACAAACCGCTCACACCCATCGAATTGGGGGCGCGCATTAAACGCGATCCGGCGACCATTCTGCGAGCGTTGTCCGGTCACCGGGTCTATAAAGGGTTGCGTCCATACTTGAGCGATTGACGCCGATTTTCAAGTTTAACCTGGACCGCAGCCAGAACAAGGCCGCGGTCCTTTAAATTGAGGGAACAAACATGCGCGTTTTCATTGCCGGTGTTATGCAAGGCTCGCGGACCGACGAGCGTGTGACCGACCAGGGTTATCGCCAATTTGTCGCCCGCGTGCTGCGCGAGCACTTGAATGGCGTTGACATTATCGATCCGTGGGCGCTGCACCCGAACAGTGAGGGCTACGACACCCACCAGGCCCACGTGACGTTCATGCACATGAACGAGCTGGCCGGGCAAGTAGACGTCTTGGTCGCTTACGTGCCCGAAGCCACCATGGGCACAGCCATAGAAATGTGGCAAGCATACCGCGCCGGGGCAAAGGTGTTCACCATCTCGACAATGGCCGACAATTGGGTCGTAAAATTGTTGTCAAACAGGGTGTTTCCTTCGCTGGAGGCTTTTGCGGCCTATGTCGCCAACGGCGGCCTGGCGTCTGAGGTATAAACGTTGGGTCTACCCGCCCGGAACCAATACGTGTAGAGCACAACGCCGCTGCTCAGGCCCACGCCAGCCTTGACGGCCAGCGGCAAATCGGAGGGTGATATAAACCCTTCGATGAGACCCGAGATCACCAGGAGTGGGACGCACCCCACGACGAGGCGCACGGCGGCGCGGGCGGCCTGCACCAGGGCATCACGGCGGCAGTATAGACCGGGACGAAATATCGCCCAACCCATTTGTAGCCCTGCGCCCCCGGCCACAAAGATCACGCTCAACTCGATCACGCCATGACCGATGATAAAGGCGAGTAACTCGTCGGCCAGGCCAAACTGGGCGCTCAGGCCCAGCACGCCGCCGATGTTCAAACCATTGAACATCAAAACAAAAACGGTAAGCAGTCCCAACAGCACGCCTCCGGCAAAAGCCAAAAAGGCTACCTGGAGATTGTTGGTCATAATAAACGAGGACGCAAAAGGCCGTTGAGCCAGCGGGATGTCGGTCCACAGATCGCCGCTTTCCAGGTTCGCCAGCACGTTTCCCAATCCCAGCCATTCGGCGGCGGCGGTGGAGCGCAGGGTCAACAAACCGGCCACCAAAGCTGGCGCGACAAACAGGATAAACGCAGCCAGTGTAAAAGGGAGGGTATGACGGTATAAGCGGGGAAAGGTTGCGCCAAAGAAACGCGCTACGCGCCGCCAGCCCAACGGCTCGCCCCGATAGACGACAGCGTGCGCCTGGCCGACCAGTTGATTCAAGTAGGTTGTCACAGGATGCCGGGCAAAGTCACGCTGAGCCAGCGCCAGGTCAGACGTGGCGGCGCGATACAACAAGCCCAACTCTTCCAGTTCGGCTGCCGACAAGCCCCGCAACCCGCCCCGGCTGCGCCGGAGCAAAGCAGAGAGTCGCTCCCAATCGGCCTGCCGGCCGGCCACGAACTGTTCGACTTGCATCAGATCACACCCTGATTTGACCTGGAGTAAATGATGGAAGAGCACATCAACGTGCATACCCCCGAAAACGTAGCCTTTGATTATCAAGTTGCCGGCGTCGGCTCGCGCTTTATCGCCGCACTGGTCGATTCGATCCTTCTGACGGTCGCCATCCTCGCCTTGTTCTGCGCACTGGGTGCACTGGCCAGTGTCACGTATCGCGCGGGGTTGAGCAACGTCGTCATCGCGGTCGGTGTGTTAGCCATTTTTGGCCTGACCTGGGGCTACAATATCTTTTTCGAGCTGGTCTGGAACGGCCAAACTCCTGGAAAACGCTGGACCGGACTACGCGTGATCCGCGCCGACGGCACACCCATCACGGTCGTGGATTCGCTCATTCGCAACCTGGTGCGCGTCATCGATTTTATGCCGCTGTACTACGCCGTGGGCCTGGTGACGATGTTCCTGGACGCTCAATCGCGACGGCTGGGCGACTTGGCTGCCGGCACACTGGTGATCAAGGAGCAGCGCCACGTGACGCTACAAAGCATCCAGCGCCAAACGCAGCTCAAAGACCTTTCGCTTCCCTCAGCGCCTGAGATTTCCCGTCTGAGCGATACCGACTATCAGATTGCGCAAGACTATTTAGCGCGTCGCCACGAGTTGCGCAACCGCGACGTGTTGGCCTGGCGTATCGCGAAGACCCTCGCAGACAAGTCAGACATCCCGCGCCCCACCTCATTGGAAGAAGCCGAAGCCTTGTTGCGCCAACTAGCCCGCCGGGCCTCTGAAAGTCGTGAGGACCTTTAGGGTCTTGAACCGCCCTTGGCCTGCACCCGTTCCAGCGCCGTCTCTGCCGCAGCACGAGCTGCCGCTTGCTTGCTACCCCCTTGCCCTGCTCCGTAAAATTCGTTTCCCACGAAAACGGCCACCGTGAACGTACGGGCATGATCGGGGCCCACCGCTTCAAGCGTGCGATAGCGCGGCGTAACGCCCAGCTCGGCCTGGCTCCACTCTTGAAAACGGCTCTTGGGATCGCGGTCCAGCTCGGCGGCCAGCACCCATTCGGCTTCGCTCTCTAGCAACGGGTAGATGAATCGCTCGACCGCCGGGAGACCGCTGTCCAGGTACAGCGCCCCGATCAACGCCTCAAAAGCATCACACAAATTGGCCTCGCGCTCGCGCCCCCCGCTCTCTTCCTCCCCCTTGCCCAGAAATAGGTGATCGCCCAAACGAATCTCTCGAGCAAACTTGGCCAGCGCCGGAGTGCACACCAGCGCCGCCCGCAGGCTGGTCAAGCGGCCCTCTTGAAATTCGGGATAATGATGATACAGCCAGGCCCCGGCGACAAAATCGAGCACGGCGTCGCCCAGAAATTCTAAACGCTGGTTATCTTCCAGCGCCAGATCGGGATTTTCGTTGAGATACGAGCGATGCGTGAGCGCCCGCCGCAATAGCGATGTATCATGAAAAAGCACTTCCAGCTCTGTTTGTACACGTTCCAGTTCATCCATGCGACTCACAAGCCTTAAAGATGAGTGTGCTGTTGTGACCGCCAAACCCAAAAGCATTGCTCAACGCTACCCGCACCGGCTGGCGACGAGCCTGGTTAGGCACATAGTCCAGGTCGCAGTCTGGGTCGGGCGTGCGGTAATTGAGAGTCGGCGGAATGACGCCGTCGATGATGGCGCGTACGCAGACCAGCGCCTCTACCGCTGCTGTCGCGCCCATCATGTGCCCGGTCATCGATTTGGTCGCGCTGACCGCCAGCCGATAGGCGTGCGCGCCAAACACGGTCTTGATGGCCGCCGTCTCGATACGGTCGTTCAGCTCAGTAGCCGTACCGTGCGCGTTGATATAATCGACCTGCTCCGGCTTCAGACCGGCGTCGGCCAACGCCCCTGCCATGGCTTTGGCCCCGCCCGTTCCGTGGGGGTCGGGCGCGGTGATGTGGGTCGCGTCGGCCGTGGCTGCATAACCCGCCACCTCGGCCAAAATCGTAGCGCCACGGGCGCGCGCCAAGTCCAGCTCCTCCAACACGAGCATCGCCGCCCCCTCGCCCATCACCAGACCGTCGCGCTCCTTGTCAAAAGGACGCGGCGCGGCGTAGGGCGGCGCGTCACAGCGACTCAACGCGCCCAGCCGGTCGAACAGGCCGATACCCAGCGGTGCGACGGTGGCCTCGGCCCCGCCGGTCAAGACGGCTTTGGCGTCGCCGCGCTGGATGAGCCGGAAGGCCAGTCCGATGGCGTCGGAGGCAGATGCGCAGGCCGAAACAGCGCCGAAATTTGGTCCTTTGGCTCCCAGATCGATAGCGAGCACTCCCGGCGTCGTATCAATCAAAATCATCGGGATGGCAAAGGGGCTTAGTCGGCGCGGGCCACTCTCACGCAGAACCTGCGACTGCTCCTCATAGGTCCACAGCCCGCCGATGGCCGTGCCGACCACCACGCCCACCTGGTCGGCTATCTGGGGCGTGATTTCCAACCCGGCGCGGCGGATGGCCTCGTGCCCGGCCAGCGTAGCGAATTGCTGAAAACGATCGCGCCGACGAGCCTCGCGCCGTCCCAAGAGGGCTTCCGCGTCAAAGCCTTTGACTTCGGCCGCCACCTTGACGGCAAAGTCGGTCGCGTCAAAAAGTGTGATAGGCGCTACGCCGCTTACGCCTTTGACCAGGTTTTCCCAAGTCGTTTCGGCGTTCAAGCCTAGCGCCGTAACCGCCCCCAATCCGGTAACAACGACGCGGTAGGGCATCGGCCGACCTCCTGTTCCCCGTGACCGCAAACGGTCGCGGCCCATTTCCAGTGGGGCCATTGTAGCACGTTTCCGGCTTCGGCTCAACCCTTTGTCAGACCGGGCCGATTGAGGTATAATCTGCCCGCGTAGAATGAACCACTCGTGACACCCATGACACGGAGCGCCTGCCCGCGAGACAGTCAATCCGTGGAATCTGTGCCATCTGTGGTGAGGATGGGAGGCACACATTGGCCAGTATTCGAGACAGCCTGGCGCGCACCCGGCGATCGGTCTTTGGACAGATCGCCGGATTGCTGGGGGCCAGCGACATTGACGAAGAAACGTGGAATGACCTAGAGGCTCTGTTGATCCAGGCCGATGTGGGCGTCGAGACGACGTTGCAGATCGTGGAGCGGCTGCGTGGCCGGATCAAGCAGGAGGGTATTATCCGCGCCAACACGCTCCTACAGGCTTTGCGCCAGGAGCTGCGCGCTCTGCTCCAAGACCCGCCACCGCTCCAAATCGACGGCAAGCGTCTGCTGACCGTCGTGCTCATCGTCGGGGTCAATGGATCGGGCAAAACCACCAGCATCGGCAAACTGGCCTACCACTACCGCCAGCGCGGACGCAAGGTGATGTTGGTGGCTGGCGACACATTTCGCGCGGCGGCTATCGATCAGTTGCAGGTGTGGGGCGAACGGGCCGGTGTGCCCGTCGTAGCCGGACAGCCCGGCGGCGACCCTGGGGCTGTGTTGTTCGACGCCATCCAGTCCTCACGGGCGCGCGACGTGGACTTGCTCATCGTTGATACCGCCGGACGCTTACACACTCAATATAACCTGATGGCCGAATTGAAAAAGGTATATGGCGTGGCCCAAAAGAACGTCCATGCCGCCCCTCACGAAACGCTCTTGGTGCTCGACGCCAGCACCGGGCAAAACGCCCTGTCGCAAGCCAAACATTTCCAGGCCGCGGTCAACGTCAGCGGCGTCGTGCTGGCAAAACTGGACGGGTCGGCTAAAGGAGGGATGGTCTTTGCGATCCGCGACGTATTGGGGCTCCCGGTGCGTTTTGTGGGCACAGGCGAAAAGATTGAAGACCTGACCGAATTCGACCCGGATCAATTCGTAGAGGGCCTATTTGCGTAATAGCGATCAACGTTCAGCCGTTGGTGGTAGGAATCATGAGGAGTGAGAACATGGAAGAGCTACGGGAACATTTGGACAAACTGAAGGACAAAATCGAATATTTATGGGGGCGTCTTTGAAATATCTACCAAAAAAGCCCGCGCTGAGGAGTTGGAAAAGGAGACCGGCGCGCCCGATTTTTGGGATGATCCCGAGTTGGCCCAGGCCAAAATGCAAGAATTGGCCGACTTGAGAGATCAGATAAGCGTTTGGGATCAATTATGCCAGCGGGTGAGCGATGCGATCACGTTTTTAGAATTGGCGGCGGAAGACGAGGACGACTCCATTTTCGAAGAAATCGTCGCCGAGGCCGCTGCCCTCGAAGCAGAATTAGAGAAACTTGAATTTCGTCTGTTGCTCTCTGGCCCTTATGATCGGGCCGACGCGATTGTAGCCATTCACGCCGGAGCCGGCGGCACCGACGCTCAGGATTGGGCCGCAATGTTGCTGCGGATGTATCTGCGGTGGGCCGAGGCAGAGGGATACAAGTCAGAGTTGCTGGACAGTCTGGACGGCGAGGAAGCCGGCATCAAGCGCGCGCTGGTCAACATCAGCGGGCCGTGGGCCTATGGCTACCTGCGCACCGAAAGGGGCGTGCATCGCCTGGTACGACTCTCGCCGTTCGACGCCGCCAAACGGCGACACACTTCGTTTGCATTGGTAGAGGTTTGGCCCGATATTGCCGATGACATCGAGATCCGCATCGCCCCCAACGATTTGCACATCGACACGTTTCGCGCTTCGGGAGCGGGTGGCCAGCACGTGCAAAAGAACGATACTGCCGTGCGCATCACACACCTCCCCAGTGGGATCGTGGTGAGTTGCCAGAACGAACGCTCGCTGACTCAAAACCGCGAAGTGGCGATGAAAATCTTGCGCGCCCGGCTGTATGAGATAGAAGAGCGCAAGCAAGAGCAAGAGATCGCAGAACTCAAGGGCGAGCACGTGGACGCGGGCTGGGGCAATCAGATTCGATCTTATGTGCTGCATCCTTACCAGATGGTCAAGGACCACCGCACTGATCACGAGTCAGGCAACCCTACTGGGGTGTTGAACGGAAACCTGGGTGCTTTTATGGAGGCATATCTGCGCTCGCGCGTCGGCCAGTAATCGTGCGCCACGAATGACGCAGAGAGGAGTCAGGTCTGGTGTCGTCCAAGAATAAAAAACCCCTTCATCGGCTGTGGTCGGCAGTTCAACAGGCCATTCGAAAGGCGCAAACCCACCCCGAGACCGCCTCTGACGCACCGGAAGTCGCCAAAGAAAACGGCGTGAAAATCATGTCTGTGGCCGAGCGAAAGGCCAAGCAGGCGCACAAACGGGAGCAAGCCGAGCGCCGGGCGTTGGAATGGGCGCGAGAACAGCAAACAGCCCGACAACTGGCAGATGAAAAACCCATTGACGCAATCGCTCCAAAAAACGAAAGCACTCTTGACGAATAGCACAAAGCGTGTATAATACCTGATGGCATGGTAACCGGTTTACGTACACATCCATAAAGCGCGGAGAAACACTCTTTCGCGCTTTTTTCTGCTTGCTGCGATTTTGACTTTAGGAGGCGGAGTGTGGAAGCCAAGGATTTTAAGGCATTTAGAATCAGTCTAGCGTCGCCAGATCAGATCAAATCGTGGTCTTATGGCGAAGTGACCAAACCCGAGACCATCAATTATCGCCGCCTGCGACCCGAAAAGGATGGCCTCTTTTGCGAGGCGATCTTTGGACCGACCAAGGACTGGCAGTGCTATTGCGGCAAGTACAAGAACGTCCGTTATCGCGGCATCGTATGCGACAAGTGCGGCGTCGAGATCACACGCTCTTCGGTGCGGCGCGAGCGTTTGGGACACATCGAATTGGCGGCCCCGGTAGCTCACGTGTGGTATACGCGGCGCGTGCCCAGCTATTTGGGAGTGCTTCTGGACATTTCCCGGCGCAACCTGGATCGCGTGCTCTATTTCGCCCAATACGTCATCACACACGTAGACGAAGAGGCGCGCCAGCGGGCGCTCAAACGGCTGGACGAGGAATACGCCCAGCGACTCAAGCAGCAGCAAGCCACGGCGCGAGAGAGCGGCTTGGCTATCGAGGGCAAGCGCGACGAAGAAATCGTCAAACTCGACGAAAGGCTGGCTCAAATCGACGCGCAGTTCGAAGAGCAAGTCAATACCGCGACCGAGCCGGTCATGAAAGCGGCCCAAAAACTCGAGGCCAAGATCGAAGACATGCTGGGCAAAGTGGCCGCATCTGAGCTGATATTTGAACCTTCGGGCAAGATCATTGTCCAGGCCGGCCACACCGTCGGGCGCGAGCACGTCGGACTGCTGCAAGAAGCCGTGCGTGAGAAAATCGAGGACATCGAAACCGACATCCGCGCGGAGCAACAACAAGCCCACAACCAACTAGAAAGCCTCAAGCAAGATTGGAGCCTCGGCGCGGCTAACGAGTTAGAGCGCATCCAAACCAAAATGACCCACGATGTCGAAACCATAGAGACCAAACTGAATCAGGAACGGGACGAGCTGCTGAGTCTGGCCCCGATGCAATTCCTGAACGAGCCGCGCTATCGTGAGTTGAAGCAACGCTGGGGTCAGGTCTTTCGCGCCGGCATGGGCGCCGAGGCCTTTTACGACATTCTGTCCGACATGAATCTGGACAAACTGGCCGACGAGCTGTGGAACGAAGTGCGCAGCACGCGCTCCAAGCAACGTCGCAAAAAGGCCACCAAGCGCCTGCGGATTTTGGAAGCCCTGCGCAAGAGCGGTAACCGGCCCGAATGGATGATCCTCACGGTGTTGCCCGTGATCCCGCCGGACTTGCGCCCGATGGTGCAACTCGACGGAGGGCGCTTTGCCACCAGCGATCTGAACGACCTCTATCGCCGCGTGATCAACCGCAACAACCGACTCAAGCGTCTGTTAGAATTGGGCGCGCCAGACGTGATCGTGCGCAACGAGAAACGCATGCTGCAAGAAGCCGTGGACTCGCTGATCGACAACAGTCAGCGCGGCAAAGCCCTCTCGCGCCGTGGCCGCCGCGAGCTCAAATCATTGTCCGACATGCTCAAAGGCAAAAAAGGGCGCTTTCGACGTAATCTCTTGGGCAAGCGCGTGGATTATTCCGGGCGCTCGGTCATCGTCATCGGCCCCAATCTGAAACTGCACCAGTGCGGCCTACCCAAAACAATGGCGCTGGAGCTTTATCGTCCCTTTGTGATCGCCAAACTGGTAGAGTATAACTTTGCCAGCAACGTCAAAGGGGCCCGGCGCATCATCGAGCGCGAAAAGCCTGAAGTCTGGGAAGTGCTGGAAGAAGTGATCCAGGATCGCCCGGTGTTGCTCAACCGCGCCCCCACGCTCCACCGGCTGGGCATTCAAGCCTTCGAGCCGGTGCTGGTAGAAGGAAAAGCCATTCAAATCCACCCACTGGTCTGCGCAGCCTTTAACGCCGACTTTGACGGCGACCAGATGGCCGTCCACGTGCCCTTGTCGCAAAAAGCCGTCGAAGAAGCCCGCAAGCTGATGCTGGCGACCAAGAATCTACTCAAACCATCCAGCGGTGCGCCCATTGTCGGGCCATCCAAAGACATGGTGCTGGGCGTCTATTACCTGACGATGATGGGCAGTCAACGTAGTGTCAAAGGGGACGCTCCCCACAAGATCTATGCCGATCTGAACGAGGTAGAGATGGCTTATGACCTGGGTTTGGTGCGCGTGCACGACCCCATCCAGGTCCGCACCACAGACTATACCCACATTGACCCCGACGACGAAGAGGCTCAACCAAAAGTCCTCATCATCGAGACTACCGTTGGACGGGTGCTTTTTAACCAGGTGGTGCCCCAAACCTTGCGCTTTGTGAACAAAGTGTTGGAAAAGAACGGCATTCAAGATCTGGTGGCGCTGTGCTATCAAAGGCTCGGCCCCGACGCGACCACTGATTTTGTGGATGCCATCAAAGACATCGGTTTCAAGTTCGCTACACGCTCTGGCACCACCATTGCTGTATCAGACCTGACCATTCCACAGGAAAAGTACACCATCCTGGACGAAGCTGCGGCTCGCGTGGCTCAGGTGGAACGCCAGTATCGGCGCGGCTTACTTACCGAAGACGAGCAATATGCCAAAACGATCGAGCTATGGACACGAGCGCGCGACGACGTGGCCGAGGCCGTATCGCGCAGCCTGGATCCGACCGGTTCGATCAGCGTGATGGCGACATCAGGCGCGACCAAAGGCGGCTTTTTGCCCGTATCTCAGATGGCCGGCATGAAGGGTATGGTGGCCGACCCGGCCGGTCGCATCATTGACCACCCTATTCAGGCCAACTTTCGCGAAGGGCTTACGGCGCTAGAGTACTTTATCTCGACGCACGGCGCGCGTAAGGGTTTGGCCGACACAGCCCTACGCACCGCCGATGCCGGTTATCTAACCCGTCGCCTGGTAGACGTGGCCCAAGACGTGATCATCAACGCGGAGGACTGCGGCACCGAGGCCGGCATTTGGCTTCGCGCCCAAGACAACGTGGGCCGCCAGACGTTGAGCGAGCGGATTGTGGGGCGTGTGGCAGCTGCGCCAGTCATTCACCCCAGAACAGGCGGATTGATCGTAGACAAAGGTCAAGAGATCGACGAGGAGGCCGCCGAACGTATCGAACGACACCGCATCCCAGAGGTCTTTGTCCGCTCACCGTTGACCTGCGAGCTGCCGTTGGGTATATGCGCCCAGTGCTACGGGCGCGACCTGGGTCGGGGCCAAAAAGTCGCCATTGGCGCGGCGGTGGGTATCGTGGCGGCGCAGTCCATCGGCGAACCGGGCACTCAACTGACGCTGCGCACCTTTCATACGGGCGGCGTGGCCGCCGGCGCCGACATCACTCACGGTTTGCCGCGCGTAGAAGAGCTCTTTGAAGCCCGCAAACGCCCCAAGGGTGAGGCCATCATTTCAGACATCGGCGGCGTCGTCTATATCGACCGCATTGAAGGTGTGCGCATCGTGCGGGTCGTCGATAGCGAGATACTCGAAGAACGATACGCGATACCCGCAGATTGGGCTGTTCAGGTACAAGATGGCGCGGACGTCAAGGCTGGCGCCGTGATAGCGCAAGCTGAAGAGGGCGAGATCGTGGCCAAAGTGGCGGGACGAGTGCGTATTGACGCCGACGGCGTTGCCCTCGTTTGGGAGCGCAAAGAAGAACACGAATACGAAATCCCGGCTGGCGCGCGCCTGCTAGTCGATGAAGGACAACAGATCGAGCCGGGCCAGCAGTTGACCGAAGGCTCGAAAAACCCCCACCGCGTCCTGTCCATTTTGGGGCGTGAGACAACCCAGCAATATCTCCTTCAAGAAGTGCAAAGCGTCTACCGCTCGCAGGGAGTGAACATTCACGACAAGCACTTTGAAGTCATTCTGCGCAAGATGCTGAACAAGGTGATGATCACGTCGTCGGGCGATAGTGAATTCTTGCTGGGCGAGCCGATAGACCGTCTGGCGCTACGCGAGTTGAACGAACGACTGGTCGCAGAAGGCAAGGAACCCGCCAGGGCCAAACCTCTCCTGCTAGGCATTACCAAAGCCGCCCTGAGCACCGATAGCTTCTTGTCGGCCTCGTCCTTCCAACACACCATCAAAGTATTGGGCTGGGCCGCCCTCGAAGGCAAGCAAGACGATTTGACCGGCTTAAAGGAGAACGTCATCATCGGCAAGCTCATTCCGGCCGGCACCGGCTTTCGGGGCGACCTGGAGGTATCAGATGGGCCGATTGACGAATATGAAGGAGTTGCTTTGAAAACACAACAGCCGGAAGAGCACGCCGCAAAACCTCCACTGACGCTGCACGATGCTCTGGCGTCGCTAGGGGCCGCAGCCGCCACTGGCGAAGACTAGCAGTCTGTCGGAATCGTCTGACTCGCCTACCATCTGCGACGTTCTCATCTGCGCTTTGCGCAGGCGCAAGCGGGCTGCCAGGCAGCGCCAGATGCGCGACGCTGGGAAGGTCTACGAACGTCGAAACCTGGCAAGTTTTGTCCACCCTGGCACGCGTCGACGGGTAGGGGAAAACCTGTCAGGTTTTTTGTTTCGACTCGTGTGTGACAAGTCTTGCATAATTGGCGTGTGCGTGTCCAACACCAGCAAAGGATTCACCTATGAATTTTCGCGATCAAGTGATACAGTGCGAATTGTGCGGCAAGCGCTTCATCTTGACCGTCACCGAGCAGCGTCGTCTGCATGCGTCTGGACAAGAGGTTTCCCCTCCCACACGCTGTCCCGATTGCCGCTTGCGCGACCCGGTAACAGGACGCTGGACCGGGCAAGTCAAATGGTTTAACCACGAAAAAGGCTATGGTTTTATCGTCCGAGCGGACAACGAGGAGATTTTCTTTCATCGCAGCCAGATCGCCCACGACGCCCTCGCCACGCTGCAAGAAGGAACGCGCGTGGTTTTTGACCAGATGTCTACATCCAGAGGTCAGGAAGCCCAGGACGTGCAAATCGTATCCGATGAGTAGTTTTGGGGCAAAATCTGGTTTTTGGTGCATACCAGGGCGGTGGTCCCGCTTCAGCGGGGGTTTCCCGGCTAAAGCCGGGCCTCCGGCGACGTTTCGCGCCAAGATGCAAGCGGCGAATTGACCTACCCTGGCACTTGAGCGGTTGTTACCGACTGGCGGCGCAGCGCCCCCTGTATGGCCTGCAACAAGCGCCCGCGCTGCTCGTAGCCCTGCTCCCCCAACTCGCTGATACCCAAATAGACCCGCACGCGGCAGCGGCGTATCAGGCCTTGCACCAGGCGGTGCAGGGCCTGGGTTTGCGCCTCCACCTCGTGAGCGTCGGTCCACACCTCGCCGTGACGCCAGCGCCGCGTCAAGACATAAGGATGCGTCAAGGGTTGGTAGAGTCGCTCCCACCAACCGCCGCTGCCCACGTTCAGCCAGAACTGATAGTCCACAGGCCGGTTGCGCATCAAAAAAGTATAGGCCGGGGCCAGCAAAACTGCGTCTATTTCGTCGTCTGCCGGTCCCCAGGCCGGGACGTATTGGGCGGCGATGACGCCCCGCTCGACCATGCGCACGTATTCGAGGCCGGGGGAGGGGAGAGGGGTAGATTGGGAATTGGGAGATTGGTAAGTTGGGACGGAGACGACCTGGCGAAATTTGCGGGCCGATTCGATGAGCTGAGCGGCGATGCGCCCGGCCTCAAAATCCCGGTGAAAGCCGTAACCCGGCTGCGATAGCACCTCGCCAAACAAGCGACTAAAAAAGTGGTCCAGCGGCGGTTCTGGACGCCACTGCACCGCGTCAGCCTCTTTGCTCTGTGTTGATCTGTGTTCATCCGTGTTCTGATAAAGCCATTCGCGCAGCGCGTCGTAGTAATTGCCAGCCTGGTAGCCGATGCGCTCCTGCACGCCGGTCTTGAGATCCGAGAAAGGATTGAGCGCCGGTTGGCCGTCTTGAAGCCGATATACGATGTCGGTAAGCAGCTTGGCCCGCACCATGTCGAGCGACGCAATGGACAGCGCCAGAGCGTGCGCCACGTCGGACCGCAGGGGCGGGCGTCCCCATTGGGGATGAGCCAGCGCGGCCAGCGTCAGCAAGCAGCGGGCCGCTGGCTCGTCGCGTAACGCCCGCGAGGGCCGGTGGGAGCGCGTGGGCACGTCCAGACGCGCCAGCCGATCGCTCAAGGCAAAGCGCAGCGCGTCGCTGAGATAGGGCGCCAACACGACGATCTGGCCGGGTGAAACCTTGTTCCCGTGCACCAGTCGCCCGATTTCCTGAGCCGCCCAATCGAGCATTTGCGTGTGAAAGCGCAGCGGCTCGCTGCTCGTAACCAGCGCCTGGCCCACATGCCCCTCCTTGTCCGGCAGGGGCGCTGGCGTCTGGCGCAGACTGCGCGCCAGCTCGTAACCCAGGCGGCGCATATCGGGAGTGGTGACGAAGGATTCGCGCAGCTCGACCCGGCGGCGACACGCCTCGCGCAACGCCAGAGCGCCGACCGGGTCGGCCCCCAGAAACAGCCGGTAGCCGGCCTCTTGATCGTGAACGAGCAGCGCCGAGTCGCAACCGGGCAGCCAGGCCCGCAGCAGATCGTGAGCCACGGGAATATCCTCTTCGACGTTGTCCACGATGAGATGCCGGTAGCGCGTAAAGCGGGTCATAAACCCCTCGCCGGGCGGCCAGGGCAGCGTGAGCAAGTGCCGCACAAACACCTCGACTTGCAGCGCAAAATCCAGCAGGTTGTGCGCCAGGCAAAAAGCCCGAAAAGCGTCGGCGCACTGCTGGGCGCGCTCAAAAACGGCCCGGCGAATACTGGCCCCCGCCCACGCCAGCCGCAGTCGCTCGCCCACCTGGGTATAATCTAATCCCACGGCGGCGGCTTTGTTCAAATTGTCCAAAATCTGGCTGAGCAAACGGTTGCGGTCGATGGTCAGTTCGTCAAAAGCGCCCTCGTCGTAAAAGGGATCGGCGACGCGGGCCATGTAGTATTGGGCCGTCTCTAGCGTGAGGAAAACCGGCGGCTGGTCGGGGCGGGCAAAGCCGGCCCGTTCGGCCACCAGCGGCCAAAAGAGCGCCACCATGCGCCGGGCCAGCCCGCCGATGGTCAGCGTTTCCACCACGCCGCCAGGGGGCAGGTCGGGGCTGCGCAGCGCCCGCTGGTAGGGCAGGAGCAGCGTGCGCTGAGGGGCCATCACCAGGATTTCCTCGGCCGGCGCGCCCTGTTCGAGCAAGCGGCGCAGCCGCGCCACGGCCGCCGTGGTCTTGCCGGCGCCGGCGGGGCCTTCCAAAAAGAGCGCCCCGCCGCCGAAGGGATGATCCGCCACGGTCCGTTGGGCGGGGGAAAGATCGGGCAAAAGGTGTGCTAACGGCATACGCTAACTCTCACGTTCGCTGCCAGGGAGTATACCGTGAACAGAAACGCCCGTCAATTTTCATATCGCTATCCGTTCACTCATCCGCTTATCCGTTGATGCGGCGCCCTTGTCATTGATCACGAATTGCTGATGACAACCAACACTTGCCTGCTCACGTTTGCTGGATTATAATTTTCGATGCACATTGCTGGCTTTGTTCTGATTGTTCTCCTGCTCTCACCAATTACACGACACGGAGGATAACGATGAAAAGAATCTCTCTATTCACGCTTGGCCTGACATGTCTGATTCTGGCGGGCTTGTTAACGACCCAGGCCGGACCGTCGGCGTCGGAGCCGGCTCCCCCGCGCCCCCAGCCCGCCGCGTGGAGCGAGACGCCGTTTCTGGACCTGGGCCGGGTTGAACCGGCCTCCCCGAGCGGCCCGGCTGCGCTCGACACGGTCTCCTGGAGCAAACTGGTGTTCCAGTCTTACCGCGACGACAACTGGGAAATCTACCTCGCCAACGGCGACGGCTCCGGCCAGACTCGGCTCACCAGCAACGATGACTCGGACATCCAGCCGCGTCTGAATCGCGGCTGTACGCGCACCGTCCTGACCTCCAACCGCACCGGCAGCTACCACCTCTTTACGATGAACCTGGACGGTAGCGGCGTGACGCAGCTCACCTTCGGCGCGGCCGACGATTTTAGCCCGGCCTGGTCGCCCGACGAGAGCAAGATCGCCTTCCAGACCGACCGCGACGGGCAAGCCGAGATATACGTGATGAACGCCGACGGCTCCGCGCAGACCCGCCTGACGTGGGACGCCGAATACGACGGCACGCCCACCTGGTCGCCCGACGGGGCCAAGATCGCCTTTATCTCCCGGCGCACAGGCGGCTATCGGGTGTGGGTGATGAACGCCGACGGCAGCGGGCAGACGCAGCTCTCGACGCAATCATACAGCGCAGACCCGGCCTGGTCGCCCGACGGGAGCCAGATCGCCTACGATTCGGACGGCGACGGCGACGGCTGGCAAGAGCTGTGGCTGATGAACGCCGACGGCTCGAACCAGCGCGAGGTGTACGACCCCGGCGGCACAGAGGTCGATGCATGGGCGAGCAGTTGGTCGGCCGACGGGCGCTACGTGGCCTTTACCACCATTACGTTCATCTATTACCAGGGCAACTGGTATTGGGTATCGGCGTACCTGGATGCGTGGGATAGCACGAGCGGGGGAAAGATCTGGCTGGGCGGCGCGGGCGTGGACTGGCGGCCGCATTGGGCGACGACGGATGTGGTTGCGCCGGCGTCGAAAGTTGATGCGTTACCGACCTACTCGCGCGGTACTGCTGCGGTCAGTTGGAGCGGCAGTGATAGTGGTGACGCCGGGATCAAAGCGTATGACGTGCAATACCAGGACACGGCTGTTGGAGATTGGGTTGATTGGCAGGTGGAAATTACAAGCACTTCGGCCATATTTGCTGGCATGGGTGGACACACCTATGACTTCCGCTCCAGGGCCATTGACAAGGCATACAATGTGGAAGATTGGCAGATCGGGAACGGAGATGCATCTACCACGCTCTATAATTGGGCCATTGAGGGTACAGTACGCGATAACCGGGACATGCCACTGGCAGGAGTAACGGTGACAACTTTACCATCGGCTCTTGAAGCAAACCCCAGCGACGGCAACGGCAATTTTTTTGCACGCGTCGGTGATAGTGCAGACACCTATTCTGCCATTTGGGTAAAAAGCAAATATGGTGAGCTACCATCTGCCAATTTCGACGCTTCTCAGGATGTGCAGATTGACGTGATTCTGCCCCCTGCTGATAACGTGGTGCAGAATTGGGGTTTTGAGAGTGGTAGCTTCCAGGCAGGAAATTGGCTGGTAACGGGAATAGTTTCCCCACAGGTGACCAATATTATCAAGCATACCGGCAATTATGCCGCCTTACTTGGACAGCAGCCTGCGTATGTTTCCAAGCAGAAGGTATCTATCGGCTCTGGTTGGTCAGATTATCCACAGTTGGCAGTGGATAACAAAGGCATCGTTCATTTGGTTTGGGCTTATTTTGGCTCCGGCGACTCCGACATCTATTATACCCAACGAAGAAACGACGGTAGCTGGTCAAGCCCGGAGAACATTTCTAAATCCGATGCCGGTCCTTTGGATCCTGAGGTTGCCGTGGATAAAAGTGGAGCCGTCCATGTTGTGTGGCGGAACGGCTTCCCCTCGCCTGGTGTTTTTTACGCGCAACGTTCGCCAGAAGGGGTTTGGTCAGATCCAGAAAACATTTCGAATATATCTGGTATGCCGGATTATCCCAGGTTAGCAATAGATAGCCAGGGAAGAGCGATTCATGTACTGTTTAGCACGCCCCATAGGGGCTAACCATCTCCAAAAAGTCGATTCCGCTTTTCAGGCTGTGTCAGCGGATGGACCGGTTCCTCTTGGGCGATGCTGAACTGCACGACCAAGTTGTTGAGCCAA
>DAOTXN010000005.1:0-35952 GCA_034435435.1 Anaerolineae bacterium | reverse complement strand
ATCGCTTGAGCGACGATTGGCAAGCTCTCAAGCGAGCCGTGGCGAACTTCTTGGATGGATTCCAAAACGGCTCGCTGGAGTTGATCAGGTATGTCGGCTTGTTACCGAATTAATTTTTTAAGGTCCATAAGCCGGGCGTCCATCCGACGTCCAGCAGTCCAGAGGCGCAGACCGATTCACGTGCGGACGCCTCGCTTCAGCGAGGATCCCGGCTAAAGCCGGGCATCCATCCGACGTCCAGCAGTCCAGAGGCGCAGACCGATTCACGTGCGGACGCCTCGCTTCAGCGAGGAATCCCGGCTCAAGCCGGGCGTCCATCTGATGTCCGGCAAAACCCCAGCCCATCCGGGTGAATCCCCACGTCAATTGTACTTACCACCTTGAGCGTCGCCACGTCGATCACCGACAGGTCGTTGGTTTTGTTGTTGGCCACGTAAGCCCGGTCGCCGGCGGCGTTGAACACCACGCCCCCCGGCCACAGCCCCACGCGAATCCGCTTGATCTCGCGGTGGCTCTCAGTAGCGATGATCGAGAGCGTGCCGCCTTCGCGGTTGGGCACGAACGCATAGCGGCTGTCGGGGCTAAAGGCCACGCGGATGGGAACCCGGTCCAGCTCGATGCGCGCGTGCAGGCTGTGGCGTTGCGTGTCGAGCACGTACACCGCGCCGTCCTCTTGATTGGCGACGTAGACCCATTGGCCGTCGGGCGAGACGCCCACCCCTTCGGGCCGTCGGCCCACGGGGACGTGGGCCAGCCACTCGTCGGTCGTCGTGTCCAGCACCGACAGGCTGTTGTCGCCGATGTTGCTGACGTAGGCCCGCTTGCCGTCGGGGGCTAACGCGACCATGTGTGACATGCGCCGGGCCGGGATGACCTTGAGCACGCGGTCGGCGGCGGTGTCGATCACGAACACCTTGTTGGCGTAGGTGCTGGCCAGGTATAGCCGTCCGGTGGCGGGCACGATCTTGCCCTCGTGGGGAAAGCGAAACTCGGGGTGGCGGATGGTTTCGGCGATCTTGAGCGTGCTCAGGTCGAACACCAGCACCGAGTCGGCCCCGGCGCACGAGACGTAGGCCTTGCATCCGTCGGGAGTCGTCGCCACCTCATGCGGACTGCGCTCTACCGGCACGGTGGACAGGCTTGTGTGCGTTTGTTCGTCAATAAAGGTGACGCTGTCTTCGTCTTTGTTTAGCACAATTAACAAATCGGTCATTTTTTCCTCCGGGGTTGGGGATTGGATATTGGATATGGGGTATTGGTCCTACTTTCGTGAACCATCCGCGCCACCTGCCGCCCCATCTCGACAGCGTAATTGGTGCCCCGGTCCCACGGGTAAACCTGGCTCATGCTGGCAAAGTACAGCCCTGGAATCGGCGTGCGCAAAGCGGGGATGTTGTGCGAGTGATTCACCGGCGGCACGGGTTGGGCGTAGGGGGTGCGAAAGAGCCACGAGCGCCGCACCCAACCCGGCTCAAAGGCCGGATTGATCTTTTTGAGCGCCGGCAAGAACAAGGCCAGCAACTCGTCCTGGCTCATGGTCATATAGGGATGGTCGGACTGGATATAGTCGCCGCAATACACCAGGTGGTCGCCGCCGTAATGTTTGGCGGGGACATAGTTGGTGTGCTCGACCAGGGCCATAAAAGGAAACTCGTTCTCGCGCTGGTCGGGGGAGCGGGCGGGCAGGTTGAGCCAGTAGGTGCGTTCCATCAACTGGTGTTTGAGAGCCAGGATGAGCGCCAGCGCGCCCATTGACTTGAGCTTGAGCAATTGCCCCAAATAATCGGATGGCAGGTCGGGCGCCAGCCGCGCCATCAAGCCCGGCCCTACTGTGGCGATGACGGCGTCAAAAGCGTGCGGGCCGTCGGGGGCGGTCACGAGCAAGCGACCATCCTGGGCGGGCCGGATGCCGCGCACCGGCGTGTTGAGCAACACTGCGCCGCCCTGGGATCGAATCCGGTCGGCCAGCGCGTCGAGCAAGGCCTGAAAGCCGCCCACAAAGGTCCCCAGGCGCGACGTGCGTTTGTAGACCCGCGCCCAGAACCAGGCCATGTTCACCTCGCGATAATCCTCGCCGAATTTGCCGATGAATAGCGGCTGCCACAGCGTCTCGTAGGCCTCGCGGCCCATCGTGCGCAGCAGCCAGTCGTGGGCGGTGTGCTTTTCCAGCGGGCGCCAGTTGCGCGTGAGTTTGAGATAGACGCCGGTCAACCCATAGCGCAGTTTGGCCCGCCAGGAGATGATGGGCAGCTTGAGCGCGCTGAGTGGGCTGTCGTGCTGGTAGATTTTCCCGGCGTGCCAGTTGGAGGTGATGGGCCGGGGGAACAGGAGCCGGTCGCCCAACCCTAATTCGTTGATCAAATCCATCACCGCCCGGTCATTGGCAAACCAATGGTGGTAGTAGCGCTCCAACGACCAGTCCCAGCCCTCGTCTTTGAAACCGGACGCCAGTCCACCCACAAAGCCGGCGGCCTCGTACACTGTCACCCGGTGTCCCCAGCGCGTCAAGTCATAAGCAGCGGACAATCCTGCTGCGCCTGCGCCGATGATAGCAACGTCCATGCGATGGTCTCCAATTCTGTTTTCGTACCTGCTCAGCTTGTGCAGATATGACAACGAATCAGAGGATTGAGCGAATCTGGGCCTCTCAGCTCGACGGGCTGGGCGCCACAGCCACGCTGACCAAAGTGATCCTGACTACGGGAGAGGGTTGGCAGCAGTGGCGTCACTCGGTCAATCCTGAAAATTCGTTGTCATATCCTCATCAGAGCAGTAACCTGTTTTCTTGCAAGTACGAGCGCCGCTTGTATGACCGGTCAACGGGCCGGAATCTGCGCCCGGTCCACGCGCGCGGCGCTCCACGTCAATCCTTTGCGCACAAAGAAAAACCCGCCCAAAGCGGTGATGGGAAACCACAGCGCCACGTGCAGCACGATGGTGTAGGCGCTGGCCAGCGCACGCGGCACGCCAAAGGCGGCCAGCGTCTCGATGCCGGCCCAGTCAAAAGGGCCAATGCCGCCGGGCGCGGCAGGGATGGTCAGGGCCAGGTTGGCCAACCCGTTCATCAGCATCAGCGTGAAAAAACTGGCTTCGAAGGGAAAAGCGTGCATCACGAACCAGTATTTGACCGTCTCGAGCAGCCACACCACGGTCGAAGTAAAGAAAATCATCGCCAGATCGCGTCCGCGCCGCAGGCCGACCAACCCGTCCATAAAGCGGTCGGCCAGACTGAGCAGATTGTCGTGGAAGCGAGCCGGCACAAAACGCCGAATCAGGCTGCCGTAGACGCGCCGGGCGGTCGCCGGCGCAGAGGCAAGCGCCAAAAAGGCGATCAACGCGCCGAAAAAGGCCAGGCTGGCCAGCGCCACCAGCTGACGCAGGTCGGGCTGCAGGTCGGGCACGGTAGGCAGCGTGATAAAGACGAATAACAGCATCACCAGCCCGTCAAAGATGCGCTCGACCAAAATCGTGGCCAGGCTGGCGCTCATGCTCACGTCTTCGTCGCGCTTGAGCACGTATGCTCGCAGCACCTCGCCAGCGCGAGCCGGATAGACATTGTTGCCCATGTAGCTGATGGTGACGGTGGGAAAAAGTCGCCTCAGGGGTACCGGCTTGAGCGCACGCAGCATATAGTGCCAGCGCCACGTGCGCGCCCACACCGCGCCAAAATAGACTCCCACGGCCGGGACCAGCCAGGCGTAGCGCGCGCCCTGCAAGGCCTCCCAAAACTCTTCCAGGTCCAGGCCGCGCAGCGCCAGCCACAGAAACAACCCGCTGACCGCCAAACTCAGCCAGACTTGCCAGCGTTTCAATTCACGTGCTCCTCTCCTCACTCCTCACTCCTCAGCGCCGATTCTACCACACCCGCGCCGGAGGGCAAGAAAAAAAACGGGCAGGAGATTTGCTCCTGCCCGCTTGGGTCGATTGTTCTGATCACCCCATAATCATTGGAATGGCGCCCGGCAACATCACGCCCAGGACCTTTTCTACGGCGATAGTGTGGCTGCAACGGCCCCGGCTGGCGAAAAAATCGCACCCACAGCTCCATTGACCGTTGTTGTACGACACGACATGCGCGCGATGCGTCCCTTGCACTCTGACGGTGAACTGCTGAAATTCAAAGCGATCCCGTTCCTGCGCGTAGCGAATGCCCTTTTCAATCTTGCCAATCATGGCTGAATCCATAAACCCCTCCTGCGCCATCCTACACATGGGAATTAAAACGAGAAACGCACGTCGGTCTCGCCAGACCCCGTGCGCCTTCCACGACCAGATCACGTTTTCTCTGAATCACGTTAAACGTGGACAATTTCCGACTTCCTCTCCTCGGCTGCGCTTCCAGTATACATCCAGAGTAAAACCGTGTCAACAAACGACGCCCACTTCAATTCGTCCTTCGCCCTTTGTCCAATTGATAGCGATAAACGCTCACGTGCATAAACGCCCGCTCCTCCGGCGGCGCAATGGCGTGCGCGTCCAGCCAGGCCTTGACCCGGCCCTGCGGGTCCCACATTCCCGCCTCGGAGAACACCAGCCAGACGGTGTGGTAGCCGCTGGTATGTGTGCGCATGTGAAAGTCGAGCTCGGCCTCGGACATACTGCTGCCCGGCGCGGGCGCGCCCCAACCTGCGTACTCATCTGCAAAGTAAAAGTCGAAATTGGTTTGCATGTAGGAGAGGTGAAAGATGATCACGTCGCCGAGTTGATAGCGTTCCCGCAAGTAACCGGCGGCGGCGCGAAAGTCGGGCTTGATGGGCCGGGTGGATTGGTGATGCAGCGCAAAGCCGTCGCCCGTGACAATGAGCGCCGCCAGTCCCGTCGCAGCGAGCCGTCCCCACCAACCTCGGCCGGCCAGACCGGTCGCGCCGGTCGCCGCTAACAGATAAAAAGCCGGGGCCGACCATACCAGGTAACGGTTGGTGAAAATGGGCTGGCGAATCGAGATGAGCCAGATGCCCAGCAAAGGAAATAACGCCCAGGCCAGCAACGCCAGCGGCTCGCGCCACATCCCTCTATCTCTCGTCTCTATCCCGCTCAACCAGGCCCACACCAGGCCGAGCAGCGCCAACAGCCCCAAACCGCCCAGGATGACTGCCGCCCACGGCTCGCCGACGAATTGCCCGCCCCAACCGCTGAGAGTAGATTCGAGCATCACGCCCAGGCGACGCTCTGTAAAGAGCGTGCCCTGGCCGGCCGGCAGCAGCCAGTGGCGCGCCTGCCACGCCAGCAGAGGCAGATAAGGCAGCGTGAGCAGCGCCAGCGCCGCCGCCGCGCCGCGCCAATGTTGACGTGTGCGCGGCCACCACACCAGCGCCAGCACGACCAACAACGGGATGAGCAGGGCGGTCAGAATGTGGGTATAGAGGGCCAGCGTCGTCGCGCCCACCGTCGCTGCCCACCAGCGTCTGCCGCCGCCGTCCACCGCCCGCCGCAGGCTATAGACCGCCAGCAGCGCCAGCGTCAGAATCGCTGCGTACATCTTGGCCTCCTGACTGTACCAGACCAGGTGAGGTGATAGCGCGGCCAACGTCGCGCCGAGCAAGCCGGCCGCACTATCGAACAAGCGCCGGCCTGTGACATAGGTCAGCGGGACGGCCAGCAGACCCAAGAGCAGCGAGCTGTAGCGCAGCGCAAACGGACTAGCGCCGGTGAGTTCGATCCACGGGCGCATGGCGAGGGTGTAGAGCGGGCCGTTCCAACCGGGAAGGGTGAACAGGGCGCGCAGGGTAGACCCCAACCCGTGCGACGCATCTATGCGCGACAAACCGGCCGTCGGTTGGCAGCGTGGTGAGTCCAAGCCAGGCGTAGGGGGAGACGACTGGCCGAGCGCCTGTTCTACGGCATCCCAAAAATCCCTGGCGAAGCAGAGGGTGTCTACTTCGTCGCGCCACATGCTCTGCGCGTCGAGCGGAAAGGTGCGTAGAGCAAAGGCAAACAGTAGGAGCGCCAGACTGGCCATCGTGCAGTGACAGCGCATGGCCGGCATTGTAACACTCAAGGGGGCGGAAGGCAAGAATAGAGCCTGGCGCAGGCGCTAACCCGCGCCAGGCCAGGCGGGTTGTACTAGGGCTGGTCACTATCCTTGGCTGGCGCAAGCTGTTGGCTGACGTGCGCCAGGGCGGCCATCCCACTCATTCCCCCCAGATTCATCGTGTCCACTGCGCTAGAGGGGACAATGACCAACGCGCCCCGCTCTTGCAAGCCCTCGAAGAGCATGTTCATCGCCCGCAAGTGCAGCGCCGTGGGATTGTTGTGGTAAGCCTGGGCCGCCTCGGCAAAGCTGGCAGCGATCTGTTTCTCACTCTCGCCCAAAATCACCCGCGCCTGCCGCTCGCGCTCGGCCTGAGCCTGGCGGCTCATGGCATCCTCCAATGCTTCGGGGATGACCACGTCGCGGATTTCGACTGATTGCACGGTGATCCCCCAGGGCGTGGTGCGCTGGTCGATGATCTTTTGTAGCTCGGCGTCCATTACGGCCCGCCCGACCAGGATTTCAGCCAGCTCCATCTGCCCAATGATCTCGCGCAGGGCCGTCTGAGACGCCCATGCAATGGCCGCCCGATAGTCGCTGACCTCTAACGCTGCCTTTTCGGCATCCCACACCACCCAAAATAGGACGGCGTCCACGTCTACCGGCACGGTGTCTTTGGTGAGGGTCTTTTCGGCGGCAAAGGGGGTGACCATCACGCGATGGTCTATCCAGGTCGCCACGCGGTCCACAATTGGCACGATCCAAAATAGGCCCGGTCCACGCAAACCCTTAAAGCGCCCAAACCGTAACACCACGGCCTTTTCCCACTGGTCGGCGATCTTGAGGGCAAACAGGAGATAAAAGCCAATCAACAGCCCGATCACCATCACGACGGCTATGAGCCAATCTGGTTGGCCGGAAAGGTCCAGCCCAACGGCAATTCCCGCTGCAATCACCAGCGTCACAAAAAACAGGGTCAGCGACACCGGGTTGACTATCTTGGCCTCCATTTGCGCCCGCAGGTCGCTTTTCTTTTCCTTCTGTCCTATTTTCTCGATGAGCTTGGCCATCTCTGCTACTCCTTTCTATAAAGGGCTTGTTATCTGACGTTTGCGCCGCCATTTTTGCGAGCGCTCGTTGAATACTCGTTCAATCTCTGCCGGGGTGTAACCTAAACTCAATGCCTCTAGCAGCACCTGATCTAGAATCCCGCCCAGCTTTTCCAGACGCATCTGGGCCAGGGCCGAGTCGTCGGGGCGATGGGTGATAAAGGTGCCGCGCCCCTGTTGCGTCGAGATGACCCCCTCCCGGTCCAAGAGCTGGTAAGCCCGGGCTACTGTGTTGGGGTCTACTCGTAGCTCAACGGCCAGCCCGCGAATGGTGGGCAGTTGTTCGTCTGGTCGCAACACGCCGATGGCTACCAGATGTTTGATCCGCTCGACGATCTGCAGATAAATCGGCACACTGCTGTCGGAGCGGATCTCAATCTCCATAGGCATTTAGCGTACCCCTCTAAATTGAACTAATCGAACTAGTACAATTATATCAATGTCTAAGAAATTGTCAAGAGGAAACGCTCTCGACATTCGCGCCGGGCTGTGTTACAATCGCGCTCTGCGGGACGCGAGCAGTCCGGCGCGTTCAGAAGACGAGAGAGGCCGACGATGAATCTGGAAAATCTGCCACAGCGTGTCCGCGATTTCTGGGGCCGCCGCCGCAACCGGGTTATTCTGGGCGGCGCAGCGATTTGCCTGGCGCTGGTCGGCGTGGGGTGGGACCTCGCCCGGCGGGTGGTGAGTCAGGGCTGGCCGCAGACCTCTGGCCTGGCTTGGGTAGATGGTTTGAACGCCCCGGCGACGGTCGTGCGCGATCGTTATGGCGTACCTCACATTTTCGCCGCGAACGACGAAGACCTGGCCTTCGCCCAAGGTTACGTTCACGCGCAGGATCGTTTCTGGCAGATGGAGCTGAGCCGGCGGCGTGGGCGCGGTACATTGGCCGAGTTGTTGGGCGACGCGGCGTCGGAGACCGACCGGCAGTGGCAGGCCCTCGACCTGGTGAGCGCCGCCCGCCGACTGCTGCTGGAGGCCGACTCTGGCGCTCTGGCGGAGCTCAACGCCTATACCGCCGGAGTTAACGCCTGGCTGGAGACGCACCGCGAGCGGTTGCCCTTGGAGTACAGCTTGCTGGATTTGCGTGGGCGCGCCGCGCCGGATCCGGATCGCTGGTCAGCAGAAGACTCGCTGCTGGTGGCCTTGGTCATCGGCTGGCAAACCGGGGGACCGCCGCTAGCCCCCTCCACCGCACAAAGCATCATTGAGCGCGTTGGGCCGGAACGCGGGGCGCTCTTGCTGGGAGGCACGCCTGATGAAGCATCTCTTTCTGCCTCTGTTCCGCTCACTGTATCCTTGCCTGTGCGCTGGACGCTGAACAGCCGGGTCACATGGGTCGCCGCCGACCGGCCGCGAGGCGCCGCCTCTTTTTTGGCTGTGGACCTGCCCGCCGATTTGAGTTTGCCCGCGCCGTGGTACGTGATGGCCGGGCGCGTCGGCGAGATCGGGATGGCTGGCGCGTCGGTTCCGGGACTGCCGGGATGGGTCGCGGGCACACAGGACGGGACGGTGTGGGCCGGGTGGTCGGAAACCGGAGCGTTGGCGTTGGGTGACGAGACGCCAGACTGGCGGCGCTGGCTGCTGGCGACGCTGTTCGGCGGCGCTCAGGTGGTCCAGTTGGGCGATGGGGCAACGCCGCAGACGATAGGCGAGTTTCAAGCGCGACAGATGGACACCTATTCGGCGCGGGCGGCGCAGTTGACGCCCTTTTTGACCCAGATCGACCCGCACGGTTGGCGACAAGAGCGGGTGACGGCGATGTTAAAGGGATGGGATTTCTGCATCGGCGAGAATAGTCGCGCAGGGCCATTTTTCGCCGTGTATCAGTTGGAAGTGGCTCGCGCGGCCCTGGCCGACGAGCTGGGCGACGCGCTTTTCGAGGCCTACGTCGCCGAGGGCCGCCTTTATCAAGCCGCGCTGGACCAGATCATCCAGAATCCTGACGACGAATGGTGGGACGATGTGAGCACGCCGGAGCGCGAGTTGCGCAGCGATGTGCTTGAACGCGCCTACGACCCGGCATTGGAGTGGATCGGGCGCCATTATGGCGATCTGCACATGGTGTGGGAGTGGGACGTCGTGCACAAAGGGCAATTGGCTCATCCATTGGGCGACGCGTGGCCGTGGGACTATTTACTCAGCCGCGACCTGTCGCCGGATGGCTGGGCCGACACGGTCAACGCCAGCCCCGGCGGTGGGCGAGACACAAACCGCTTTTACCAGGTCAAGGCGGTGTATGGTTACCGGCAGATATTGGATCTGAGTGATCCGACCACGCTGTGGTTTGTGCTGTTGCCGGGGCAGTCGGGCCATCCCTTCCATCCCCATTATGCCGATTTAACCGATGAATGGCTGGCGGGTGAGTATCTGCCGCTGCGTCTGGCGGCGTCGCCCGACGAGATGGAGGGTCGTATCAGCACGCTGGCGCTGACGCCGGATTAAAGCGGGAGGAACTCGACGCGATTTTCTAGGTCTTGTGGGTCGGCTACCCTGGCGATCAGCTCCAGGTCGCGCACACAGATTCCAATCGTAACGCGCAATTGATGGGCATAGATCACTCCGGAGAAGGGGATTCCTTTGGTCTGACGGCGTTTCGCTTCAGCCAACAAGTCCTCGTCTTGGGAAAAAAGTGGGCGTTGGAGTTCGGTGGCGCGATCCAACAAAAGAGCATCTGGGGTATTCCGGTGGCCGTCCTCTTGGGCGGTCAGGACGTTTAGACCACGTAGCCGCAGTCCCAGGGTTATGGCCCGATGGACGTGTTCATCCATGTATAAGGCCACGCTCATGCCAGCAGTCCTTGGGCGCGTAATTTCGCTACCAGGGGAGATGGTTCGGCTGCTTGCCGAGACTGTTCCGCGAACTCTAAACGTCTTTCAATGTCGGCATCTAGCATGTCCTTGTGATCCCAATAATAGGCCAATGCGGAAAAAATTTGACCAAGACTGAGATAGGGGTGTTGAAAGTGGAGTTCTTCGGGGCTCCAACCGTGAGCCATACGAGCCATTACCAATTCGATGACTTTCATCGTCGTACCGGCGACAAAAGGCGTACCATTGGCATCTAGCTCAACATGCTCATAAGCTGTAATAGACGCAATTTCTGCGCTCATTGTGTCTCTCCCATGGCCGTTTTGGATAGTGTAGCCGGGATGAGGCGCGATGTCAAGCCATGTTATTCAGGCAGGAGGTAAAAAATGGTTTTTCTCAACACCGATGCCACCCCCGTCGAGATGCTGCCCGGCCTGGTCCGGCGCACGCTGGCCGACGGCGAGGCCATGATGATGTGCGAGTTTACGTTCGACGCACACGTCGAAATCCCCAGCCACGCGCACCCACACGAACAGGTGGGATACGTGGTAGCCGGGCGGGTGCGTATGATCATCGACGGGCAGAGCTTTGAGCTAGGCCCAGGCGACAGTTACCGCGCCCCGTCCAACGCGCCGCACGGCGCGTTCACGCTGGAGCCGTCGGTGGTCGTAGACGTGTTTAGCCCGCCCCGCCAAGATTATCGCTAACAGACGACGACCAACGACCGACTGCCGATGACCGACCGCCGCCCTCCCCATCTACCGTCTAGGGTATGCCGTCTACCATCTGAAACCGCTGCGTTGGGCGTCATCCTGTGGTCGCGGGTGGTGATCAATTTGCCCCTACGCCTGGCCTATCCCTTTTTGCGCGCCATCAGCGCGGGATTGGGTGTATCTTTGGCGGCCGCCAGCGCCCTGATTAGCATGCGCTCGCTGGCCGGAATCGGTGCGCCGCTGTTCGGCGTGCTCACCGACCGCTGGGGCGGGCGGCGGGTCATGCTGCTGGGCGTCGGTTTGCTGGTATTGGGGGCGCTGTTCGTGGCCGGTTTGCCGGTGTATGCAGCGGCCCTGGTTGGCTTTGGGCTGATGGGGCTGGCGAAAAGCGCCTACGATCCGGCCATGCAGGCCTACGTGGGCCAGCGCGTGCCTTATGCCCGGCGCGGTCGCGCTTTGGGCATGATTGAGTTTTCATGGTCGGCTGCTTTTTTGGGTATCCCGCTGGCGGGTTGGCTCATCGATCACGCCAGTTGGCGCGTTCCCTTTGTGTTGTCGGCGGCGCTGGGGGTGGCCGGCGCATGGTTGATGTGTCGCACGCTAACTCCTATCTCGCCCCCCGAGGTGGGTGTAAAAAAAAACGGACCGAGTACTAATCTGCGTCATCTGATCCGCGACCGACACGCCTGGTTGGCTCTGTCCATTTACGCTTTACTGGCGTTGGCCCAAGACACGCTGCTGATTGCCTACGGCGTTTGGATAGAGGACGTGTTTGGCCTGACGGTGACCGCCATTGGATTGGTTTCGCTGGTGATCGGCGCGGCCGAGGCGCTGGGTGAAGTGGGGGTGGTGTTACTGTCCGATCGCTTGGGTAAACGCCGGGCTGTTCTGAGCGGGCTGGCGCTCACCGCATGTGGCTATATATTGCTGCCGCGTCTCACTGGGAGTCTGGCGCTGGCCATGGCTGGCACGGCGTTTCTCTACGTGGCCTTTGAGTTCAGCATCGTCGCGCTGATTCCACTGATCTCGGGCTTGAACGCGACGGCCCGGGGCACGCTGATGTCGTTGAACATAGCGGCCTCGTCGGTCGCGCGCATGGTCGCCGCGCCGCTAGCCGTGGTGTTGTACCGGACCGGCGACCTGACCCGCAACGGCATGGTATCGGCGCTGGCCTGTGTGCTGGCGCTGCTGTTGTTGCTGGTTTTGCACGAGCGCGGGCACTGAACGACGAAACCAGAGGGCAGATCTTTCGTCTGCCCTCTGGTTTGTTTTCAGTTTTACGAGTGGCCCGTTATGGCTCGCAGATCAACCACTTGCCTCCTTCTTTGACCATGGCGATATCCTCGTCGAGTTCCTGACCAAAGTCCTTGAATTGTTCCATGGCCGGACCTATGAATTGATCGAGCATCTCATCCGAGACTTCCATACCTTGCGCTTTGAGCAACTCTTTGACCACGTCCCTGAACTTGCCCTCATCTACGGTGATCTCGAGTTTGCCTTTGGCGTGGACGGTGGCTTTGTCCCCACTTTTGCTGACCTCTGTGATTTCCAAACCCGACATCTTGAAGCTCATGGCATCCAGGATCTTTTGCGGATCCACGTCGGCTCCGCCCAGCGATTCGGCCATGATGGCCCCAAAGTCGAAGGTCTGGCGGGCCTCTTCCTTTTGCGCCTCGCAGGCATAGTCGGAGATCTTGTCGAACTTTTTCTGTTCGATGGCCTTGAACAGGTCTTTGACGACGGCGGTCGGATCATCGCTGTCCCCATCACCGCCGCCGCCGCAGGCCGTCAAAACGGGACCCACGATGATGATGAGAGCGAAGAGAAGGGCTAGTCGTTTCTTCATTTTGCTTTTTCCTTTCTTGTGTGAAAATTAGGCGCAAACCGCGCAATGCTAGAATCATTATCGTCCGAGTATACGCCAACTTGAGGGCGCGTGTCAAAACTGGCGGGCCGGGCTGTGATTTTAGTCGTCGCTGACCGCAAGATCCCGCTCAGCGACGACGACATGTGGGTGAATGTTGGATAATGTGGGATAGCGTCACCTATTCCAATTGAAAGCTATGGTTCATATAGTCGAAAATCGCCAAGTTCAACTCCAAATCCTGGGTCGGCGTGGCGCCCATGAATAGAATCACGGTGCCGTCGTCTAGCTCGGCCAGGGCCAGGTGGATGCCCATTTCTCCGATGTCCGGGTCGTCTCCGGTGGCTACCACGATTTTGCCCGGCGCGCCTCCCAGCGGCGCGTCGCCCTGCCGGATTACTCGAGCATCGTCTTCGGGCACCAGCTCGTCGAATTGGCTCAGCGCCGAATCAATGTCTCCCAGCCCCATGTCGCCGACCATTTCCGGCGGTACGACCATCACGATGACCACCGGGTCCTCGGCCACCAGCGCGTTAAAGTCGAGACCCTCCAGGTCGGCCATGTCGAACTGTTGCGTCGTAAAGATGGCAATGGTGAGGCCCAGGGCGTCGATGACGCTGTCTTGCCATTGCTCCGGATATTCGACGCTAAAGCTGCTGCCCTCGAACAGCGTCATGGCCACCGGAGCTACAGGGGTGGCGGGCGCTGCCACACCCGTGAACTCGAGACTGTCGTGCATCTGTTGAAAAATATCCAGGTTGGCCTCCAGGTCTGCGGCCGGCGTCACACCTAGCAGGAGCACCACTGTGCCATCGTATAGCCTGGATAGCGCCAGGTGCACGCCCATCTCGCCGATTTCAGGGTCCTGGCCCCTGGCGACGACGATTTTGCCCGGCAGACCTCCGATAGTGGTGTCGCCTTGTTGGAGAACGTTGGCCGCGTCTGCGGGGATAATGTCATCGAATTCGGCCAGCGCCGAGTCAATGTCCTCCAGGCCCATGTCGCCGACCATTTCAGGCGGCACGACCATGACGATGACGACCGGGTCGGCGGCGGCCAGCTCGGCAAAATCCATCGTCTGCACTTCTTCCATGGTCAGTTGCCGGGTCGTAAAGATGGCCATGGTCAGACCAAAGGCATCAATGGCGCTCTCTTGCCATTGCTGTGGGTGGACGATAGAAAAGCCGCTGCCCTCAAAGAGCTGCATAGCCGGTGCGACAGGCGTAGGTGTGTCGGGCAGGGCAGTCGGGGTCGGAGGCTGGGTCGGCGACGGCGGAGGGGTCGGCGGGGACGGCGGCGTGGGCGAAGGTATGGGAATGGGGATAGCGGTGGGTATGATAGTCGCCGTTGGGCGCGCGGTCGGCGTGGATTTGCGGGCGACTGCGCGTTCCTGGTCCTTTTTGCCGCTCAACCCCACGATGGCGACGACCGCGACCAGGGCCAAGACGGCCAGCACGCCCATGCCCCCTGCGACCAGCGGCCAGAGCCTGCGCTTGCGCTCCGGCAGGGCGGCGGGCAGGGGCGTCGGGGGGGGATAAGCGAGCGGAGGGTATGCAGTTTGTACGCCCGGCAACGTCGCCACAGCTGGCGTGGTCGCTTCCGCGCTGGAAATCTCGGTGGGCGCTCCGGCGACGGCTCTTTGCAGCGCGCTCACCATGTCTGCCGCCGATTGGAAGCGGTCGTCGGGCGACTTGGCCATGGCCTTCAAAATCACCCGTTCGACGGCTTCGGGCAGGTCCGGCTTGACGTGCCGGGGCGGGGGGAGGGGGTCGTTGACGTGCTTGAGCAGCACCGCCAGCGGCGTTTCGGCCTCGTAGGGCACGCGGCCCACCACCATCTCGTACAATACGACGCCCAGCGCATAGATGTCGCTGCGTTGGTCCACCGTCGCGCCCAGGCCTTGTTCGGGCGACATGTAGGCCGGTGTGCCCACGATGGCCCCGGTGGCGGTGAACTGGGCCGTGCCGGCCACCAGCTTGGCGATGCCAAAGTCGGTCAGAAAAGCGTTGCCGCGCTGGATCAGCACGTTGGTCGGCTTGATGTCGCGGTGGACCACACCCTGGCTGTGGGCATAATCCAGCGCGCTGCCGACCTGGCTGAACAGGCGAACCGTCTCGTCTAACGCCATTGGACCCTGGCGCGCGATCAGGTCCTTGAGCGTCCCCGCGTCGATGTAGCGCATTACCAGATAAGTGATGCCCTCTTGTTCGCCATAGTCGTACACGGGCAGGATGTGGGGGTGCTCCAGGCGGGCCAGTGTGCGGGCCTCTTGGGTGAAGCGGGCCACAAAGGTCTCGTCTTCGGTGAAATGGCTGGGCAACACCTTGATGGCGACGTAACGGTCCATCGAAGGCTGATAGGCTTTATAAATCGTCGCCATCCCGCCCTGGCCGATTTGCTCCAAGATTTGGTATCCACCTAACGTTTTGCCGATATATGGGTTCATGGTGCTCCTTGTCTGGCTATGCGCCCCCCCAGGTGTGCGTTCGTTGCCATTATAACACAGACCGGGCGCTTGTGCATCTCGTGTTCCCGACCTGATTTCCCAAAAAACGGGAAGACTGCCCCTGGCGCTTGGGAATGCCGATGTGTTATGATGGGTGTGTAACAAGCTCAAAAAAGGAGTATCAGATGTTCAAACGAAAAAGGACCGTTAAACAGATCTTGAATATGCGGGGTATCGCCGCGTTATGGGGAATCATCGGCATCGCTGCCATTGCTTTGTTGGGCCTATCGGCGAACGGGGCCGCAGCCGAGGGATCCATCACCCCCAATTCCCAGAACCCGGTTGAACCGAATGTCCCTGCCGACATCCCCGATACATTCGCGGCCGATGTCACTGCCTATACCTTGCAAGACAATGTCGTTTATTGGGTCACTGATCCTGCCTGCCCCCCTCCCGGCCCTAACCGGCCCGCAGCAGGGGCGACCGACCCCGTGACCATCCAACGCGAACGTTCCAGCGGCGGCGAAATCCGCACCCTTTTTTCGCGCAACGATACTCCCCCCGGCGGCGACTGCAACCCCTATTATATCAACGCTAATGACGGCCTCATGGTAGCCGATGGCTACATCTACTGGCGCGACGCCGCCGGCGTGCAGCAACTTCCCTTGACCGCCAATCCTGCCATGGCCCCCACCCTGGTGGCCGATTTCCCTGCCCCTGCCGGCGGCGAGCTGCCTCAACTGATGTGCGGCGATGGCGCTTTGCAATGGGTATCCTCTGACAGCGGCAGCGCCAATTATCGCTATTTGACCTACGCCTTTAACCCCTTGGAAGAGTTGGCCTTTGGCGATTTTAACGGCGACGGCGAAACCGACGTTTTTGGCGTCTTGCCCCGCGACGATGGTTTTTTGCAGTGGGTCTATTCGGCCAGCGGCGAAGGCTCATTTGCTAATTTGGCCTATGCCGGCACTCCCTTGAGCGATTTACGCTTTGGCGACTTTGATGGCGACGGCAAAACAGACGTGTTTACCTCCCAGGACAACGGCGATGGCACCTATCAATGGCTTTACTCCTCCGGCGGGTTTGCCAATTATGCGCCCCTGGCCCAAATGGATGTGCCTCTCGATCAATTGCGCTTTGGCGATTTTGACGGCGACGGAAAAACGGATGTATTCGCCCTTTTCCCGCGCGACGATGGCTTTTGGCAATGGGCCTACTCGGCCGGAGGGACACAACCGTTTGCCAATCTGGCTTATGCCAGCACCTTGCTCAGCGACATGGCTTTTGGCGACTTGGACGGCGACGGCAAAACAGACGTATTTACCACCCAGGACAACGGGGATGGCACCTACCAGTGGCTCTACTCCTCCGGCGGCTTTGCCAACTATGTCCTCCTGGCTCAATCACCTCTCCCTCTTGAGCAGCTTCGCTTTGGCGATTTTGATGGCGACGGCAAAACCGACGTCTTTACTGTCGAGCTGCGTTCGGATGGCTTTTGGCAATGGAAATATTCCGCCAGCGGAACGGGGGCGTTTCAAAATCTGGCCTACGCCAGCCATACCCTGGAGATGCTGCGTTTTGGCGATTTTAACGGCGACGGCAAAACCGACGTCTTTGCCACCCTTCCTCGCGAGGGATGCAAAGAAGTTGACCCTACGTTTTACGGCGAACCGGATGACTCGTTTTGGGCCATTGCGCTTGGCATTGGCGGGCACGTGCGTTGGATTGATCAATATTCCGGAGAAAGCGGCCTGTTCTACAGCAGCGCTCGCTTTTCTACCCCGATTGGTGGGGACGCGGTAGAGTCTCAATTTGTCAACTATGATTCGCTCGCGCACACCGAGGATTATCTCTTTTTTGTAGAGCGCTATCAGGATGTGTGCAACACCCAGCCTGGCTGTTTCACCACTCCTATCAAGACCATCATCAAGCGTCTTGCCATTCATTACGATTTTTACCAAGGCTATCAGGCCACCGGTCCCGCCGAAGAGCTTTGGATTGGCACCGACGCCAATATCACCCCTGGCAGCAACACCGTTACCCTGCTCACCGACGGCCAATTTATCTTTTGGGCCAAAGACGGCAATTTGCTGCGCTTGTCGGTCAACGCGGCCGCTTTACCGCGCATCAATGTGCGCCTGACCGGGATGGAAATTACTCAAGGCATTCAAAACACGACGAACAGTGTGCGCCTGATTCAAGGTAAAGATACCCACGTGCGCCTGTTTGCTCGCTCGGATGGCGCGGCGGTGCCGGACGTAACCGCCCGCATCTATGTGAGCAAAGACGGCGGCGCGGAGATGGGGCCGTTTTTCCCGGAGCGAAACCTGACCCTGACCAACAACCCCAACCGGCTGGACGCCAACCAGAGCTTCACCTTTCACCTGCCGCTATGGGTGGTTGATGGGAATACCGTCCGCGTGCGGGCCGCACTCAACCCCTTTGGCTATCCGCTGGAACCGGCGGGAGGCGATAGCGATAATTCACTCACCTCCAGCACTTTCAACCTTTCCCCTTCGCCGCAACTCGAGGTCATTTTTGCCGAGTTCAATTATACGCTCAACAACACCACCTGGAAGCCGCAAGGCAGCGGCAAGAACGCCAGTTGGATCATGAACGTCTACCCATTGGGCTATCGGTGGACGGGAGATTGGTATGAGTATGGCCTGGACTGGAGTACATGGGACATTGATGACGCCAACCTGGACGAGCGCGTTAATTGGGGCGCGGCTACTTGCGAAAACCAGTCTACTCACGTCTGCGGGGCGTATTATACCTGCCAAGACAACGTAATCCTTGATACCAAAGATAATCCGGATAACCGCAATTTGTGCGCCAGCGATTATGTAAACGGACGGCTCAGCGCTTTACGCTCGCAAAGAGGTGTTGGATCGGGTACGTTTCTCTATGGTGAAATCCGTGATACGGGCGCGACGGGCCAGTTTCCGCGCGGGCAGGCCGGCGTCGGGCGCACGTCCAGCGGACCGGACGCCCCCAGCCGCGATGGCTATTACGCCGGGCACGAGGTGGGGCACACCGTGGGATTAGGGCATCCGTCAAAAGCGCTGGATGATACCAACAAGGGCTGCGGAATTGACGCCAGCGACCCTGTTCCTTCCTACCCCAACGCCCAGATTGGCCCCAATGACAACAGCGTGAACGGCTTTTTCTACACCAACTTTGCCGGCCCGTGGCAATGGACCGTTTTGCAGGGGAACACGTGGCGAGACATGATGGCCTATTGCAACAACGCCAACTGGCCGCACCAATGGATCAGCGATCAGAATTACGAGCGAATTTACACCAATCTTTCCAATGCGAGCCTGGCGGCAGAAACCGTTGCCCAACCGCAGGTCGGCGACTGGCTGGCAGTGTTCGGGTCGCTGAATCCGGCGGAAAATCGAGCGGCCCTGTCCGTGGTTGAGCGCTGGTCAGAGGTGATGACCATACCCGATATGGCGGCGGGCGATTATGCCCTGCGTCAGCTAGACGCGGGAGGCAGCCAACTGGCGCAGGTCAGCTTTGCTCCCTCAGACGAGTCAGATGGCGGCTGGCAAGCGTTCCAGTTGGTCGTTCCCTTTGAGGCCGCTGCCGCCCGCATTCAGATTGTGAATCTGGCGGATGATACAGTGCTGGCCGAACAGGCCATTTCAGCCACACCGCCTGGCATAACCGACGTGTCGGCCCTATTGAACGGCGCCCAGGTCGAGCTTTCGTGGCAGGCCAGTGATGCAGATGGGGACGCGCTGACGTTTGACGTGTTCTACAGCCGCGACGGAGGCGCGACCTACCAGGCCCTGCAACTGGGCCTTACAGATTCCAACACAGTAGTAGAAACCTCGCAACTGGGCGGCGGCGATGTCACCTTCCGGGTCATCGCTCAAGACGGCGTGCAAACGACGAACGCCCACAGCGAGGTCGTGGCAGTACCCAATCAAGCGCCGCAAATCCTGTCCTTTAGCCCGGACTGCGCCGCGCCGGTTAACTATGGGCAAGCCGTCAACTTTAGCGCCGCCGTGTGGGATGCGCAAGACGGCCCGTTGAGCGGTCTAGCGTTAATGTGGTATCTCAACGGCATCCCGGTGGCTAACGGCAATGTGCTGTCTACCCAGGGTTTAAACCCGGATATGAACGAGATTGTGCTGGTGGCAACCAACAGCGCCGGGCTATCTTCGGACAAGGTGTGTGACATCTTTATCACCGATGATTTGAGCATTGCCGGGCCGAGCCTCTCGGCGGCGCCGCAGCAAATAGACTGGTCGGTAGAGAGCGCTACGCCGGATGTGCAGACGGCGGCGATAGGGTTGTCCAATGTGGGCGGCGGCGAGTTAACCTGGACGGCGAGCAGCTCGGCGGGCTGGTTGGCGGTTACGCCCCTCCAGGGCACCACTCCGATGACCGTGACGCTCACCGGCAACCCCGGCGGGATGTTCAGCGGCTCACAAAACAAGGCCACCCTCACCTTGACCGCGCTAGATGGCGGCAATAACGTCATCCAGATTGTAGAGTTGCCCGTTACCCTGTGGGTGGATCATCCCGGCTACTTGCCCAGCGTTTCGCCGCGGTTTGTCTACTTGCCTCTCATTGTGCGCTAGAAAATCGCGGATCATGCGCTAATGTGACTTGGGTTTGAACTCTGCAAATCGGAGAAAAACAGTGGAACTCTCTAGGCGAAAAATAAATGTTCTTGGTCTGGCTATTCTGCTGAGTCTGGCTTTGACGTTGGCGATCTGGGGCGATTCTCCCTTCCCCGACCCCAGCGTGGACCGCCAACTGGCTTTTGGCAACGGGCCATCAGGCGTCGCCATTGCCCCCGGCGGGCGGCTGTACGTGGCCGTGTATCAGCACAACCAGGTCTATAGTTACCCGGACGCGGCTGCGGTAGACGCCGGCGCCACACCCGACCTGACCTTTGGCGGCGACAACGATGCCGACCCCGACGCCAACCGCTGCAACAACGTGGCCGTCAGCGCCGACATCCTGTGCGGGCCGGAGAGCGTGGCGGTGGACTCGGCCGGCAACCTGTACGTGGCTGATACTTACAACCACCGGGTGCTGATCTACTTTGATCCGAACGCCGACGCCAGCCCAACCACTGCCGACCTGGTTGTGGGCCAGCCCGACGTGACCAGTTTCTACACCAGTTACGACTCTGACCCCTTCGACGGCATGGTGGAAGGTTTTTACTTTCCGCGCGGTCTGGCGTTGGACGCGAACGACAACCTGTACGTGGTGGACGAGTTCAACCACCGCCTGCTCAAGTTTAACCACCCCTTGACCACCGACGGCTTACCGGACGTTGTGCTCGGCCAGGACGACCTGGATGACGTGGTCGGCGGCTTTGATTCCGGGCAAAGCGCCAACAATCGCTTCAACCTACTGCTGGGCGTGGCGGTGGACGCCAGCGGCAACGTCTACGCCACGGATTTCAACAACAATCGGGTATTGCGCTTTGACGCGCCGCTGACGAACGGCGCGACCGCCGCGCAGGTATACAGCGGGCTGTCCGGCCCGCACGACGCAGCCGTGGACAATGGCGGTGATCTCTACGTGGCCGACACCAAAAACCTGCGTGTGCTGGTCTTTGCCGCGCCGCTCTCCGGCGACACCGCCTCCGACCACACCTTCCCCGGTCTGGATTTTCCGATGGGGATGGCTTTCGACGCGGCGGGCCATTTTTATCTGGCCGACTGCGGCGCGCCGGCCGGCGGCGTGGGCGGCTATCCGCCCTGCGTGACCGGCGCCCGGGCCCTCAAGGTTTTTGAAACCTCGGCGCCAGCCCCGTCTGGCGAAATTACGCTGACCGTGGACGTCGCCGCCGGCCGCCAGTCCATCAGCCCCCATATCTATGGTCTCAACTTTGCCAAAGAGTCCTTGGCAGACGAGCTGGACCTGCCCGTGCGGCGCTGGGGCGGCAATCACACCACGCGCTACAACTGGCAGGGCAACTGGATGAACCACGGCTCCGATTGGTACTTTCACAACAACATCCACTACGACCCCTACACCGGGGCGACCCAGACCGCCGACGAGTGGGTGGAGCAGAACGAGCGCACCGGCAGCGCCTCGCTCATCACCATTCCAATAATCGGCTATGTCGCCAAAGACGGCGACCCCGATTCGTGCGGCTTTCAGGTTTCCAAGTACGGCCCTCAAGACGACGTGGACGACGAAAGCGGCTTTCCCAATTGCGGGAACGGTCTGAGCGGCGGCGCGCCCATCGCCGGCAACGACCCCCTGGATACCAGCCTCGTCGTCACGCCGTCCTTTGCCTCCGGCTGGGTGAATCACCTGGCGGCGACGCACGGCGCGGCCAACGCAGGCGGCGTGCAGTTCTATGCCCTGGACAACGAGCCGGAGCTGTGGAGCGAAACCCACCGCGACGTGCACCCCGACCCGCAGACCTACGACGAGCTGCGCGACCGCTCCTACGCCTACGCCGCGGCCATCAAAGCCGCCGACCCCGCCGCGCAGCTTTTCGGCTACGCCGCGTTCGGCTGGTCGGGCTATTGGTATTCCCAATACGACCTGGTCACGGCGGCCCAGAACGGCTACACCTACTTTCCCGATTACGCTACGCACGGGAACCAGTACCAGGTGGAATGGTATCTCCAGCAGATGGCCCAGTACGAGCAGACCAACGGCATGCGCCTGCTGGACTATCTGGATCTGCACTTTTATCCGGAAAACGGCGTGAGCCTGACTACCGCTGGCAACGCCGACCGTCAGGCCTTGCGCTTGCGCTCTACCCGCGCCTTATGGGACCCCACCTACCGCGACGAAAGCTGGATCGGCGGCGACGACCAGCCCGCAGATTGGCGCTACGTGCGCCTCATCCCGCGCATGCGCAACTGGGTAGATGCCCACTATCCCGGCATAAAACTCGCTATCACCGAATACAACTGGGGCGGGCTAGAGCACATCAACGGCGCGCTGGCCCAGGCCGACGTTCTGGGCATTTTCGGGCGCGAAGGGCTGGACCTGGCCGCGCTGTGGAATTATCCCGCCGCCGACCTGGGCTACGACCATTTCGAGACGCTGCCCGGCGCGTATGCCTTTCGTATGTACCGCAACTATGATGGGAACGGCGGCCAGTTTGGCGACGTGAGCGTGAGCGCCGCCAGCGCCGACGAGAGCCAATTAGCCATCTATGCCGCTCAACACAGCGCCGACTCATCCCTGACGCTGGTCATCATCAACAAAACCGACGCGGCCCTGACCGGCGCGCTGACCCTGTCTGGCTTTTCACCGGCGGCGAGCGGGCAAGTCTATCGCTACAGCGCGGCCAACCTGGACGCCATCGTGCGCCAGGCCGACCAGGCGATGAGCGCGAATGGCTTTACGGCCAGTTTTCCTGCCAGCTCGATTACTCTGATACATGTCGAGACGGCTCCAACGCTTCCCTACCACGTTTACGCGCCGCTCGTAAGTCGGACAGGATTCACAAGATTGACAGGATCAGTGGGTTTGCAGATTTCACAATGGACTCAGAATTAGCGGACGTCCGGCTTTAGCCGGGGAATCCTCGCAAAAGCGAGACATCCGGCCACGACAGGCGGCGCCGAATGTGATTTGCTAGACAGCGACCCTAAACACACACAACGTGCGGTCCGCGTTGTCGCTGAGGACCGATGCGATTTATAATTGGCGATATGGAAAGACCAGGCCGGGGGTGGTATCTGACGTTGTTCGCGGCGCTGGGAGTGCTGGCGCTGGCGGGCCTCTCCGTGGGGCGCATGTTGCGCCTGCCTTTCGACGGGACAGATTGGCCGCCGGATGCCTGGCGGTCGGACGGCCTGCTCATCACGCAGGTGCAACGGCAAGCCGACGGGTTGCAGCCGGGCGACATCGTGACCGCTGTAGATGGCGTCAGCCTGGAGACCTGGGCGCGGGCGCTGCTACAGCCCGCCTTCCCCCGCCCGCGCTGGCAGGTCGGTCAGACGGTGCCCTACAGCGTGATCCGTGACGACGTCGCCCTGGACGCGCCGGTCACGTTGACCGGTTTTCCGGTGGGTCAGACGCTCAAGCAACGCTGGGGTCACGTGCTCACCATGTTGGCCTTTCCAATCGTGGGCCTGTTCGTTTTTGTGCGCCGACCGGACGATCACGCGGCGCGGGTCTTTTTCCTGGTCGCTTGCTGCGGGTTTGGGGCCATCGCCAACTGGCTGTCAGGGGTGGGCGTCGTGGGCCTCGTGGATGGGTTGCACTTCTGGCTTTTCCGCATCGCTGGCCAGGGCACGGGTCTGCTATTTTTGGCCGCGCTGCTCCATTTCACGCTGGTCTTTCCACAACCGCTCCCGATCATCCGCAAACATCGCCGCGTCGTCTTGCTGATTTACGCCCTGCCGATCCTGTTCTATGTGGGTTATATCGTCATGGCGTACTTGCGCTCGGACGGCACGCTGGTCTGGCTGGGGACCTGGACGACGGCGGCGCGCCCGGTTTACCTGGCCTGCACCTTGCTGACGGCGGCGGCGATGCTGGCACAATATCGGGTCGGCTCCAGCGCCAGCGCACGCCGCAAAATCCGCTGGGTGCTACTGGCGATGTGGCTGTCCGCCGGGGTCTTTTTCTTTTTGCACCTGCTGCCCGCGCTCGTCACCGGGCGGTCGCTGCTCGGGGTTGGCGCTCAGGGCATCATCGCTTTGCCCATTCCCCTGGCGCTGATGATGGCCATCTGGCGTTACCAGGCCTTCGACATTGACACCCTGCTCAACCGCGCCATGGTTTACGGGGGTCTGACTGCCTGTGTGGTGGGGATATACGTGCTGGTGGTGGGCTATTTGGGAACACTGCTCCAGATAAACGGCCCAAACCTTTCTGCGCTGGTTGCCACAGGCGTCGTTGCGGTTCTTTTTCAACCCCTGCGCCGCCGACTACAAAGAGTCGTCAACCGCCGCATGTTCGGCAACAGCGCCGAGCCGTACCGTGTGCTGGCTGGGCTTGGACGGCGGCTCGAAGTCGCTTTTGAGCCGGCGGCCATCTTGCCCACGCTGGTACAGACCGTCAGCGAGTCGTTGAGACTGCCCTACGTGGCGATCACGCTCGAACAAAATGGCGCGACCGGGGTCGCTGCCGCCGTCGGCGCTCCTTCCGCCGAGCCGATCCCTTTTCCGCTCGTCTATCAGGGCGCGACGGTTGGGCAATTGCTGGTCAGCCCGCGCCGGGGCGAGGCCATGCTCTCGACGCGAGATCGGCGCTTGCTCACCGACCTGGCTCAACAGGCCGGTGTGGCCGTGCATGGGGTGCGCCTGATGGCCGATTTGCAACGCTCTCGCGAAAGTCTGGTACTGGCCCGCGAGGAGGAGCGGCGGCGCTTGCGGCGCGATCTGCACGACGACTTGGCCCCCGCGCTGGCCGGGCTGGCGCTTACCGCCGGCGCGGCGGTCGGCCTGATCTTCACCGATCCTGAAAAAGCAGCAGCGTTGGTGCGCGAACTCGACCAAGCCATCCGCGCCGCGGTAGGTGACATCCGCCGGCTGGTTTACGACTTGCGCCCGCCCGCGCTCGACGAATTGGGGTTGGTGGCTGCGATCCGCGAACGCGCTGCGCAATATGATGGGCCAGACCTGCTTGTGCTCGTGGAAGCCGACGAGCTGCCCGCGCTGCCGGCGGCGGTCGAAGTGGCGGCGTACCGCATCGCCCAGGAAGCGCTGATGAACGTCGCGCGTCATGCGGGGGCGCAGCGTTGCCACATCCGGCTCGCGCTGGCGGAGGATGGTCTGCGACTCGACATCACCGATGACGGCGTCGGCCTGCCCGAGACCTATACCGCCGGAGTCGGCCTGCGCTCGATGCGGGAACGCGCCGCCGCGCTGGGTGGAGAATTTCGCGCCGGGCGCAGCGCGAGCAGCGGAACACACGTCCACGTGCGGCTGCCTGTCACTTTAGACGTGCATCAGAATGCCGATGAGAGGTAAACGATGAACCCGTTGAGGATATTGATCGCCGACGACCATCCCGTTTTTCGGAATGGCCTGCGCGCCCTGCTCGAGTCCGTCTCAGACGCTCAGGTGGTGGGCGAGGTCACGACGGGTGAAGAAGCCGTGGCCCAGGCCGAGTCGCTCCAGCCGGACGTGGTGTTGATGGACGTGCAGATGCCAGGGTTGAACGGGATCGAAGCCACGCGCCGCATTGTGCATACCAGCCCCCACACGCTCGTGCTGGTCATCACTATGTTTCAAGACGACGCCTCGGTGTTCGCTGCCATGCGCGCCGGCGCGCGCGGTTATGTGTTAAAAGATGCGACCAACGACGAGATGTTGCGCGCCATCCGCGCTGTAGGCAACGGCGAAGCCATCTTTAGCCCGTCCATCGCGTCGCGGCTACTGGCGTATTTTTCCGCTCCGGCGCCGTCGATTCCCAAAGGCGTCTTTCCTGAGCTCACCGCCCGCGAACGGGAGATATTGGACCGGATTGCCAGGGGTGCGAGCAACGCCGAAATCGCCCAGGGGCTCGATCTGAGCGTCAAGACGGTGAGCAACTATGTCTCCAATATCCTCAGCAAACTCCAGGTGGCCGACCGGACCAAGCTAATCATGGTAGCCCTCGAAGCCGGGATGGGGCAGAGGGATGTGGGATAGTGTGGGATAGTGTTGGAATCTGCGGCGGTCAGGCAAAAAACGAGGCCGACAAGGCGATGAGCAGTTGACCGCTGTAATACGTGGACAGATTCCACAGGCGATAGTGGGGCATGCGGCCTTGCAAGCGGAACTTGTTGATCGCCAGGATGGCGTCGGACAGATAAAACAGCAGCGCCCCGAGCACGATCAGCGCCGGTTGGGTGGCCGAGCCTGTATAGGCCAGCGCCACGGCCAGCGCGCGGTGCACCATAGCTGAAATGACCACGATGTAGGCGATGACCGGCCCGCGCATTGCCCCCAACCCGGGCCGCAGATAGGCATATACGGCTGCCCCGACTAAAGCCAACATCACGGCCGCGATGATTTCTCCTCCAAAGTTGCGTTCCAATTCCAGAGAGATCTGGAGGTAAACGAACGCCGTAATATACACCCCATGCGCCAGCAAAAAGGCCACCAAGCCGCCGAGGAAGGCTTTGGGGTTGTCTGGGGGAATGAGCAGCACGTCTCCGGCGAGGGAGAAAGTCAGGCCGGCGGCGACCAGCAGGGTGTAGGGGGCGTCATAGGCGTCGGAAGTAAAAGACAGCACACAGGTCAGAATGATGAGGCAGGTGGAAAGGGGTTTCCAGATCCAGATTTGGCGCTCGTCTTTGGGGGCGCGTTCTTCGGCCCGGATGAGCAAGGCGAAAGTCAGGAATAAGAGCGGGAGGGGAAGCAGCATCCACATTTTGGGTCACCTTCGAAGAAAAGAAAAATAGGGCGGGTGGGATTCGAACCCACACGGACTTGCGCCCATCGGTTTTTAAGACCGAAGCGTCTGCCCTTTCGCCACCGCCCCACACACCGACAAGGCGAGAACGGGCAGCTAATCCTGGCTGCCCGTTTCTACGATACTCTACATTCCATTACCGGAGAGGCGACGGCGGGATTCGAACCCGCGATAAGGGTTTTGCAGACCCTCGCCTTACCTCTTGGCGACGTCGCCTGGGTGGCGCAACGGCGGAGAATCACCTCCGCCGCCAACCTCAGAGCGGGCGATGGGATTCGAACCCACGACCTTCTCCTTGGCAAGGAGACGTTCTACCACTGAACTACACCCGCAAATGATCGTCCTCTGAATTAGTTTGCATTATACACTAGTCTCTGAATATTTGCAAATGCCGAAAACCGGTTTCTTTACGTGTTTTTTACGTAGCTTTCACGTGATCTTTACGGACAAGTGGCCTCAAATGCAGTAAGCTAGAGTTGTGCGCCCCAGCGCGTATTTTCGGTTGGGCGCGAGCGCGACTCATCTGGGGGACAAAAGGGAGAGATCAATGGGAAAGCGAGATGATCTGTGGAGCCAATATGCGCAGACGCGAGACCCGGCTGTGCGTGAGGAGATCATACTCCAAAATATCCCGCTGGTGCGCCACGTTTTGCACCGTCTGGCGATTCCCACTTTGAGCGACGAAATCTATCACGACCTGGTTGGTCAGGGCATCCTCGGACTCATTGACGCTGTGGATCGCTTTGAGCCTAAGCGAGGATGGCGTTTTTCTACCTACGCCACGCTGCGCATTCGGGGCCACATTATCGATGCGCTGCGTGCGATGGATCTCTTGCCGCGCGGCGCCCGGCAACGCGTCAAGGGCGTGGAGCGCGCCTTTTCACGGCTGCGAATGGAACTCGGTCGCGAGCCATGCGACGAGGAGGTCGCCGCCGAAGTGAAGCTCGATCTGAGAGCCTATCGCGCCACGCTGGTGGACGCCAACTGCGCGACCTATTCTCTCGATACTCCTATAGAGACCGATCATAACGGAAGCGTGTGCAGCCTGTGCGATTTGCTCTGGGACGATGATACCCCAGACCCCGAACAAAGCCTCGCGGACAGCGAAGTGCTCCAGCGCTTGACGTTGATCCTGCGCCGTCTGCCCTATCGCCTCCAGGTATTGCTCGCGCTCTATTATCACGAGGGACTGACGATGAAAGAGATAGGAGAGGTGCTCGACCTGTCCGAATCTCGGGTGTCGCAACTGCACGCTCGTGCGATACGCAGTTTGCGGGCTGCTCTCGAAAGAGATACTTGGCGCGAATCGACATCTCCCCGGATACCAAACGGAAATCTCGTGCCGGCTTTTAGCTAAAGTCTGCCGTGTCGTTGCCGATACTTTGAGCGAACGATCAACGTATCGGAGCGACTGGCATGAAACATAGTCTACTAACAAGATACAGAGACAAACTATCTCGCACCAAATCCCTCCACACTGCCGATACGGTCAAAGAAGAGCGCGGGTTGTCGGGTTCAGACGATCAGGCGCAGGTCTTGCATGGCCGCAATCCTATGCGTCACGTTGATGCCGGGACTACCGAGTCGCCCGAGAGTCGCGCCGAGCGGGTCGCCGAACTGCGACGCCAGGTGAGCGGCGGCACGTACGAGATCCCGATCTCTCAACTGGTGCGCATCCTTGCCTCCGTGGTGTTGCGCCGCCGTTGACCTTTTTCTCCTCCTTGACTTTTCGCTCCGGTCAGAGTATGCTCTTGGGCGTATGCCTGCTGCACGCTATGCCAGTCTGGTGCAAAGGAGTCGCTCTTGAACTATTACGTTGCCATCGAAGGCGTCATTGGTGTGGGTAAGACCACTCTGGCGCGTTTGCTTCAACCGCTCTTTCACGCCGACCTGTTGCTCGAAGAGTTTGAAGAAAATCCATTTCTGGCCAGCTTTTACGACGACCGCCCGCGCTACGCCTTTCAAACCCAGTTGTTCTTTTTGCTCAGTCGTTACCGCCAGCAGCGTCAGGTCGTGCCAGAACGATTGGCCCGCCAGGCGCTCATCAGCGACTATACGTTTGCCAAAGATAGTCTGTTTGCTCATTTGAATCTGAGCGGCGACGAGTTGGCTATGTACGAGCGCGTTCACGACATTCTCGCCGCGAGCCTCATTCAACCCGCTTTGGTCGTTTATTTACGGGCCGACTCCGACGTGCTGATGCAACGCATTGCCGTGCGCGACCGGTCCTACGAGCGCCGCATGGATCGTGGCTACATTGAACAACTGCGCCTGGCCTACGATCAATTTTTCGCCAACTATCAGACCACGCCATTGCTCTCCGTTGACACCAATCGCATTGACTTTGTGCACAACCCCGACGATTTGACCCGCGTTGTCGGCCAGGTGCGCTCGGCCCTGGGGCTTTTGCCGCGCCAACCCGAGTTGTTGCCCCTTGCCCCCACCCTGGCCGAGGCCGACCGGGCCGTGTTTACTGAGCAACGCCGTCGTCTGGCCGACCTGCAACTGTGGCATCGGGCATTGGATGAGGAAAAAGGCTTCTTGCAGGATATTTATTTCAATTTTATCTGCCTTACCGAGGAAATCGGTGAGTTGGGAGCAGTTCTGGCGCAGGCGTGGCGCGCTCGGGCCGCCGGCGCAACTCACGAAACTCAGTCTGCCTTGCGCGAAGAATTGGCCGATTGTCTGGCTTTTCTGCTCAAGCTGTCCAACTATGCCGGCATCGACCTGGAACAAGCCTATGTGGACAAGATGCGCTTCAATCGTGAGCGGGAGTGGCGCGTATGAAACGCTTTATCGCCATCGCGGGTAACGTGGGCGTGGGCAAATCCACGCTGACCGGTCTGCTGGCCGAACGGTTGGGATGGGAGCCATTTTTCGAAGCGGTGGACGAAAACCCCTATCTGGCCGACTTTTACGCCGACATGCGCACCTGGAGTTTTCACTCGCAGATCTTTTTTCTGTCGCGCCGGTTGCGCCATCATCGCCAACTCCTCGACCGCCCCCATTCGGTGGTCCAAGACCGCAGTGTTTACGAGGACGCCGAAATCTTTGCCCGCAACCTGTACCTGCAAGGCGACATGGACCAACGCGACTATCGTAGTTATCGGGAATTGTACGAGGTATTGACCCATTTTCTGCCGCCGCCGGACCTGGTGGTGTATTTGCGCGCCACGGTGTCCACGCTCTTGCAACGCATTGCCATGCGCGGCCGCGATTACGAGCAAAGCATCTCGCCCGACTATTTGACGCGCCTCAATCGACTGTACGAAGAATGGGTGGGGAATTTTACGCTTTGCCAGATGCTCACTATTCCGGCGGACGAGCTGGACTTTGTAGCCAATGACGGCCACCTGGCCCTTATTACCGACAAGATACTGGAGAAACTCCAGGGCCAGGAAGAAGTAATATTTGGATAAAACTCAAGTCAGGGGGGAGGGTGAGACATTGGCGGAATCCGCGACCATTCTGGTAGCCGACGACGCCCGTATAACCGTACAACTGGTGCGAGAAGTCTTGTTATTACACGACTATCGGGTTGTCGAGGCCTACGATGGCCTGGAAGCCCTGGAAAAGATTCAACACGAACAGCCCGACTTGCTCATTCTCGACATCAACATGCCCCGTATGGACGGTTATGAAGTCTGCCGGCGGCTCAAGGCCAATCCGAGCACGGCTCACATTCCGGTGCTCATCCTTTCGGCGTTGGAGAGCGTCAAGCACCGCGTGCAGGGACTGTCGTTGGGGGCCGAAGATTATATCGTCAAGCCTTTTCGACCCGAAGAATTAGTTGCCCGTGTCCAGGCGCACCTGCGCACCAAACGCGAAGTAGATGCCTTGCGCCTGGCAGAAGAATACGTACGGACTACCTTTCAACGCTACGTCGCTCCGGCCGTGGTAGAAAAACTTTTGACCGATCCCACTGCCGTCGCTTTGGGCGGCATGCGTCGAGACATTACTGTGTTGTTTGCCGATATTAGTGGCTTTACCAACCTCGCCGAACAGTTGGAACCCGAACATGCCATGCGTATTCTCAACGACTTTCTCACCCTGGCCGGGCGGGCCGTACTCGAACAAGAGGGCACGCTCGACAAGTTCACCGGCGACGCAGTGATGGCCCTTTTTAACGCGCCGCTCTCACAACTCGATCATTCCTTCCGCGCGGTCTCGGCGGCTCTCATTATCCGTGAACGGCTGAACGCTTTTTGTTGCGAGGCTGCCCCCGATGGTCGGCTGCACTTCAAAATCGGCATTTGCAGTGGAGAGGCGGTAGTCGGCAACGCGGGCATGCCCGACTTGATGAACTATACTGCCATCGGAGATGCGGTCAACGTGGCCAAGCGCCTGGAAGAGAGCGCCGATCCGGACCAGATTCTATTAGGCGCCAGCACATTTGACGCCGTTCGGCACAAGGTGGAAGCGCGTTCGTTGGGAGCGCGCCGGCTCAAGGGCCGCTCCGCGGCGGTTCAAGTCTTTGAATTGGTGGATGGTCCAAAACAGAAATAGACGGGAAGGGGAAAAGCACCATGGTATGGCGCAAGACTTTAGGTCAATGGACAGGATTAGGGATTGTGACGGCTCTGCACCTGTTGGGTGCGGCCTGCGGCCAGGCGGCGTCGCCAGAGGCCACGGCATCTCCGGCGCAGATCGAGCAGCCAACCCCGACTATCGAATTGACTGCCGCGCCAACGCAGCCAGTATTGACCGCACCGCCCACACTACCGCCAGTTTCACCGACGGCGTTGCCCCCGTCTCCCGAACTCCTTGCTGCGACCCCACCGGCAGAACCCAATGCCTGGTTTGGACCTGACACGATGGCGCTGGTCGTCAGCGGCAGCTACGACCAGGCCGATCTATATGCGTTGAGCGCCGACGGCGCGATGTGGCGCTTGCTATCAGACGTCGGCAACGAGGCTCGGGTGTCGCCTGATGGCCGTTGGCTGGGTTTTGTGCGATGGGACGACGCCGGACGTGTCACGCTGGAGCTGCACGACGCGCAGACAGGCGCGGCGCGTGAGCTGGCCTCCAACGCCTCCGGCGGTCTGTTGGCTTTTGCCTTTGATCCGGCCAGTCGCCGGTTGGCCTATCTGGACCTGGGGAGCTACGGCGAACAGGGCGTGCCGTGGGCGCTGGTGATCCAAGATCTAGATGGCAATGCGCTCTCGCGCTACGAGGCGCTGATGAGCGGCCCAGAGGACCGCCCTCTGCCGGGCATGCCGGTTGGGTGGTCGGGCGCGGCGGATGACGAGCTGCTCATAGATACGTTTCTGCCGGGGACAGAAGCCGGCTGGCTGGGGGTGTGGGGTGTGACGCTTCCGCCCGACAGTGCGACGGCCTCCCTCGACGCGCTACCGCTGCGCGAAATCATCCCCGGCGCGCCGGCTTATAGCTCCGAGCTACACTTTGCGCCCGACCGTCAGGCGGTGGCCTTTTTAGGGCGTGACTCTGCCTACACGCCTGAGAATTATTCCCCCGAATTCTATGACCTGGCCGTTAACTGGCTGGGCCTCGCGGCGCTGGCCGACGGCGCGCGTACAATCATCGTCGAGGCGACCGACGGCAGCGCCTTGGCCCGTGCGCTGTCCTGGTCGCCCGACGGCGAACGCCTGTTGTTTGCCCAAGGGCGCTATGAGGGCGAAAACTTTGTGGAACTTGCTCTCAAAAGCGCCGACCGGAATGGTACGGTGGTCGAATATGGCCCGCTGACGCTGCCGCCGCGGGGCGGGCTGTTACAACTGGCCTGGTGCGACCCGGCGCAAGCCTTGTACGTCACCTGGAGCGGCGAAGATGGCCTGGAACGGCTGGTCAGTTTCAACATGTACACTGGCGTCTCCACGGAGCTGAGCGTCGGACAAAGGCTGGAAATCATCGGCTGTGCGCCGTGAGGCATGAAACGAGATGAGTGAAGTGCGATGATTCAACTATCGATTCCTGGACGCGGGGATGTTTGTTTGAGGTATCTGACCCTCGACCTCAACGGCACGCTGGCGCTGGATGGCCGGCTCATCGAGGGCGTGGTCGAGCGCTTGCAGGCCGTGCGGGCCCACCTGGAACCGTATCTGCTGACCGCCGACACCTTTGGCGCGATGGCGGCGGTGGAAAAAGAGCTTGGCTTTCCGGCCACGCGCATTCTGGGCAGCGCAGATAAAACGGCCTTTGTGGAGCAACTAGGCGCTGCGAGCGTGGTCGCCATCGGCAACGGGGCCAACGACGCCGGGATGCTGGCGGAAGCGGCGCTGGGCATTGTGGTCCTCGGCCCGGAGGGATTGGCCCGCGAAGCGCTAGAGGTCGCCGACATTATTACACCTGACATCAACGTGGCGCTGGACCTGCTGCTCAACCCCAAGCGACTAGTCGCCACGCTGCGCCGATGAGCTGTGGTCATCGGTTTGCTTGCCGACACGCACATCCCCCACCGACTGGCGGCGCTCCCCGCCGCCGTGTTCGACCGCTTCGCTGGCGTGGATCTCATTCTGCACGCCGGCGATTTGGTAGACCCGGCCATTCTGGATGATTTGCAGAAAATCGCGCCGGCGCTGGCGGTGCGGGGCAACCTGCATCTTCAATCTCCCCGGCCCAACGACCAGCGCCTGCCGTGGGTGCTCGATTTGAACGTGGAGGGGTGGCGCATCGTCGTGGCCCACGGCCACCTGTCGCATTGGAACACGCTGCGGGAAAAGTTCTGGCTGCTGCTGCCCGACCAACACGCACGGGCCAATCGCCGCCTGCCGGCGCGTCTGTTGCGCGCCTTCCCCGGCGCCGACGTGTACGTGTTCGGCCACAGCCATCGGGCGCTCGTCGAGCGCCGCGACGGCGCGCTGTTTGTCAACCCCGGCGCCGTCTGCCCGACCGACGGCGAAGCGGCCTCGGTAGCCCGGCTAACGCTGACGCCAGGGGGCGTCGAGGCCGAGATTCTGCGCTTGTGAGTCGGGTCGGTCCGCTGGCCTAGCAGCCTGTCGGAGAGACGTCATCTAGCCCTTTGTGGGCGTCCAAAATGGGCGCAAAACGAGCAAAAAACGGGCACAAGGCCCTATATTACAGGGTTCTCCGACAGGCTGCTAGAGCGGCGAAGGGATGCGCAAGCGCAGCCCCTTGATGTCGCGGTCGATCTCCCACGGATAGACGATGTGTTCGTCGGTGATGGCGGCGTAATAATCGGGCCGCAGTTTGGCAAACAGCGATTGCTTGGGTTTATAGTGCAGTACGGCCAGCTCCGGGCGTCCGCCGGCCGCTTCGACCCGCGCCTTGACCGTGGTGATGGTGCGCCCGCCGCGCCATACGTCGTCCACAATGAGCACCTTGCGGCCTTCTAGTAGCTCTTCTTGGGGAAACTGGATGAACTCGGGCCAGGCAAACATGCGGGCTACCGAGTCGAGGTCGGCGGAAAAGCGCACCGACGCCGTGAGGATGTGACGCATGTCGAGCGCCTCGCCGATGAGTCCGCCGGGGATGATGCCGCCCCGGGTGATCATCAACAAGGCGTCGTAGGGGCCGTTCAACTGGGGTAACAGGTGATCGATCAGTTTGTCTACGTCTAACCAGGTGAGCACACGCTGTTTTGGGGGGCCTTCTCTATCAATCAACACGCTATACTCCTTAATCGGTCAGTTGCACCTCTACCACGACCATGCGATGGTCAGAGGCCGTAGAATCGGAAACCCAGGCATCCCGCACAGAGAGGCCGCGCAGCCACACATAATCGATCCGTTTGGTGGGGACGATGGCAGGCGAGGTCAGGGCAGTTTCTTGATCGGCAGCAACAAACGGGTCCTGCATACCTGTGTCAACCAATCGGGTGTAGACCGGTGAGTCGGGAGTGGCGTTGAAATCTCCGCCTAATGCGGCCGGCTTGGTCGCGCCGATATAGTCCAGCGCCTCGGCGAGTTGAGTGGCGCGTTCCTCCGGCTCCAGTCCTAGCCATAGCCCATACACGTGCAACGGTCCACGAGTCGTTTCGAGGGTGGCGTGGACGATGGCGGTCTGTTCCAGGGCGCTGGTGAGCCACTGCCCATCGCTTTCTGTTAACGGGTAGCGCGAGAGCAGCGCGATGCCGCTGAGTCGTTCCAGCGTCGGCTGGTACACCACGTGCATACCCAGGCGCTGACCCAGCCAGAGCGCATCGTCCACGCTCAGGCTGGTGACGCGACCGGCGTCTACCTCTTGCAACACGATCGCGTCCACGCCTTCCTTTTCGATGGTCTCGGCCATCTCATCGAGGGTAAACTTCCAATCCGAGTCAAAGCCGTAGTGGATATTGTAGGTGGCGAGCCTGAATGGTCCGTCCGGCGGAACCTCGGCCTCGGTGGGCCGCCCGCCGAACTGGATGAGCAGGGCGACGGCGGCCGCCAGCGTCAGCGTTGCGCCCAGGCTGGCGGCGGCGTGCGTCGCTTTGACTGCTTCTACTGTGGGGGCGATAGAGACGTTGTGAAGAGATAGCACGACGACCAGCGCGCCGAGCAGCAACACCGGCGCGCCCATGCCTCGGAAAAATCCAATCGTGTAGGGGTAGGTGAAAGTAAAGGCAAAGGCAAAACTGAGCAGGAGCATCAGCAATAGTCCCAGGCTCAGTTCCATTCCCGGAGCTTGCCGGTGTGAGCCAGGGAAGCGGCGCTTCTTTTCCACGACGATAGAAGAGTTGAGCAGCAGCAGGAGCTGGGTGATCAGGAAGAACAGGGCCGACGCTGCGCCGTCGAGCAGGGCGGCCAGGGCCAGGCTGAGCACAACGACTGCCATCGAGATGACGTGACCGATGGGCCACAGCCAGATAGCGAGATATTGTTCACCAGCTCGTATCAGCGAGAGTAGAGGTAACAGAGTGACGAGCAGCAATAGGGGCGCGGCCCCGTGATAACTCACGTTGCTCCAGCGGGCCATGGCGTTGGGCAGCGCCAGCAGCGAGGTCTGCAAAAATATGGTAGCGCCCAGGGCCAGCCCGGCGCTGATCGCCGGGCTGTCGGGCGCAGGGTAGGTGCGTTGGCGGGCCAGATAAACGCTGCTGATGGCCGTCGCGCCGGCAATGCCGGCGATCAGGGCGAGTCCGCTGGGGCGCAGGGTGGGATCGTAGGTAAAGTCTACCGCGCGAAAAAGTTGATCGGCTCCCAACCCGGCGATAAATCCCGTCATGAGCTGGCGCGGGGCATTTTCGAGTAGATGCGCGAGGTAAAAGGCTGCTCCACCCAGCAAGACGATGGCGGCATACAGTCGCACCGAGGGGACATTGAGGGACAGCGGAATACGGGCCATCAAGACCATCCCGATGGCTATCGAGGGCAGGTAAGGCCGCTCACCTGCCCAGCGCACCAGCAAGGGGGTGAGCATGGCTAAAATAATCAGCAGCAGGTCCAGGAGCACGACGAGTATGGACAGGCTGGCGTCAAAAACGGCGTCGTAGATGACGCCAAAGAGAGCAGTAAAGAGCACCCGTATGGCTTGCAGAAAAAAGAGCCAGATGATGGCCGTTTCCGCAGTGAGCAGGCCCGTGCGCCAGTTCACGAGCAGCCTCCCTTTCAAGTACAGTCTTCCAGAGCGGTGGAAATCTGAGCAATGATACTCTCAATTGTAACTGCTCAGCCCAAATGCGTAAAAGCGGCAAACCCAAAGCCATTCGACAGGATTCACAAGATTCACAGGATGGAATTCGTGGAAAAATCCTGTAAATCCTGTAAATCTTGTCCAAAGAGCTACCAGGGT
>DAOTXN010000004.1:0-19040 GCA_034435435.1 Anaerolineae bacterium | reverse complement strand
ACCCAGAATGGTGCTCCAACGGACTGGGCTGTTCCTGGGGCGGGCAGCGCAGCGGGCGCTCCTCTGATGGGCGTTCCAGGAACCCCCCCGCACCACCCGCCGGCCCTCGGCGCGCGGGTCCTCGCGCCCGTCGGCCGGGTGATAGGGATACGGCCGGTACAGGCTGGCGGTCCACTCCCACACGTTACCGCTCAAATCGTGTACGCCCTCCGGCGTCGCCCCGCCCGGGTACACCCCCACGGGCGTCGGTCGCAAGACGCGCCCTTCCCAGGTGTTGGCCCGCTCTGCACCCCAACGGTTGCCCCACGGATAGACCCACCCCCGGCCCATGCGCGCCGCCCGCTCCCATTCGGCCTCAGTCGGGAGACGAAGGACAAAGGACGAAGGACGAAGGACGAGTGACGAAACCTGGCCGTCGCGCCAGACTCGCAATTCGCTCCCTCGCTGACCCGCTGATTCGCTGACTCGCTCCGTCAACCAGGCGCAATAGGCCGTGGCCTCGAAGCAGTTGACGCCCACCACCGGCTGAGCTGGATGATTGTATGGGTCGTTGTCCCACAGGGCCGGGCGGTCGCGCGGGCGGTCGAGGTAGGTTTTACCCAGCGCGGCCCGCACCTCCGTCTCTTGCATCTGAATCAATCGCTCCCAGGTTGCCAGCGCCTGCGGACTCACACCGGCACGCTGCAAGTCCTTCAACAATGACGGGTCGCGGCGCACAGCCTGATAGACCTCCCACAGCTCTTGAAACGCGCCGCCCTCCCCCGCCTCCCCGCGCAGCCAGGCGCGGGCCGCGGGCGTGGCCCAATAACGTTCGGCGTTCTCCGGCGCATAGCCGCCGGCCGCGATGAAACAGGCATACTCGGCGTTGGTCACCGGGAACTGGCCGATGAAAAAGGCCGGCAGGTCCACCGTGCAGCGGGGGCGCTCATCGTTCGCCGGAAAGCCGCGCCGCTCTAACCGCCACACGCGAAAGCGCCCGCTGCCCATGTGCACGCGCCCGGCAGGGATGGCGACCAGCGGCGGCAGCAGCACGCGCAGCCCATCTACCACCATCTCTTGAAAGCGGGGGTCGCCCAACCGTCCCAGCGCCTCGCCGGCGGCAATACGCGCCCGCAGGTGCACCTGCCGGTTTTCTGTTTCGCGCAGCAGGTCGGCCTGCACCGCCGCCTGGAGGTCTGGGATCGGCGTCGCCCCGGCTTCGGCCAGGCAACGGGCGGCCAAGACGGGGTTGGCCCGCCGCACCGCCTCGATAAAGGCGGCAGAATCGGCGGCCAGGCCGGCCGCCAGGACCGTCGGCTCCTCCCAGCCGGTGGTCGGCGGCGGGGGCAGCGGCTCAAAGTCGCCCAGCAGGCCGGGGTCGGGCATCTCGCGGGTCAGGCGGGGTTGTTGCCAGCGGGCCGTCAAGTCTTCCCCGGCGCGGAAACGGTTCAGCAGCGCGCGGGCGGCCAGGTATTCCTGCAACTGGTGGTGGTAAAAACGGACCTGCTCTTCGCCGCCGGGGGCCAGCTCGGTGTCCAGCAGCGTGGCAGACAGGCCCAGGCGCAAAACGGTGGGCGGCGGGGTTTCCACCGGCCCATCTGGCCCGTCCACCTGCGCCGGAAGGCGCGCCAGCCACTCCCGGCGCGGCAGGCGGGTGCCTTCTCCCAACGGCTGGACGCCTTCGGACACAGTGACGAGCGCCAGGCGCAACGGCTCTTCGCCGGGCCAGTCGGGATGGCAGCGTCTGGCCTCGCGGGCGAGCAAGAGGTTCACAAAGTTCTCCAGCAAGCCGGCCCGGCCGGCCGACCACGCGCCACCCGTCGCCAGGCTATAGGCCAGCATCGAGAGGTAGTAGGGATTGCGCACCAGCTCCAACAACGGGTCACCGGCCAGCCGCCCCCACGCCTGCGCTGCCAGGCCCGCTTGGACCGGGTCCAGGTACTTGCTCAGAAAGGTCTGTACCCGCCCGTCGTCCAGGCGCTCGATGCGCACTTGATGCAGACCCAGCGGCTCGCCATAGTCCCGGCTGCGACAGGTGAACAGTATTTTATTGCCGGGCCAGTCGCCCACAAAGCGGCTCCAGGCCGCCACTTGTGCGCGGTAATCGCGCCCGTCTCGAAAGGGCATCTCGTTCAAGGCGTCGCACAGCAGCAGCAACTCTCCCCGGCGCAGGCCATCCGTCACCTCGCCTCCACCTAGCGCTTGCTGCCAGACGGCCTGCACAAAGGCGTGCGGCGTGGGGTAAGCGCGATAGTCCGCCAGCGAAAAGTATAGCGGCAGTTTGCCCGTTCCACTCACCAGGCGTTCTCGAGCGGCCTCCAGCGCCAGTTTATAGAGCACCGTCGTTTTTCCTGCGCCTGGCTCGCCCAGCAGCACCAGTGCGTCATATTGGGCAATGGCCTGGGTGATGTCGGGCAAGTGAATGGCGCGCAGTTGTCGGGATGGCCCTTCGCCGCTCAGCTCCAGGAGCGTAAATTCAGGCGGGACGTCGGTCCAGCCGGGGGGATGTTCAACAGTGGTGAGCGTGCCGGCCAGGGGCACAAACTGGCTCATCCAGCGACCGTAGCGCGGGTTGACCATCAGCGCGGTGAGATAGGCCCCTGCGTCGGCCTGACGGGCGGCGACGGGCAGCAAAGCGGCGGCGGCCTGGGAGGAGAGCTGAATGCGGCGAGCATCCGGCGCGGTGATGGTCAATTGCTCGTGAAGGATGTCGGCGCACAGCTCGGCCCGGCCTGTCCCCAGCACCTCCCGCAGCCTCGCCAGAACCCGTTCCAGGTCGGCGGCGGTGTAGCCGCTCAACACGATAATCTGGTCGCGCCCGATAAAAGTGCCGGCAGACACAGCGCCGCCGACGTGGGCCCCGCCGCCCGTATGCACAGACTGCTCACTCATTTCACGCCTTTCGCGTCCTTCGTGTCTTTCGCGTCCTTCGTGTTCCGGGTTGCCCCCGCGCCGCGCGTCGCGGGCGGGGACAAGCCCCACCCGCTACCACGGGGCGCGGGGGGTGGGCAGGCGCAAGACCTGCCCCTACTATTTGGCCGGCCGCCATCCCAAGACGGCGAGCGCGACCGGGGCCGGGCCGGGCTGGCTCTCATACAAGGCGCCGCCCCGCGTCGTGGGCGCGGCGAACGGCCGCGTCCGTGAACGCCGGGGTCTACCGGCCACAAGCGAGGGCTATGGACACCACCACCCGAAAACCCAGATTGTTGTTCCAATTGTCTGGGTTGTTCCTGTTGCGGTAAGCGCAGCGGGCGTTCCTCTGATGGTTGTTCCAGGAACCCCCCCGCACCACCCGCCGGCGGCGGCGGCCCGGCCCCAGACTGTGGAAGCCTCAAGCGACTTCCGAGGTCTCAGGTTTTTTTCATCCAGCCGCCCAACAGCCGCCCCACCTCGTTCACCATCTGGGCCACGTGGGCGTACTGATTGATGCTCATCAACTCCAAATCGCGGCACAGCCGCAGGTAAAGGCGCAGCTTGGTCAGGTCTGTATCGGCCTGGCGCAGCACGGGCAACGGGTCAGGGGCGCGGGCGGCCTCGATCAGCCGCTCCTGGAACTGCAGCGCTGTGCGCTGTAGCGCTTCGGCCAGCACGAAACGCTGCTGGCGCGGAAACTTGACCGTCAGCGGGATGAGCCAACGCAACAGATCGTAAGTGCGGGTAAAAATGGGCGACTCTTTCACTGAGCACCAACTTGGGGAATACGTATAGCAGCAAACAGCGATTCGCGCAAGCGGTAGGTGTCGCCGTGAGCGGCGTGGGCCACCCAGCCCTGCACGCGCCGATTCAGATCTTCTTGTGTCATCTCGCCAGCGGCCAGCGCCGCGCACCCGGCCCGCAGCCGGCGGGCAAAGGCCACCCCGTTGCGCCGCTTGAGCCGCCGCCGTTGGGGGTAGAGGCGAAAACCCAGGAAGGGAATGCCGTTGCTCACCGGGTAAACCGTGCTCTGGCGCTCGTGCAGCGTCAGGCGCAGCCCGGCCAGGAAATCCCGGAGGGTCGCTTTCCAGACCCACAATTGGCGCTTGTCGTCGGCGAACAGGAGAAAATCGTCCACGTAGCGCACATAAGCCGGACAACGCAGCTCGCGCTTGACGAACTGGTCCAGCGGGTTCAGATAACAGTTGGCCCAGAACTGGCTGGTGAGATTCCCTATAGGCAGCCCGCGCGGGCGACAGACGGAAAAAAGGTCGTCCCCGGGGAACCAGACCGGCTCGTACTCGCCCTCCAGCACGCCGACGCCGCTCTCCAGAACGCGGTCGATCAGCCACAGCACGGCGGGGTCGGCAATCTTGTGGGCCAGGATGGCGCGCAGAACGGCGTGGTCCACGCTGGGAAAAAACTGGCGCACGTCGCACTGCAACACGACCTTGTAACGGCGGGCGAACTGTTGCGCCCGGTCCAGCGCCCGATGTGTGCCTTTACCCCGGCGGTTGGCGTAGGAATCGGCGATAAAGCCGCGCTCAAAGATCGGCTCGATCACGTTGCACAGCGCGTGGTGCACCACCCGGTCGCGAAAGGGAGCGGCGCTGATGAGGCGCGGCTTGGGGTCGCGGATGCGAAAGTTATCGTAGGGGCTGTGGCGGTAGGTGCGCGTCGCCAGCTCTTCCTGCAATTGAAACAGGTTGGCTTCCAGGTCGAACTCAAAGGCGGCCACGTCGGGCTGGCCGCGCTTGCCCCGCGCCGCGTCCAGAAAGGCCACGTACAGGTTGCCAAAGGAAACGAGTTCGGGATAGAGATTTTTGTAGGTTTTCATTTCACTTTTGCACAGCGCCGCATCCTTCGACAGGCTCAGGATGATCAGGGCAGGTTCGGTTCATCCCTCCCATTCGTTGTCATATCCCCGCGGCTGGGGGGCTGGCGCCCCCCAGACCCCCCCAGCAGCCAGCACGCCCAGCATTCAGCAGCCAGAAATCAGGACGCAGAAGGCGAGAGAGCCAGGGACACCACCACCCGAAAACCCAGATTGAGGTTCCAAAGGTCTGGGTAGTTCCTGAGGCGGGAAGCGCAGCGGGCGGACCTCTGATGGGCGTCCCAGGAACCCCCCCGCACCACCCGCCAATCGGGACCGCCGGGCTCCTCGCGCCCGTCGGCCGGGTCGTAGGGATAGCCATAGTCGGGCTTTTGCGAGCTCGTGCGGCCCCAGCGGGTGAGCGTCCACTCCCACACGTTGCCGGCCATATCCAGCGCCCCGCACGGGCTGGCCCCGCCCGGAAAAGCCCCCACCGCGCTGGTCTCGCCGACGCCGGATTCCTCGGTATTGGCCCGCCCCTCCGCCCATTCGTTCCCCCACGGCCAACGGCGTCCCGAGCCTCGTCCTGAGCCTGTCGAAGGACCACGCGCCGCCTTTTCCCACTCGGCCTCGGTGGGGAGACGAAGGACAAAGGACGAAGGACGAAGGACAAGTGACGAAACCTGCCCAGCGCGCCAGACTCGCAATTCGCTACCGCGCTGATTCGCTGATTCGCTGACGCGCTCCGTCAACCAGGCGCAATAGGCCATAGCCTCGTACCAGGTGACGCCGACGAGCGGGCGGTTGGGCAGGCCCCAGCGCGGGTCGTCCCACCAGTAGGGCCGGTCGCGTCTTTCTACCGGGCGCTGCGCCAGCCACTCGACGTACCGCTGACGTAAATCGGCGTCCTCGATAATCTCGACCAGCGGCTCCAGCTCGCCCGTGCGCCAGGCCCAGCCCTCGGGCGTCCAGTAGCGCGGCTCGGCGTAGCCGCCGCCCTCTACAAAGAAAAGATATTGGCTATGGGTGATGGGGTAGCGAGCGATGAGAAAGCTGGGCAGGCGCAGGGTGTGCTGGGGGCGCTCGTCGTCCCAGGCCTCTTTTTCATCGGCGGGGCTGCCCATCAGAAAAGGTCCGGCGGGCACGGGACACCACAAGATGTCGGGCAGGAGACCCTCACCCCCGGCCCCTCTCCCTGAGAGGGAGAGGGGAGTAACGCCTATGCCAGGGCGGGGGTCGCCCAACTGGCCCAGCAGGTCGCCGGCGGCGGCCCGCTCGCGGGGGGTCAGCGCGGCGGGCGTCTCTAGCAAAGCGGCCAGCCAGCGCCGGGCGCGCCCCAGCGTGGCCTGCAGCGGGACCTGGCCCGCCGCCGCGCCGGGGAAACGCAGGTCCAGCAGGGCCTGGGCGGCCAGCGCGGCGGCCTGCCAGTGGGTCTCGGTCTGCTCGCGCAGCTCTTCTGGCCCCTGGGGCAACAGCGTGTTGACCACGTGTACGGCGTGGCCCAGGCCACCCTGGCGGGCCTTGCCCACGCCCAACAAAAAGACCTCCCGCCACCAGGCCGGGTCCTGCCATACCCGCTCGCGCAGCGCGGCGGCCAGATCGGCCCCGTCGGCCAGGTGGCAGGCGGCCAGGTATTCCTGGAAGGAGCGATGCGGAAAGGTAAACACGCCGGCCCCCCGCCCCACCAGCAGCCCGGCCCGCGTCTCCAGATACTCCAGCAGCACCGCCGGGTTGAAATCGGGGGGCAACAGGGGCGCAAAGGCCGCCAGCACCTCGCCCTCGGTGATGTCGGCCGGGGCGGCGGTGCGCTCTGCGCGTTGCCCCTGGCGCGCGTGCACGTCGTAGGCCAGCCGGTGCAGCGCCGCCCGCACCTGGGTCTCGCCCACGGCCAGGGCCTGGGCGATGCCCGGTTCGGTGACGGTTTTGCCGGCGGCGTCCTTGACCTCGCGCGCCCGCTGCCAGCGGCTCAACAGCAGCTTGACGGTTTCCTCGTACAGCTCGGCGCGGTCCTCGGGTAGCTTGCCCCAACTGGTGTGCAGCGTGGCCATCAGCGTGAGCAACAGGGGCCGGGCGGCCAGGTCGGCCAGATACGAAGGGGGTTGCAGCGCCGCCTCTAGCCGCGCGCCGCGCGCCTGGGCCGTGGCGGCGTCCCAGCCCATCACCGGCCCCACGGCCGCGTACCAGCGGGCGATAAAGCCGGCCACCTGCCCCGGGCTAAAGGGGGCCAAAATCAAGGTTTGAAAACCGCCCAGGCGCCCGGCAGGGTCGGCGTAGGCGTAGGGCCGGGCCGTGACCAGTACGCGAGCGCGCTCGGCGGGCAGTTGGGCAGCCCAAGCGGTCACCGCCTCTAGCAAGCAACGCCGGCGACGCCCCGCCTCGGGCACCTCGTCCAACCCGTCCAGAAAGACCAGCCCCCCCTGCTCCAACAGCCGCTTTTGGAGGGAGGGCAAAAGGCGCTCGGCGGCCTGTTCGCCCAGGCGGGCCGCCAGGTCCGCTCGCAGCGCATCCCACACCATGCGCGCCTCGCCGCAGGGGGCGTCGGCGGGGATGCAGCGGGCGGCCACTTCGCGCAACACCAGGCGGATGGGCATCAACCCTTGCAGCGGCGAGGCGTCGGGCAGCAGCGGCGAGCGCCCGTCCGCCTCTTCCGCCAGCGCCAGAGCCAGGGTGAGATAGTTGACAAAGGTGGTCTTGCCGGAGCCGGGGTCGCCCAGCAGCGCCAGCCGGGCGGCCTGGGGGTGGGCCATGGCCTCCAGCAAGGGCGTGCGCTCGCCGCCCTCGCCCCGCGCCAGCCGGCCCAGCAGGGGCGCTTCCCCCTTTTCGCGCTCTTCGCGCACCGGGGCCTGCACGTCCAGGTCTACGTACACGTCAGACAGCGTGACCGGGGCCGTCGGCCCGGTCTGCAAAAAGCGCGGGTCTACCACGCCCAAGGGCAGGCGGCGACACTCTTCGATCAGAGACGACAGATAGGCCTGGAGCAGCGCCGACGACGACACCTGATCGGCAGAGACGCCCACGTACTGATCGCCCAGAATCACTTGCAATTTATCCCGCCCGATAAAGTCGCCGCTCCTGACGCGCACATCCCCCGCGATGAAAGCCCCGCCGCCGGTCTCGACCAGATGATGGACGCGGGTTTCTAGCTCGGCCTTTTTCTGATCGGTCAGCCGGTCACCCAACACGTCGCGCAGCGATTCCAGTCTGGCCAGTTGATCGCGCAGTTGGGCCAGCTGGGTTTGAGGCGGCGGCTCAGCGTCAAACGTCACGCCTGGCTCTTTGAGCACGGCGCCAGTGCGGTCTTGCTCCAAACTGCGCCGGTAATAATCCAACGCGGTATCCCACTCTTCCCGGTGTTGATAAATCGCAGCGATGTGGCGCAGCGCCTGGGCAATGCCAGCTCGATCTTCCAGTTGTTCCTTAAGCGCCAGGCTGCGTCGAAAATAGTCCAGCGCCTGATCCCACTCTTTTTTTTGCTGATAGACTGCAGCGATGTTGTTGAGGGCGCGGGCGGCGCCGGCCTGATCGTTCAGCCGCTCCTTGAGCGCCAGGCTGCGCCGAAAATAGTCCAGCGCCTTATCCCACTCTTCCAATTGACTGAAAATCAGGCCTAGCTGGTGCTGGAACCAGGCCCGGGTCTCTAATTTGGTTTCCCCCTCCGCTTCCAGCTCTTCCAGGCGCGTCGTGTACAAGCGGGCGCGTTTGCGCAGTTCCTCCGGTGGGATAAGCGCGGGAGAGTAAGCGTCGAGCATGTGGGAGATGGAGCTAACCCGTTCGCCGCCGGGCGACTGGGAAAAGTCATAGATGGCGCTGCGCCAGGCATAAAAGTCGGGGGCGGCCCGGGTCAGGTCGGCCAGGCTCTCGCCGCTCAGCCACAGGATCAGCGGGCAGCGCAGGCGGCGCAACAGCTCGCGCCGGATGTTCAGCCCGGCCATGGCTTGCCGGCGCGCCCGGCCAGACAGCGCCTCAAAGCCGTAGACAAAGCAGGCCACCCGCTCTATCCCGCCGCCGGGCGCGGCTTGAATGGCCTCCCACAGGTCGGGCCGGTCAGGGGTGAGGTGTATTTCGCGCACTTGCAGCGCGTCAGTCAGGCGCAAGCGCAGCTCGCCGATGAGGCTAGTGCGGGTAGCGTCATCGTCCACCACCGCAAAGGCCACCAGCGTCCCCTCGGCAATGCGCAGGCTGTCGGTCAGCTTGGCCAGCTCTAGCGCATACTCAACCGCCCGATCCTCGTTCGACTGAGCCTTCGACCCGAGCTCAGGCCGAGGGTGCTCACGAACGTCTTGCCCACTCATCCGCTCGCTCCTCCAGCAATGGCAGGACGGCCGGGTGGACGTCCCACCAGAGATCATCGTTCGCGTATCCCAACAGGCTCAGATTGTGAACCAGGCCCTCGGCTTGCGCGTTATCCGCGAACTGTTTATTTGGACTGGTGTGGACCTGCCACAAGGCATGCAATTGCTGAGGCGTCAACATCGTGCGGTACAAGTTGCGCACCTGACTGGCTGCGCGTTCCACGTCGACCAGCTCGATGCGGGCATGGTTCTGAGCGCGAGCATTGCTGCAAGCATCGCGGGCCAGAGCGACCAGCTCGCGCAACACCCCCCCGCTCAGCTCGATCAGCCGCTCGCAAGCATCGTCGGCGATCAGATCGGGCCGCATCCGGCGGCCAATAAGGTCACGCAGCATGGTCCGCCCCGGTTCATAGGGGTTCCCTGCGCGATCTTGTACCTTTACGTTGGGCAACGGGAAAGTTCTATCAAAAGTCACACGCACCTGACCAAACTCCTGCGTATAAAAAAGCGCCAACGGGACTGTGTACACTGCCTTGCAGCGCGGGACGAGCAGATTGATGCCGCCAGCATAGTAAATCCCCTTGGCTTTCTCCAGGTCCCAAATCTTATCCAGTCCATCCACGACCGCCAGCACCGGCTTTTTGGCTTTTTGGGTGATGGCATCAACGATCTCATTGACCTGGGTCAGCAGGTCAGACAGATTGCTCTCGAACTGGCGACGCACCACCTGGCGGGTTCTGCTCTCGCTCTTGACCTTGCTCAACAGCTTGAGAAACCAAAAATCGGCCCTGGCCTCCAGCTCGGCCTCGGCGCCGATGGCGCCCTCGACTTCCTTCAATGTGGTGCTGAACCAGCCGATCAAGTCTTCCAGCATCTCTCGTGGCAGGGACACGCCCTGGGTTTTGGATTTTTCGTAGAGCCGGCTACCCAGAGCCAGGATCACATCCTTGTAGTCCACGTCGGCCATATCCAGCACATCTTCCACGGTAAAATAGACGGTAAAGTAGCGATCCTGAAGGGCCTCCGTCAATCGCAGTAGCTCAGTGGATTTGCCGCTGCCTCGGTGGCCGGTGAAAAGCCACTTGGTCGAGGTCCGTTCGTCGGCCCGCAGATCCTCGATCAATTGATGTATCCCCTCGGGCCGCTCGACGTAAAAAGCTTGATAAAACTCGCTCTGCAAGGGATGGGTTGGGTCAAAGGCATTGAATGCCTCCCTCAAATTCTGCGCCTGTCTCGGTTCTGGCATGGTCTTGCTCCTTTTTCCTTTATGGATGAATATACCACCAACCGGAATGGCGCGCAACGGGGTGAGGGGACGGGAGGTAGCAGCCTGAGTCGCTCGACAAGCATCCTGAGCTTATCGAAGGATGCGGCCCCCACCACCCGTCACCCTTCGACAAGCTTTGTCGTGAGCGCTCAGCCGAGCGGCTCAGGGTGACTATTGCCTGAACATCGGAGCACAAAAAACGCCCCGGCGTGCTATCACACCGGGGCGTCCCCAATTTACCAATCCCCAATTTACCAATCCCCAACCTACCCCCTGCCCAACGCCTCCACCAGACTCCGCCGCACCTGCTCCCGTTCCGCGATCATCTGCGTCACCCGCATCAGCGGCAGGCCCAACTGGCAGGCCGCCTCACACATCCCGCAGCCCACACACGCCTCCGAGCGGCGCACAATGTCCAGCAAGCGGGCGGTCACGTATTCGGGAGTGTTGGCGGTATAGGCCTCCATGTCGAAATCGGCCGGCGAGGTCAGCGGACAGGCTTCCTGACATTCGCCACACAGCGCGCACCCGCTAAACATCGCCAGCAGGTCGGTCAGCTCGGCGGTTTTTTGCTGAATATCGTCCATCAAGCGCCGGCGGGTAGCGTGACGGCGGGCGATCAGGCCCTCGATGGTCTTTTGGCGGCTGGCCAGGTCGGCCTCGGTCACGGGGCGGGTCTGGCCGTTCTCGGCCAGCCCGACCTGTTCGGCCAGGTCGGCGCGCATCAAGACCAACACCTGCTCGCCAACGTTCTGCCCGAACAGGCCAATGACCAGGTCGGCCTGGTCGTAATAGGGCTGCTCGCAAATCTGGCAGGCCGGGCGGAAGCGATAGGGCGCGATCTGCCCCAGGCGGCTCCAGCGCAGCGACTCGCGCGTGGGCGCGTCGTCGCCCCACAATGCGACGCGCTGCTCATAATCGCCCTCGTCGTGGCTGCCCAGGCAGTCAATGCTGATGGTGATCAAGTTATCCAGCGCAACCTGGTCGCGCCCGGCCAGCTCGACCAGCGCCCGCACCTCGCACGGGCGCATCACTGCCGCCAGGCGCTTACCCGATTCTTGCGACAGCAGCAACCCCACAATTTTGGCGCTGTTGAGCGTCATCACCGGCGCTAACGGATTGGCCTTTTCCAGGCGCTCCCGGCTTTTGATCAGCGTCGGGGCCGGGGCCTCGTGCGGATGGGTTTGCAGCGGCACCAGCAAGCCCTGCACCACGTCCTTTTCCATCAGTCTCCACAACAGATCGCGTACCGCAACCACGGCTCCCCTGTCTTGCACATCCAGCACACGCCTGACTTGATCCATTTTACTCTCCTCTAGGGACACAGATAAACACTGATGAACACGGATCAGAGAAAAATCTGTGTTGATCGGTGTGAATCTGTGTCCTTATACTCGCACCGGCTCCAGCAACGCATCCACCTGGGCCAACACCTGGTCGAACGTGAAATGATGCAGATTCGCCGCGCCGTTGGGACAGGCCGCCGCGCACGCGCCGCAACCCTGGCACAGCACCGCGTTCACCGTCATCACTCCTTTGAACGGGTGCAGCGTCAACGCGCCAAAAGTGCAGTGCGACGCGCACACGCCACAACCCGCACACACATCCGGGTCGATGGTCGCTGTCGCCGCTCCGATGCTCACCTGCCCGCGCAGCAGCGGGACCAACGCCGCCGCCGCCGCCGCCCGCCCTTGCGAAATGGAATCGGGAATGTCTTTAGGCCCCTGGCAACACCCGGCCAAAAACACACCCGCCACCGCCGTGTCCACGGGGCGCAGCTTGGGGTGGGCCTCGGCCAGAAAACCATCGGCCGAATTAGCCAGGCGCAGCAAGGCGGCCACCTCGGCCGTGCTCTGGCGCGGCTCCATCCCCACGGCCAGCACGACCAGGTCGGCGGGCGTCTCGATGGCCCGGTGCAACAGCGTGTCCTCGGCGCGCACGATGAGGCCGTCGCCGTGGGGGTTGCGCACGATTTCCGACGGATTGCCGCGCCGATAGAGCACCCCCCGCTCGCGCACCGCGTCGTAAAATTCTTCAAAGCCCTTGCCAAAGGCGCGAATGTCCATATAAAAAACCGTCACATGGGCGTCGGGAAGCCTGTCTAACACGACGTTGGCCTGTTTGGTCGTGACCATGCAACAGATCCGCGAGCAGTGTGGGTTGCCGACCTGTTTGTCCCGCGAGCCGACGCACTGGATAAACACCACGTTTTGGGGGGTCTTGCCATTTACGACCAGCCCATCGCCCTGAGACAGGAGCTGTTCAAACTCCAAGCTGGTGAGCACCTCGGGGTAGGCCGCGTAGCCCAGCTCCGGCTTGCGGGCCGGGTCGAACAGGTCATAGCCCGTGGCGACGACAATCGCGCCAACGTCAAGAGTAGATTGGGAATGGGTAGATTGGGAAATGGGGGACCAATCTACCAATTTACCAATTTCCCAATCTACCCATCTACTCTCTACCACCACCCGAAAATTGCCGTAATAGCCCCCCACCTCAACCACCTGACTCTGGGTCATCACCTGGATGCGTGGATGGGTGGTCACGCGATCAATGTGCGGCGCGAGCAATTCTCGCACGCGCTCCAACGTAGGAAAGGTGCGATAGAGCTGCGCGGCCCGTCCGCCAATTTGCTCGGCTTGTTCGACCAGATAGACCCGAAAGCCGGCGTCGGCGATGTCCAGCGCCGCCTGCATCCCGGCCACGCCCCCGCCGATGACCAGGGCCGCCGGCGTCACGCTCGACTCGCGCTCGAACAACTCTTCCAGCCGACCGCACTTGGCCACGGCGCTAGAAACCAGTTGCATGGCCTTGCCGGTGGCCGCCTGGCCCGGCTGGTGCACCCACGAGCACTGCTCGCGAATGTTGGCTATCTCGACCCGATACGGATTGACGCCGGCCTCTGCGGCCGCGTTGCGAAAAGTCGGCTCGTGCATCAGCGGCGAGCACGAGGCCACCACCACGCCGGTCAACCCCAGCTCTTGGATGTCTTTTTTGATCAACCCCTGTCCGGGGTCGGAGCACATATAGGTGTAATCGCGGGCCACGGCCACGCCGGGCAGCTCGCCCGCAAACCCGGCCACCGCCCTCACGTCTACCGTGTGAGCGATGTTGATGCCGCAGTGACAAACGTACACGCCGATTTTGGTCTTGTCGGATGTCATCTTTACATCACCTGCGCGACCAGCTCCATAATATCCCGCACCTGGATTTTATCTTCCAGGCCGCGGATTTTCACGGCGTCTTCCAGCGTCAGCACGCAAAACGGGCAGGCTGTAGCCAGGATTTCAGCCCCGGTGTCGATGGCCTCCTGCACGCGCTGATGGGCCAGCCGCTCCTCGATGTTCGTCCCCTCCAGCCACATCCGGCCGCCGCCGCCCTCGCAGCACAGGCTCTTTTCGCGGCTGCGGTCCATCTCGACCAGCTTGAGGCCGGGGATGCGCTTGAGGATGCTGCGCGGCGCGTCAAAAACCCCGTTGTGCTTGCCCAGGTAACACGGGTCGTGATAGGTCACGGTCTTTTCGACTTTGCCCTGGAAGGTCAGGCGTCCCTCGTCCAGCAGTTGGGCGATCAACTCGGTGTAATGCAGCAGTTCGAGCGCGCCCTGCGGATAGTCCTTTTTGAGCGTATTGTAGCAGTGCGGAGAAGTGGTCACCACCTTTTTGACCCCGTACCCCTTCCACACCTCCATATTCTCCTCGACCAGCATCTCGAACAGTCCGGCCTCGCCCAGGCGGCGCACCTCGCTGCCGCAACAGCTTTCCTCCTGACCCAGGATGCCAAATTCCACCCCGCCCTGCTCAAACGCGCGCACCAGCGCCCGCGTAACCTTTTGAATGCGCGGGTCATACGAGGGCGTGCAGCCCACGAAATATAGATATTCGGCCCCTGGCTGCTCGCTCAACTGTCGCACCTGCAGGTCGCCTACCCAGGCGTCGCGGTCCTCGCGGGAAAAAGTGAGCGGGTTGCCTTGCGCAAAGACCGATTGGAGCGCCACCTTGACCGTGTTGGGGATGCGCCCGCCTTCGACCACGGCGCTGCGTAACCCAATCATCACTTCCATTGGGTTGACCTCTTTGGGACAGCGCGAGGTACACGTGTTGCAGGTGGTGCAGTCCCACAACTCCTCAAAACCGTCCAGCTCGAAGCCATTGCCCGAAACCAGCAGCCGATAAATCACGTCGCGGATGTTCAACGCGGTTTTGAGGCTGACGGGACAGCCGCCGGTGCACTTGCCGCATTGAATACAGGCGAACAAACCATACTCTCGGGCGAATTCTCGTGCTTGTACGCGCATCTTGTCGTCTCCTGTACGGATTTACCACCAAGTCACCAAAACACGAAGAAATCCTTTCAGCCTTGTGCCTTTGACTTGGTGGCTTGGTGCCTTGGTGGTCATCTCCCAGCCTTTGTCAATTGGATGATGGCCGCCGACGCGGCGGCTTTGGCGTGCGCGACGGTGTCGGGAATGTCCTTCGGCCCCTGGCAACACCCGGCCAGATAGACGCCCGGCACGGCCGTGCCCACCGGGTCCAGCTTGGCGTGGGCCTCGGTGAAAAAGCCGTTATGCTCCACGCCCAACATCGCGGCCAGTTGCCTGGCGTCGGCGCGCGGTTTTAGCCCCACCGCCAGCACGACCATGTCCGCCGGCGCCTCGATGGGCCGTCCCAGCAACGTATCCTCGGCGCGCACGATGAGCTTTTCGCCGCGCCGGATGACTTCCGACGGATTTCCCCGCCGGTACAGCGCCCCTTCTGCCCGCACCCGGTCGTAAAACTCCTCAAAACCCTTGCCAAAGGCGCGGATGTCCATATACAGCACGGTCACGTTGGCGTCGGGCAGCTTTTCGTGGACCAGGTGGGCCTGCTTGGCCGTGTACATGCAGCACACGCGCGAGCAATAAGGGTTGCCCACCTGCTTGTCGCGCGAGCCGACGCACTGGATAAACACCACGTCTTGAGGCTTTTTCCCGTCCAGTTCGATTTTGCCCAGCGTCGGCCCCGACGCCGAGGCCAGCCGCTCGAACTCTAGCCCGGTGATGACGTTTTTGTAGGTCCCGTAACCCAATTCGGGCTTTTCGCGCGGGTCAAAGGGGTCAAAGCCGGTGGCGACGATGATGGCGTCCACGTCCAACACGACCAACTCTTCCTGCTGGTCAAAGTTGATGGCCCCGGCGGCGCAGGCGTTCTTGCACAGGAACTCTTTGCCGCACACCCCCCGGCTCAAAAAGAGGCAGGTGGCGGGGTCAATGGTGTATTTGAGGGGCACGGCCTGGGGAAAAGGCACGTAGGTCGGCGAGCGTTTGCCCATCCCGGCGTTGAACTCGCTGAGCACGCGCCCGTGCATCCGGCAGGCCTCGGCGCACAGCCCGCAGCCGGTGCACAGGTCCATATCCACGTAGCGCGGCTTTTTTCTTACCTGGACTTGAAAACCGCCGGAGTGTTTGTCTACCCCTACCACCTCGCTGTAGGTCATCAATTCCACGTTGGGATGGCGGGCCACGTCCACCGTGCGCGGGGTGAGGATGCACGCCGAACAGTCTAGCGTGGGAAAGGTCTTGTCCAACTGGGCCATACGCCCGCCGATGGCCGGCTCGCGCTCCACCAAGTAGACCTGAAACCCGGCCTGGGCGATGTCGAGCGCGGCCTGGATGCCGGCAATGCCCGCGCCGATGATCAGGGCGGCAGGCGACGCGCCGTTACGTGAGTGATTTGCCATACTCCCTCCTGTTCAGCAAGCGATGGGCAAACCCAGAGGGTGCGAAAAAAAGCTGGCGGCAAAATACCACCAGCCTTAATGATAGAGGATTTTTGATACGCTTGTCTATAGGGCGCACACCCTATTCAAGCAGGAGAAACGCCCCATTTGACGCTGCGCGTCATCTTTCTGTCGTGACCGGACGTCTCGCTTGAGCGAGAATTCCCCGGCTAAAGCCAGACGTCCGTTGATTTCAGGTCAATTCGCCATTGGCAAGGCGCGCTTTACTCGGGAAGAAACTGCTGATCGGTGATCTGCTCAAAAGAAAACGGGCAATATTGTGGGAAATGCGCCTTTTCAAGGCCGGTTTCATCCTCTGCCAGCAGCTTTGCCCTTTCGTAGGCCTTTTCGATGTGTTGCCCTACATCGGCGTAGAGACTTGGGCTGTCTTGCAGCAAGTCGTTCAAGTCACTGCGTTGAACCGTAAGCGTGTTGCGCCAACTCTTTGAACGCCGGGCCGGTTGGTGTTGCCACTTTAAAAGATGAACCAACAAAACGGTCAAGCGGCTGACCAATTCCCGCTTCTCGTTTCTCCCCATACTCTCCAATTCCTCCGCAATGTGCTCGACGTCAATCTCTGTGAACCGCCCTTCGCGGATGAGTTGCGCGTTTTCCATTAACCAGGAATAGTAATCCCGCTGGTATTCTTGTACGATGGTCCCTTCCATCCTGATCCCTCACATTCCCTTACCAGTTTGACACTTGGTATTATAGCCCCGACCGAACAAGCGTCAAATCACAAGTGAATAATCCCCTGCTGTATCGCATACTTGATCAACTCGCCCCGGTCGTGCAAGTCCAGCTTGGACATGATCTTGGAGCGGTGATTTTGCACGGTCTTGATGCTGACGTGCAACAGGTCGGCGATCTCGCGGTTGGTGTAGCCCTCGGCGATGAGCTGCAGCACTTCGCGCTCGCGGTCGCTCAACACGTCGCCCGCGCCGACCCCCTGCCCCACTTGCAAGCGCTGCACGTAATCTTCGACCACTACTTTGGCCACCGCCGGATGCAAAAACGCTTCGCCGCGCGCCACGGCGTGAATAGCGTTTAGCAACTCGTCGCCCCCGGCTTTTTTGATGATATAGCCGCTGGCCCCGGCGGCCAGCAGTTGCGCCACGTACTCCTGGCTTTCGTGCACCGTGAGGATGAGCACGCGCACGTCGGGGCAGTCGCGGCGAATGTGTCGCGTGGCCTCGATGCCGTTGAGCAACGGCATGGATACGTCCATCACTACCACGTCGGGGCAGAGCTGGCTCGCCAGGCGCACCGCCTCGCGCCCGTCAGCGGCCTCGCCCACCACCTGAATGTCCGACCGGCGCTCCAGCATGGCCCGAATCCCTTCGCGCATCATGCGGTGGTCGTCGGCCAGCACCACGCGAATCTTGTCTCCCATCGTCCGTTTCTACCTCGACGAAGGACGAACGACGAAATTCGTCCTTCGTCATTGGTCCTTCGTCTTTGATCAAATCAACGTCCTGGCTTTCAGCTCCAGATACTTGTTAATCACCGCGGCGGTCAGCTCATTTGCCGACACGTCCAGCGTGAGCACGCCGCGTCGGCTGAGCGTGTCGAGCGCCATGCGCCGCTCCTCCAGCAGCTTTTCGGCAATCGCCCGTTGGTAAACCGCCGCCGAGTCGAGCGGGCGGGCCTGGGCCAAAGCATGCACCTCCGGATCGCTAATTGTGACCACCAGCAGCAGGTGTCGCCGCTGCAGCGTTGAGACATGCTGGACCAGCGCCTCGACCCCCAGCCCGCCGGTCAGATCGGTGAACAACACCACGAGCGAGCGTTTTGGGTGTCGCGCCGCCAGGTAGCCGATAGCGCGGCCATAATCCGGCTCGATCGGCGTGGTCTGCACGCCGTAGAGCAACTCCAGCAGACGGTAGAATTGCGGCCGCCCCTGGCGCGGGGCCAGATATTGGCTCACCTGGTCGGCAAAGGCCAGCGCGCCGACTTTATCCCCCTTGCCCGTCGCCACGTAACTGAACAGCAACACGGCGTTGACCACGTAATCCAGCTTGGACATTTCGCCTACCGGGCTGCCCATCATCCGCCCCGCGTCGAGCAACGCCATCACCGTCTGGCTGCGCTCGGTCTCGTACTCAATGGCGATGGGTTTAGCCCGCCGGGCCGTGGCTTTCCAGTGGATGCGGCGATACTCGTCGTCGGGCAAATAGTCGCGCAGGCGCTCGAATTCTGTGCCCTGTCCAAAAACCCGGGCGTTGCGCAGACCCAGCTCATGCAGCCGATTGCGACGCAACAACAAGTCATACTGGCGCACGGCTTTGAGATTGGGATAAACCTTTACACTGGCGGCAGCGGGATAACGGGCCTGGCGCAACACCAGCCCCAGCGGACCGCTCCAGCGCAGGTTCAAATCGCCGAAACGATAATCGCCCCGGCGCGGCGGGCGCACGTTATAGTCCAGCGCCTGCGTTTCGCGCGGTTTTAACGCTCTCGACAACACACGCCCACCCTCGACCGCAAATTCGTCCGGCGGCTCGTCGCGCACCTGCACGGCGGTCCCGCGCCCGCTCCGCTCACGCACAAACACGCGCACGCGGTTTTCCGCCCCCAACGACAGGCGCTGCTCGTGCTCGCGCCACAACTCAAAACGCCTGGCCGATTGTGCAGCCCACCAATCAAAAGCGGTCAGCCCCACCACGGCGACCACGTAGACCCAGATCGCCGGTCCCAATGGAGCCAGCCATCCACTCAACGCCATGAGCGGCGCGCCCGCCAACATCAACGCCAAAAATCGTCGGGTTAACATAGTCAGTAGTTTTGCACTTTTTACGTTTGGCCGCTTCGAAGGCCAAGATCGGCGCTGTTTGTCGTGGCCGGACGTCTCGCTTTAGCGAGAATTCCCGGCTTTAGCGAGAATTCCCGGCTAATGGACCTTAAAAAATTAATTCGGTAACAAGCCGACATACCTGATCAACTCCAGCGAGCCGTTTTGGAATCCATCCAAGAAGTTCGCCACGGCTCGCTTGAGAGCTTGCCAATCGTCGCTCAAGCGATG
>DAOTXN010000003.1:0-13109 GCA_034435435.1 Anaerolineae bacterium | reverse complement strand
CCCCTGTGCAAGTTGTCGTCTCATCTTGACTACGTTGGAGTATTCTGCATCACGACAATCGCGATTTGGCTTGAACAACGATTATGGCGTTTTCTGGAGTGGAAGCAACTCACTATACCGTAATTTCAGAATTTCTCTTGAACTGACCAAAACAGTTGCTCGTCTATGAGGTGGGGATACACGTCTTTGCCCACTACCTCACCGCTCCAAAACTTCCAACCAATGTAGGCAGGGTTGGTTGCAATGGTGCGGGCCCTGCTCACAGTAACAGGGGAGCTACCATCAGGATTACGCCTTGAGTTAATAAATGCCTTGCGGTTCGCTGGCGTGTCCCATTCCGGCGCAAAAGGCGCAAGGACAACACCCTGGCGTCGGCAGTAACGCGCTACCCTGATCGGCGTCATCCCCGGCATGGCCATCTGCTCAAAGACGGTCCTGACAACTTGGGCGTGAGGTTCGTAAATTTGGTAGGCGTGATAATCGGGGTTGGGGCTACCATCATCTAGTTTTTCCCGTTCGTCCACAACGTAGCCAATGGGTAGACTTTCACCGGCGTACAGCCCCGACTTGGCTTTCAAGGCTTGCGCTCCCAACAGCCGCCCGGCCATAAGCTCAAGCTCATCTGCCGCCCGCTCAACTTCCATCCGGTACAGACGCATATGCATCTTGTCGCGTAGGTTCAGTCGCATCTGTGGCGTGACGATGATGACGCCGTGCCCTTTGAACAACTCACCCAGGGCCAGGGCGTTGATGAGGGTCTGGTCCCGATACAACCGGCTGATATGCACGACGTAGACGGCCTCGACTTTCCCGGCCTCGGTCAGCTTGATGAGGTAGGCCAGCCCCTGCCGTTCTTCTCGGCCTTTCGTCCCCGATATGCCCAGATCACGGCGCTCGACGTAAATCTGTTCATCGCTGTAACCATCCTCTTTGGCCAGGTCCTCCAAAGCATCTTGTGCCTTGATGCTATAGATAGACTTTTTCACCTGTTCGTGGGAACTTAATCGCTGATAGACGAAAGCCATTCCCTTGTTGGCAAGGTCTACCAGGTCGTGCCAGTTGGTCGGCTCGTCTGACTTGGGGCGCAGCCGCCCGCCAAAGGTGTAACTTGTGTCGCTCATCCAATCCTCCTTTGTACTCTGCGCTTGCGCTATCGCGCTACTTGGCCTAGCCGTTATTTCCATCGTTCGGCACACTCACGTCAGGTCGCCGGCTCTCCCCCGGCCCTAACGGACGCAGCACTAACGGCATAGCCCCGGCCAGCGTCGGGATCGCGTCGGCGGGTTGTGCGTTTTTGGCAGATTTGGCGATTTGCGCCGCGCCGCGAGTGCCCACACCCAGTGCCCGAATCAGCACGTCGCCGGTCACCTGCTGCGGGTCGGCGGCTCGCGGCTCGGCCAACCGATACACCTCCCCGGTTTGCAGGTTGTGAACCGCCCCGTCGCTAATCAGCATGGGCCACGTTAGAGTATGGGGATTGACCCGAATCATCCCCGCCGCCAGCGCCGCCCGCTGCTCGGTGTAAGCCACCATTGCCCGGCTCGCCTGCCACCAGCGCAACACAAACACCGCCAGCGCCGCAGCAATGGACAACGCGATAGACGCCGAGACGACCACGATGAAAACCATCTCACTGACGTTCGTAACCGGGCGCGTCGCCTCCCAGTCGGCCATTTCACGCTCGCGCTCGTTCGCCCGTAGCGCCGCGTCATCTGCTGTTTGCTGGTCAACGCGCCGCGCTTTGGCTTGGTCAATCGCGGCCTTGTCTCCGCAAGCCGAAAGCAACAACCCAAGCAACGTTACCAGAATGAGAACCTTTGTCTTGTTCACAGGTCTACCACCTCATCACTGACGGCCACGACGTGCCGTATCTCAGGATCGGGCAGTCTAAAAACCGGCGTCGCGGTAGCAGCAGGTGCGCCGAGCACCGCTTGCCGCGCCCGCCCCACAGTGCTAACGCGCAGGTCTGCCGTTTTGCTGGCCGCGCCCATCACCGCCCCGATGCCCTTGTCCAGCCCCGATAGATGCGCTCTGGCGCTCCCTGTGCCTACCCGCCAGCCGACCCAACCGACCAGCGGCAGAGCCACTAACGACGCCACAAACCAGCCGCGCAACAGACCCACCGACATAGCCGACACCAACGCCCACACACCGGCCCCAACCAGCGCCAGCGCCGCCAGCGCCAGACCCACTACAGTCAACTCACCTCGATGCTTTTTCATTCTTGCCTCCCTTGTGCCTGCCTGCCTGGTCAGGACGCACTCTCAAAACCGGTCAAATCGCTCTCCACAGACATTTTGTGTGTGTGTCGCCCCCAGGCAGGCAGGCAGTTACTCGCTTTCGCACAGACCCCAACCCTCGGCGTTCAGCCAGGTGTAGGCTTCCCGGCCCAGGGCCAGCAGCCGCGCCGCCCGTTCGTTCCCTGGCACGTGCCCCATTGCCGCCTTGACCATCTCGCGCAGCGTTGGCCGCCCTTTGCCGAGGTGGGCCGCCAGCACAGACACCCCCACTTCTACCCCGTCAAAGTCGGCGGGTGATTGGCTCAGGTTTTCGGCGTGGTATTCGGGCCAGTCCTCTAGCAGAGGGTCGCCAGCGGGCAGGGTGTCAAAGTCGCGCCGGTCTACAAAGACCCCCTGAAGTCTATGCACCGCGCCCGGCGTCACCGCATAGCAGTCGCCCGCGCCCAGCAGATGGTCGGCGCGTGGCGTCGGTCCGCCCACGGCCACACGCGACGCCTCAAAGTCGCTCACCTTCAGCGCCAGCCTTCCCGTCAGGTTGCGCTTGCTGGCAGAATCGCCAAAGACCGACACGACCGGGTGCTGGGTGCTCATCAGCAGGTGCACGTTAGCCCCGCGCCCCTGAGCAAGCAAGCGGCGCGTCATCTCTACCATAGCCGGGTCATCGGCCAGCCATTCTTGAGGTTCGTCCCATACGATGACCAGGCGGGTTGGGTCTTTGTGCTCGTAGCGCCGACGCATATCGGCCACAGCCCAGGCCAGCGCCGAGCGAGCGGTTTCGACGTCTGTGACCAGCGGGCCGGCCAGCGTGGGCAGGTGGGCGACTTTGCGCAAGTCCACGCCATACTTGCCATCCAGCAACATCAACTGGTTATCATAGTCGCGGCCCAGCTGCACCGCCGCCGCCAGCATCCCGACCGACTTGCCGCTGCCCGTCTGCCCGGCCAGCAAGAAATGCGGGGTGTTATCATTCAGCCCCAAGGTGACGATTTGACCTTGCTCGTTTTTCCCGGCCAGCCAGCGCCCGCCTTCTTTGGGATGCTGCCCCACGTCGGCCAGCCGGATGACGCTCTCGGCCAGGTCGGACGGCCAGCCCGCTTCGATGCGAACGTAGCGCCCGCGCATATAGGCCAGCGGCTCACCTGCAAAATCCCACGGTACGAGCTGGCGCAGAATGGCTGAATCGTCCGCGGATAATGCCCTGAGCAACCGGCCCGCGTGCAGCCCGGCGTGCATTTCGAGCGCCCCGGCTCGCGGGCCGGCGATGGTCTGAATGCGGGCGATTTGAACGGGCGTGCCGGTCAACTGCCTACTGTGGGCCGCTTGAGCGATCAAGCCGGCCCACTCGGTCAAATAGCGTTGCCTCGTTGCATAGGTGCTCATTCCTCAGCCCTCCACAACCTCGACCTGGTGGCCGTTGCGCCGAATCCGGCCGGCTGCCTCTAATTCGGCGGTGTAGCCATAGATGGTGTTCCGATGCACACCCAGGGCTCGGGCGGCTTCGGTCGCGCCCAGGCTCGGATTGTCGCGGTAGGCGTCCACGAGCGCACTCTTTAACGCCGCCTTGCGCTCCTGCCGGGTGCGATTCACGGCGTCCAGGACGGCGTTTTGTGCGCTCGCTCGTGCACTCCGACCGTCGTCGCTGTGCACACTCGCAACGTCGCCGAGGGGCGCTTGTTGTGCACGGCTCTTGTGCACTTGCCGCGCCCCCCGCTTTTCGGCTCGCTCTGCCTCAACCATCGCCTCGCGCTGTTCCTGCTGCGCAATCAGCGCCAGGTTGACAGCGCCCACGACGGCCAGGATGGGGAACAAGGCCGGCGCGTAGGTCGCCCAAGTCGGCGCTATCTCCAGGGCCACGGTCAAGCCGATGGTCGCTGCCAGGTACACCCCACCCAGGATGACGGCCAGCCTGACCGGCGCTACCGGGTCACTCTTGCGCCGGGCGGCGTTCCAGTCGGACAGCCACAGCCACGTATGCACCGACGCCAGTCCCAACGTTTCGACAATGGCCGCCACGATCACGGCCACCGGCAGCGGCACGGTCAGGTGCGCCATAGCCGACCGGCCCACAAAAAACGCCGACGGGATGGGAGCCAGCCAGGGAGCCAGCTTGGCCACGCTTTTGATGGTGGTGCGCTCGATCCGATGCATTGGAAAACCTCCCCTCTTGAAAACGAAAACCGGCTTGCCTACCATCGCTGGCAAGCAAGCCGGTCAAGGTTGCTATTCACATTCCCACGTGGTAAAATGTGAATAGCTTTTGCCGCTGGCTTTGGCAGCGGTGGGAGTTAGGGTCGTGTCGGTGTTCCCGCACCGGCACGACCCGTTTTACGCTCTAGCGAACGTCAATCACTTTCGGATGGTTGCTTTCCCTTCGGTTCAGTTGTGGGTGGCTCAAGATCAACCTCACCCGCTGCCCACTTTTCCAAGAGTCTACCGATTACGGCGTTTAGGCTACGCAGTTCGCGCCTGGCTTTTTTTGCTGCTTTGGCTTTTACCTCAGCGTCAATCCTGACTGTAAACTGCTGTTTCACTTTGGTTTCTCTCGGTATCGCTCTGACACCTATATTATACCACACGTGTCAAGACCCTGCAAGGCAGTTGTACTGGGTTTCAGTTGTAAAAGTTCGGTTCCGTCGGCAGAATCAGGGTATCGTCGTCATCGCCCAGCACCTCGAGCAGCAAGCGCCGGAAGTAAGCAGTGTCGAGGTTGAGCCATTCCAGATAGAGGGCGCATTGCTCACCGGCCAGCCACGCACGCGCCGCGTGACCGTCGCCGATTTGGGCATCCGACACGGCCCGGCGTAAAATTGCCACCAGCAGGTCCACACAGCCAGCCGCTATCGGGTCGCGCCGATGGAGGTTGTTGTCACTGGTCATCATCGTCGGCACAGCGCGTCTGTTCAAACGTGCCACGCTGTTTTCTCACCGCTGTTCAGCCTGGCTTTTTCCGGTAGATTCACTGCGGAATATACTCCCTCCGCACGTCTCGACCATTGTCAGGCGTGTCACCTTCCGCCAATGTGCCAGGCTCTTCAGCGTCGTGCGCGTCAGCGGTTGCCCTTTTGCGCCGCGCAGTCGCCAATAGGATCTCGTAGGCTTGATGTAGCCGCCGTCTGCGCTCGGCCTCGGTCATTTCAAGGCGCATCGCTCGCCTCCGGATTTTCGCCGTTGACAGTCGTGTAATCGGCTACGGCGACCTGGGATCGGGGGTTGACCTGGTCTTTCAATTGCTCGCGTAGCGCCTCGTCAATTGGCGCTTTGAAACTCCTTACGACTATGTGCATGTGTCACCTCCGCAAGATTCTTCTATACACTAGACGGATGAGAACGAGAGCTAAAAGCCAGCCTGGAGCGTCAAGCTGTGACCTTCGTCCGTCTAATAGATGGAGACGAAAACGGCAGAGGAAACGCAGAGGGATAAGGCATCGTTGAGCGGCGATTGAGGCTAGGTCATCGCCTGAAAGCCTCTCTCAGTCTATGGTCAATTGCTTGAGGAATACCCCAGAGTCTTTGGGATAAAGATGTGGTATAATCAGCACTCGTCCGGGAGGATACGATGTTCGAAGCAGAATTCCTGATCGCCTTACAACACGGGGACGAGCACGCCTGGGAGCAGTTTTTCGAGCGCGTTCTCAAGCCACTCAAGGAACGCTTGGCTTACCGATTCGACAATCTTTCGCCCAGCGAAATCGACGACGTCTGGTCCGCAGCGATCGCCAAGATTTTCGCCCGCATCGGGACCGTGCGCACTCCCGAGACCCTGACGGGGTGGGCCTGGACCGTGGCCCGCAACGCCGCCGTAGACGTGTTACGTCAACAAGACCTTAGCACGCCTCTTGAAACGGAGAGCATCGTTGACGATGTAGACGCGGTCGGGGACGTCGAAGTCAGAGTGGACGCTGTGGATGTCCTGGATCATCTGCAAACCCTGCTCGAGGACACGTTGGAACGCTCTCACAGCACCGTGCTGTTATCGAAAGCGGTTGACAACCAACCCGACGCCCTCATCTACACCCTCACCCAACTGCTGCCGCCGCAACAGCGCGGCGTCCTGGGATACGTGGCGCGGACCAAACGGTGAACCGACACAGATATTCGAGGACGCCCTGGACGAGCTCACTCGACGCCAGGCCGGGCCAATAATCCTGGAAAAAGACGGCCAGTCGGGCCAGGGCAACCTCATCGAAGGCTTCCATCCCCCTCACGCCGGAAAAGTCCAGCTCTTTTAAGGTGAGCCGTAGATACTGTCTTTCGCTCCGCCAGATGTTCTCCCAGCGCAAGGCCATAGTCAGTTGCCACCACCGCGTGACGTGGCGGGGAGCGAACCAGCTCACCTTCCAGGTCCCCTGCTGCGACCGGAAAACAAAGATTTCACAGCGAAACACGCCGGCGTCGCCGTACTTTTGGCGGTCCTTTTTTACGTCAAAGGGAATCTTTTCCCAGTGCGCAGTCCAGGTGTGGCGCACTTTTCTTTCTTCGATCACGATTCCCGTGCTGGCAAGCATATTCTGAACGTACTCCCTTTTCCTGTACTGCACAGGACGCCGACTGCGCCCCCATGCAATTCGACGATGCGCTTCACAAGTCCCAACCCCAGTCCAACGCCGCCGTGACAATGTCCCTGGAAAAAAGGCTCAAAGATCAAGTCTTTTTTATCCGCGGGGATGCCAATCCCCGTATCCTGAACATCCAGGACGGCCGTTTCGGTCAGGCGGACCCGGACGTAACCCTCCGGGGTGAATTTAACGGCGTTATCCAGCAGCGCCGAGAGGGCCGTGTGTAACAAATCTCTTCGCCCTACCACTCGGACAACGGGGGCGACGTCGGCGCTCAGTTCCAGACCCTTCTGTTCGGCCCGAGGCTGATACTCACGAACACACTCTCTCACGACCTGGGCCAAGTCCACCGGCTGGAAATCCAGGGCGGCGGGACCATGATAGATCTCGACGGCAGTGCCAAAGTCGTCGAGCATACGTTTCAGCCGGTTGGCTTGCGCCAGAGCGAGGTCGAGAAAGCGTCGATGCTCCGGGTGCAGGCGTTCCTCTTCCCCGGCCAGGATCTCCGTGGCGCCCAGGAGTAGCGCGGTGGGCGCGCGCACCTCGCGGGCAATGGCGCGCAGCATCTGCATTTTCGTCCATTGGATGGACGGGCAGGTCTGGCAACACAGCGCATCGGCCGGGAGGCGCTGCGTGCCCGGCGGGGTTGCGCTGTTCGAAGGCTTTTCATCAGGCGCTGGGGTCATCCTTTCTCCTTCTCGCGGCCGTTGACATCTGACCCCCATCCCCGTATAATGCCTGCAAGCGCAAAGCCCACCGCGCATTGCTGGTGCGATGCCGGGGTCGAGCGTCGGATGGCGGGAGGCAGGCATCTTTTGGGAAGAAGGGGCCTGTCTCTCGTGTTGTTTAGGCGCTGCTCATTCTAATCGGTTTCCGCGCCGACCGCGCCGGTGTGGACGAACGCGGAAATGTCGGACACGATCTGGGCGCGACGCTCGGCCAGGGCCGAGAACAGGATTTCGCTGTGCCCGCGCCCAGGGTAGAGCTTGAGCTCGCTTCGCGCCCCCACCTTCTGCAGGGCCGCGTGGAACGCGACGGCCTGATCGACGGGGATAGTTTGATCTGCGTCTCCGTGCAGCACCAGGGTGGGCGGTAAGTCCGGCCGCACGTAGTGGATGGGCGAGGCGGCAGAAAAGTGCTCTACGCCTCCTGCCACCCCCTTCATCGTGAGCATCAGTTGGGTGACTCGGCCGCCGCTCCTGGTCTGTTCGTAGGCGTATTGCGCCGGCAGGTCGTACCCGCTGCTGACGTAAGTCACGCCGCCCATCTCGCCGGCGCTGTGACCGAAAGCCGGCAGAAAGCGCGGATCCATCAGCGCCAGGCCGACCAGGTGACCGCCCGAGGAGTGTCCACACACGACCACCCGCCCCGGATCGCCCCCATACTGCGCGATATTCTCCAACGTCCAGCCGATGGCGGCGGCGACCTCGCGCGTCATTTGCTCGTATCCCGCGTGGGGGTAGAGGGTGTGATCTGGGATGACGACGACTATCCCTTCGGGCAGGAATTTCATAGCCGCCGGTGCAAATAGCTTTTTGTTGAATTCGCTCCATCCGCCGCCGTGCACGAAAAGCAGAACCGGGTGACCCGCCTGCGGGTCGGGCGGCGCATAGACATCCAGCCGCACGTCCATCTCGGGGTGAAAGGCGACGTCGCGGGTCAAATGCGGGTACTGCCCATAAAACCGTTTCGCAACGAGGTAGGCCTTGAGCAGGCGCAGGGATTGAATCAGGTTCATCGTGTTTTTCCTATCTGGCGGCTGAGATCTCGACAGGCGGCCACCACCTGGTCGAAGCTGGCCGAGGCAGGGATATTCTGGAGGCCCTGGTACAGCCGGGCGGCCGGCCCGTCCTCAGCCTGCGCCAGCATCTTTTGGCGGTCCAGGATGTGGATGGTGCGCCGATAGAGATGCAGATCCGGGGCCTTGAGCACGTCCAATCCGGCGGCGCGGTCCGAAGCCACCGCCGGAAACGCCGCGTCGAGCCAATCTTGCAGGCGTCCCAGCTCTCTGCACGTGTGGACCTTTTGCAGGAACTCTACGAAATGGGCCAGACCTCGGTACAATCGGCTGGGGGCCAGGCTGGCCACCCACAGGACGGTCACTGCGCCGGCTTGCAGGCGCGAGACGTCCGTGACGGTGTTCAGGAGCGCCGCAGGCAGCGTAGGCAACACAAACCCGGCCGAGTAGACGACCAGCTTGGTGAGGGCGTTCGAGACGGTCACGGCCAAGGCCGGCAAAATCACGAGCGTGCGCAGGCGGTCGGGAGTGGGCTGCTGCCTGGCTCGCAGCGTGCGCAGGCAAAGGGGTATAGGGATGAGACTCACCATCGCGACGAAATAGAGATAATTGACCCCCATAAAGAGTATCTCGCCCACGTTGGCGGCGTGGACGTGGTCGGTCGTCTCGGCCGCCCGGGCCGGGCCGAAAGGATAGATGGCCGCCAAGGTTACGATGGTGATGACGCCGCCCGGCCCAGACCAGCCGGGCATGGTCTCGATAAACGTGTGGCACAGGTAGTAGGCGGCGAGCACCATAAAGACGTACGAGAGCAACCAGGCCAGGTTATGCGCGCCGACCAGTCGGTCAACCGTGGTGTACACGTCGTCGATCTGAAAGACCACGAACGGCACGACGGAGGCCGTGAACAGCCACACCCACACCGCCTGCCGGTCGCCTCGGGTGCGCAGCACCGCGCGCAGCCGTTCGAGCACCAGCGCCGCGGCCACCAGCGCCGCGCTGTAATCGACGACCGTCTGCATCATCGCTGCGCCATCCCTTTGAGATAGGCGGTCAAGTGATCTCCCACCGCCCGTTCCATCGAGATGCCCTGCCACAGTGCGTCGAGCCGGGCGTGTTGCAGCACCCGCTCCTGGATCAAGGCGGTGAGCGTTTCGGCCTCCAGCTCGTGCTCGTCCGAGTGCGCCGAGCGCAGCAGCAAGGATTCGACAAAGAGCGTGGGGTCTGTGACTGAGCCGGCGTGGCGCAAAAGGGCGCCCACCTGTTGCGGCTCCACCACGGCAGTCGGATGTCCGCATATCATGTGGGCCAGCTCGTGGAGTTGGTTGTGGGCCTGGTGAATGAGCGGGGTATCTTGCTCAAAGAAGACATAGTCCGCGTCGATGCCTTGCACCCAGGCCCCAAAGAGGGTGGCGGGCATGGCGCGGGGGACGAAGACGATGGGTCGTCCGCGCCGTCGTTCTAACCAGTCCTTAAAGCCATCTAGCGTGAACCGGCTGAAATCATAGTCCAGACCATCCAACAAGGTCTGCAATCGGGCTCGGATGCGATGTGGCTGCATTGTGCGCTCCTGTGTGTGTTCATAGGTGGGACCCCTGTGCTTTTCGAACAAAGTCGATCATGCTGAGGATGTGCTCTTTAGCCTCGTCGTCGAGCTGGCCAGCCCGCAGGGCGATCTGCTCGATCAGGAACTCGCTGCGATACTGTTTTCGGAGCTTGGGGATATCTTCTGCCGTCACGTGCTCGGTGGAAAAGTAAGTGGGGTGAATTTGAAAGGCCGTGCTCAAGGCTTCGATCATGCGCTGGCTCAGGCTTTCGGTCAGCCCCTTGCGCGCCTTCCAGACGGCGGCGTGAGAGATCGTCCCACCGGTCAATTCCTCGATCTCCCGGTGGCTGAATTCCTTGCCGCCGGGCTTGGTGATGGTGCGAAACAAAAGCTCGATCCGCGCAGCGTGATCCATAGCGTACCTTTGAGCCATTCAGGAAAACCAATGCGGGCCAGTTTACATCATATTTCTGGATTTGTCAACCCAACTCTTCACACGAAACACGCGTGAGGCCGAGAGCAATGACAAACCTGTACTTGATAGACCTGGCCCGCTGTACAAAGGGGTGGTCCTGCTCATGGCCCGGTACTGCTGTACCAACAGAGGTCTGTGCTTTGATCAGCGGCGGCGGGTCTGCCAGGCGCGAGTGGCGGAGTGGCTCAGGCTCCAACGTGTCCACGCCCATCGTTGAGGTGCAGCGCGTGTTGGAGCGGCGAGAGAATGGCAGACAGCTTATAGCGTAGCTCGCCATATTCACGCCCGCTGCTGTTGGCGGTGATGGCCGTACTGCCCAAGCTATGGTCCCTAGCGCAGCGTGGGATGGTCGCCCAGCAGGTAGTACACCGTGCTGCTGCCTACGCGCATCACCACGTACTGGTCGCCGGCATAGTAATACTGGCGCGTGACCACGCCCGCCCCGGTCAGGCGCACGTCGTCCCAGGCGATCCAGCCGCTGTTCTGGTAGTTGTACAACTGGATGCGCACAAAAGCGGCGTTGGAGGGGGTGGTAAAATCGCCTCCCTGTTCGGTCCAGTTGGCGGGAGCGGTGCTGCCGACTGCCACGTTGACGTAGCTCAGCGCGGTGTGGCTGGCGTCATAGTAGTAGACGCGCAGCAGCCAGTTGGCCGCGCTCTCTTCCGTGTCGATCTCACCCCGCATCCAGGCGCTGACGTGGTAGCTCGTGCTGGGCTGCACCGCCAGCTCGGGCGAGTTGAGATAGCCGCAAGGTCCCCGTAGCGCAGCGGAAGGGGATAGACGTGGTTGCTGATCACTACCGCCCGGCGATTACGCGGTGTCCGGGGCGAAGCGTCGGACGGTGCAATGGGGTACCCGTTGCATTCACCCGGTTGCACTGTCGGGAAAGCGATAAACTCCCCTTTCGCACGATGAGACCCCATCCGCTTGGCAGAAAGAGCAGCCCCACGCCTCAGGCCCGAGCGGCAACTGTCGTCAGATCACTTGTGGGACATGAATGTATTCCAAATACCCCTTTGACAGATATTCGCTTTCGGCGTTGATCTCCATGCCACGCTCTAGGGCCATCTTGGACAGCGACATCGCCGGTAAGCATAGGAATCCTTCGGGTGTCTCCCGCAGCCCCCCCAATTTAGCCATCCCTCGATGAGCCTTCAGCAAATCATCAAGTGCCAAGTCAAAAGGCGATTGATCGCGTGCAATGATGGCCTGAATGGTTTTGCCCATCGCAAAAGTGTCTTTGACCTTGGTCTTTTTGAGGAGTCCAGATACATAATCGCCCGCAGCTTCATCCTCGCTCGATATCAGGCGAACCAATGCGTAGGAATAGAGCGCCACAAGGGAACCGCCCCGGCGATCAAGCTTGTAGGCTTCAACCTCCTCCTGTACTTGGTGATAGAGCTCCGGTTGCTTCGCCAAGATGTAGGTATCAACCAGCCAGTTGGGCTGGCTAGTTCCATGCCAGGCTCGGCGATCCTTGAGAAAGCCCTGAAGTGCCACGTCATAAAAGTGTAGCGCGTTTGGGTATTTGCCCAACTGGGTCAAGCAGATAGCAACCATAAGTTGATCAGAAGGCCAATCCGAAGCTTTACTTCTAGCCTCTAGTGCCTGTTCATACCTTTGTCGTCTTATATCATCCATGTTCTCCGCTCCAGCAACAGGTTGACTGTAGTTTTCGTCGCCTGTTTTGAATTGCCAAAACCTGGCAGACCTGCCCAAGCATTAAAGGCTGTTACAATTCAACCGGTTCTGAATCGAGATAGAAAGGCCTAAAAATGGAAGGTGGCGCAATGATTATGGGTGCCACCGCACCGCCCAAAGTGGTCAGAAACTCTTCTCCATAACCCAACATAGCGCGTCCCGCCATACCAACTCGTGCCCAGAAATCCGGCCGCTTAACCTCTGCGGGAGCGGCATTACTGAAATCCTTGAGCACTTCTACTCCATCCTGGGTGGCACGAAACACGCCATCGAAAATTCCTTGCGCACCTTCTGAAACCTCTGCACCTGAAGTAAATAGCGCGTTTTCCAATTCTCCTGCCTTATATGCATCGCGGATGGTTTGGGACATAAGTCGCAGTTGCTCTACTGCTGAGTCCTTAAACCTTTCAGCCGACCGTGCAATGCGTGGGATACTTCCACCGTAGTCATCGAATTTGAGGCTTTTTCCCAATGTTCCAAGATTCACGCTGTTTGCAACATCTTTTAGCTCGACACCCAGCGCTCTTGTCCACTCGACAGGATCGTCGACAAAGGCCAAGTCTGCTCCGTTCCAACTGGGGTTAATCTGACTCGGATCACCTACTACATGCCAACCTTTACCGGTGAGAAAGTCAATGACCCTTTTAACCCAATCGGGCGGTTCATCTTGATGACCCGTGGGATCTCGATATTTGAGCGGATTATTGAGGACATACGAGAACCGATTGAGACTTTGCGGATTGGCCGGATCGGGTATAATGGTGTCCGGACTGGTCCAGCGGCCTAACTCTGGATCATACCACCGAACGCCCATTTGGACCAACTTAATGTAACCGTCATCGCGCTGGCCTGT
>DAOTXN010000002.1:0-55239 GCA_034435435.1 Anaerolineae bacterium | reverse complement strand
CATCGCTTGAGCGACGATTGGCAAGCTCTCAAGCGAGCCGTGGCGAACTTCTTGGATGGATTCCAAAACGGCTCGCTGGAGTTGATCAGGTATGTCGGCTTGTTACCGAATTAATTTTTTAAGGTCCATTAGCGAGATTCCCGGCTGAAGCCGGACGTCCGCCGGTTCTGAGTCCATTTGTGAAATCCGCAAAACTACTGAAGGAGGCAGGTATGGCGAAACTGGTTTTGATTGACGGCCACGCGCTGGCCTACCGCGCATATTTTGCGCTGCAAACCACCGGTCTGGCCACCAGTCGCGGCGAGCCGACCCACGCCGTGTATGGCTTTTGCCTGATGCTGCTGGATGTGCTCAAAGAGGAGCAGCCCGATTATCTGGCCGTGACTTTTGACGTGGGCGAGACTTTTCGTCACCAGCGCTACGCCGCGTACAAAGCCACCCGCGACAAAGCCCCCGAAGATTTGCACCAACAGGTCGAGCGCATCAAGCAGGTCATTCAGGCCTTTGGGTTGCCGGTGCTCACCGCCGAGGGTTACGAGGCCGACGACGTGTTGGGCACGATTGCCCGCCAGGCCGAGCAGGTCGGCGTCGAGACGCTCATCGTCACCGGCGACCGCGACACGTTCCAATTGGTCGGCCCGCTGACCAAGGTGCTGATTTCCGGGCGGCGCTTTTCCGACCGCGAGATTTTCGACCAGGCCGCTGTGGCCGAAAAATACGGCGGCCTGACCCCGGCCCAATTGATCGAGATGAAAGGGCTGGTCGGCGACACCTCGGACAACATCCCCGGCGTCAAGGGGATTGGCGAAAAAACTGCCATCACGCTGTTGAACCAGTTCGGCACGCTGGATGCTATCTACGAGCACCTGGACCAGATTTCGAGCCGTTTTCGCGCCAAATTGGAGGCCGAGCGCGACAGCGCCTTTCTCAGCCGCGAGCTGGGGCGCATCGTCACCGATGCGCCGGTCACGCTGGACTTGCCGGCCTGCCGGTTGGCCGATTACGACCGTGATGCAGTCAAGGCCATCTTGCAGGAATTAGAGTTCCGCAGTCTGCTGAACCGACTGCCCGATGTAGGGGCGCGGGCCGCAGCAGCGCCGCAGCAGCTTTCGATGTTCGACGCCCGCGAGGTTGAGGAATCTCCCACCCGCACCGTCGTCGTGCGCGACGAGGCGGCGCTACGGGCGTTGGTCGAACGGTTGCGCACTGCCCCGCTCATTGCCTTTGACACCGAAACCACCAGCGCCGACCCCATCCAGGCCGAGCTTGTGGGCATCGCGTTGGCCGTGCGCGAAGGCGAGGGATACTATGTCCCGGTTGGGCATCGCGAGGGTCAGCAGTTGCCCCGCTTCACCGTCCTCGACGCGCTGCGGCCCATCTTTGCCGATGCTGCGCGCCCCAAGGCGGCCCACAACGCCAGCTACGACGTGGACGTATTGGAGGAAGCCGGGCTGAGCGTGAACGGCCTCACGTGGGACACCATGATCGCCGAGTGGCTGCTGGGTCCGACGGCCGAAGTAGGACTCAAGGCGACGGCGTTCCGCCGCTTGGGAGTCGAGATGACGCCCATCAGCGAGCTGATCGGCAGCGGGGCCAGACAGATCACGATGGACCAGGTGGCGGTCGAAAGGGCCGCTCCCTACGCCGCCGCCGACGCCGATGTGACGCTGCGGTTGGTTGCGCTGCAAGCGCCTGAATTGGACAAGCTGGACCTGCGCAAGTTGTTCGACCAGGTCGAGATGCCTCTTGTGCCGGTCATCGTGGCCATGGAGCGGGCCGGCATCAAGCTAGACGCCGCCTTTCTCAACCAGATGGCCGGCGAGCTGCGTGAGCGCCTGGCCCAATTAGAGAACGACATCAACGGCCATCTCTCTGCGTCCATCAACCTCAACTCGACGCAGCAGCTCAGCCAGGCGCTCTTTGATCAGTTGGGGCTACCGACGATCGGGCTGCGCAAGACCAAATCGGGGCACTATTCCACCGCCGCCGACGTGTTGGAGGGCCTGCGCGCCCAGCACGCCATCGTCGGGTTGATTTTGGACCACCGCGAGCTCAGCAAGCTGCTGGGCACCTACGTCGAGGCGCTGCCGCAATTGGTGAATCCGCGCACAGGGCGCGTGCACACCTCGTTCAACCAGGCCGGGGCCGTCACCGGGCGGCTCTCGTCCAGCAATCCCAATCTGCAAAACATCCCCATGCGCACCGACCTGGGCCGGCAGGTGCGGCGGGCGCTGATCGCCGAAAAAGGCTGGAAGCTGGTGGCCGCCGATTATTCGCAGGTCGAGCTGCGCGTGCTGGCCCATCTGTGCCAAGACTCGGCTATGATCGAGGCGTTCAAGCGCGGGCTGGACATCCACGCCACGACTGCGGCGGCGGTGTACGGCGTGGATTTCGACGCTGTCTCTCCGGGCCAGCGCAATTTCGCCAAACGGGTCAACTTTGGCCTGATTTACGGTATGAGCAGCTTTCGTCTGGCCCAGGAGACCGGGATGTCGCGCGCCGAGGCCGACCAGTTCGTGCACGACTATTTTGCCCGCTTTCCCGGCGTGAAAAAATACCTGGAGCAGACCAAACGCCAGGCCGCCAAGCTGGGCTACGTGGAGACGCTGATGGGCCGGCGACGCTACTTTCCGGTTCTGCAACAAAAGGATGGCGACCGGACCAATGCCATCCAACGCGCCGCCGCCGAGCGCGAGGCCATCAATATGCCGGTGCAGGGGACTGCCGCCGACATCATGAAAGTGGCTATGCGCCGCGTGTACGACGCGCTGCGCGCCGGCGGCTATCGGGCGCGCGTGCTGCTCCAAGTCCACGACGAGCTAGTGCTTGAAGCGCCCGAAGAGGAGGCGGCGCGGGTCGCGGCGCTGGTGCGCGAACAGATGGCCGGGGCCTACGCGCTGGCCGTGCCGCTCAAGGTGGACGTCAAGGTGGGTGATAACTGGTATGAGATGAAAGAGGTGCATTGAATCTCGTTTTTATGCACGACGTGTGGTATAATGCCGATCACAGCGAACGCAGGGTGAAAAGCCATGACATTTCAAGTGTTGGTTGAACATAGAGGACGCAGAGATTTCTCGGCCACGGTGCTGGGCTGGCCCGATTGTTCGGCCCAGGGCGCGACGCGGCAGGAAGCTCTCGACCGCATCCAGCAGGCCATGCGAGAGCGACTGGCCCGCTCTGAAATCGTGCCAATGGAGATTCATAGCAATCTTGATGTCCCAGATCACCCCTGGCTCAAGTACGCCGGAATGTTCAAGGATCATCCGCTGTTCGATGAGGTGCTGGGATACGTTGAGGAGTATCGGCGTGAGGTAGACGCGGACACTACTGTGCCATGACCCTGTACGTCCTCGATACTGACCACCTCAGCCTTTTCCAGAAGGCTCATCCTCGCATTGTGCAGCGCGTCGCCGCGCTTGAACCCTAGGCTCTCGCCATCACAATCGTCACCGCCGAGGAACAACTTCGAGGCTGGTTTAGGGCTATCAGGCAGGCGCCGTCAGGTAATCGGCTCACGTGGGCCTATGCCGGATTGCACGCGACGCTGGATTACTTTTGCCGGGTACGCTTGCTGGATTTTGATCAACCGGCCAATGCACACTATGAGGCGTTGCGCCGCCAAAAGATTCGCATCGGCACCCAAGACCTGCGCATTGCCGCGATTGTTTTGGCCGCCAGCGCCATTCTGGTAACGCGCAACCGACGCGATTTTTCTCAAGTGCCCGGCCTGGAAATCAAAGACTGGACGGTCTGACGTGTTATCCTTCACGGATATTCGCGCCATCCTGTTTGATCTGGACGGCACGCTGCGGCACAGCCGGCCTTCTTATAATGACGCCGCCCTTGATTTTGCCATCCAGCTTGGGGCGAGAGACGGCCACGAGCGCCGCCGCCGCGCGTTGCGCTGGGTGCACTATTACTGGGCCAACTCGCCTGAAATACAGAGAGATATCGCGGATTTTGAAGATCAGGACACCTTTATGACCCATTACGTGCAGCGCTTCCTGCTGGCTTTTGACTGCGCCCCCGACCACGCCGCAGACCTGGCCTCGCAGATTTTTCAACACCTGGCCGAGACGCACGCGCCCGCGCATTGGGTCGAGCCGGTCACGCCGGAGGTGCTGACGACGCTGCGAGCCGCCGGGTATACGTTGGGCGTCGTCTCGAACCGCCACAAGCCGTACGGCGAGCTGCTGGACAGCTTGGGCCTGGCGTCGTTTTTCCACTTTACGCTGGCCGCGGGCGAGGTGAGCTCGTGGAAGCCGGACCCACTCATCTTTCGAGAGGCGCTGGCGCGGGCAGATAGTTGCGGCCCGTGCACGCTGTACGTGGGCGACAATTATTACGCCGACGTGCTCGGGGCGCAGCGCGCCGGCATCCGCCCGGTGTTGTTCGACCCCGACGGGCTGTTCCCCGAGGCCGACTGCCCGATCATCGCCTCGTTGGGCGAGCTGATAGGGTCTGTCCTCTAATTGACGCCCGCCAGAGGATATGCTACACTGATGATAGAGGGATGTTTTCGACACGAATCCGAGGTGAATGCGAATGGAAAAAACTCTGGGTATTGCGACGCCAACGATGGCCAAGGTATCAGCGCCCGTATGGGCAGGCAGCGAATGGGGTATTGAGCCGACAGTCATCCATTATCCTGAATCGGACGGACAGCCTATGGGAGAAACCGATTTTCACATCAACGCGATTCTTTACCTGCGGCAAGCCCTGCGCTACTTTTTCCGCCAGGTCGAACGAGTCTACGTGGCCGCCGACATGCTCTTTTATTTTGAGGAGGGCAATCCGGCCGCCTACAAAGTCCCCGACGTTTTCGTCGTCAAAGGGATCGCCAAGCACGACCGGCGCATCTACAAGTTGTGGGAGGAAAAGGTAGCTCCGTGCGCCGTCTTTGAAATCACCTCGCGCAGCTCGCGGCTGGAAGACCTGGGAGCCAAGCGGGGCCTGTACGAGATGCTGGGCGTGCGTGAGTATTTTGTCTTTGACCCACTGGACGAATATCTGTCGCCGCGCTTGCAGGGCTTTCGGTTGGTCGAGAGCTACTACCAGCCCATGGAGCTATCGCCGCAGGGCACGCTGTTCAGCCAGGAACTGGGGTTGATCCTGCAGTCCGAAGGCGTTTTGCTGCGGCTGGTGGATCCCAACACGGGCGAGGCTTTGCCGACGCTGGACGAAGCGGTAGACCTGGCGCTGGCCGAGACCGAACGCGCCCAGGCCGAGGCCGAACGCGCCGACGCCGCCGAGGCTGAGTTGGCCCGTTTGCGGGCCGAGTTGAGGCGCTTGCGGGAATCTCACGCGTGAGCGCCCAGGCGCGCGAATGGATCGCCTATTGCGAGCGCGCTGGCTGCCTGGCCGAGCTGGTGGCGCGCTGCCGCGAGAGGAAATTAAGATGGGATTGAAAATCGTCCAAATTGCCGCCACCTGGCATAGCGAAAGTCTTCGCCCTTACCGGCGTTGCGTCGCAGCAATTAGCCTCACACTATCTCAATCGCATTCGTCTATCTCTGTTACAGCGAGAGCTTGTGTGCCCCGCAAAATCGACCATCCCACAAAACCCGCTAACAGTGAGGCGCCTAGGATGCCGATTTTTGCCATTCCCAAAAACTGTGAATCGCCAAAGGCCAGGCTGCCGATGAACAACGCCATCGTAAACCCAATGCCTGCCAGCCAACTCGCGCCATAGATCTGACGCCAGCTCACCCCCTGAGGCCAATCGGCGATGTTGCTCTTGACAGCCAGCCACGTAGCCAGCAAGATGCCGAGTTGTTTGCCGATGATCAGCCCAACGAACACACCCAGCGTGACAGGATGCGTCAATGCAGCGCCGATGTCGCCTTCAAACGTGACACCGGCGTTTGCCAGAGCAAAGATGGGCATAATCGCGTATGCAACCCAGTTTTGCAGAGTGTGCTCCATACGTTGAAGCGGGGTCTCTGCATGTTGGCAAGCCGTTTCCAACGCTTGCAGTGCGCCGTGCTGGCGGCGGTTGGTCAAGATATTCTTGCCGCAAACCCCCGCGCGCTCGAATTTTGTCAGATACATCTGCCCCTTTTTGATAAACTCGTCGGCGTTGATTCGGGTGCGGGCTGGGATGGCTATCGCCAACAGGACGCCGGCCACGGTGGCGTGCACGCCAGATTTGAGAAAGGCGACCCACAGGCCGAAACCCAACACAGCGTAAATCAGTGGGCGTCGGATACCCAGTCGATTGGCCAGGATGAGTAGAAACAGGAAAAACGCTGCGATGAACAGGCTGTTCCACGCAATTTGGGCAGTGTAGAAAAGGGCGATGACCAATACAGCTCCGATATCGTCCACGATGGCGACGGCGGTGAGAAAGACCTTGAGTGAAAGGGGAGCACGCTTGCCCAGTAACGACAAGATGCCCAGTGCAAAAGCAATGTCCGTCGCCATTGGAATGCCCCAACCACGTACACCGGTCGTACCGATGTTGAACAAAGCGTAGATGATCGCGGGCGCTAGCATACCGCCTAATGCGGCCGCCACCGGAAGCGCGGCTTTGCGCGGCGACGCCAACTCGCCCACGAGTATTTCGCGCTTGATCTCCAGGCCGACGACGAAAAAGAAAACCGCCATCAACCCATCATTGATCCAGAGCAACAGCGGTTTTGAAAGCTCAAAACTACCCAGACCGACAGTTAGTTTTGTCTGCCACACCTCTGAGTAGGTGTTGGACCAGGGCGAATTGGCCCAAATGAGCGCCAGGACGGTCGCCAGGATCAGCAAGATACCACCGGACGCTTCGGCTCTGACAAATTCCTGAAAAGGTAGCAGGATCTGCTCGATGGGGGGTTGTTTCGCGGATTTGGTGCTTCCAAGTGCGTGTCTCATTTGTGTATATCTCTCCAGACGAACGGTTTCTTGGTCTAGTGCTCTATTGTGTTAGCTGGCGCGTCTTAATAACCACTTTTCTATCTCGACGCCCCAAAATACCACGGTGCTCAATACCAGGCTGATGAGCAATTCCTCAACGGTCAGCGCGTTTGTCTTGAACAGGTCTTGCATAAAGGGCAAGTACACGACGCCCATCTGCAATACAAAGGTCAGCAGCACTGCGCTCAACAACGCTTTGTTGGAGAGTATCCCGATGCTGAACAGCGAGTCCTTGTGTGAGCGAAGCGCCAACGCGTTGCCCATCTGGGAAAGGGTGAGGGTGGTAAAAAGCATGGTCTGCCAGCTGGCGCGGTCGGTTTTCCAGGCCCAAAAACCCATCGCCAGCGACGCCAACCCCATCAGCAAGCCTACCCACAGGATGTCTCGGCCCATTCCCCGGCCAAAGATATTTTCTTTGGGATGGTAGGGTGGGCGTTTCATGGTGTCGCGCTCGGCCGGCTCGACGGTCAGCGCCAGACCGGGCAATCCGTCGGTCACCAGGTTGACCCACAGGATTTGCAATGGCAGCAACGGTAAAGGCATGCCCAAAAAGGGCGCCAGTAGCATAACCCAGATCTCGCCTGCGTTAGATGTCATCGTGTATTTGATGAATTTGCGGATGTTGTCGTAAATGGTCCGGCCTTCTTGAACCGCCGAGACGATGGTGGCAAAATTGTCGTCCAGCAAGACCATATCGGCGGCCTCTTTGGACACATCAGTGCCGGTGATGCCCATCGCCACGCCAATGTCGGCCTTTTTCAAGGCAGGTGCATCATTGACGCCATCGCCGGTCATCGCCACGATGTGGCCTTTGTCCTGCAGCGCCTGCACGATTTTGAGTTTATGCTCTGGCGACACCCGCGCATACACCGGCACCTCTTCGACCACAGCCTCCAGTTCTTCCAACGACATACGCAGCAGATCCTGGCCGGTCAGGGCTTGGCCGTTGGACGCGATGTGCAGTTCGTGGGCAATTTGCAGAGCGGTGAGGGGGTGGTCGCCCGTGATCATCACCGGGCGGATGCCAGCGGTTCGACACACCGCCACGGCCTGCTTGACTTCGGAACGCGGCGGGTCGATCATACCGACTAGGCCGATGAAGGTCATCTCTCGTTCTAACGCGCTTTCGTCGGCGTTCACGAATTCCGCGGGCAGTGGACGAAAACCGACGCCTAGCACCCGCTGTCCGGCCTGGGCCAGTTGATTGTTGGCCGTGATGATGCGTTGCTGCAACTCTTTTGTGAGCGGTACGGCCTCGTCGCCCGACCATACCTCCCGAGTGATGTCTAGCATGGCGTCTACGGCGCCTTTGCAAAAGGCCACGTGCGACTCGCTGCACCAAGGGGCGTCGGTTTGGTCGGGCGCTACGGCTACCCGGTGAACCGTGGTCATCCGTTTGCGCTCCGAAGTAAAGGGGACTTCGGCCACGCGCGGCCAGCGGATGTCCAGATCGGACTTGAGCAGGCCCAGTTGGGCCGCCGCCGCCACCAGCGCCCCTTCAGTGGGATCGCCGACAGCTTTGTACTCGATCTCTGTTTCACCCGTCGCTTGCAGCGTGGCGTCGTTGCACAGCGCCGCTGCCTTGACCAGCAAGCTCAGGCTGCGCACCTGGGGGCGCTCATCGGCGATCCGCTCGGCGTCCAGCATCGGCACCCCTTTGCGCAATAGCGTATCCACGGTGAGCGTCTCGCCCAACACGTCCAGCACGGTGACGGTCATGACGTTTTCGGTCAATGTGCCGGTCTTGTCGGAGCAGATGACGGTGACGGACCCCAACGTCTCCACGGCAGGCAGTTTGCGGATGAGCGCGTTGCGCTTGAGCGCCCGCTGCGCTCCCAGCGCCAACGCAATGGTCACCACGGCTGCCAGGCCCTCGGGCACAGCCGCGACCGCCATGCTGATGGCCGTGAGAAACATCAGCTTGGCGTCTTCGCCGCGCAGTAGCCCCAAGGCAAAGACGATGGCCACAATCGCCAACGCGGCTGCCGCGAGGCCCCGCCCCAGTTGCTCCAGGCGGCGCTGCAGGGGCGTAGGCTCGCGTTCGACGGCCTGGATCATCTCGGCGATGCGGCCCAATTCGGTGCGCATGCCGGTTTCGGTGATGATCGCCACGCCCCGTCCGTAGGTGATCACCGTGCCCATGTAGACCATGTTCTTGCGGTCGCCTAGGGTCAGATCTTGGCGCTCAAGAGCGCTGGTGTGCTTGCCCACTGGCTCCGATTCGCCGGTCAGCGCGGCCTCTTGCACGCGCAGGCTGGCGCTTTCGAGCACGCGCCCATCGGCAGGTACCAATGCGCCGGCCTCCAATAGCACGACGTCGCCCGGCACTAACTCTCGCGCCGAGATCTCGCGCACCTGGCCGTCGCGTCGCACCTTGACCGTCGGTACGGCGAGCTGCTTCAGCGCCGCCATAGCTTTTTCGGCCCGATATTCCTGTGTAAATCCCAAGATGGCATTGAGCACCACGATGGCCAGGATGGCGATGGCGTCTTTCAGGTCGCCCAGGAGCAAGGAAATCACGGCGGCCGCGATCAGGATGACGACCATCACGGCCGTCAACTGCTCCCACAAGATGCGCCACGGGCTAATGAGGCCGCGCTCGACCAGCTCGTTGGGGCCATGTTGGGCCAGCCGGCGTTCGGCCTCGGCCTGGGACAACCCCTCTGGGCGAGCTTGAAGCGTCGAAAGGACCTCTGTCGTTGGTTGAGTGTGCCAATTGCTCATGGTTCGCTCTCCTATGCGTGTTAATCGCCCGCTTTAATCTGCGGCGTCTTTGTCTGGGAGGACAATCAGGACCTTGTCCACGCGATAACTATCCATATCCACTACTTCAAAATGCAGCCCATTCCATTCAAAACGGTCGGACGTTGCCGGGACGCGCCCCATCATTTTCATTATAAACCCCCCCAGTGTTTCATAGTGTCTTTGTCGCTCGCCGGGCAGCTCATCTAGCCGTAAAATCTCTTTGAGTTGATCTGTGGTTAACAATCCATCCAAGAGCCAAGAGCCGTCCGAGCGTTGCACCGCCTCTAGCTCAAAAGGCTCACCCGGTTCCGGCAAGTCGCCAGCGATGGCTTCCAGAATATCGGTCGTTGTTACCATGCCTTGGATGCCGCCGTGCTCATCCATCACCAGGGCAACTTGAAGGCGGTGCTTTTTAAACAATTCCAAGACCTCCAAGGCTGATGTGCTCTCGGGGACAAAGAGAGAAGTGTGTAGCACTGACCTCAAGTCTACTTGTTGATTGGAAAAACCGCAAGCCAGCAAGTCTTTAGAGTGGGCGATTCCCAGCACGTTGTCGAGATTTCCCTGGGCGACGGGAAAACGTGAATGGACGTTGTTGACCACCTTGGACGTGATCTCATCTGTGGGGTCGTCAGCGTTGAGCCAGACAATGTCCGTTCGATGGGTCATAATCGTGCTGACCCGACGGTCTCCCAGTCGAAAAATTTGCTCGACCATGTCTTGCTCTGCTTTTTCAAAAACGCCGGCCTCAGTTCCCTCTTCAATCATAATTTTGATCTCTTTTTCTGTGACGGGCGGCTCCAGCGATGGGCGCACGCGCAGCAAGCGCAGCATGCTCTCCGTAGAAACGCTCAGGATGCGCACAGCGGGCGACACGATGCCCGACAGTTTTTGCATCGGCGCGGCCATAGCCGCTGCGATCTTTTCGGCGTTGTTCAGCGCCAGCCGTTTGGGGACCAGCTCGCCGATCACGAGCGACAAATAGGTGATGCCCAACACGACCATGCCAATACCGATGGCTTGGCTGTACGGTTTGAGGAGTGAGATGCGGCCCAGTTGATCGCCCAAAACCTCTGCCAGGGTCGCGCCGCCCACGGCCCCGGCCAGGATGCCCATCAGCGTGATGCCGATTTGTACGGTCGAGAGAAAGCGGTCAGGGTCATTGGCTAGCTTGAGCGCCAGACGTGCGCCTCTGTCACCGGTTTCGGCGCGTTGTTGCAGCCGGGCCGGACGGGCGGACACGACGGCGATTTCGGCCATCGCCAGTATACCGTTGGCCAACACCAGGGCAAACACGACAATGATTTCGAGGATTACAGTCGTCATCCTACATCTTCACCGTTTAGAACTGATTTTGCATCGAATCGGCATAACCTGTCAACTCGACATAGCCGTTCCCATTGACGGCCTGTCCTGCCCGTTGACCGCCGACCCGCACCGCGCCTTCCCAATAGGTGTATGACACGTTCAATTCCTGGTCGGCCAGGTGCGGGGTGATGTCGAGCGTCAGATCTAGCCGGGGCACGCTCACCGTCCAGCGGGCCGGATAAGTCGCACCGGAGCGCGGGCTGCGCCAGGTTTCCTCGACCCGCAGGAAAAAATCGTCGCGCGCCAGGCGCGTCGTGGCCCCATCGGCGGCGACGAACGCGCCGCTCGAAAACGCATCCACGCTCCCGTCCTCCCGCCGCAGTTGAAAGACCATCAGCTCGCTGCCGTCGTCCAACTGTAACGCGAACCAATCCCACCCCACCTGTTTCGGGCCGAGGGCGCTGGTGCTGAACTCGTGGTCCATCCAACTCCATCCATTGACGGGGTACATCTCGTCGCCCACGCGCAGCGCGCCGGTCGAGGCCAACCGAGTCAGGCTGTAATAGTACGAGGCGTTGCCGGGATCGGGCCCTTTTTGGCTGTAGCCCCGGTCGCCCTGTAACACCGGGCCTTTTTCGTCGCTCAGTTGCAAGTCCAGCGCGACCTCCTCCTGGCTGGCGTGGAGCCGATAGACGCCCGGCGCGCTTTCTTTTACCTGCCAATCCTCCAGCCACACGTGGTACGGCGACGCCTGGGCGCCGGCCAGCCCGGCCGCGCCGCGACTGAAACGCTCAAAGGCCGTGTGCTGCTCGCTGGACGTATCGGTCAGCGCAAAATGGGCCAGGTAGACCTGTTCGGCGGCCCAGGTCGAGACGCGCGCCGGATGCTGGTCTGCCGGCAGCAGCGCCCGCCGAAAAAAGGTGAGCTGGTAGCCGAAATGCCGCCCATCTACAGACTCCAGATTGCCCGTATAGTACCACCACTCGGTCTGATAGTCGGGGTGCGGGCCGTGGTCCACCGGGAACGATAGGGGTTTCGGCCCATCGGCGCGCCGAAAGCCGCTCGCCTCGTCCGACAAGCCCGGCAGTCGCGTCTGGGCCGTTGGCTCTGCGTCTGGCCAGCGCACCGCCAGCGCCAAAATGATCAAAATCCCCAACGCCGTCCCCACCACCACGACTCTCTTCATTCCGTCCTTCGTCCTTCGTCGTCCGTCATCCCTCACTCATACCGCAGCGCCTCGGCGGTGATCATCTGCCCCATCCGGCGGGCCGGATACAGCCCCGCCAGGAGCGCCGCCGCCACCGCGACGACCAGCGCCTGTAAAAACGGCTCGACGCCTACTTGCATCTGCAACGTCCAGCCAAAGGAACGCCGGTTTATCACATAAATCAAAATCAGGGACAACGAAAACCCGGCCGGGATGGCCAGCACACCCGCCACCGCCCCCAGCAGACCGGTTTCCAGCAGCACCAGACCGTATAGCTCCCGAACGGTAAGCCCCACACTGCGCAGAACACCCAGCTCGCGCCGCTTTTCCAGCAGCAGTGAGAGAAGCGTGCTCAACACACCGATAAACGCCACCGCCGTTGCCAGCAGTTGCAGCGCCCCGGTGATCGTAAATGTGCGGTCAAAAATGTCCAGCGCCTCTCGACCGAGAGTTTGCCTGGAACGGACAAACACGCGCTGCACAGGCGCGAGAGATTGTTGCAGGGCAGCGACGACGGCGTCCACGTCGGCGGCGGGTTCCAGATTGACCACCAGCGCAGTCACGGCGTCATCCTGCCACAAGCGCCGATAAATATCCAGCGACATAATCACTTTGCCCTGGCTGGAGGCGTAATTGTAATAGATGCCAGAGATGGGAAAAGTGTGCGGTCCATTGTCTGTATAGAGTATGAGGTCGCCGCCGTGTTTGGGCAGGCCCAAGCGATGGGCCAGCGGCTCGGACACGATGACCGCTCCATTGTGAACCGCTGCCCAGGCCGCCTTGGGCGATCCTTCGACGGCCACGTATTCCAGGTTTTCGCCATAGTCAGGCCCATTGCTCGCTTCAACCTGTATCGGCCCGTAAGGTGAATCCAGCGTGGCAAAGCGCAGCAGGTTAACGCGGGCCACGCCGGGGGTGCTTTTCACGCTGGGCAGCGCGGCGGGGTCGAGGGGGACCGAGCTTTGGGCCGCCGCCAGACTGGAAGCCGAAACGTAAATGTCGGCCTGCAGCGCATAACTCAGCCAGTGGGCGACGGTGTGCCGGAAACTGCTGATCATCAGATTCACACCCACGGTGACAGCCATGGCCACCATCAGCGCAGCCACGGCGATGGACGTGCGACTCTGCGACTTGATCACGTCGCGCGGGGCCATCCGGCCCAGGCTCCCCCACAACCGTCCCAACGGCAACGCGGCCCCGCGCATGAGCAGGCGGGTGACCAGCGGAGTCAACATGGCAAAGCCCAACACCACGGCCGACGTGCCGGCAAAACCAACGACGACGCTGCGGGTAGGCCAGATCAACGCGCCGCCGCCGACCAACAAAAAGCTACCCCCGACCCCGGCGGCCTTGACCACCGTGCGCTGCGTCCGGCTCTCCAGCGCGGAGCGGAAAAGAGCGGTGCGGGCCGGCACGGAGCAAGCCTCCCAGGCCGGCAAGATCGCCGCGGTCAGCGTGGCGCCAATGCCCAGTGCAGCGCCTTTGATGAGGCTGGTCGCTGCAATGTCCACGTTACTCACCGTGACTACGAAATAGAGGTCGTTGATGGTTTGCGTGACCATGCGTATAGCCCCGCGTCCCAGCACAATACCTACGACTAGCCCGAGCGCCGCACCCAGCGCGCCCACGACGATCGCTTCGCTGAGCACCAGCGCAAAGACTTCGCGGCGGGTCACGCCCAGACAGCGCAGCGTGCCAAACAGCGGCCGGCGTTGCACGACCGAAAAAGTCATCGTGTTGTAGATCAAAAAGACGCCTACAAAAAGAGCCAGCAAGCTGAGGGCGGTCAGGTTGAGCTGAAAAGCGCCGGTTATATGCTCGAACGACCCCGTGCGGGTCTCGACCGGCGTGAGCCGGGCGTCCGGTGGAAGCAAAGCCTGGATTCGGTTTAACTGGTTTTCGTCGGCCGCATTCAAAATCAGGTCCACGCGATCCAGTTTGCCCAGGCGACCGCTCAACTCTTGCGCCGTAGCAATGTCGGCCAGGACGATGCCGGTCAGAGCCTGACGGCTGAGATCGTCCGGCGGTTCCACCAGCCCGACGAGAACGGCTTCTCGGTCGTAACCGGCAATTTGTAGCGTGATGTGCGCCCCCGATTCCAGCCCAAAGCGCTCGGCCAGATCGACGGATAGCATGATCGCGCCCGGCCGGGTGAAAAATTCGACCGGACCGACAGCAGGCGTATTCCCTTGCCCTCCCACATAGTCGCGAAAGGGCGGCTCGGCGAATGGATCGATCCCCACCAGTTGGAAGGGCTGGTTTCCTAACTGGGGCGACGCGACGTACTCGGTGACAAAAGGGGCCGCCGCCCTCACCACGCCGGCGCGCCGCAAACTTACATAGACCGACTCGTCCAAGCCCTGTGGCCCGCCAACGATCTGGTGTGTGGCGCGCCCGGCCACGGCCTCCACGCTGAGCTCAAAGGCGCGGCTGGCGCTGGCGTTGGCCAGATCCACGGCGACGACGACGGCGACGCCCAGGACGATGCCGACGAGCATCAGCCCACTCTGCCACGGGCGACGTAGCAGGTAGCGCCAACCGACGTTCCACAAGGTACGGGACGAAAAGGTAGCGGCTGTGCGGCGGACCGGCATTACGCCACCTTCGCTGATCCTGGCGCATCTACGAGTTGTCCGTTGCGCAGGCGCAGAACGCGGTCCGCATGGTCGGCAGCTTCTACGTTGTGCGTCACCAGGATCAAGTTCTTGCCGGCCTGGCGGGTGAGACGGTCCAGCAGCGCCAGGACTTGCCGGCCCGTGTCGTCGTCCAGGTTGCCGGTCGGCTCATCGGCCAGCACCAACAGCGGATCGTGGACCAGGGCGCGAGCGATGGCGACGCGCTGCTGTTCACCGCCCGACAAGCGGTCGGGGAACGTTTTGCGCCGGTCGGCCAATCCAACAGCCTCCAGCAATGGTTCGATCTGGCGGCGAGCCTGGCCGTTGTTCATCCCGCTCAATTCCAACGGCAGCATCACGTTTTCCCATACGGTCAGGGTGGGCAGGAGATTAAAGAACTGAAACACGAATCCGATGTGCTGGCGGCGGAACAGGGTGCGCTGGTGCTCGCTCAAAGCGGTGAGGTTTTGGCCGTCTAGCCACACCCGACCTCCGTCGGCCCGGTCAATGCCGCTGATGAGATTCAACAGCGTACTCTTGCCGCTGCCGCTCTGACCCAGGATGGCGACAAACTCGCCCCGGGCAAAATGGGCGTTGGCGTTTTGCAGGACCACGCGCCACTGTGACCCTTCCTGGAAGCCTTTCGATAGGTCCTCCAAATGGATGAAATGATCGGCGTTCGAATGATGCTTGGTTGACACCTTGTCATTTACCCAAGAATTGTGCTAGGGTGTCCCGCACACGGAACTGGCGCATATACGGGGCGACGTTTTCGGCGCTAAACGGGCGCGGTTGCGGGACGAATTGGTAGATGGCGTTGTGTGTCGTCACGTTGGGCACGGCCAGCAATTCTAGCAGGCTGCGCGTTACCGGCGGGGCAGGCAGCAATTTTTCCATCAGCGTCACGACGAGCCGCAGCAGGGGCATGGGGAAGCGAATCATCAGCCGGCGAGCGCCCAGCGCCTTTAGCGTGCGCCGCTCGATTTCTTCCAGCGTCAGCACTTCGGGGCCGCCCAGCTCGTATTCGTGGCCGATGGTAGTGGGGTCGTCCAGCGCCCTGACGATGCTGCTCACCACGTCCTCGACCCATATGAGCTGAAAGCGGGCGTTCTGGCCGCCGACGATGGGAAAGATGAGCGGAGTCAGGGGGACGAGCCGGGCGAAAGAGTTGGCGAATTGGTCTTCGGGTCCCCAGATGGCCGACGGACGCAACGCCGTCCAATCCAGGCCAGAAGCGGCGACGTATTCCTGGGCGCGCCCTTTGGAGGCCAGAAAGCGGTAGGGCAGCTTGGCGTCGGCGCCAAGTTGCGAGATGTTGATCAAGCGCCGCACGCCGGCGGCTTGCGCCGCCTGGACCAGGTTGATGGTGCCTTGAGTGTTGATCGTTTCATAATCCCGCCCGCCCTTTTCGACGGCGATGGCGACAGTGTGGACCACGGCGGTAGCGCCTTGCAAAGCCGGGCCGAGGGTCTCCGGGCGCGTGACGTCGCCGGCGACGATTTCGACGTTCAGGCCCTGCAACCGCCCGCGCTGCTCGGCGCGCTCGCGGTTGTGGACCAATGCGCGCACGGGTGTGCCCATTTCTGCCAATCGGTTTACGGTGTGCGAGCCGACAAAGCCGGCTGCGCCTGTTACAACAATCATCTTGTGCTCCTTTATCCGTTTTCAACCATTCGATTCAACCACTCGATAATCACTCGACCACGCTCGTCCAGGTAGATTTGAGCCGCTCGCAGATAGGCGCGCAGGTACGCGCCCAACAAATCGCGGGGGATTTGATAGTTGTCCAGCAGACCTTGTATCCACTCAATATCGGGGGACAGGAAATCCATATCGCCCAATTTGAGCGCCGCGCAGATGTTGCGTGCGAGCATTTGATTGGCAATGGCGAGGTGAGCGAGGGTAATCTTGGACTTTTCCATCTGGTTCGACGCCTCTGCCTCAAGCAGCGCCTGACATTCCTCGAAATTGACCCATGCTTGCCGGTAGGTTTCGGAAAGTTGGGGGATGGCAGGTGATGGCCGCGCAGACGTGAGAATCTGCTCCACGTTCTGTGGGCCTTCCTCGAGGCGCTGGCCCAGGAAATGGCCGGGAATGCGCCCCGCCAGCTCTGGCGTCAGGTTGAACACACGGCCGCCAAAGGCAAACGGCGTCTGTTCCTGTATTACCGCCTGCGCGGCGTCCAGGAGTGTGGCTGCTGTGTCCAGTTGCTGGGCGGTCAGAATCACGAGTTGTGGGCCGATGGCCGAGACGGTAGCCGACAGACGTTGCACGGGCACGCGCGCGCCCAGATAGACCACGTCTCGGCCACGCTGCCGGAGTAAAAACGTGAGCAAGAGCGGGACAAACGTGTGCTCGTCTTCAGGCGCACAGCCCACCAAAATCCGACCGGCGCGAGTGGGGGCCGGCGCAGCGACAATCATCGCCTCCAGGCGACGCATCGCCATTTCGGACGTAAAGTGTTCCTGCTGAACAGTGGCCTGACCGCGATACCAGTCCTGGCCGATCTGCGCCAGGACTTTGAGTAGAATTTCAAAGCAGACCGTCTCTGATGTATGTAATGCAAAGGCCTGAGATAAAACCTGCTCGGCCCTGCGCTCGTCAAAGGCCAGACACGCCGACATCCAGGCCTGGCGCAGCTCAGCGATGGCATCTCCTTGCGGGACAAAGGTCGGCGTACTGGCTAATTTGTGGATAGTATAGCCGGATGCCAAAAGCGGGTCTTGCCCATTGTTTTCCAGCCCGCGCCACAAGGCGACCGCTCGACTGATGCTCAATCCTTCTTCTTGACGGGCCACCAGCCATTTGAGCGTGTCAATATCTCGTTGTGAGTAGAGGCGATGTCTCCCTGGCGTGCGTTCGGGCTGAGGCAAACCATAGCGCCGTTCCCAGGCTCGTAAGGTGTCGGGCTTGAGACCTGTTTCTTGGATTACGGCTTTGAGATTAAAAGTCGGGATTTGTTCGGTTGCGGCCACTTTTCTCCTTTGCCGATGCGGTCGAGCGCATCCATCTCTTCAATCTGGACGGAAGTATAGTTGCCCGAACAGGTTTTGTCAAGATATTGGACTGATTTGTGTGCTTACTCGCGAGTGGGCTGTGGTCTGCGCGGAGTGAGAGCAGACAACCGAAACGATATCAGCGACTGCTGTTTCGCCGTGATGCATGACGTTAGGCGCCGTAGATTAGAGATGGGCGGTCAGCCAATTCTCCATATCGGCCAGGACTTGTTCTTTGCCGATGTCGTTAAAGATTTCGTGGTAATAGCCTTCGTAGACGTGCACCGTTTTGTCTGCGGACCCTGCGGCTTCATACAACCACCGGCTACCCTGTGGGTCGGTCAACTGGTCGGCCCCGCCATGCATTGTGAGGACCGGCAGACGTAATTGTGTTACCTCTTGTGGAAAGCGTTGCATGGTCTGGACGAGTTCGGCGCCCAACCGGGCTGTCACCTTGCCCCGGTAGACCAGGGGATCAGTGTCGTATGCTCGCACGATTTCCGGGTCGCGGCTGATGGCAGAAGAATCAAGCATGACCAGGCCCATTTTGGGCAGCAGCGCCGACACAAGTCTGCCGATGGCGATGATGGCCGGCGAGATACCGGCGCCGATTTTGATACTCGCGCCCGAAAGAACGAGACCGTCCAGCTCGTCCTGGTGGCGCAGCGCGTAGGACAGGGCGATGGCTCCGCCCATGCTGTGGCCGAGGAGGAAGATTTTTTTGGTGGGGTGCTGGGCGCGCACCAGGTCGAAAAAGGTTTTCAAATCGTCCAAATAATCGGTGAAATGGTCCACATACACACGCCGGCCTTGCGAGCGTCCGTGCCCACGGTGGTCGGGTGCGTAGACCGCGTAGCTTTTTGGAATCAAGTGGTTCACTACGTTGGTATAGCGCCCGCCATGCTCGGCCAATCCGTGTACGATCAGCAGCACGGCGACTGGATCGATGTCGGGCAGCCAGGCCTGGTAATAAATGACGAGGTCTTGGAGACCTTTGAAAGAGCTTTCATAGTGGTTCACTGTGCACTCCTGATATTGAACAAGACGTGTAGCAATCATCTAGCAGCTTGTCGGAGAGATGTAATTTAGCCTCTTGTGGGCGTCCAAAATGGGCGCAAAACGAGCAAAAAACGGGCGCAAGGCCCTATATTACAGGGTTCTCCGACGGGCTGCTAGTCTTTATTGTAGTTCGGGCTGGTGTCATTTGTCAAGCTGGCTCGCGGATCTTGAGCACTGAGCAAAACCCCAGTTGACAAAAAACCTGAGCTTTGCTAAAATCGGGCTTGGTTTGTGCATGGCAACGTCAGGTAAGCCCCGTGCTCAAATATCCGCAACCAGGGTTTTGTGATGCAACTTGGGTTTGAGTTAGACGCTCAACCATATCAACCGACGAACCCATCTGAAAACCTGGTGGTTGTTTTCCCTTTGGTCTCGACTAAAAATGAAGTCGTTTGGGCTAAGCAAGATCTGGCCCTGAAAGGGGGTAGCATCATCGAAGACGATTAAGCGCTTTGGGAGCCTGGAGTCTGATGCTTATTCGCTTGCCCTACGCGAATGCGCCGGTTTCTCTGGGTTCAATATCGAGATTCAGAATGAGTCATTCGACTCGCCCTCACATCATCAAGCGGAGTGAGAAAATGCGCCAACGTCTGTTCAGAAACGTCTCCGGCACCGATCTCTTTATGTGGCTGATTGGAGCCTCGATCCTCGGGGCAGTGATCTATGGCTCGATTGCCACGCTGGTCTCTGGCCGCTATACCGGCGAACAATGGATTGACTTTTTCGTGTTTGGACTGGCCCAAGGGAGCGTCTATGCGCTCATCGCCCTGGGGTATACGCTGGTATACGGCGTCTTGTTCATCGTCAACTTTGCCCACGGCGAGGTTTTTATGAGCGGCGCATTCACCGCTTATTTTGTCGCCGAGGCCTTTTTCGAAAGGGACTATTTTAAGGAACCTGGCTTTAATCTCAAGGATTTGATGGCGCTGGCCGTCGTGCTGTTGGCGGCAATGATCACGTCGGTCATCGTCGCCGTCATTTTGGAACGCGTGGCTTACCGCCCGCTGCGACGCGCCCCACGCCTCGTGCCGTTGATCACGGCCATCGGCGCTTCGTTCTTTTTGCAGTATACCTTCCGCGGTCTGTATGGCTCAGGCATCAAGACCTATCCCGATGTAGCAATGCTCAAGGGCGACCTGTCGTTTTTGGGCATTCAATTGCTCAAGACTCAGGCCGTCGTGATTGTCTCGGCGGTGCTTTTGATGGTGGGGTTGTCGTGGCTCGTCTACCGGACCAAAACTGGCAAGGCCATGCGCGCTGTGTCTGAAGACAAAGATGTGGCCGCGTTGATGGGGGTCAATGTGGACCGGGTCATTGTCATCACCTTCATTGTCGGCGCGGCGCTGGCCGGGGCCGCTGGGGTGATGTATGCCTTGCTGTTTAAGCAAGTTCAGTTCTTTATGGGCTTTGTGCCCGGCATCAAAGCCTTCACGTCGGCGGTGCTGGGCGGCATCGGCAACATCCCCGGCGCGATGTTGGGCGGGATGTTCCTGGGCATTTTCGAATCGCTAGGCCCCAATCTTTTCCTGGAGGGACTGGGTATCCCGGCCGTGAACCAGCTCAAAGACGTGATCGCTTTTACCTTGCTGGTATTGGTGCTCATTTTCCGACCGTCGGGCATCCTGGGTGAGCGGCTCGCTCAAAAGAAAGCTTAACCGGAGGCGCAGAGATGAAAATACACGAAAGACAATCCGTTGACTGGGCCGTCGCCGTCAAGCTGGGGTTGCTCGGCGGGGTCATTACTGTATATCTCTGTCTGGTGGGGTTGGTTCAAACCTTTGGCGAGCGCTATATCATCGGCGGTGTGATCGCTTTTGGCCACGCGATGCTGATGCTGACCACCCTCGGTATGGGTTACATGACGGTGCGACGGGCCGCGCCCGAGACGCTAGATGGCCGGCGGATTGCGCAAACGTTTGTGGGAGTGGCGCTGACCGGACTGCTCACCGGCGGGGTGCTAGCCTTGCTGGTGGTCGTCGGTGACGGAGAAAGGCTGCGCTCCGTGCTGATCAACGCCTCGCCGCAATTGATCGACCTGTTGCGATTCGAAAAAGAGATGGCCCAGGGCCTGCTGCTGCTGTTGCTGGCCGGCGTCGCGGTGAGCACGGTGGGAGGTATCTTGTGTCTGGTCCCCGCCTGGTTGCGCAATGCCATGCTCGCAGGATTGGCGGCGGTGATCTTGATAGGTTTGCTGCGCGACATCTTGCGCGTAGTCTTTTCAGGGCGGCGGTTTCTTACATCCATGTCCAGCTTTCTCTTTGCCTCAAGTGGCTTGACTCAAAAGGGAGCTGCCACGTTATTTGTCTTGTTTGGCAGCCTGACCGCCGCCTGGCTGTTGCTCCCAAAAGATGGGCGCGACCGGCTGCGCACAGCGTTGCTGACCGGCGCAACTGGCGTGCTACTTGTAGACCTGCTGCGCGAGCTGCGCGATGCCTCTGGCGCCCTGGAAAGTGTTATTTCGGTGTTCTTTCCGCCCAAGGGATTGACTTTGCTGAGCGCGGCCGTGGTTTTTCTGGCCGTGGGGGGGCTGGCGGCGTATTTTCTACCCAAAAAGCGCCTGCTGCTTACTATCTGTGCGCTCATCCTCATCCTGATTATGCCATTCTACATGCGCGACTATTTGACCAACGTCATCGACAAAGTTGGACTGTACATTCTGATGGGGCTGGGCCTGAATATCGTGGTGGGTTTTTCGGGCTTGCTCGACCTGGGTTACGTGGCCTTTTTTGCCATCGGCGCGTACGCCATAGGTGTGTTAACGACCACGGGCGCCCTGGGTGGCGCCGAGCTATCCTTCTGGCTTGCACTACCCATTGCCATCGGCGTGTCTGTCTTGGCGGGCCTGGTTCTAGGTGTGCCGGTGTTGAACATGCGCGGCGATTATCTGGCCATCGTCACACTGGGTTTTGGCGAGATCATCCGCGTGCTGGCTATCTCGAACTGGTTCCGTCCCTTCATCGGCGGTGCGCAGGGCGTTCTTAGTATCCCCCGCCCCTCTGTATTTGGCAAGGAACTGGTCTCGTTTCAGGCTCTCTACTATTTGATCATAGCCGGGTGCGTCCTGGCGCTGTTTATCTCCTGGCGCTTGCGCGATTCGCGCCTGGGGCGAGCCTGGATGGCCGTGCGCGAGGACGAAGATGTGGCCGAGGCTATGGGCATCAATCTGGTAGCGACCAAGTTGCTGGCTTTTGCCACCGGCGCTGCGTTCGCCGGGGCCGCCGGGGCCATTTTCGCCAGCCAGATTGGCTCTGTCTTTCCCCACAGTTTCAACCTGATCGTTTCGATCAACGTCCTTAGCCTGATCATCGTGGGCGGGATGGGCAGCCTACCGGGTGTCATCGTCGGCTCGCTCTTTATGGTGGGCCTGCCTGAAGTGTTCAGCGAGCTGGAGGAGTATAGATTCTTGTTCTACGGCGCGACGCTGGTCGTGATGATGCTGGCCCGCCCCGAGGGCCTGTGGCCCGAAGCCACGCGCCGGCGCGAGCTGCACGCCGCAGAAAACGAAGAAGAAGCGATCGAAGGCGCGGCGGTGGATTAGGAGGCACACCCATGGCGATTCTCACAGCGACTCAAGTCAGCAAACACTTTGGCGGCCTCACCGCCGTCAACCAATTCGACGTAGAGATTCCCGAGCGGTCTATTTCGGCTATCATTGGTCCCAATGGCGCGGGCAAGACGACCTTTTTCAACTGTATCACCGGTTTTTACCGGCACGAAGAGGGCAGCATCGTCTTTAACGGCCAGCCGATTGATGGTCTGTCTACCGACCGCATCACACGCTCGGGCATCTCGCGCACCTATCAGAACATCCGTCTGTTCGCCAACCTGACGGCGCTTGAAAACATCCTGGTCGGCCAACACCCGCGCCTCAAAGCCGGCTGGTTGGGCGCCGTGTTTACCCCACCCGCTCAACGTCGGGAAGAAGCCCAGGCGCTGGTCGAAGCCAAGCGACTATTGGACTTTGTGGGCCTGAGCGGCAAGGGCGACCTGCTGGCTAAAAACCTGCCCTACGGCGACCAGCGTCGGTTGGAGGTGGCCCGCGCGCTGGCCAGCCAGCCCAAGCTACTGCTGCTGGACGAGCCGACGGCGGGCATGAACCCGGCCGAAACCGTCGAGATGATCGATTTTATCCGCCGCCTGCGCGACGAGCTGGGCATCACGATTCTGCTGATCGAGCACGATATGAAGGTCGTGATGACCATCTCGGAACAGATCTCGGTCCTGGACTATGGCGTCAAAATCGCCGAAGGGACGCCTGCCGAAATCCAGAGCAATCCCAGGGTGATTGAAGCCTATCTGGGACGTGGCGCGGCTGCGGCGATAGGTGGAAAGGAGTAGGCGCGATGGCAATGCTAGAAGTTCACGACGTCCATACGTATTACGGCAATATCCACGCGCTCAAGGGGATTTCGCTGACGGTAGAACAGGGCGAAATCGTGACCTTGATCGGAGCCAACGGCGCTGGCAAGAGCACCACGCTGAACACGATTTGTGGCCTGCGTCGGCCTCGGCACGGTACAATCTCGTTGCAGGGACAAGAAATTCACATTGTGCCGGCTCACGAGATCGTAGGCATGGGGGTTTCTCAAGCGCCTGAGGGGCGGCGCATCTTTTCCCGGCTGACGGTGCAAGAGAACCTGGAGATGGGCGCTTTTCAGCGCACCGACGCGACCGGCATCCAAAGCGACATGGAGCGGGTATTTAGCTTGTTCCCCCGCCTCAAGGAGCGCCGCAAACAGCTCGGCGGCACGCTCAGCGGCGGTGAGCAGCAGATGTTGGCCATCGGCCGGGCGCTGATGGCTCACCCGCACCTGCTCTTGTTGGACGAGCCTTCGATGGGTCTGGCTCCGATCTTGGTGGAAGACATCTTTCGCACCATCCAGGAGATCAATCAGGAAGGGACGACGGTGCTGCTGGTGGAACAAAACGCTTTGATGGCTCTCTCGGTGGCCAACCGGGGCTATGTGTTAGAGACCGGCAAGATTGCCCTGGAAGGCTCGGCCGCAGATTTGCGGCAAAATCCGCAAGTCAAAGCGGCCTACCTGGGCGAGGGCTAGATCGTGATGCGCTGATGCGTGAAAAGAGACAGGCCCCGGTTTACGGGGCCTGTTTTTTTAGGCTTGGCCTTCATCTTGCTGGAGCTTTTGACTTTTTCGGGCCGCGGCTCTGGCCCGTGGGCCGACCAGGCGCTCGGTTCCGGCTTTCAGGCGGGCGATGTTGGGGCGTAACGCCCACACCACCAGCGTGCACGCCAGAATGCCATACACCGCATATTCCCACGGGGTCTGATCGACCAAAGCTCGGATGGCGAACAGAACCGGCACCAGTCCAGCTATGGTCAACGACGTGACCGAGGCATAGCCAGTGGCAACCAGCAAAATGGGTACCATAGGCAACAGAATAAACAGCGCCGGGAACCAAAAACCCGCTGCCACCCCCACGTTCGGCCCGGTGCCGGCTCCGCCCTTCCAACTTAAAAAGGCAGAATAGTTGTGCCCCACCACCGCCATCAATCCGGCAAAAACCTGAGCGACGACAGGCGAGTCGAGGTTCAACTGCTTGCCCAACCAAAATGCTCCCCAGGCCGCCACTGCTCCCTTGCCGATGTCGCCGGTTGCCGTGAGGATGAGAGCCACCGGCCCAGCTGCGCGCAGAGCGTTTGTGCCGCCCGTTCGCCCGCTGCCCACAGTGCGAATGTCCTGGCCTTTGATCAGCTTGACGACCAGATAACCAAAGGGGATCGCCCCCACCACATAACCGAACAAACCGGCCACAAGATAACCCAATAACGGCGCCATACAAGGCCTCCTGGGGATAGAATGATATCATGAGAAACACCGGGGCTAGCCGCGAGTTACGTCACGCGCACTTGCGCCCCGGGCTACAAGCGATGCGCTACCCCAAATACGCATTGTATCGGAGGTCGCGCCACCACGCAAGTGACGGTTGTGATATACTCCTCCTTTTCAAGACCTCCGGCTTGTCGGGCTATACATCCAACACACTAGGGCCAGTCGCTGCTGACGCCGACGCTTGCCCGACGTGGGACTGTCAGCTTGCGGAGACGGGCGTTGCCAGCTCCCAAACGCTTGACCCACTTGGCAAGCATAATGTATAATGACAATAGATTTACCAGCCACACACGGGAAGTGGGTGAGGAGGGTCGGGATATGCTGGACTTTATCAACGCATTCAGCACGCTGACCACGCTCAATTGCGTCTTTTTCCTGATGCTCCTGGCCGGCATCCTCTGGACCGCCATCGTGCTCATCGGCGGGGCTATTGCCGGCGTGGACCTGCCCGATATGGACATTGACGTGCCGGGTGTGGACCTGCCCGGCCACGTGGATATTCCCAATATTGATTTGCACGTGGATCATCCCGCGTCATTCGACCATGGTTCGGTAGGCGTATCGCCCTTGAGTCCGATCACCATCGCCAGTTTTATCACCAGCTTTGGCGGGTTAGGGCTAATCGGCACCCAACTGCTCTTTTTGCCTGACACCATCAGCCTGTTTTTCGCCGCCGTCGGAGCGACGATTATCGCTGGCGGGATGTTCCTTTTTTATAGCAAGGTGTTGGTGGCAGGGCAGGGTTCCAGCGAAGTGCGCCTAGCCGACATTGGCGGCAAGACTGCCGAAGTGATCGTCCCCATCCCTGAAGATGGATTGGGGCAGGTGGCGTTCGTGGCGCGGGGCGCCCGCACCACCTGGAGCGCCCGTTCCGCCGATGGCAAGCCTATCGCCCGGGGGGCGGTCGTCACCATCGAGTCCGTTACCGGTAACACCGTGATCGTGAGTCGTCCGTAAAGCATTCAGCCTTCAGCAAACAGTTTTCAGCGCATCGCCGAGGGCTGATAGCTGAACACTAAAAAAGGAGGTCACTATGTCTGCCACAGTTGGAGCTTTTGCCCTTTTTGGTATCCTGTTTGTCCTCATTGGCCTGGGGGTGTTTTACTCCAGCCGGGTCAAAAAAGTCGGTCCGAACCAGGTGCTGGTTATCTCAGGGCGCCCAAACAAATGGGTCAATCCTGTCACGGGTGAGGCCGAGATACGCAACTTTCGCATCGTCAAAGGTGGCCGCTCTTTCATCTGGCCGGTCATCGAGCGCGTGGATGACTTGTCGCTGGAGCTGATGACCATTGAGGTCAGCACCGCCGACGTGTATACGTTGCAAGGTGTGCCGGTCACGGTAGACGGCGTGGCGCAGATCAAAATCGGCAGCGACGATGTCTCCATCGGCACGGCTGCCGAGCGTTTTTTGTCCAAGAGCGCGGCCGAGATCGAGCACGTGGCTCACGAGACGCTGGCCGGTCACCTGCGGGCCATCCTGGGTACGCTGACGGTCGAGCAAATTTACAAAGACCGCGACGCCTTTGCTCAGCAGGTGCAAGGGGTCTCTACCGATGACCTGCGCAACATGGGTCTGACCATCGACTCGTTCGTGATTAAGGACATCCGCGACGACCAGGGCTACCTGGATGCGCTGGGCCAGGCTCGCACGGCCGAGGTCAAGCGCGACGCCACCATCGGCCAGGCCCACGCCGCCCGCGACGCCACCATCAAGAGTGCTGCAGCTCGTCAGGAAGGCGAGACGGCCAAATTCGAGGCCGAGACCAAGATCGCCGAAAGCTCCAAGAGCTATGAGGTGCAAAAGGCCGCTTATGCTCAGGAGATCAACCGGCAGCAAGTCAAAGCCAACATGGAGACCGATCTGCAACAACGCATCTCGCAGCAGCAAATCAAGGCTGAGGAGGTGCAAGTACAGGTCATCGAAAAGCAAAAGCAGATCGAAGTGCAACAACAAGAGGCCGCCCGCAAAGAGCAAGAGTTGCTGGCCACCGTGCGCAAGCCGGCCGAGGCGGAACAATTTCGCATCCAAACTCTGGCCCAGGCCAAAAAATTCCAGACCGAGACTGAAGCGATGGGCCAGGCCGAGGCCATCCGCGCCACTGGCCAGGCCGAAGCCGACGCCACCAAAGCCAAAGGTTTGGCCCAGGCCGAAGTCATCCGCCGGCAGGGTCTGGCCGAAGCCGAGGCGATGCAGAAAAAGGCCGAGGCCTGGCAACAATATAATCAGGCCGCCATCATTCAGCAGTTGATCGACAGCCTGCCCGAAGTAGCCCGGGCCATCGCCGAGCCGTTAGCCAAGACTGAGCGTATCGTGGTCATCAGCAGCGGCGGCGATGGCGGGGCTGGCGCCAGCCGCGTCACCGCTGACATTGCCAACATCGTGGCCCAGGTGCCTACCACGGTCGAGGCGCTCACCGGGTTGGACCTGGTGCAGACCATCCGTAATCTGCCCGGCATTGGGCAGATGCAGTCCACGGAAAAATCGGAGAAATGACCAAACGTCAACAGCTCATCCTGGTCATCCTCATCATCGCGCTGTTGGGGGTGACGGCCCTGCTGGCCGTCACCCTGTTGCAGGGTGAAAAAACGGCCCAAGAATCGCCGACGCTGGCGGCGTTGCCCACGGCGGTGTCGCAGCCCCCACCGGCGGCGCTGCCCACGTGGACGCCGGTGGCGTTTCGGACGGCCCCCGCTGTGGAGCCGACCTGGACGCTTCGGCCTACGCGCACACCGCCCAACACCAACACCCCCAAGCCGCCAGCTACCGCCACACCCCTGCCGACCATCACGCGCACTTTTGCGCCGACTTTTACACCCCAACCGACTATCACGCCGACCGTTTCCCCTACGGCGACCCAAACGGCCCCGTCCGAGCTCGTCAATCCCGGCTTTGAGGGCGTCAGCGCCGACGTAATCCCCGGTTGGAGCTGGTGGGCCGAAGACAACTTTACCCCCGGTGGGCCGTATAACCCCGATACCAGTTTCGATACGCCGCTCTTCAAGCCGGCCGACGACCCGGTGCGCAGGATCAATGGGCCGACGCTGCAAATCGACGCCACACAGCACCTCAAGTTCAAGGTGCACGTGTTTCAAACGGTGCCGGTGTCTCCCACGATGCGCGTGGGTTTTGAGGTCACGGCCGGCGCGTATTCGGGCAGCGGCGTTGTTCAGTTGGCTGCCGGAATCGACCCTGCCGGCGGCTCCGATTGCAGCAAGGCCAGATGGAGCGACATCGTGTCTTTGAATCAGGACACCGGCGCCCAACGTTTGGTCGCACCCAGGGTTACGGCCGGCCCCGACGGGCGGGTGACGGTGTGCCTGTACGCCGAGCCGCTGTATGCCGCCGTTAGTAACGCCGCCTTTTTCGACGACGCCGCGTTGACCCTTGGCCCGTAAAAACCCGCTCTCCTGCATTCATCCATCCCGACAAATTCGCCCGCCGCCAGTCCGGAGGAGCATCTCACGAGAGGTCTGTGCGTGGGGCCAGTGTTGCCGATGGGCGCGGTCGCGCTGGCGCTGGCGTGGGGTGGAAAAAGCGGCCGCCAAGATGGCAGCCAATAGCGCTGGACCGGGGTAGCATCGGAGCCAGACAACTCCGGCTTGCCCTTTGGCGGCTCTGGGGATAAAATGGAAACGAGGTATCGCTATGAAACGCTGTCCCTATTGCGCCGAAGAAATCCAAGACGAGGCCATCAAGTGCCGTTACTGCGGTGAGTTCCTGGATGATCGCGAGCGTCCCCGTCGCAACCCCGCGGTGATGTTTGGCTATGGCCGCTATTATTGGGGTTACGAGTATCGCTCCAGACTGGAGTTATTTGGCTGGCCGCTGATCCACATTGCTCAGGGGATCGACCCCGACACCGGTCGCCCGCGCGTCGCCAGAGGCGTTATCGCCATCGGTAATCTCGCCATTGGTCTGTTGGCGCTGGGAGGCATCGCGGTGGGCGGTCTGGCCATCGGTGGGCTGGGATTGGGCGTGTTCGCCCTGGGCGGACTGGCGGTGGGTGGGGCGGCGCTGGGCGGCATCGCGCTGGCCCTGTACCTGGCTGCCGGGGGGATGGCTTTTTCGTTGATGTATGCCATCGGCGGGCTGGCGATTGCCCCGCACGCCATCAGCTCAGTGGGGGCCGACCCGGAATTCGTGGAGCAGTTAGAAAAGTGGTGGCCGGGCGTCCGTGAGGCTTTTCGTGATGCAGGTCAATGACGGATAAAATGGTCTCATCTCTTATTCAAAATCCTCATCTCGACTCGTCTCCTTTTTTTCTTCCCGGCGGTTCGACGGGCGTGTTGCTGATCCACGGTTTCACCGCTACGCCGGTCGAGGTGCGCTTGTTGGGCGAATACTTGCACAAGTACGGCTACACCGTGTCGGGGCCGCTATTGCCCGGCCACGGCGCGACGGTCGAAGAGTTGAACAGGTGTACCTGGCGCGATTGGGTAGAGCACGTCCGCCAGACCCATCTTGACTTGTCGGCGCGCTGTACGCAAGTGTTCGTAGGCGGCGAATCGATGGGCGGTCTATTGGCCCTCTACTTGGGCAGTAAATATCCCTCTATTGCCGGCGTGATGGCGTTTGCCCCAGCGTTGCGGGCTGCAAGCCGGTTGATCCAGTTGTCGCCGCTGCTTAAATTTCTTGTCAAAACCCGGGCCAGAAAGAACGAGGACACTGATTCGTTGGTCAATCAGCGCTGGCAGGGTTATTCCGTGATCCCGGTTCCGGCGTCGGCCCAATTGTTGGCATTGCAACGCCAAGTGCGGCGTCGCTTGCCTCACATTACACAACCATTACTGATCATCCAGGGGCGGCGAGATACCACGCTAGACACGCGCGGGGCCGAAGAGGTGCTGGTCAAGGTAGATAGTCACGACCGGGCGTTGCTGTGGCTGGAGAATTCTACCCATTGTCTCCTCTTGGATGCAGAGTGGGAAACGGCAGCCAAACGCACACTGGCTTTTCTGCGGCGTATTGAAAAGAAGGGCTAGGCGCGGCCATTGACCACTCTGATCGCTTTGTTGCAAGGATTGCTCCTGAGCGGCGCCATTGGTATCCTGGCTTTTCGGCGCGGCTCGCTTTCGGTCAGCGGGGTCGGCGGCGCGATGCTTGTGGGCACGCTGATTTTTGGTTTTGGTGGTTGGGTTTGGGGTGTGACGCTGATTATTTTCTTTGTTTCCTCCAGCGTCCTTTCTCATTACAAAGTGGCCGCCAAGCACGAGCTGGCGGAGAAATTTGCCAAAGGTCACCGGCGCGACCTGGGGCAAACGCTGGCCAACGGCGGCGCGGGGGCGCTGTTGGCCGTCGCGTATGCGATCTGGGATCGGCCAGTTTTGTTTGCAGCTTTTTTGGGCGCGATGGCGACTGTCACCGCCGACACATGGGCGACCGAACTGGGCGTGCTCAGTCCGACCCTACCCCGTCTCATCACCACTGGGCGTGTGGTCGAGGTAGGTACGTCGGGTGGGGTGTCGCGGCTGGGCACACTGGCCGCCGCCGCCGGTGCGTTGACCATCGGGTTGGTTGCGCTGGTCTTTGCTCTGATGGCGGGGAATGAATTCAAAGAGTATGAATGGGTGGTCCCGGTTGTGTTGATGGCTGGATTGTCAGGTTCGCTGGCCGACAGCTTTTTAGGAGCGACCGCGCAGGCCATTTATTACTGCCCTGTCTGCGCCAAAGAGACCGAAAAGACTCTGCACGGTTGCGGCGCGCCGACCAAACATCAACGCGGCTGGAACTGGCTGGATAACGATATGGTTAATTTCGTCAGTTCTCTCGTCGGCGCCCTCATCGCCGCCTGTCCCTTTGTGCTAAAGTGACATTCCGAGTTTTAGAAGCTATTACTGGTGTTTAGGCTGGGGGACGAGGACTCGAACCTCGACTCACGGATCCAGAGTCCGCTGTTCTACCATTGAACTATCCCCCATCGGACGGCGCACATTCTACCACAAAGCGCCCAACCTGACAAGCCTATTTGCGCGGGTGTTCAGCCGTGTGTGATGTGTTCCAACCCGGCCCGGAATAGCTCCGTGATGTGCTCGTCATCTAACTCATAATACACGTGACGCCCGTCTTTGCGATAGCGCACCAGCCGCATCTCGCGCAGCCAGCGCAGTTGATGCGACACGGCCGATTGGCTCATGCCCAACGTGGCCGCCAGGTCATACACACACAGCTCGGTGTGGCTCAAGGCAGAGATGATACGCACCCGGGTCGGATCGGAGAGGGCCTTGAAAAGCTCGGCCATACGTGTGGCAGCCAGGCCCTCGATCAGATGGGTTTGGGCTTCACGCACTTTTTCTTCTTCCAGGTAGTGTTGTGACATCGGATTTCGGCTGTTTATAATGATGTTTGGATTGTAGCGGAGAAGGGGCCAGGCGTCAAATTCATTCGGCGCGGCGCTCACGTGGGCCGAAATGCCCCGCTAACTGCAAAAGCGCGGCCTGCATCTGGGCCTGGTAGCGCAGGACGACCAGCGCGAGCAGCGTTGCCCCGCCTCCGATCAACGCCCAGCCGGTCGCCGACAGATGCCCGGCGCGGTCGCCTAACCAACTGCCGGCGACCAACCCTGGCAGGCGGCCGATGGTCGCCAGTAGCAGCGTAAAGGGGATCGAGAGCGAACTGAGCCCGACGGCAAAACAAACCATATCATCCGGTAGCAGAGGGAGTAGGAAAACTAAAAAGAGCAGCAGCGGCCCTCGCCGGTTGACCAGGTTGTCCCAGCGGGTTAATTGGTTTGCATCTACGAGTCGCTCGATCACAGGCCGGCCCAGCCAACGCCCCAGCCCCATCGCCAGCCCCGAGCCGAGCGTGACGCCGATCAGGCTGTAAACGGTCCCCCAGAACACGCCAAACAGATAACCGTTGGTTAGCCCGATGACTTGCCCTGGCAGCGGGGCCAGCAACACCTGGGCGGCGCTGAGCGCCACGCTGATCAATGGCGCGACGGGACCGAAATCGGCCATCCACGCGCGGATGCGCTCCTGGTCGCGGAAAACGGCCACCACAGGCGCACCCCAGCGCCACAAGGCCAGTCCGCCGAGAGCAAAGATGAGCGCTCCGACCCAAATGGGCCAGGACAGGCGGGGGCGGCGATGTGCGCCGGTCACGCTGCCGACTCCACCGACAGCGTTGCCGGAGAGCGCCCTGCCGCCGGCAGACCCAAGCTCAGCCAGTGAGCCGACAGCAAAAGAATAGCGGTTAGCCCAAACAAAACGCCGTAAGAAGTCGCTTGTAGCAGCCACCCACCCACCGCAGGCAAACCGATCAACACGCCGCTCACAGTGTTGAACAGACCGATATAGGTCGGGCGCTGGTTGACTGGGGCCAGCTCCAGGACATAATTAAAGTTCCCCAACATCGCGGCGTTGATGACCACGCCGATCACCACGAAAACCCAGGCAAAAACGAGAATAGTTGCCGTGGAGGGCAGAGGGTGGCTCACCAGCAGCGCCAACGCCGTCAACGGCGCAGTGGTTGCCACGCCGGTGGCGACCCGAATCACCCGATGACTGCCGGCCTGTTCGGCCAGCGCCCCTAACCCCACGCTGGCGAGGATACGTCCCACCGTCTGGGCGGCGGTGAACACACCCACCGTCGCGGGCGGCAAACCCAGCTTTTGCGTCGCAAAGAGGATGTAAAAGCCCAACGCCAGACCATCGCATCCGGCCAGCAGCCGCACCGCAATGAGTCGCACAAAAGCGCGGTCCCGGCGCAACGTTTCGACGAGCTGCGGCCAATAATCGCGCCAGGCTAACCGGGCGGTCTCTACAGCTTCTTCAGGCTCGATAATGAGGCTGCACAAAAACAGCGAAAACAAAAACCACCCGCCTGCGATTCCGAAAATAACGGCATAGTTGGTGGGAAAAACAGGGCCGGCGTCGCCGAGCAAGGCAGTAATGAACACTCCAGCGCCAATGGACAGCAAGCCGCTGATGAGTTGGCCGCTGCCGATGAGCCGCCCGCGCCGCCTTTCGGGAATGGCCTTGCCCAATACATCGAACCAGGCCACGGCGGCCAGGGCATCGGTGCTGAGAAAGATGAATAGCACGCCGAACAAAAGCGCCAGCGCCAATCCCGGTTCACGGTGCAATCCTACCCCTAGCGCGACGGCATAAATCAGGAAAAAAGGCCGGCCAATGCTGGCGCCCAGGATAATATAGGGCTTTTTGCGGCGTTTGCCGGTCAAGCAGTTGGCAAAGAGGAGCTGGGGCAAGAGCCACGCGCCGTCGGCGACGGTGTTGAGCAGCCCGACCACGACCTTGCTCTCGGTCAATTGGCTGGCAAATTCGGGCAGGACGGTGGTGCGGCTGATAAAGGCCATGCCCAGCGCAAAGCTGACATAGTCACCCGTAAAGGCGGCAAAGTTGCGCCGATAGTGGGGTTTATGCTCGATCATGGCGTGTTTTTGAGCAGAGTTTCCAGCTCGGCCAGGCTGCCCCGGTAAATGGGTTCAGGGGTGCTCGGTTCCAAGTCGGTGCGGGGGCCAGGCACGAGAAAAGTGGGACAGCCCAGGTGCGCCGCGACCATGTCCATATCTTCGTCGCCGACGACCAGGCAATTGTGGGGGGCGCGGTCAAGGGTTTCGCATATGTGCTGATAATAGAGCAGGTTGGGTTTGCTGGCGCGACAATTTTCGTAGGTGGTGACCAGTCGATAGGGAAAATCGGCCACGCCGGCCCATTCCAGCCGTTGTTGCACGGCAACGGCCGGAAAAAGCGGGTTGGTGGCGACGACCACGTCGCAGCCCCGGTCGAAAGCGGCCTGCACTACAGCGCGGGCTAAAGGCTTGCGGCGGGTGTGATGGCGTAGCTTGGGGAACTCGTTGGCGTAGAAATTTTGAAAAATCGGATCCATCTCTGCGCGCGTGTGACCGGCCAGCGGGTAAAAGCGCCTGGCAAACACGGCCTCGTTGGTATCGCGCCCGTCGTTTTCGACCATGGCCCGGCTGGCCTGCATCAGGTGCGGGACAAAGCGCTCGGGCGGCATAATGTGCGCCACCCACGCGGCCAATGCCTGGAAATAACGCGGCAAAAAGATGTCCATATTGGCGTCGAGCAGCGTGCCGTCCAAATCGAACAAGACGGCCCGGAATGGATGATCCATGGTCTTCTCCGCGTGCGTGTTTATATTTCGACCGTACATCCCAACCCCGGCCTGTCGGTGGCGATGAGCCAGCCATCTTGAAACAGAAAGCCAGGCACGGTAGGGTCATCCATCAAGTCAAAGTGGCCGTCCAGATCGCCGTAACGCACGCCGGGGCTGCTGAGGGCAAAAGCCAGCCCGGCCGCGATGAGCAGCGCCGGCTCGTTCACGCAGCCGACCATCGTCGCCAGTTGTGCGGCGCGGGCGATGGCGTCGATCTGGCGGGCGCAGTGCAGGCCGCCGCAGGTCGCCAGCTTGAGACTCAAGCCGTTGGCGGCGTGACGGGTGGCGATTTGCAGCGCCGACGGCGGTCCGGTGACACTCTCGTCGGCCAGGATGGGGACCGGGCTGTATTCGGTGACCTCGCGCAGCGCGTCCAGGTCGTCGGCCCGAGTAGGCTGCTCCAACATCTCCAGGTCGTCTTGCAGGGCGCGGGCCACGTCGAGGGCCTGCTGAACGGTGTAACCCTGCTCGGCGTCCAGGCGCACCGTGAGGCGGCGCAGGGCCTCACGCACGGCCCGCACCCGCTGCACGTCGTGCTCGGGGTCGAGACCGCCTTTGATTTTCAGAATGCGAAACCCTTGCCGGGCGCGGTTGCGGGCCATTTCGACGGTCTCTTGGACCGAGCCGACGTTGATCGTGATAGAGGTTTGGATACGGTCGCGGTAGCCGCCCAGCAGGCGGTACAGCGGCAGCCGGGCCGCCAGGCCCAGCAGGTCGTGAAAGGCGATGTCGAACGCGCACTGAGCCGAGGGCGTTCCCTGGGTCAATTTGGACAGCTCCAACAAGGCGTGTGCGGTGTTGAGGGGATTCAGGTCGAGGGCGCGGTCGGCGCAGGCCCGGCAGACGCGCGTGACGCGCTCCAACGTCTCGCCGGTGAGGGTCGGGTCAACGGCGGCGCAGCCCCAGGCCACGTCGCCCTGGCGCGTCTCGATGCGGACGAACACCACCCCCACCCGCTCCATCTGTGCGTCGGCGTGGTAGGCCGTGCGGTAAGGCAGGCGTAAGCTCAACTCGGTAGGGATAATCTCGACTTGGGTGATTTGCACAAGGCACCTCCCTGCGTGTAGCTCGGCGTCAAGATTGTAACACGAGTTAAAAAGGGGGACAAGCTCTCGCCGGTGTCAGGGCAGGCCTAGTTTTGCCAGCACGTTTTCGACCTCGTCCAGAAACTCGACCAGGTCGATCGATCGTCGGCCCTCCGGGCTGGTGTCGTGCAAGCTGAGGGCGTCGCTGGTATGCCGGTGCCACACTCCACCCACTTGATCGCGGGCGTAGAGTCGTCGATGGTTGTGGATCAGCACAAGGTTGGTCGTATCAAAGCGGTCGTTGCGGTAAATTTGTACAAAAAGCTCAGGAGACAAATACAGCCGGGCTTTGAGCAGATTCTGGCTGTGGTCGAGCAGCTCCAGGCGCTCAATGTAGGAGCGGGTTTTTGTTGCCTGGCGGAGAGCAGTGAGCAACTCGACGGCATTCATTGTGATTGTGCCAGGGCTTGAAGGCGCTGTATTTCCTCTTCCATATCGTCGATGCCGGTGACTGCCATCTCCCAGTCGAAATAGTCTTGTTCCGTCTGAAAGTCCGGTTCGGAATTGAGCACCTCACGTCGAAAAGTCTCAAAGTCCCGGTCATACCTGGCCTCGAGTTGGCGAGCCAGCGTGCGGTACTTGATCAGGTTTTTGCGCGCCCGTTCCAACAGCAATTCCGCCAATATTTGATCCAGATTCAGATCTGGGAATAACCGCCGGGCGCTGGCCTGCACAGTCGCCGATGTGTTTATGCTCATCGCCTCCCCCACGTGAATCACGATTGACCCGTCACATTATAACACCCTGGGGCAGCGGGGTCAATAAATGCACAGGCCCCAAAGGGTCTTTGTCATCCCAGAAACACCGACCGCCGCCCGACTAGCCGCTCGTCTACCATCCCCTGTACGACGTCGCGCACCTGCCCGGTCACCTGCGAGAGCAGCAACAAATTGTCGGCGGCCTCCCGCGCAGCGGGTCCGTATTCGTCCATCGGGATGGGTTCCCCGAAATCAATCGTCCATTTGGTCGGCAGTGGGATTAGCCCCAGCAGCCCTAGCCAGGGGAAGGTAGGGGTGATGGAAAAATAGGGTACACCTGCCAACCGGGCCAGCGCATCCGATTGGGCCAGCGCCGGATAGGTTTCCTCTGCGCCGACCACGGCCACCGGGATGATCGGCGCACCGGTCGCCAGAGCCATCTTGGCGAACTCGCCCCGCCCAAAGCGGGCCAGTTTGTAGCGCTCCTTGTACAGCTTGCCCAGCCCGTGCGTCCCTTCGGGGAACACCGCCACCAATTCGTCCTGTTCCAGCAGGCGCACACCGTTCTCTACTGTCGCCAACGCCTGCCCCATCTTCACCAAGGCCGCCGCGAAAAAGGGCAACGCGCCGAACGAAGCGGCGTACAGCGTGCGCACCAGGCGCTGCGCGGGGTGCTCGTTCCACACCGCCGCGCCGATCATCAACCCATCCCAGGGCAACTGCCCGGAGTGGTTGCTCACCAGCAGCACCCGCCCGTCAGAGGGAATATTTTCCATCCCGCGGGTCTCCACCCGCCAGTACACCTTGTACATAAAGGTCAGGAAGGGGATCACCGTCTCGATAAACTCCCAATCCACCCCCCACTCGTCCACCTCGTATTCGCCGGTAAAGCGCCGCCGGATCACGTCGGCCTGCGTCTTCACGGTATAACTGAGCAGAAACCATAGCCCTTTCCAGGTCTCCAGATCAAAGATGTCCTCGCCGATGACGCCGCCGAGCTGCTTCAGCACACCCTCGCGCGCGCCCGGGGCGATCTGGTCCAGGTTCTGCTCGAGTAGCTTGAGCAGGCGCTGCCGCGAAAAGCGGGGCGGGCCGTTCGGCGACTCAGGCGTCAAGGCCTGTACCCGCTCGCTCAGCTCGTTCAATTCCTTCAGTAATTGACGGAACAGTTCCTGGTCGTGCTCGTTAGCCATGCTCTTCTCCTTCAAGTCTACGCGCTACGGTCGAACGTAAACGTCTTGCATCAAAAGCCAGCGCTTCCGATGAGGTTTGGCCGCGGGCAACGAAATCGCGCAAGGTCTCTTCGGCCGTATAATGGGGCGCAAAACCCAATTCGTCGCGCATGCGGGCCAGGTCGGCCACCCACGCATAGCGCAAATAAGCGGGTGGGAAGGGTTGAGGCGCCCGCCGCAGCAGCGGATAGGGCAGCGGAAGATAGGGTTTGCGGGCTAGGGCCAACACGCGCAGCAGCGGCAACACGCCCTCGGCGGCCACGTTGAACACGCCCGGCGCATCGTTCAAGACGGCGTGGGCCAGCGCCTCGACTACGTCGTCGGCGTGAATCACTTGCAGCAACGGGTCAGCGCCTAGCGGCGCGGGCGCGAAGCGCTGTTTGAGAAAACGGCTCATCAAGGTGTGGGCCGCCGATAGGCAGGATCCCACGATGTTGGCAAAGCGCAACACTGTCAGCGCCACGTCGGGCGACTGCCGCCGCCAGCCGGCGCAATAGCCCTCGATTTCGAGCAGGTCGCGCACCGTCCCGCAGCGCCGATCCCCGCGCAGCGCGTGGGATTCGGTCAGAAAGGCCGGATTGTCAGCGTGCGCCCCGTAGACCAGCGTGCTGCTCTTGAGCACGACCTTGCTCACACCGGTCCCGGCGCAGGCATTTAGCACGTTGGTTGCGCCTTTCACGTTCACGTCAAAGGCGGCCCGGCTTGGTCGGGCGGTGGGCGCAAATTTCAGGTGACACACGACCTGTACCTTCTCGCTGGCGAGCAGCTCGGCCAGGGCCGGGTTGCGCACGTCGGCCTGTACAAAGTCCAGCCCGGCGACGATTGACGTGGGCGGCATGTCGTCTAGCCCGATGACGTGCAGACCCGGTTCCTGGGTCAGGCGGGCAGCCAGCCGCGCGCCCCAACCGGCGGCGACGCCGGTGATGAGGATGACCTGTCGAGTCATAGCATGCTCCCTCACTTCTTTGTTGAACGAGATCTCTGACCGAGTCTCTTGGCGACGGCTCAAGAGCCTGTCATACGGCGCTGTCATTCTCGACAGCAACGCCGCAGCAGTCGCCGCAGAATGAATAGCGCCACCATGCCTCCTATGACCCATTTGACCGGGGAGGGGCGGACCGCTTCACTTGCGCCTGCGCGCAGTGCAGGTGGGGTCGCCGGCGCCGGCCATTGTCCGCTCATCTCGACCACCTGCACACCCCGCCTGCCCAGCTCGGCCAGGAATGGCTCCGGCGCGATACAGTCTTCGGGCGCGACCACGCCGGGCTGCTTGACTTTGCCCCGCGCCAGCATCAACGCGCCCACGGCCAGCGGCAGAGCGGTTAACTCGGCCATGTGCGCCGCCGCGGCGTAGGAAATCTGACGCTCCGCGCCGTCTTTTTTCCCGCGCACGTCCACCCGCACCGCCGAGCAGGGGTTTTCGGGCTGGCCCAGCTTGCTCAACAGCGGCAGCGTGGCCTTGATGATCTGGCCCATGACATCCAGTTTGGCGGGCGTGTCGGTCAGGCGCAGTTTCGCCAGCAGACGGGCCAGCTCGTTGAGCGGCTGCTCCGACAGACCGCCCTTGAGCGTCACCGTCTGCACGCCGGGGTAGCGCCGGGGCAGTGTGACCGGCTCGGGGTGGCCCACGTGGTAACAATTCACCTCGCCCACGGGCGGCGGGAACAACACGCGCTCCCGGTCGCTCCCGGCGGGCACGTCCACCGCCCGACCGTACAGAAAACTGGGCACGTCCCCGGTGAAAATGTGCATCGTGTGCAAGATGACGGCATAGCCCTCCGAGTCGCTGGCGCTGCTGCCCCAGGCCACGTTGATCGCGTCTACCTGGTCTAACTGCTCGGCTGCCCGACGGGCCAGCACGTTCGAGAGGCCCGGCGTCCAGCCCAGCCCCGTCAACACCGTGACGCCGGCCGCTTTGGCTTGCTCGTCCAATCCGAGCGCCGCCTGTGCGCCGTCATAGTCGTCGCACAGACTGACGTAAGGCACGCGGGCGTCAATGGCCGCCTGGGCCGCCAGCGCCTCGTAGCGATAAAACGGCCCGATGCCGCTGACCGCCGCGTCGTGGCCGCGAATGAGCTCTACCAGCGTGCCGTATTCGTTGGCGTCCACCCAGGTGGCCGTCACCTTGTCGCCCAGCTCGGCGGCCAGGCGCTCGGCGGCGGCGATGTTATAGTCGGCCACCGTGACGGCGCTCACGTCCGGCTCGGCGGCCAGCTCGCGCACGGCCCGGCTGGCCATGTCGCCTGCCCCGCCCAGAACGATGATCTTCATGTTGTCTGCTCCTCTTCATTTTTCGGTCACGATTCTCTCTTGCGCCGCCGCAACAGCCATCCCGCCGCCACCGTCGCCGCGCCCGCGCCCGCCGCCAGGGTCGCCCCGACCCGTCTGAGCCGCCCGGCGCTGGACGGCGCAGCCGGGCGGAGCCGTCGCCCATGGGCGGCCCCGGCGACGAGCGCCTCCAGTTTTTCCGGGTTGCGGCGCAGCTCGTCGGCCAGCTCGCGCTTGCGGGCCACGTCCTCGTCGCTGACGTAGCGCCCAAAGCTGCGCAGCCCCTCCAGTTGCAGGCCGTGCTTTTTGAACAGGCGATAAATTTCTTTCACCCGCTCCATCTCGATGTTGCGGCCCAGCGTAAAATTCTCGAACCGGCCTTCCATCGCCAGCAGAGCCGTCTCGGCCAGGCAGGCGTAGGCCACGCCCGGCGGCAGGCCGATGTTAAAGCCAAAGTTCGGCTCGCCGGGCAATAGCACCTCGCCCGACTCGATCACCAGCACGTCGGGGCGCAGCCGGGCGTCGTCCTCGGTCACGTCGGGCGGGCGGGCCACGTCGCACACCACGCAGCCGGGCTTGAGTTTGAGCACATCAATCACCTTTTCGCCGATGGCCGTGGTGGTCGTCACGACCAGGTCGGCGGTGGGCAGGTGCGGCCCGGCGTCGGTGGCGATGACCACGCGCGCCCCGGGCGTCTCGGCCTCTATGGTCTTTTTCAGCTCGATCAGCTTTTCGGGGCGCGGGGCAATCAGCACCACGTCTTGAATGGCCTGGGCCAGCAAGCGGGCGCACACCGCGCCGATGGCCCCGGTCGCGCCGATGACCACAGCCCGCCCTCTGGTCAGGTCGGTGGCGCCCATCTTGATCACGGCTTGCTTGGCGGCTTCGAGCGTCGCGGCCACCGTCAGGCTGTTGCCAGAGGTGATGGCAATGTCGGCTTTTTGACCCACGGTGATGCCGGCGTCACCCACGACTTTGGTGAACGCGCCCAATCCCATAATCTTGGCCCCCATGCGCTGGGCCATGCGCGAGGCCACGATCAGCCGCCGGTAGGTAAAGCCCGGCTTGCGGCGCAAAAACTCACGGGGGGTCGCGCCCAGGGTGATCAAAATGCCCTCTACTTCCTTGCCTGTGGCCGTCGAGCGAATCCCTTTCATGCGCGAGACGTACAGCGGCGGGACGTTGGCGACGGAGCGCTCGATCAGCGGGCGCGGCAGGAAGCGCAGGTATTTGAGCACGGGGTGGTTAAAAATGTGCTCCGTGGTGAGTGGATGGATGACAAAGGCAAAGCGGGCCACGTCGGGCGGTTCGTTCAGCACGACCACCTGGGGTTCGAGTTCCCAGCCGGCGATCAATTCCAAATAGTCGTCGTCCACCAGCTCGGCGGCGGGCTTGTCCAGCAGCGTCGTCAGCATGGCCTCGACGACGCTGAGCTCCACGCCGCGCGCAGCGGTTCCTAACGGCGGCACAGTCGAAATGACCGTTTCTACCCCACGCGCTTTGAGACCGTCCAAATCGTCCGGCGAGAGGCTATGGGTGACGATGGTTTTGCCCTTCAAATCCTCAGGGGAAAAGCGGCGCAGATACGCGCCGTCGCCGACGATGACGCTGGCCGCGCGGAAATGTTTGGCGGCCCGCACAGTGCGCTGGGCCTGGTCCGCGCCGGGCGGATAGAGTTTGCCAATAGGCGACCGGCACAAGCGGGGCATGGCCCAGCGGGCGTATCTTTCCAATCCTTTGAAGGATTTGAGCACAAAAGGCAGGTTCAAGTGAAAAACGGGATCGCCAAAGGTCATCTGGTCGGTAAGTTGGCTCAGGACCTGCGCCAGGGCATAGTCGTGCACGCCAGAGAGCACGAACACCTGGCGGTGCGCGAACAGGTCGCGCTGCCGGCGGGCCACGCGATGGATGGCCCAGCGTTCCAGCGTGTTTTTCAAGTGCGAGCCATCTACGACCGGTGTGCTGTGGGCGGCGTCCATCAACGCTTGGATGTCCCGATGGACGAATGGATGGGACCCGACTTGAAATCGAGCGCGCATGCCTTCCAGTCCGATGGCGTCCACCTTGCCATCCAGCTCACCGATCAGTTGGCGGGCGCGTTCCACGTCGCCGTCTGTACCGATGCGCCGCACGTGAAATTCCTGGCCCAGCAGTTGCGCCGTGAACTCGTCGTTTCGCTCGGATGCGCCCAAGTTGATGCTGACGATTTCCCTGGCCATTTTTCTCTCCTGTCCCTGGTTGTCGGCGGAAATTTTTGAGATACGGGTGTTACGAGACGAAGTGGGGTGAGATGGCCTCATTATAGCGTAGGCCAGAGAGCGCGTCAAGAAAGGAAAACCCCGGTTCTTTCGAGAACCGGGGTATGGACAGGATGGACAGGATTTACAGGATTTTTTCTTTATCCCTGGTGGGCCTGTTCTATCCTGGCCCACGTGTCGCGCAACGACACGGTGCGGTTAAAGACGAGCCGGCCGGGGGCCGAGTCCGGGTCCACGCAGAAATAGCCCTGGCGCTCGAACTGGTAGCGGCTGCCCGGCGTCGCATGCGCCAGACTGGGTTCGACCATGCAGGAGGTCAGGACCTCTAGCGAGCCGGGATTGATAAAGTCGGTAAAACTCTCGCCCTCGCCCACGTCCAGCGGGTTTTCTTTGCTAAACAACCGGTCATACAGGCGCACCTCGGCCGGCAGCGCGTGGGCCGCCGAGACCCAGTGAATGGTTCCCTTGACCTTGCGCCCGTCAGGGGCCGAGCCGCCCCGGGTCGCCGGGTCAACCGTGCAACGCAGCTCGACGATTTCACCGTGCGCGTCTCTGACCACGTCCACGCAGGTCATCAAGTAGGCGTAGCGCAGGCGCACCTCGGCCCCCGGCGACAGGCGGAACCACTTTTTGGGCGCATCCTCGCGGAAATCGTCTCGCTCGATGTACAGCACCTTGCCGAACGGAACCCTCCGTGCGCCCGCGTCGGGGTCTTCGGGATTGTTGATGCACTCCATCTCTTCCACCCGCTCGGCCGGATAGTTCTCGATGACCACCTTGAGCGGGTGCAGCACCGCCATCACGCGCGGCGTGCTCAGGTTCAGCTCCTGGCGCAGAATGTGCTCGAACAGCGCCACGTCCACGACGCTGTTGGCCTTGGCCACGCCCACGCGATCCATCAGCTCGCGGATGGCTGTGGGCGGCGCCCCGCGCCGCCGCAGACCGGCCAGCGTGGGCATGCGCGGGTCGTCCCAGCCGCCAACGCGCCCCTCGTCTACCAGCCGTTTCAGATAACGCTTGCTGAGCACGGTGTAGGTCAGCTCAAAGCGGGCGAACTCGATCTGGCGTGGGTGAAAAATCTCCAGCTCGTCCAGGAACCAATCGTAGAGCGGGCGATGGTCCTCGTAAGCCAGGTCGCACAGCGAGTGGGTGACGCCCTCGATCGAGTCCGACTGGCCGTGGGCCCAGTCGTACATCGGGTAAATGCACCATTTGTCGCCCGTGCGGTGGTGCGTCGCGTGCAGAATGCGATACATCACCGGGTCGCGCATGTTCAAATTGGGCGAGGCCATGTCAATTTTGGCCCGCAGCGTGCGCGCCCCCTCGGGGAACTCGCCGGCCCGCATGCGCTCGAACAGGTCCAGATTTTCCGCGACCGAACGGTCGCGGTAGGGGCTGTTCTGCCCCGGCTCGGTCAGCGTGCCCCGGTACTCGCGCACCTGGTCAGGACTCAGGTCGCACACGTAGGCTTTGCCCTTTTTGATCAGGCGGACGGCATACTCGTAGAGCTGTTCGAAATAGTCCGAGGCAAAGAACAGCCGCTCGCCCCAGTCAAAGCCCAGCCAGCGGATGTCCTGCTGGATGGCCTCGACGAACTCTTCCTCTTCTTTGACCGGGTTGGTGTCGTCGAAGCGCAGGTTATACAGGCCGCCAAATTCCTCGGCCACGCCATAGTCCACGCATATCGCTTTGGCGTGGCCGATGTGCAGATAGCCGTTCGGCTCGGGCGGAAAGCGGGTGTGCACCCGCTCAAAGCGCCCCGCGCGCAGGTCTTCTGTGACGGCCTGGCGGATAAAGTCCAGTGCAGGTGTGCTTTCGTTTTCGGTCATTGCGCAGCTCCCTTCGAGTTTGGCCTGGGGTGCATTATAACACGGCTGGCAGAGGCGGGCAAAAGACCCTCGGTTTGTGTCTTTTCAACGTTGTAGGGCGCGTTGTTACTGCTCAGATGGAGATATGACAACGAATTTTTGGGATTGACCGAATGGTGTGGCGGCTGCTCACTCTATCCCGGGACTGCCCTCGCCCTGCAGCCAGGTGAGGTGTCGCATCACTTTGGACCACAGTCAGCGCAGCTATGGGGCCCAGGCCATCGAGTTGAAGGCACAGATTCGTTCAATCCTTCGCCAGGCTCAGGACAGGTTCCTCTGATTCGTTGTCATATTTGCACAGGCTGAGCAGTTACTTCATAAGCACCTGTTCAGGCAAACGGGGATTTGACAATTCCCAACAAGTAGGCTGGGCAAAAATTCCTCTTCACTTTTTGCTCCTTTGTCTTCCTTCGAATTGGTGCGGTTAAGCTATGGCAAGCGTCACAAAAGGAAAAACTGATACACCTCACCCTCTATTTACCGCAGTGGTTGCGGTTCAGTTGGGTTAGAATGGACATACCCGCCTCCTGAGGCGGTTAGAAGTTGAGGCGGCGGGCCGCAACGGGCGCGCCGCCCCTTTTTTCGGCATTTTTGTGTGTGGCGATTATACACCGTTGGCGGGGAAATGGGCAAGTGGCGGTGTACCGGCTGCCCAACTCAGCGCTTCAAGAACTGCTCAATCTCTCGAATCAGGTATGGCAGGTTGGGTCCGGTAAAAGGGAGAGGCGATACTTTTCCTCGCGGCGCAGCTTGAGCTGGTAGGTCCCGGCCCACAGGGCGAAATCTTGAACCCAGCCCGGGTCCTCCGGTTCCTGACCGCTCTGGTACCAGCCAAAAAAGGTCTCCGACAGCAATCCATAGCGGGCCTCAAAGCGGGCCAGCTCGCGCTCCAGGTTATGCAGCTCAACGATCAGTTCTTGTAGAGCAGACATTTTTTCTCACCATTTTGGGGGTGCTAATTTTCGCGCCATCCGCTACCATTTTAACTGGGTCTGTTTTTTGGGTCAACCGACTCGGTAGACCTGCTGTCACGGACGTTCGATCTACCGAGCCTCAAAATTCCGCGCGCCTCGGCGGGCGTGGCGAGCGGGCGGCCCAGCTCGGCGGCAATCCGCGCTACGCGGGCTACTAATTGCTCGTTGGCCGCCAGTTCCCCTTTGCGGTAGTAAATGTTGTCCTCCAGCCCCACCCGCACGTGACCCCCCATCACGATGGCCTGCGTCGCCAGCGGCAACTGCCAGCGCCCGATGCCCGCCACGGTCCACGTGGCGTCGGGGGGGATGGACTCGGCAAGGAAGAGCAGGTTCTTGGGCGAGGCGGGCAGGGATCCGCGACTGCCCAGCACAAAGTCAAAGTGCAGCGGCGGGGTCGCCAGGCCCTTTTCGACCAGCAGCAGCGCGTTGGCGATCATCCCCGGCTCAAAAATCTCCATTTCGGGCTTGCTGCCGGCCTCCTTCATCGCCGCCGCGAAGTATTCAATCTCGGCGAAGGAATTGGCGTACACCCGGTCGGGAAAATTCATCGAACCGGTGGTCAGCGAGGCCATCTCGGGGCGCAGGCGACGCACGGCGGCCACGCGCGCCTCGGGGTCCATCCCGGCCCGCCCGCCGGTAGAAATCTGCACGATCAGGTCGGTGCGGGCCGTGACCAACTCGTGAATCCGGGCGAACACATCGGGGTCCAGCGTCGGCTGACCGGCGGCGTCGCGGGCGTGCACGTGAAACACGCTGGCCCCCGCCTCGCGGCAACGCACGGCCGTCTCGGCGATCTCTTCCGGCGTCACCGGCACATAGGGGGTCATGGCTTGGGTGGGCACGCTGCCGGTCGGCGCGACGGTGATGATCAGTTTTTCCATCATGTCCTTTCTTACCACAAAGACACCAAGACAAAGAAAATCCAAAAAGCCTTTGCGCCCTCTGGTGTCTTGGTGGTGAGAATCCTGTGCTGGTTGAGAGCTTATTTCCAGAACTGGGGCAGGTGTTCCCGATAGGTCAGCAAATAGTCGTCCAGAATTTGCTGCGCCACGTCCACGTCGGTGATGACCGGGTCGAGCAGCATGCACTGCAGCGCGGCCCGGCGGTCGCCGTTGACGGCGGCGTCCACGCCCAGTTGCGCCACCGCGATCTCGCGGCGGCATAGCTCGGCAATCGGCTCCGGCAACGCCCCGACGTTTACCCCTTGCACGCCCGCCCCGCTGACCAGCCCCGGCGTCTCGACGATGGCTCCGTAGGGCAAGTTGCCAACTTGTCCTACGTTGGGCAGATTGACCGCCAGGTGGTAGTGCGGCGTCGCCCCGGCAATGTTTTCGATCATCTCTAGCGCGCCCTCGCTGTCGGCGTCGCGCAGGTGGGCCACCTCGGCCTCGCCGCCGGCCATGCGGGCGATGCTCGCGTGTCCGGCATCCCGATATTGTTCCCACACGTCCCACTCGTACAACGTCAGGTCGAATTTTTCCCACGGCCTGGTATGGGGGTCGCTGACCCAGGGCAGATATTCGCTCAAGTGCTCGTCGCCGGGGATGGGAAACCACCCAAAGACCTCGAACATGCGGCGGGTGAGCGGCTCAAAGGCCGGATCGAACGCGGCCCAGCGTTCAGCAAACAGCGGGTACAGGTCCTCGCCCGTGCGCCGGTCGTGCACGTCGAGCATCCAAGTAAAGTGGTTCAAGCCGGCAGCCTGGATGTCCAGTCGTTCCAGCGCCTGCCGGCCCACCACGTGCCGGGGCGGGATGGTGCGCAACGAGGCGTGGGTGTCGGTGAAACCCTCGGGCACGCTGATGCCGAGATAGTCGGCCAGGGCCAGCCCGACCATGGCATAGCCGACACCGATTTGGTGGCACAGGCCCACCACCCGGATGTCGCTGTAACGGGCCACGGCGTCACAGATGCGGGTCATCGGGTTGGTGAAATTGATCAGCCAGGCAGCAGGACAAAGCTCTTCCATATCGCGCACGATCTGCATCACCGGGCCGATGTTGCGGGCGGCGTGGGCAAAGCCGCCCGGCCCGCCGTTTTCGGCGTAGGGCTGGCGCACACCGTATTTGAGCGGGATTTCGTAATCGGAGCGCCACAGCGCCTCGCGGGGCGAGACCTCAATAGAGAGCACGACAAACTCGGCGTCCTGGAGGGCGTCGGCGTGACGGATGTGCGTGCTGAGGCTCATCTGCGCGTCCCATTCGCGGTTGAGTCGTTCGGCTAATCGGCTCATGTTCGCCAGGGCTGCGGCGTTGATGTCTACCAACGCCAGGTGACTGCCGCGCAGTCGCTCGCTGCGCATCAAAGCGGCCAGGGTGTTGAGTCCAAAGATGGCGCTGCCCGCGCCGATGACGACGATTTTGGTGGGGAGCATCACATCACTTCCTTTCTTTACCACAAAGGTTCCAAGACACAAGGGAAGGAACTGCTTTAGACGTGTGCGGCAACGCTTTCGAGCGCAAAGTCAGGTCGAGACAGCGCGACGAACGCAGGCAAACCCAAACGCTGCCAAAACGGAAACGGCTCCAACTCGTTCGCCCATGCCACGAACAGCGTCATCACTGTGCCATGAGTCACGATAACCACGGTCCGCTCAGGGTACTGCGCCAGCGCGTCGTCGACCGCTCTACGAAAACGCGCGTGGGCCTGGTCGGCGCTCTCAGCCCCGAAAACCAGCGCGCCGGGCCGGACAAAGAACTCGGCGACGGAAGCCTCGAATTGCTCCCTGGTTCCGAACACCACTTCCGGTCGCTCATGCTCGTGCAGCCCCGGCGACACCTCGCACGGCAGGCCCAGTCGGTCGGCCACGATTTGCCCTGTCTCCACGGCCTTGGGTTCGGCGCTGGTGACGATGACCTGTGGCCGATAGGCGGCCAGCTCGTCGGCCAGCGCCCGGCAGCGCCGCCGGCCCTCGTCCGAAAGATGCCACTGGCTGGCTGGCAGGGTCGGGATGATTTCGGGCAGCGAGTGCCGGGCCAGAATCAGACGCGACATTCAGCTCACCTTTGGCCGACGATATAATTCTCCAACTGCCGGATCATAAACTGTTGTTCGGCAATCACCTCTTTGACCACGTCGCCGATAGAGATGACGCCGATCAAACCGTCCTCATCCAACACGGGCAAGTGGCGGATGCGCTTCTCGGTCATCAATGCCATGCAGTCTTCCATCGTCTGTTCGGGGCGCACGTATACCACGCGCCGGGTCATAATCTCGCCCACGGACATTTCCCGCGCGCTTTTACCCTGCAGCTCGACCCGCCGGGCGTAATCCCGTTCCGAGACGATGCCCACTACTTCTCCCCGGTCGCATACCAACAACGCCCCCACGTTCTTTTCAGCCAATATCTCGAGCGCTTGATACACCGACGCATCCGGCGCGACAGACCACACATCACGGCCTTTGATCTGCAAGAGGGATCCAACGGTACGCATCACGTGACTCCTTTCCTTGATCCGGCGCAAAAACAGGCAGTGACCCATTTAAGCATATTGGGTCACGATTTGTCAAATTGACTCGCCAGTTGACGCATGCCCCAACCGTTCGCCCCGTGCGCGTATGCTAGGTTTAGCCAGGGTGTGCTCGCCTTGCTGAATCCCTGCCTCTGTGTTACACTTGACCGGAAAATTTCAGGAGCGGAGCATGTCAGAAAACCCTGCCACCCCTGCCATCGCTGCCGATAACCTGCGCAAACAGTACGGAAAAAAAGTGGCCGTGGCCGGACTAACGTTGAGCGTGGAGCGGGGCGAGGTGTTTGGCTTTCTCGGCCCCAACGGCGCGGGCAAGACCACTTCGGTCAAGATGATGCTCGGGCTGGCGCGACCGAGCGCCGGCGCGGCCCGCTTGTTGGGCGCGCCGCCCGGCGACTGGCGCGTGCGGCGCAAGGTGGGTTTTTTGCCTGAAGACTTTCGGTTCCACGAATGGCTGCGGGCCGATGAATTCCTGGACGTACACGGCCAGCTTTTCGGTATGGCTAAAGCTGAACGACGGATCCGTATCCCCGAGCTGCTCAAGCTAGTCGGGCTGGCGGACGAATCCCGGCGCAAGCTGGGACAGTTCTCCAAAGGCATGCTGCAACGGGTGGGGCTGGCCCAGGCGCTGCTCAATCGGCCCGAGCTGCTCTTTTTGGACGAGCCGACGTCGGGGCTGGACCCGCTCGGTCGCCGCCTGGTGCGCGATATTATCCGCCAGCAGCGTAGCCAGGGCGTGACGGTCTTTCTCAACTCGCATCTGTTGAGCGAGGTCGAGGTGACGTGCGACCGGGTGGCCTTTATCAATCACGGCCAGGTGGTGCAGGTAGCCGACCTGCGCACGATGATTGAGGGGGATACCGAAGTCGAGCTGCGCGTGGGACAAGTCACACCGCTACTGCTGGAAGGGTTGAACCAGTTCGGCCACAACGCCCACGCCGATGGCGACAAGGTCACGCTGTTCGTGCAGGGCGAAGAGCAGTTGCCCGCCATGGCCCGCTGGCTGCTAGGCCAGGGGGTCGATCTGTACGCGCTGACCCCCCGGCGGCTGTCGCTGGAAGAGATGTTTGTGCGCATCGTCGGTGAGCAGGGGGTGGTGGGATGAACGTGTGGACGATTGCGCGTTTTACTTTCGGCGAGGCCCGTCGCCGCCGTCTGTTGTGGCTGGGGATCGGATTAGGACTGGCCTTTTTGGCTCTGTTCACGCTCGGCTTTTATCTGGTCTATGACGATGTCAAGCGCTCTATTTTGATCCAGATTGCCGGTAAGGAGCGCGAGCAGGCTATGTTGAGCCTGGCGGTCAATTTTTTCTTGATGATGGGCCTGTTCGTGGTGAACTTTATGGTGGTGCTGGTCTCCATCTTGACCACCGTGGGTGCGGTGTCTGGCGAGATCAGCTCGCACACCATTCAGGCCATCGTCACCAAACCCTTGCGCCGCTGGGAGATCATCGTCGGCAAGTGGCTGGGCCACGCCGCAATGGTGGCTTTTTACATCCTCTTGTTGACCGGCGGCATCATCCTGTCGGTGTACGCCATCGCGGGCCATGCGCCGCGCAACCTGGTCGAGGGACTGGGATTGTACGTGCTGGAAGGCATGGTGCTGATGACGGTGTCCGTTCTGGGCGGCACGCGCCTCTCGACGATTGCCAACGGCGTGGTGGTGTTTATGCTGTATGGCCTGGCGTTCGTCGGCGGCTGGGTGGAACAAATCGCCTCGGTGCTGAACAGCCGGACCGCCGCCGACATCGGCGCGCTGGCGGGCAGGCTCTTGCCCAGCGAAATCCTGTGGCGGCGCGCCTCGCACGTGATGGCCCCCAGCATCCCGTCCTTTATGAGCGTGAACGAGGGTCCGCCGCCCTTTTTATTCACGTTTGGGCGGGCGCCGTCGCCGGCGGTGGTGACGTTTGCGCTGGGCTACATCGGCGTGATGCTGCTGGCGGCAATATGGAGCTTCCGGCGGCGGGATTTGTGAGTTGGGAATTGGGAATTGGGGCGTCCCAATTTACCCATCTACCAACCTATCCTCTTTCCACGCCATGATAGCTTGCTGCGTTGCTTTGAAGGCAATCGGGGGCAGCTCGTCCACGGAAAAGAATCCGGCGGCGTCTACCTCGGTCTCGTCGAGCGCGTGCATCGGGGCAGCGTCGAGAAGCCGCGCTTCATAAGCTACAAGTAGACTCGCTCCGCGCTCGTGCTCTCGGCCATAGATGACATCCAGTAGGCGCACAACTTTTACCCGGTAGCCTGTCTCTTCCTGTACCTCGCGCACGACCGCCTCGCGAGGATCCTCGTCATACTCGACGAAACCGCCGGGAATGGTCCATTGGCCCTGCCCCGGCGTCATGGTACGGCGCACCAGTAACACCTGATTATTGTGTGGCACGACCGCCGCTGCCGCTACCTTGTGCTCGCGGAAAAAGATAAAGTCACAGGCCGGGCACACCCGTCGCATCCGCCCAAACACGACCCGATCTTCCAACGCCTGGGCGCAGCGCGGACAATAATTCATCTCTAGCAACGGAACCACGTCTTGGCCTCGAAGAGCGGTTTTCAGTGTTTTGCTTCGCGCCAGCGGAGCACCCCAGTCGCTGCCGCCAAACCGATGACCAGGGCCGCCAATAGCGCTTCAACCAATTGGAGCCAGGGCAGAGCTTCGCTTGCTTCTTCTTGCTCGCCCGCACGTGCGGCGTTTTCGCCCGCCGGTTGCGCAGCCACGGCTGCCGGGGTTGCGGTAGCCCCCTGTTCTGTAGGGGTAAGTGTGGGTTCTGGCGCTTGCTCGACGACCAGTGGCTCCGGAGACGGCGAAGGCATCCCCGCTACCGCTTCCTCCACTGCGGCCTCAGTCACGGCCAGTGTGATGGTGGGGGCGGCAGCGAGGGGCATTTCCGCTGTCATCACCATGCCAGACGTCAGCGCCGCAGAAAAAGCCAGCGACGCCTGCGCTGTGTCCAGCGGCGCTGCGGGCGGCGCCTCAGCCATAGGCGGCGGTGCGAGGGTGGCCTCTGCGGTCACCGCGGCTCGCTCTGCCGCAGCCGGGGCTGGCGTTTCTTCGACCGCCGCCTGCTTTTCCTCTACCATCCCCGTTGGCGCTGCTTCTGGCGCGGCCTGCACGAGTGTCTCGGTCTCTGTCGCCATACTCTCGCGCAGCGCCGGTTCTGGAGCGAGGGCAACGATGTCACTCGGCTGAGCGCGTCGCGCAGGTCTGACCCAAAAGAGATCTCCAGCCAGGACCACTGCCAGCAGCAACGTAGCCACCGCCGTGGCCCAGCCAAACACCGGCCAGGTTTGCCGGCGACGCGGGCGAGCCGCTGGCCGGGTCTGCGCTACCATTGCCGGCAAGAGGATAAAGTTGCGCGGCGCATCCACCGCTGGCAACGCCGCCAGCGCAGCGACCGTCATTCGCAGCCCTTCCAGACGCTCGCGCAGCGCCGGTTCCCGTTCGAGCCGCGTTTCCAACCTGGCCCGCTCGCCGGCGGTGAGTATATCATCCAGATACGCCGACAGCCATTCATCTATTTGCGCATCGTTCCATTGGCTTCGGTTCTTGAACATCTTTTCTCTCACCACCAAGACGCCAGGCTCGTCGTTTCTTTAAAGCTCACCTGGGGGTCTTGGTGTATTTGTGGTTAAAGCTCACCCTCAAGACGATACGCCCTGGGCAATAGTTCCCCCCGCTCCAGCATAAAGTCGCGCATCCTGGCCCGGGCGCGGCTCAAGCGCGACTTGACCGTGCCCAATGCGACCCCGGTGATCTCGGCAATCTCTTGATAATCGTAGCCTTGCACGTCTGATAATACCAACACCGCCCGCTGGTCCGCGGGCAGGGTCTGCAGGCCGGCGTGCAGGGCGCGGTTCAAGTCTTGGCGTTGGGCATAGGCTTCTGGTCGCTCGCCGCCGTTGACGAAATACTCCGCCTCGGGCGCGGCGTCGGTCACATATAGCGCCTCCAACGAGCTGGCCGGGCGGCGCTTGCGACGGCGCAGCTCGTCGTAACAGGCATTGGTCACGATGCGCATCAGCCAGGCCCGGAACGAGCCGCCCCGGTAGCCGCCCAATGCCCGGTAGGCCGAGATGAACGCTTCCTGCGTCGCGTCGGCGGCCGAATCCCCCTCCCCCATAATACGATAGGCCAGGTTATACACCTGGCTCTGATAGTGCAGGACCAGCTCATTAAAGGCGTTCAAATCGCCGCGTTGAGCGGCCTGGATAAGGGCTTGCTCGTCCATTTCGATGCATACCGTCTGGCGTGACTCAAATCCCGATTGTACTCCAAAAGCCTTGACCCAGCAAGGTTGACGGGCGAATGCTTCTGGTGTATACTATACGCGCTGGTCGGTGAAAGATGAGATGTTGAATCCTTCGCGACGAGCAAGCCGGAGTGGCGGAACTGGCAGACGCGCACGACTCAAACTCGTGTGAGCTTTGCTCATGTGGGTTCGATTCCCACCTCCGGCACCACAACGACTCCCACTTTGCTCGGGTGTGAGCCAGCAGTTGAGGGGCTGATCCAGGGGACGGACAGCCCTCTTTTTATACGAAGCGATTGAGGCAAACGTGCACGGTTGGCGTGGCTGGATTTTCGATCCACGACTTTTGATCATCATTGGTATCCTGCTGGGCATCGGCCTGGGTCTTTTCGTGGGCTGGAACGTTTGGGCGGTCAGCTATTATAACACCGACATATATGACCTACGCGCCGACTACCAGGATGACTATGTGGTGATGGTCGGGGCGCTGTATGCGTTGGAGCAGCATCTCGAAACCAGCCAATACCTGTTGAGTCTGCTTTCAGATCCCCAAACCCCGCGCTCTATCGAAACCATCGTGGTCCAGACCACCGAGCGGTATATCGCGCGCGGCGCCGACCCCACCGACATTCGCTACCTGGTGAGACTGGCTCAGGCGTTGGGCAACGTGACCACGCCGATGCAACCCTACCTGGACGGACAGCAACCATGAGCGACCTGTTCGAGCCGGATAGGGATAACGGCGCCCCTGAAAATCAGCGCCAGCGCCGCTGGCCACGTTGGCTGGCTTTGCTGTTGGGTTTGGCTCTAGGCCTGACCGCGGGCCTGGGATACGCCTGGGGACTGAATCCGGTGCAGTTTTACAACACCGACCCAGTGGACTTGCGCCCGGAGCACAAAGAGACGTGGACGCTGCTGGTCGCTGCGACTTATCGCCAGGACGGCGACCTGGATCAGGCTCTCTATCGCCTGGCCGGGCTGGACGACCCTCAAATTGGGCGCACTGTTGCCGAGCTCACCGAACGCTATATCCAGGAGGGCAAATCGGCGACGCGCATCCGCGCCCTGGCCGCTTTGTCCGATGCGCTAGGCGCCCGCAGCGACGCGATGATGATCTATTTGGCCACACCCGAGCCAACCCTGTTCTTCACTCCTACCCCGCCGCCGCCTACGCCGACCGCCAGCGCGACAGAAACACCGGTTGCTCCACTTTCTACAGACACGCCCGCGCCTTCCCCTTCACCCACGCTCACACCCACGCCCACGCGCACTCCCAGTCTTACCCCAACCGTGCGTCCTACTGCCACGCGCCGTCCCACACCCACCAGTCTACCGCCCTATGTGCTGCAAGAACGGAAACGTGTGTGCCCATCGGTAGGTGACACGCCGCGCATCGAGATCGTCGTACAGACCCAAGAAGGCGCCGGCATTCCGGGAGTCGAAATCTGGATCAGCGGCGCGGGCGGCGCCGAACGCTTCTACACCGGTCTCAAACCAGAGATCGGTCTGGGTTACGCCGATTTTGATCTCACAGCGGACGTTTTTTATACGATTGCCGTGGGCGACCCCAACCGCCCTCTCGTCACCAACCTCAGCGCCGAGTTGTGTCGCCCCGGTGAAGCCGGTTCACCGCTGGCTTCTTGGCAACTGACCGTCGTCGCCAATCTCAGCGCCTTTACACCCACGCCATCGCCGACTCCAACCCCTGTTAGTCTTACCCCTCTCTCTCCTGTCTCAACCCGTACTCCCTCTGACACCCTCGCTGCCCCTTGATCTGGAGGAGCGGCGTCGAGCGGAGCGACCTCTTATTTCTGCCCGTTAGCATCTATTGGCAAGGCCAATGTAAATGTGCTGCCCTGGTTCGGGCCGGGGCTTTCGACGCGCGTCCAACCGCCATGCACCTGGGCTACATAGCGCACAAAGGTCCACCCGATGCCCAATCCCTCTTGACCACGCCGCAGCGCGTCGGCGCTCTGTTGGAACGGTTCGCCCAAAATCTCTAACTGTTGTGGCGTCAAACCGACGCCTGTATCGGTCACTTCGATCAACACGTGCCCGGCGAGTTCGTAGGTTCGCACGCGGGCTGCGCCGCCAGGAACGTTGAACTTGACGGCGTTGTGTGACATCTGAAAGATGGCCTCGGTCAATAATTCAGGATCGGCGTAGGCAGGAGGCAAGGTGTGAGAGGCCCATACACGCAGGTCCACAGCGCGCGACTGAGCCAAAAGCGCCACTGGCCCCACCGCTGGAGGAACAATATGACTCAATAACACGGAAACAGGATGCGGATCGCGCTGCCGATTGACCAGGCCGGCAAACTTGACCACGCCGTTGATCAACCGATGGAGTTGGGATAGCTCGGTTGCCAACTCGTCCAGTGTTTCTTTCTGCTCGGAGCTAAAGCTTTCACTCTGGCGCAGCAACACCTGCAGCGGCAAACCAATGTTCGCAAAGGGGGTCAAGAGCTCGTGCGTGACGGCGCCCACAAAAGCTGCCTTGAGTCGGTCCAGTTCACCTAGCCGTTGGTACGCTTCTTCTAGGGCTTGTCGCTTGCGTCGCTCTTGCTCGACCAGTTCTTTGAGTTCGCGGGCATACACCACTAACTGATCGGTCGGCAAGTCCGCCGGGCCGGGTTGAGCAACCACGGAATCAAACGAGTGGCCGCCCAAGACCTTATCTACCAGCGCGATGAGCTGCGTCGGGCTAAAGGGCTTGGTGAGGTAGCCGGTAGCCCCCGCCGCCATCCCTCTCAACCGGTCAGCGTGCTCGGCTTTGGCAGTCACAAAGATGACAGGGATGCTGCTCAACGCGGGATCGCTCTTGAGCCTTTCACACACCTCCAAACCCGAGATCCCCGGCATCGTCACGTCGAGCAAAATCAAGTCTGGCTGCAAGGTATGCGCCATGACCAACGCATGCTCACCATCGTCGGCGAGGACAGTTTTCAAGCCCTGCAAATCCAAGGTCTCAGCCATCGCCGCCGCCAGCGACTCGTTGTCCTCGGCGATCAGGATGGTCCAACCGGCTTGGGCCTCGCCTCGTTCGTGCACCATCTTTGAGCCTCTCTCTTGCGTCCCCCGCACCGCCAATGATACGGCAGAGCACGGCGCAGAACAAGCAACGTCACACCTGTCCACCAGCCAGACATTGCTCTTTACGTTGCTCCTGTATATAATATCCTGCTCTGAAATTACGGTATAGTGAGTTGCTTCCACTCCAGAAAACGCCATAATCGTTGTTCAAGCCAAATCGCGATTGTCGTGATGCAGAATACTCCAACGTAGTCAAGATGAGACGACAACTTGCACAGGGG
>DAOTXN010000001.1:0-53037 GCA_034435435.1 Anaerolineae bacterium | reverse complement strand
CGCACGTTAGTCGCACGTTACCACATTTGTGGTAATCCAACCTCTGCTAAATACCCCTTTCTGGTGAACCCGATTCCCGCTTTCGGGCGTTGCCAGTTTGTCCAAGCCGGTTTATTCTAAACAAAAGGGTCGCGTCTCCATCCATCCTTGCTCTTTCCCTCTGTCCATCGTTCTATCAGAAAAGGAACGCCCGCTTATGTCAGAGCACCAGCTTCGCTTCCTGTCTGACCAGGCCCTCGACCGGATCGAAGACACCGCCTACCGTTTGCTGGACGAGGTAGGCGTCGCGCTGCAGCACGCCGGGGCGGCCGAAATGTTGCACGGGCGCGGCTGCCGTCTGGAACGAGAGCGGGTATACATCCCGCGCGACGTCGTCGTTTGGGCGCTGGACCATGTCACGCCGCACAACGATTTTTATTACCGCGACGGCTCGCCGGCTTTCAGCCTGGGCAGTGGGCAGTTGCGTTTTCACAACGCAGGCGGTCTGCCCTTTTTCTACGACCTGGATGGCCGGCGGCGCCCGGCCACGTTGCAAGACGTCGCCGATGCCACGCGCCTGCTCGACGCCTTGCCTCACGTGGACGTGGTGATCCCGCTGCTGGGGCCGCAAGACGCGCCGCCCGATCTGCTGGCGGTGGCCTCCACCGACGCGCTCATCCGCCACACACGCAAACCCTTTTCGGCGGCGGCCATCGACCGGCCCCAAGACGTGCGCTACGTGGTCGAGATGGCGGCGGCCTGCTGCGGCGGAATGAAAGCTTATCAGGCTCGCCCCAATATGTACATCAGCGTCTCGCCGGTCAGCCCGCTCACGTTTACCCAAGATGTGACGGCCACCATCATCGCCGTGGCCGAGTCGGGTACGCCCTTTAACTCGTTGCCCGCGCCTTCGCTGGGCGCGACCGGGCCGGTTACGCTGGCGGGGGCGCTGGCCCAACAACACGCCGAAGTGCTGGCCAGTTTCGTCATCGCGGCCTGCGTGCGGCCCGGCCTGCCCGTGACCTACTGCTCGCGCATCAACCCCATTGACCTGCGCACGGCGGTCTCGTCGTGGGGCGGGCCAGAGATCGGCGTCACGGCCGTGTGCGCCACCCAGTTGGCGCACCGCTTGGGCCTGCCCTGCGACTCCTTCGGCCTGTGCACCAGTTCCAGCCGGATGGACCCGCAATTCGCCTACGAAAAGCTCGCCAACACCTTTCCGGCGGCGCTGGCCGGCATTGACATCATGTCGGGCGTGGGCAGCACCGACAGTGTAATGGCTGGCGGGCTGGATATCGCCGTGATCGACGACGAAATCATCAGCCTGATCAAGCACGTCCTGGCAGGTTGCGCCGTGAACGACGAGACATTGGCCTTTGACGTGATGCGCGAAGTGATTCCCCGCGACGGCGTCTTTTTGGGCGAGCTGCACACCGTGCGCCAGGTGCGCAAAGGGGCCATCTGGATTCCCACCGTGAGTGAGCGCACCACCTCGACCAGCGACGGTGGGGTGGGCGTGGTCGAGCGGGCGCGGGCGCGGGCCAGAGAACTGCTCCAGACCCATGAGGTCGAACCGTTACCGGAAGACGTCATCCGCTGCCTGGACGACATTATGGCCCGGGCGCGCCGCGAATTGATAAAATCTTGACCACCGCAGAGACGCAGAACGCGCCGTGGTTTTTCCGGCTCTGCGTCTCTGCGGTGAATAAAGGGAATTGATAACCCATGCTCGAAAACCGGCTGAGGCTCCAAGTTCTCTCGGACGTGGCGCTGGACCAAATTGAAGAAACCGCCTATCGCCTGCTGGACGAGGTGGGTATCTCACTTCAGCACGCCAGGGCGACCGAGATGCTCCACGGGCGCGGCTGCCGGGTAGAAAAAGGGCGCGTTTTTATCCCGCGCGAGGTCGTGCATTGGGCGCTGGACAACCTCACCTCGCACACCGAGTTTTACAATAAAGACGGCTCGCCCGCGTTTAGTTTTGGCGACGGGCAAGTCCGTTTTCACAACAGCGGCGGCCCACCCTTTATTTACGACCTGGAAACCGGCCAACGCCGCCCGGCCACCTTGCACGATGCGGCCCAAGTCACCCGTTTGCTCGACGCGCTGCCCCACGTGGACGTGGTGATCCCGCTGTTTGGCCCCCAAGACGTGCATCCCGCGCTGCTGACCGTGGCCTCGACCGAAGTCGTGCTGCGCCACACGCGCAAGCCCTTTTCATCGGCGGCCATCGAAAAACCTGAATACGTGCCCTATGTGGTCGAGATGGCGGCGGCCTGCTGCGGCGGAATGGAGGCCTACCGGTCCCACCCGACCATGTCCATCAGCGTCTCGCCGGTCAGCCCATTGACGTTCACCCACGACGTAACGGCTTCGATTATGGCCGTCGCCGAATCAGGCACGCCGTTTCACGCGCTGCCCGCGCCGTCGTTGGGCGCGACCGGCCCCATCACGCTGGCCGGCGCGCTGGCCCAGCAGCACGCCGAGGTGTTGGCCAGCTTTGTCATCGTCGCCGCCGTGTGGCCTGGCCTGCCGGTGGTCTATTGCTCGCGGGTCAACCCCATCGATTTGCGCACGGCCGTCTCGTCCTGGGGCGGGCCAGAGGTGGGTATGGCCGGGGCATGCGCCGGACAACTGGCCCGCCGACTGGGCCTGCCATGTGACGCCTACGGGCTGTGCACCAGCGCCAACCGGCTCGACCCGCAGTTCGCCTACGAGCGGCTGGCCAACGCCATGATCCCCGCCCTGGCCGGGGTGGACATTCTGTCGGGGGTGGGGGGGGCGGCCAGTGGACTGGCCGGCAGTTTAGAAATTGCCGTTATTGACGACGAGATGGTGGGATTGATAAAGCATATCATCGCGGGGGTCGAGGTTAGCCAGGAAACGCTGGCTTTTGACGTGATGAAAACTGTCATCCCCCGCGACGGCGTCTTTTTGGGCGAGCTGCACACGGCGAAACAGATGCGCAAAGGTGCGATTTGGACGCCTCGAGTCAGCAGTCGCGCCGACGCCACTGATGACGCCGCGCCTGGCGTGGTCGAACGCGCCCGCGAGCGCGCGAGAGAATTGTTGCGCACGCACCACGTCGAACCGTTGCCCGCCGACGTGGGCCGTCATTTGGACGACATCATAGCCCGCGCACGCCGCGAGCTGGTGAGGAATTGAGAATGTAGGCAAGATGGCATCTTGACCTACTCGGGTTCTGCGAGGAGGTGATGAGATCAGAGAAAAGCGAATGGGTCGCACAGGCGACAATTTCTTGTTTTTCATGCAAAGGAGGAAGGTAAAATGACCAAACGTATCCTATGGTCGCTCTTGAGTGTGTTGATCGTGATGAGCCTGCTGCTAACGGCCTGCGGCGGCGAGGAGGAAAAAGCCACCGAACCGCCCGCGCCGACCGTTAAATCTGAAGAAGCCACGCAGCCGCCGCCCCCCCCCACCGAAACGCCAAAACCCGCCGAGCCAAAGGTGCTGCGTGTGCGGCTGTACAGCGACATCCAAAACATGGATCCCGCGTTCCAGATCTCTGAAAACGACACCGTCGTCGCCAACGCCGTGACCAACGGCCTGGTGCGCTATTGCCCCAACTCTTACGATATCTGCAACGAGCTGGTTGAGTCCATTGAGCAATCGGAAGACGGGCTGGTGATCACCTTCAAGCTCAAAGAAGGGGTCATGTTCCACAAGGGCTACGGCGAGCTGACCACCGAGGACGTCAAGTTCTCCTTTGAACGCTTCATCGATCCCGATCTGGACGCTGTATACGCCGACGACTGGGCCACGCTGGACCACGTAGAGATCATCGACAAGTACAACGGAAAAATTGTGCTCAAGGAACCCTTTGCCCCACTGTGGACCTCCACCCTGCCGGTGGGCAGCGGCACTATCCTGTCCAAAAAATGGGCCGAAGAGGTCGGTCTGGAAGGCATGGCCACCAACATGATCGGCACCGGTCCCTATATTTTCGACGAGTGGCGCCCGCAAGACCGGGTCATCCTCAAAAAGAACCCCGACTACTTTGGCGAAGAGCCATACTATGACGAAATTCACTTGATCTGGATCGAAGACGACAAGGCGGCCGAAGTGGCCCTCGAAGCGGGCGAGCTGGATTGGACGCGCATCAGCCTGCCTTCGGTGGAGCGTTTTGAGAGCAACCCCGACTTTTTAGTCTGGAAAAAGCCCTCGCTGCGCTATCGCTGGATCGCACTGAACGTCGCCAATGAAAAGCTGCAAGACATCAACGTGCGCAAGGCCATCATCTATGCCATCGACGTGCCCAGCATCTTGCAGGCGACCTACCTGGGCCAGGCCGAGCGCGAATGCGCCCTGATCCCGCCAGGTCTCGTGGGCTACTGGGCAGACGCCCCCTGCTATGAGCGCGACGTGGAAAAGGCCAAAGAGTACATGGCCGCGGCCGGACTCGAAAGCCTCGACCTGCGCCTCGACCTGCAAGACACCAGTGAATACCGCACCTGGGGCGAGATCGTGCAGCAGAACCTCAAAGACATTGGGATCAACCTGGAGCTGAACCCGATGGATTCCAATAGCTACTGGACGCTCAGCTTTGGTGAAGAAGCCGCCAAAAACAACCAGTTGCTCACCAGCAACTATTCGATGAACCCCGACCCGACCTGGGCCACGATGTGGTTCACCTGCGACCAGGTGGCGGTGTGGAACACCCAAAGCTGGTGCGACGAGCGCTACGATGAGCTGCACTACCAGGCCCTCACCACCCTGGACGAAAAAGAACGCGCTCAACTCTACATCGAGATGCAAAAGATCTGGGATGAGGCCGCTCAGACCGTGTGGATCACGCACGGCGTCATGACGTATGCCTACAAGCCCGGCCTGCTGCCGGCGACGACGCCTCATGGCACGCCGCAATATCATTCCTTCAAGGCCGAAGACTAGTTTTTGACAACGCTGCTGCTGCTGGACGCTGGGGCCTGCAAACGTGCGCAGGCCCCAGCAACCCTTGTAACTCGTTTTTGGTGCAAAACAGGGCGGAGGCTCCGCTTCAGCGGGGGTTTCCCGGCTAAAGCCAGGCCTCCGGCGACGTTTCGTACCAAGAACTAACTCGATACGCTGATCGGCGCCGCCCGCTGATTGAACGCACATGCACTGTGATGCCGCACGCTTGACACCGGCGGCTCGTTATACTATAACTCAGCTCGACGGCTGTGAGAAAGGAGCGTCGCGCCCGGTGCAAGTCTATCTCTTGAAACGACTTTTCATGACCCTCATCGTGCTCTTGCTGGTCATCACTTTTCTGTCGCTGGTGGTGCACATTGTGCCCGGCGACCCCGCCAAGATTCTGCTCGGTCCCCGCGCCAACCCCGACCTGATCGCCAAGACCCGCGCCGCGATGGACCTGGATAAATCGGTCCCCGAACAGGTGTGGAGCTTTTTGACCAAAGTGCTGAGCGGCACCTTTGGCAAAGACATCATCACCGGCCAACCCATCAGCCGGTTCATTGGCAGCGCCCTGCCCCACACCCTGATTCTGGCCTGGGCCAGCCTGGGATTGGCCGTGCTGATCGGCCTGCCTTTGGGCGTCTACTCGGCCACCCACCCCGATTCCTGGCTCGACCGCATCACCGCGCTGATCTCGATCTCCTTCATCACCGTCCCTTCTTACGTGGGCGGGCTGTTCCTGCTACTCCTGTTCGCCGTAGAACTCAGAGCTTTGCCCGCCATCGGCGTCGGGCGCGAGGGCGACACCTGGGATTATATTCAGCATCTCATCCTGCCCGCCATCGCTCTGGCGATCACCTGGGTGGGCTACCTGGCCCGCCTGGTCCGGGCCAGTCTGCTGGAAGTGCTCAACGAGACCTACATCCGCGCAGCCATGGCGGCGGGTCTGTCGCAGCGCCGGATTTACTACAAATATGCGCTCAAAAACGCGCTCATCCCCACCGTCGCCGTGCTGGGAGTGGGTCTGGGCAACCTGATGGGCGGGGCCGTGTTTGTAGAGCTGATTTTCAGCCGGCCGGGCATGGGCACGCTGGTCTACAAGGCCATCCAGGCCCGCAACTTTCCCATGGTCCGCGCCGGCGTGCTGGTAATTGCGTTTCTGTTCGTGGCCGCCAACCTGCTGGCCGACGTCGTCTACACCTATCTCGACCCACGCATCAAGTTCGACAGCGTGCGAGGCTAACCATGGAATTTGTATCCAGACCCAAAAATCGGCTGCAAAGCTTCCTCGACCGCCTCCCCGTGCTGGGCGACGTGCTGCGCCGGCCGCTCGGCGCGTTGGGATTCACCATCGTTGCCATCTTTGTGCTGCTGGTGGTGTTTGCCGACGTGCTGGCGCCCTATCCCTACGATAAACAAGACATCCCCAGCCTGCTGCAAGGTCCGTCCGGCAAATACCTGCTCGGCACCGACCACGTGGGGCGCGACCTGCTTTCGCGCCTCATCTATGGCTCGCGCATCGCTTTGGGCGTGGCCCTACCGGCCGTGAGCGTCGCACTGGCGGGCGGTTTGGCGCTCGGGCTGGTGGCAGGCTATCTCGGCGGGACCGTGGACAACGTCATCATCGTGATAATGGACTCTATCCAGGCTTTCCCCGGCGTCATGCTGGCCCTGACGATTCTGGCGCTGCTCGGCCCCAGTCTGACCAACGTGGTCGTCGTGATCGGGTTGGCCTGGATCCCCGGTTACGCCCGCATCGCCCGCGCCCAGGTGCTCTCGGCCAAGCAAAACCTGTACGTCGAGGCCGAACGCTCTCTCGGCGCGCCGGCCTGGCGCATCGTCATCGTGCACATTTTGCCCAACATCCTGCCGCCGTTGCTCATTTTGGCGGCGATGGACCTGCCCGTCGTCATCACCTTCGAGGCCGGATTGTCCTTCCTGGGCATGGGCGTGCGCCCGCCGACTCCTTCCTGGGGCGTGATCCTGTCCGACGGCTTTAATGTGATCCGCCAATCCCCATGGCCCATTACCTGGGCCGGCGTGACGCTCGTCATCACCACGTTGGGCTTTACGCTATTCGGCGAGACGCTGCGCGACGTGCTCGACCCGCGCCTGTCGGGAACCCGAGGTATCTGATGCCCCCCATCCTGCAAGTCCAGGACCTGGAAATCAAGTACCACACCCGCGAGGGCATTCTGACGGCCATCCGCGACGTGAGTTTCGAAGTGCACCCCGCCGAGATCGTCGGCGTCGTGGGCGAGTCGGGCTGCGGAAAAAGCACCGTCGCTTCGGCCATGATGCGCCTGCTGCCGCCCAACGGCGCGATGACCGGTGGTAAAGTCCTTTTTGGAGGTCAGGACTTGCGCCGATTGAGCCAGGAGGACATGCGCCAACTGCGCGGCAAGGCAATGTCCATGATTTTTCAGGACCCCATGACCAGCCTCAACCCCGTGTTCAGCGTCGAGCAACAGATGGTAGATGCCCTGCGGGCGCACGGGGCAGGCAACGGTCACGCAGGCCAGACCTGGCGCGAGCGCGCGGTCAAAATGTTGGAGCGGGTCGGCATCCCCGATGCGGCCCGCCAGATTCAAGCCTACCCGCACCAGTTCTCCGGCGGCATGCGCCAGCGCATCATGATCGCTATGGCTTTGCTCTCCAACCCGGCCCTGCTCATCGCCGACGAGCCGACCTCGGCGCTGGACGTGACGCTAGAAGCCCAGATCATCGACCTGATTCGCGGCCTGCGCGACGAGCTGGGCACGGCCATCCTGTACATCACCCACGACCTGGGCGTGGTGGCTCAACTGTGCGACCGGGTTATCGTGATGTATGCCGGCAACGTGGTCGAGGCGGGCGACGTGTTCAGCATCTTTGAGACGCCTCGCCACCCTTACACACAGGCGCTGCTGCGCTCGCATCCCTCGCGCAACGTGCGCGTCGAGCGGCTGACGACCATTCCAGGGCGCGTGCCCAGCTTGAAAGATCTGCCCGCCGGCTGTAAATTTGCGCCCCGCTGCGACTATGCCCGTGAGGCGTGTTTGATCGCCGAGCCATCTTACACCCAGGTCGAGCAGCAGCAGGTGTTGTGCTTTGCCTACCGCCCGGATTGGGCAGGCGCCCAGCCCACGGCAGCCCCCGCGCCGGCCGACGCGGAACAAGCGGCGATAGGCAAAAGCGCTGGGACCCCGGCCCAGGTCATGGTCGAGACGCAACAATTACGCACGCACTTTCACGACCACGTGGCCTTGCTGGGCCAGATTTTGGGTCAAAAAGGGGGCGTCGTCCGCGCCGTGGACGGGGTAGACGTCGCCGTCCGGCGCGGCGAGACGCTGGCGCTGGTCGGCGAATCCGGCTCGGGCAAGACCACCCTGGGGCGCACCATCTTACGCCTGGAAAACCCCACCTCTGGCGCGATCCTCATCGCAGGCCAAGAAATCACGCATCTGCCCCAATCGCAAGTCCGCCCCATGCGCGCCCGTATGCAGATGATCTTTCAGGACCCCAGCTCCAGCCTCAGCCCGCGTATGAAAGTCTCGGCCATGCTGCTAGAGCCGTTCAAGATCCACGGCGCGCCGGTGGACGAGCATAAAGTGGACGAACTGCTGGCCATGGTCGGTCTGTCAGCCGAACAGGCCGACAAGTACCCCAACCAGCTTTCGGGCGGCCAGGCCCGGCGGGTGGGCATCGCCCGCGCGCTGGCCCTCAACCCCGACATTTTGGTGGCCGACGAGCCGACCGCCGGGCTGGACGTGTCGGTGGCGGCAGGCATCCTGAACCTGCTCAAAGACCTGCGCGAAAAGCTGGACCTGACCTACATCATCATCACGCATAACCTGAACGTGATCAGCTTTATCGCCGACCGGGTGGCCGTGATGTATCTGGGCAAAGTGGTCGAGCTGGCCGAAACAGACGCGCTCTTCACGCGACCCCAACACCCCTACACCGAAGCGCTGTTGTCGGCCATCCCGATACCCGACCCGCGCGTGCGCGACCAGCGCCGGCGCATTGTGTTGCAAGGTGAAATCCCCAGCCCACGCAATCCGCCGCCGGGCTGCCCGTTTCATCCGCGCTGCCGCTACGCCGAGGACCGTTGCGCGACCGAGGTCCCGTTGCTACACCCCGTCGCGGGCGACGAGCATTTAACTGCGTGCCACTTTCCCGAACGGGTGCAGGGCGGGCTTGTGTAAAAACTCGCCATGTCATTGATCCAGCGTTCCATTCCTTACGTGGTCACTTGACGGGTCTACAGGACCCAGTTATAATTTTTCCGAGTCGCTTTGGGAAAGGAATGGGTGCGATGACCCTCGAGGAAATCCTTCAAGATATTCACGCGATGGAAGAAGATTTGTTGACCTTTGAGCGCAAGTATGGCGTGCTGACCGAGACTTTCTACCAGGCCTACCAACGGGGTGAAGAGCCAGAAGACGACGCCTGGGTGCTGGATTGGAGCGAATGGGCCGGCGCCTACGAGATACTACTTCAACGCCAGGCCTTGTATCGCCAGGCGATCCAGACATTGTTGCAGCAGAAAGCCATCCCCAGCCTTTCTCATTTGATTGGACGCACAGCCCGCCGTGAACCCCTTCCAGTCGCTATCTGAATACGAGCGCTTTGTTTACACTCTCCAGGGGCGTTACCCTGCCGTGCGCCGTTCGACCTTGACAGTCATTCGGCAGGGTGCAGGGGCTGCGCGTCTGAGCGGTGAAATTGAGATTGGAAACTGTCGTCTCGTCGTGCGCGAAAAGCTCTCTTTTGCAGACGGTCCTGGGCGAATCGTCAGTTATGGCTATGAAGCCTGGCGCGGCGACGAAAAGCTGTATTGGTATGATTCGCAGCCCCATCCTCAAAACCCGGCTCTTTCTGCGACCGACCCGCACCACAAACACATTCCTCCTGACATCAAACATCAGCGCATTCCTGCGCCTGAACTCTCGTTCACCAGGCCCAATTTGCCGTTCTTGATCCAGGAAATCGGGCAAATGCAATCCTTGAAAGGTTGTTTATGATCATCAAAACAGAATTTCCCCACACCATCCGCGAGATAAAAAACACCTGGATTCCCATGTCAGACGGCTGCCGGCTGGCGGCGCGGTTGTGGCTGCCGGAAGACGCCGAGACCCGCCCCGTCCCGGCGATACTCGAATATATCCCGTATCGCAAAAACGACGGCACCGCCCAGCGCGATGCGCTGATGCACCCCTATTTCGCCGGGCACGGCTACGCCTGTGTGCGCGTGGACATGCGCGGCAGCGGCGACTCGGATGGCATCCTGTACGACGAGTACTTGCCCCAGGAGCAGGATGACGCGCTGGAAGTGCTGGCGTGGATCGCCGCCCAACCCTGGTGCACGGGCGACGTGGGCATTATCGGCAAGTCGTGGGGTGGGTTCAACGGCCTGCAAATCGCGGCCCGCCGCCCGCCGCAGCTCAAAGCCGTGATCAGCGTCGCTTCGACCGACGACCGTTACGCCGACGACGTGCATTACATGGGCGGCTGCTTGCTGGGCAACGAGATGCTGGGCTGGGCCTCGATCATGCTGTCGTACAACGCCCTGCCCCCCGACCCGCTGCACGTGGGTGAGCGCTGGCGCGAGATGTGGCTGGAGCGCCTGCAAAAAACGCCTCCGTTCGTCGAGGCCTGGCTGACCCACCCGCGGCGCGACGCCTTTTGGAAACACGGCTCGGTGTGCGAAAATTACGCCGACATCACCTGCCCCGTGTACGCCGTGGGCGGCTGGGCCGACGCCTACACCAACGCCATCCCGCGCCTGCTAGAGGGCTTGCCCGGCCCGCGCAAAGGATTGATCGGTCCGTGGGCCCACATTTACCCCAACAGCGGCCGGCCCGGCCCGCTCATCGGTTTTTTGCAGGAATGCCTGCGCTGGTGGGATTACTGGCTCAAAGGCCTCGACACGGGCATCATGGACGAGCCGATGTTGCGCTCCTGGCTACAGACCAGCCTGCCCCCCGCTCCCTATTACGCCGAGCGACCCGGGCGCTGGGTGGCCGAATCCTCCTGGCCCTCGCCCAACGTCGCGCCGCACATCTATTGGCTAAACCCCAACACGCTGGACGACGCGCCCCAGGCCGAGACGCGCCTGGATGCCCAGGGTTCGCAAGCAGCCGGTCTGCATGCAGGCATGTGGTGCCCGTATGGCGCGCCGGGCGACTTTGCGCCCGATCAGCGCATGGAGGATGGCCTCTCGCTGACCTTTACTTCGGCCCCGCTGGCAGAGCCAATGGAAATTTTGGGCTTCCCCGTGGTGACTCTCACCGTAAGCGCCGACCGACCCAACGCGCTGCTGGCCGTGCGCCTATGCGACGTGTCGCCCACTGGCGCATCGGCGCTGGTCACGCGCGGTATGCTCAACCTGACCCATCGCGAGAGCCACGAAAACCCCACGCCGCTGGAGCCGGGTCGCCGCTATACCGCCACGGTGCAGCTCAACGCCATCGGCTACGTGCTTCCGGCGGGACATCGCTGGCGCGTGGCCGTGTCGCCCACCTACTGGCCCTGGGCCTGGCCGTCGCCTCAGCCCGTCACGTTGAGCGTGTACACCGGGCCGGGCTGCCGGCTGGCGCTGCCTGTGCGCGCTACCGCCGAGATGGACGCGCAACTGGCGCCTTTTGAACCGGCCGAAAGCGCCCCGCCGCTGGCCGTCGAGATGCTGCGCATGCCGTCTGTGCGTTTGGAAAACCGCCAGGACGTGATTCAAAGCACACACCAGATCATCTATAGCAGCGACGCAGGCGCCTACCGGCTGCCGGACACCGGCATCGAGCACGACCGCACGAGCAGGCAGGTTTTTAGCATCGTGGAGGGCGATCCGCTGTCGGCCCACGTGAGGATTGATTCGACCACCCACATCGGGCGCGGCGACTGGCGTATTCGCATCGAGGCCAGCAGCACGCTGAGCTCCACGGCGACCGAGTTTCACGTCACCAACGTGGTCGAGGCCTACGAAGGGCATACCCGCGTTTTCGCCAACACTCGCACTTTTACGACGGAGCGCGATATGGTCTAAGTATGCCGCACACACCGGCCCCGCGAGCCGTTCCCCGCTTTCGCGTGCTTTATACTCTATCTATGGGTTTGATCGAGTGAGCCGGTGGCAACGGATAAACGGATGCGCGCCAGTATGCGCCCGGCGATGCCATCTGGACACTTGCCCATCGTATGGCCCTGGAGTGGTCCATCCGTTTATCCGTTTTGACATCCGTTTATCTGTTGGAACCGGGGATTTACGCGCCGGGTGTGGGCGGCGCTCGCCATTCGGACACCGTGCTCGTCACCGCAACCGGCTACGAGTTGCTGACTGCATGAAGGTCCGCTTTCTGATTGACGAGAATCTGACTCCCCGCTTGAAAGCAGCGCTTTCTGGTGACCGACAATCGGAGCAGCATTCCCACTCACATCACTGACCATACGGCCTCGGGAGGACACCATTGGGGTGTCGCCTGGACACGTCCAGGGCTAAGAATAGGCTCACCGGCGGAAACACTCTACCTCATCTGGGCCGTCAGCGAGGCTGAGGAGTGGCTAGACCGCACGGTGTGGATTCCGTTCTGAATTCGGCTACCCCTTTGACCAGCGCCAGTCCCAGCCCTGTGTTGCCGTAGCGCCGACTCATGCTGGCCTCACCCGCTGCTCTCCTGTGTATACACTCATTCTTCCACCCCGCACGTAGCCGATCAGCGTCACGTTCCAGGCTCGCGCCAGGGCGATCGATAGATGCGAAGGCGAGGTGCGTGAGACGACCACCGGCACGCCTATTCTGGCCGCCTTGGTGATCATCTCGCTGGTTACGCGCCCACTGGAGAGCACGATGCGGTCCCGGGTATCTGTCGCATTCATCAATGCCATGCCGCGCAGTTTATCCAGCGTGTTGTGTCGCCCGATGTCTTCGGCGACGTGTAGCAAATGTTCCCCATCGCTCAACGCCGACGTGTGCACGCCGCCCACCTCACGATGGAGCTGCGCAGCGCCGTTCAGTTGGCGCATCAATTGCACGATCTGCGCCGGCGTCACTTGAAGCTGGCTCGACAGAGGTTCTATTTGAGCTGTAAAATCGTCAAACGTGATACCGCCGCCGCAGCCCGACGTGACGATCGTGCGCGTGGGACGCTGCACGGCGTGGCTCAGCCACACGTCGGCGCAGGTCCCCTGCGCGCACAGGTGCAACACGCGCACCTCCTCCATTCCCCGGATCAGCCCCTCGTTAGCCAAAAAACCGATAGCCAGCGCCTGTTGCTGTATCGGCGAGCACATCAACGTGGCCAGCTCAAAGCCATTGACGTAAATACTCAATGCCTGTTCGTGGGGCACGCCGCCGTCAACCGTCTCCCATCCGTTATCCGAAATCTGCTGATAAACTACAGACGCTACACCATCCACCCACTCACTCCCCCTGGCGTGAAACGTGATGAGTGATGAGTGAAACGTGATTCACTCATCGCTCATCACGTTTCACGTTTCACTTCTCACGTTTCACTTCTCACGTTTCACGTCTCGTAACACTCTGGCCGCCGGTCGCGGAACACCGGTAGAAAATCTCGCGCCTCTTGAATCCTCGACACATCGGCAGCGGCCATGAGCAGCGCGGGTTGGTCATCTCCCTCGGCCAGCGCCTCGCCCCACGCACCGATGACGGCCGATGCGCCGCCGAACACGGTCGGCGGTTTGCTTCCGTCGGCCGGCGGCGGGTCCGCGCCGACCCGGTTGCAGGCGGCCACGATGCACTGGTTCTCGATGGCCCGCGCCCGCAGCAACACCCGCCAGTGTCCGATGCGCCGCTCGGGCCACTGAGCCGGGAGGATCACGAGCTGCGCCCCGGCCACGCCATAGCCACGCAGTAACTCCGGGAAGCGCAAGTCGTAGCATATCGCCAGGCCGGTCGGGCCCCAGGGCAGGTCGGGGCACAGCGCGGGTCGGTCGCCGGGGGCCAGGTAACGGTCTTCGTCCATCAACCCGATCAGGTGCAGCTTGCGGTAGCTCCCCACCAGCCCGTGCGGACCAAACAGCGCGCAAGTGTTAAAGACTCGCCCGTCGCCCGCCTCTAGCAGCGACCCGGCCACGTACAGGCCATATTCCCGCGCCCATGCCCCCATCTGGCGGAAAAAACCGGCGTCCAGCGCCGTCGCGTATTGGGCGGCGTGAGACAGGTCGTATCCGCTGCCCCACAGCTCGGGCAGCACGACCAGATGCGCGCCGCCCGCGGCAGCCTGGGTCACCATCTCGTGCGCCGTCGCCAGATTGACCTCCGGCTCGGCCACCTTGACGTCCATCTGCGCCAGAGCAATGACCAATTTTCCACTCTCCCAATCTACCAATTCCCAACCTCCCAATCTACCAGCCTACCAACGCCCCGGCAATCTGCGCCGCCACGCCGGCGTTGTTGTGCAGCAAGCTGACGTTCGTGCGCACACTGCGCCCCCCGGTTAGCTCGGCCAGGCGGGCCAGCACGAACGGCGTCACCGCCGCGCCGTTGACGCCCCGCGCGTCGGCCTCGCGGTTGGCCTGGGCGATGAACGTTTCCATCTCGGCCGCCGGGATCTCGTCTTCGACCGGCGCCGGGACCGTGACCAGGATGCCGGTGTGCAAATCCAACGCCCGCCGCGCCCGGATAATGCCAGCCACCTGCTGCGGCGTGTCGGCGCGCGCATCTACGGGCAGGCCGCTGCCCCGCGAGTAAAAGGCGGCCATCTCGTCGCTGCCATAGCCGATGACCGGCACGCCGTGCGTCTCCAACACTTCTCGCGTGGCGGGCAGGTCGAGGATAGCCTTGGCCCCCGCGCACACCACGGTTACAGGCGTGCGACCCAGCTCGATCAGGTCGGTTGAAACGTCAAAAGGGTGTCCGCGGTGCACGCCGCCAATGCCCCCGGTGGCAAACACCTCGATGCCCGCCCGGTGCGCGACGAGCATCGTCGCCGAGACGGTAGTCGCGCCGTCCAGCTTTAGGCCGACGACCAACGGCAGGTCGCGCCGGCTGACCTTGCGCACGTCCGCGCCCCGGGCCAGGCGTTCCATTTGCGATTCATCCAAGCCCACGTTTACGCGCCCGTCGAGCACGGCGATGGTGGCCGGGGTGGCTCCTGCGGCGCGGATGATGGCCTCCATCCCTTGCGCCACTTCCATATTGGCCGGATAGGGTAGGCCGTGGCTGATGACGGTGGATTCGAGCGCCACGACCGGGCGACCCTGATCGAGAGCTGTTTGCACGTCGGCATGGAAAATTAAAGACACGCGACACCTCGACAAAAAGATGCGCTCAGTTTACCCCAGGCCGAGACGAATGGCAAGCAGAATTTTGAAAAAGCGACTCTTCAGTGTTCAGTTCTAAAAAACACGAGAGCCTGTCAGCGGCTTTTGGGACAGGATGAACAAGATTGACAGGATTTTTATCTGTTTGTGTTGACCTTGCCCATCCTGTAAATTCTGTAAATCCTGTCCAAAATGGAGAGCTGAACAACCCTGAACGGCGCTCTCGGTTCTTGACGAAAAGCGCCAAAGCCACTAGGATAGGACCGTGGCTCTGCGCCCAATAAACCTTCTGGAGGAGCGAGATGCAGGTTCACTTGGCTTATGGCCGACATGGTCTGAAAGTGGAATTGCCGCCGCACACCCAAATCATCACCCCGCGCCGCGTGGCGGGGCTGCCGGACGAAGCGGCGGCGATTCGCCAGGCCCTGCGCGCGCCCATCGGCGCGCCGCCGCTGCGCGAATTGGTCCGGCCGGGTAAGCGGGTCGTGATCGTCCACAGCGACCTCACCCGCCCCATGCCCAACGACCGTGTGTTGCCGGTGTTGCTGGCTGAGCTGGAACAGACCGGCGTGCGGCGCGAGGACATCACGCTGCTCAACGCCCTCGGCACCCACCGCCGCCAGACGCCCGCAGAACTGGCCGGGATGTTGGGGCCGGCCATCGTCGAGGGCTATCGCTGCTTGCAACACGACATCTGGGACGACGAGCGCCTGGTTGATCTGGGCGAAACCCGGTTCGGACATCCGGTGCGGGTCAACCGCACCTACATGGAGGCTGACGTCAAAATTCTGACCGGATTCATCGAGCCGCACTTTTTCGCCGGGTTCAGCGGCGGGCCGAAAGGGGTACTGCCCTCCATCGCCGGGGCCGATAGTGTGCTGACCAACCACGGCGCAAAAATGATCGGCCATCCGCAGGCCACGTGGGGCGTCACAGAGGGCAACCCGGTGTGGGAAGAGATGCTAGAGGTCGCGCTCAAGACCGAACCGACCTTTCTGCTCAACGTGACTCTCAACCAGAAGCGAGACATCACGGGTGTGTTTGCCGGCGACCTGCGCCAGGCCCACGCCGCCGGGTGCAACTTTTGCCGCCAATCGGCCTTTGTCCCGGTTCCACACCTATTCGACATCGTCGTCGCCACCAATTCCGGCTACCCGCTGGACCTGAACCTGTATCAGGCGGTAAAGGGCATGTCGGCGGCGGCGCGGATCGTGCGGCCTGGGGGGAGCATTATCGTGGTGGCTGAATGCTGGGACGGCATCCCGGAACACGGCGAGTATGCCAACCTGCTGCGCGCCGCCGACAGCCCGCAGACCTTGCTGGAGCGCCTCACCGCGCCTGGATTTGCCTGTCAGGACCAGTGGGAGGCGCACATTCAGGCGTTGATCCAACTGCGGGCCGACGTTTATGTGTACGCCGACGGTCTGAGCGACCGGCAGATACGCGAGGCGCTGCTCACGCCGTGTCGCTCTATCGAGGACACCCTCGCCGCACTGCTCGGCCGTTACAGCCCTAACGCTACTGTCTGCGCCCTGCCCGAAGGCCCGCAAACAGTGCCATACATGACGAAGGACGAACGATAGATGACGAATCCCGAATTGACACCCTGGCAAGTGTTGGACACGCGGCTACTGCTGGACTGTTCGCCCTGGTTTCGCGTGGTAGCCGACGACGTGCTGTTGCCTGATGGCCGGCGCATCGAAGGTTTTCACCGCATCGAGGCGCTGGATTTTGTGATGGTCTTTCCACTGACCGACGACAGTCGTGTGCTCGCGCTGCGGGGTTACAAGCACGGTGTAGGCCGCGTGATGTACCAGTTACCGGCGGGGTATATGGATCGCGCTGGCGAGTCGGCGCTGACGTGCGCGCAGCGGGAATTGCTGGAAGAGACCGGATACACGGCGCGGGAGTGGCAGGCGTTGGGCAGCCTGTCGGTGGATGGCAATCGGGGCATGGGGCGAGCCTGGTTGTTTTTGGCGCGCGAGCTACACGCCGCCGCCGCCAGGCCTGAATCGGATGATCTGGAGACGCTGGCGATCAAGTGGCTGCCGCTGGATCAAGTACACCAGCGCTGGCGGGCGGGCGAATTTGACAATGCGGCGGCGAGCGCCCTCATCGGATTGGCATTGGACGTGCTGCGATCAGGTCACTTGCAAAGCGAATCCAAAAGGAGAGCACTATGAAACCACGCGTTTATGTGACCCGTCGCATCCCAGAGGTCGGCCTGCGCATGGTGCAGGAGGTGTGTGACGTGCGCCTGTGGGAAGATGAGTTGCCGCCGCCCAAAGCAGTCCTGCTGCGCGAGGTGACTGAGTGTGAGGGGTTACTGTGCCTGCTCACCGATCCCATCAACGCCGAGTTAATAGAGGCCGGAAAAGAATTGCGCGTCATCAGCCAATTCGCTGTGGGTGTGAACAACATCGACCTGCAAGCGGCCACGGCGCGCGGTTTGCCAGTCGGTCACACCCCCGGTGTGTTGACCGAGGCCACCGCCGACTTGACCTTCGCGCTACTGATGAGCGCCGCCCGGCGCATTCCCGAAGGCGTACAGTGGGTGCGAGAAGGTCGCTGGCGCACCTGGGCTCCGCTGGGATTGCTCGGCGCCGAGGTGTGGGGCGCGACGTTGGGCATCATCGGGCTGGGGCGCATCGGGGTGGCCGTTGCCCGCCGCGCCCGGGGTTTTGCAATGCGCATCCTCTACCACGATCTGGTCCGCAAACCCGAGCCAGAGGCAGAGCTAGGCGCCGAGTACGCCGAATTTGATGATCTGCTGGCTCGATCGGATTTTGTAACGCTGCATTGCCCGCTTTTGCCGGAGACACATCACCTCATCAACGAGCGCACACTGCGTCAAATGAAGCCCACGGCCATTCTCATCAATGCCGCCCGGGGAGAAATCATAGAGCCGAATGCACTGGTTCGCGCATTACAACAAGGCTGGATCGCGGCGGCCGCGCTGGACGTGACCGAGCCGGAGCCAATCCCGCCTGACCATCCTCTGGTGAGCCTGTCCAACTGCATCGTCGTGCCGCACGTCGGCAGCGCCACCGTGGCGTCGCGGAACCTGATGGCGACGCGCGCAGCGGAGAATTTGCTGGCCGGGCTGCGGGGCGCCAAGTTGCCCTACTGCGCCAACCCTCAAGTGTACGAGAGGTAGAAACCCTTGGCGTTATGTCCGCGCCACCACCTTCTCTAGGTGCCAGGTATTCGTGTCTAAATCCTGGTACAGGTCAAACGTACCGTCGAGCACGGCCTGCGCGGTGTGCTCATTCTGTCTGTTCACCGCCGCACCGCGCACGCGAAAGCACAAACGCTCTACTTTGTTGCCCAGGCGTTTACGCGACATCGTCCAGCAACGCTCTACGTGCTGTACGTTGTAACGCCGCCCACGCCAGGTAAATTGCTGTGGAAAATAGCCAAAGCGCTTTTTATCCATGTGGATCTTTTCGGGGCCGCGGGGCCGCCGGGCCATGCTCTTTTTTCGCCCGTTGGCCGGCTCAGTCCTACCAGTCATCAAACTCATCGTTGATTCCCTCCTCGCCGATCACGGAATACTCGCGTTGAGCGGGCAGTGGGGCAGGGTATGCGCTCGGCCACGCGGCGGCTTGGGGCAGTTGCGGAGCAGCCGGCGCAGTAACCACTACCACCGGAGGCTGCTGCCTTGTCTCGCGCTCCCGCGTGAGCTGTTTTTCGTCGCGCCGCCGCAAAAGCATTACGACCAACAGCCCGGTCGGAATACTGGCTGCCACGCCACACACCACGCCGACCACCGCCGCCAGGGCCGCCTTTTCCAAACGAATGCCGATGATGATCGCCAACACCACGCCAAACGCGATGGCGTTCCATGCAATCGTCTTGCGCACAGACCCGATTCCTTCTGTCATAAAGTACGACACCTCATCCCACGCGACTCTGAGACCATTCCTCACGCAAGCGCAGCACGAACTGTTCGAGTGCAGAAAAGTCGATGAACCGGCCTCTCGCCTGCCGAGCTAATTCCGGTACGGCAACCCGGCGAGCGTGTGCGCTGGCGTCCACTGCCACGCGCGTCGCTGGCCGAGCCGGGAGCGACCGGGCGACGATGCGCCGGTCGCGCTCTATCTCCAGCCGCCGGCTCACGACGTTCACCACATCCCGGGGGGAAACATAGGCAGCCTGAAAGCGCGTTACCTGCCCCCCGGTCACGGCGACGAAATCGCCGGGTCCTTGCAGGCGCTCCGCCCCGGTCCCGGCATAACCTGTGGCGATTTTGGCCTCCTCGGGCGACGTCACCCTGCCCACCAGTCGCACCGGAAAGTTGGCCTTGGCTAGACTTCCCACCACCGCCGTAGCGGGCTTTTGCGTGCAGGCAATCACGTGCAGTCCCGCTTCGCGCCCGCGTTGGGCCAGGCGCGTTAGCGCATGTTGCGCCTCCTGGCCGCCCATCATCAACAAATCGGCCAGCTCGTCGATGACCACCACCACACGGGCTTCGCCGGGGCGTTCGCCGTTCGCTGGCACACGTCCCTCCCGGTCGCGTTCCAGCATCAGTTGCACCAATCGTTCCAGCGTCGCGATAATGACCGCCGGCTCGCTGAGCACCGGGCGCAGCAGATGCGGAAGTCCGGCTAATGGCCCAAAGGCTCGTCGCTTGGGGTCGATCAGCACAAAGCTAAGCTGGCTGGGACGGTGATGGAGCGCCAGTGAAGTGATGATAGTCTGGGCCAAGGCGCTCTTACCGCTGCCGGTCGTGCCGGCAATGAGCATGTGAGCCACTTGGGGGGAAGGCAGACGCACCAGGAGGGGCGCGCCATCGTCGGCCAAGCCCAACACGGCGCTGCCAAAGGGAATGCCGCCGGAATCGGACCTTTCGGCTAGGCGATGCTGCAGAGGCAGCAAACGCACCGGCTGAGGATCGATCCGAGGCACTTCAATAGCCACTGTTCCTTTCTGGCGCGAGACGCGACAAGTGTCGGCGCCCAAGGCCAAGGCCAACTCCTCGGCTAGGTCCTTGATCTTGTTTATGCGCGCACCCAGCGCCGGTATGGCGCGGTATTGAATCCAGCGCGGCGATACCAGCCCACCGGTCACACGCACCGCCAGCCGGTGCTGGGCCAACACGGCCTCGATCCGGTCCGCCTGAAAATCCAAAATGCGTTGATCCATCTGTTCACCCACAGGCGCTCATGCGTTGGCTGTCAAAGGGATATATGCTATTATAATAGAACATTCGTTCTATGTCAAGTCCGAATTTCGATTTGACGTTCCGTCCCCGCCGTGTTAAGATGAATGCAACGCGAGCGGGTTGGGTGGTCGCGGCCTGAATCTGCCCGTGGCAGGTTTGGGGCGAGGAAAGTCCGGACTCCTCAGGGCGCGGTGCTGGGTAACGCCCAGGCGGGGCGACCCGCGGACAGGGCCACAGAAACAGACCGCCGGGTTTAACCCGGCAAGGGTGAAAAGGTAGGGTAAGAGCCTACCGGCGCCCCGGGTGACCGGGGCGGCCAGGCAACCCCCATCGGGAGCAAGGCCAAGCAGGAGAGAGAGACGGCCCGTCTCGTTCGATCTCCGGGTAGGCTGCTGGAGGCGGCAGGCAACTGACGCCCTAGATAGATGACCGCCGCCCCGATTTCGCCGCGCCGCTGCGGCGCGCGTTTCGGGGTACAGAATCCGGCTTATAGACCCGCTCGCGTGGAGTAATAAAGGCTGTGTGCTATGAAACGACTGCCCTGGATCGTGCTCATCACCATCGTCTTGGCGGCGTGCTCGCCGAAAAAGTCGCCGCAAAAGACGCCTTCGTCCGCGCCGCCACCCAGTGCGACGCCCGCGCCCAGCGCTACACTCACGTCTGCTCCTCAAGCCACGTCGCTCCCGCGTATCACAATTTTACCTAGCGCGACCCCCATAACTACCGCTTCTCCGACGGCTCTGACAGCCTCTGAATCCGAGGCCGCGGCCACCGCGACGGCTTTTTCAAGCCCTTTGTCCTCACCCACGGCCACAGCGACGCCGCGCATCATTGACGCCGGAGCGACAGATACCCCTCGCCCTACGGCGACTTTTGGCGACTCACCGCTGCCTACACCCTCAACCTCGGGTATGTCGCCGTCGGCGTCGACGACGCCGGTCTCTAGCGCCACGCCCGCCGCTTCGGCCACACCGTCTGAAGCGGGCCAGGCCACTGCCACGCCCACGCTTGCGCCTGGAGCGACAACCTCGGCGACGCCTAGCCCTTCTCCTTCTGCCTCACCCGCAGCCCAAGACCAGAATTGGCGTTTCGACAACGTGTTCACCTACTATGACGACTTTTTTCAAGAGTTTTACGTGATGGGCGAGCTGTTCAACGATTCCGAAACCTATTGGCGCGTCACGACCTTTTGGCCGGCAGTGACAGACAGCGAGGGCGACTATGTGACGAGCAGCGACGACGTGGATGCTATCAGCAGCGGTTACAAGGAACTCCGGGAAGGTATCAGTCTGGCCCCTGGCCGGAGCCTGCCCTTTAGTTTCTTGATCTATTTGCCCGACGGCGTGATGGTCGAGGACAATTATGAATTCGTTGTCGAAGCCGAACCGGTCGATCCGGGCCGGGAAGACCTGGACATTCCCTCTCATGATTTCGACACCTCCGACTGGCCGTTTTACTTTTACGTCAGCGGGACTTTTGAGAACCCCGGACCGGATTTGGCCGAGTATGTAGCCTTGACCGTAACCGCCTATGATGCAGACGAGCGCGTGATCGGCGTGGGCTGGCTCTACGAGACCACTCCATCACTGTTTTCCGCCGGCGCGCACAGCTTTGAGGTCGAAGTTGAGTTGTGGGAAGTCGTCGATATCTTAGAGCTAGAACTATACAGTTACAAGGTACAGATTTTCGGTCGATGATCGGAGCGGTCCTTGTTTCACCATCCAGATACCCAAACCCAAAAGGTCTTTGAAGCCATCATCGGGATGGAAGTGCACGTGCAACTGCACACGCGCTCCAAGATGTTCTGTGGGTGCGCGCGCGTGGACGACACGGGCGACGTGCCGCCCAACACCCACGTCTGTCCGGTGTGCACCGGCATGCCCGGCGCGCTGCCGGTGATCAACCGGCAGGCGGTCGAATACACGATTCTGACCGGCCTGGCGCTCAATTGCCACATTGCCGAGCACACCTTTTGGGAGCGCAAGAGCTACTGGTACCCCGACCTGCCCAAAAATTATCAGATCAGCCAATACCAATTCCCCCTGGCCTCCGATGGCTGGATCGACATCCAGCCGGAGAACGCGCCGCCTCAGCGCATCCGCATCACCCGCGCGCACCTGGAGGAAGATACCGGCAAGCTGTATCACGTGGATGGGGCCAGCCTGATCGACTTTAATCGGGCCGGCGTGCCCTTGCTTGAAATCGTCACCGAGCCAGAGTTTCGCACCCCTGAAGAGGCCTACGCCTATCTGAGCCAGTTGCGGGCCATCGTGCGCTATCTGGGCGTGAGCAGCGGCGACATGGAAAAAGGGGCCATGCGCTGCGAGGCCAACATCTCGCTGCGCCCCGTGGGGAGCAGCGCGTTCGGCGTCAAGGTCGAGATCAAAAACCTCAACTCGTTCCGGGCGGTGCGCCAGGCGCTGGCCTACGAAATCGAGCGCCAGGCGGCGGTGCTCGATTCAGGAGGACTGGTCGAGCAAGTGACGATGGGCTGGGACGAGGCCAACCAGCGCACGGTCGTCCAGCGGGTCAAAGAAGGTGCCAGCGACTACCGCTACTTTCCCGAGCCCGACCTGCCGCCGCTAGAAATCAGCCGTGAGTGGGTAGACCAACTCCGCGCCCACATGCCCGAATTGCCCGCCGCCAAAAAAAGCCGGTTTATGACCGCATTGGGGCTATCGGCCTACGACGCCGCTGTGCTGACCGCCGACCGGGCCGTGGCCGAATATTTTGAGGACGTAGTGCAGGCCGGCGGCGAGCCTCAGCCGGCCGCCAACTGGATCACTGGCGAACTGTTCCGGCTGATGAACGAGCGCGGGCTGGAAATCGGCGCAGCCGCCGAGCGCGTGTCGCCCGCCCGGCTGGTCGAGCTGCTGGGGTTGGTCAAGCAAGCGACGGTCAACCTCAACACGGCCAAAATAGTGCTGGCCGAGATGCTGGATAGCGGCCAACCCGCCGCCGCCATCGTGGAGGTAAAAGGGCTGGCCCAGGTCAGCGATGCGGCGGCGCTGGCAGCCGTCGTGACCCAGGTATTAAACGAGCACCCCACCGAGGTAACGGCCTACCTGGAGGGCAAAGAGACGCTCGCCGGCTGGCTGATGGGCCAGGTGATGCGCGCGACGCACGGCAAAGCCAACCCGCAACTGGCCCGACAACTGCTGACGGAGCAGTTGGAGGCCCGGCGTGAATCAGCCTGAGCCTGTCGAAGGCCAGATGACCGACGCCGCCACCACCCTCGCCGATCTGCGCGCCGAGGTGCACCGTTTCAACGACGCCCGCGACTGGCATCAGTTTCACACGCCCAAAAACCTGGCCGCCTCTATCGCCATCGAGGCCGCCGAGCTATTGGAGCACTTTCAGTGGAGCGATGCTCCATCACCGGACCGGCTGCCGCAAGTGGTCGAGGAATTGGCCGACGTGGTGATTTATTGCCTGACGCTGGCAAACGCCCTGGAGGTTGACCTGAGCCAGGCCGTGCGCCAAAAGCTGGCCCGCAACGACGCCAAGTACCCCGCTGAGGAGTATCGGGGGCGGTATTGATCTGGAGAGAAGGAATGGAAAACCAATTCGCCGATTTTCCTTGCGGTTCCCATTGTCAGACCGAGTGTGAGATACGCGCCAAAATGATCAGCTTGCAGCAGTCTCTGACGCCCCCTCCTGTTGACCAGTCTGCTGTTCTAATGCGCACTTTTTTTCCTCTTATCGTGCCTTGTGCCAATCATCGCCAGCAGTGAAAGATAACTTTGCGCCTGACGTGGTATTGCCGGCGCTATTCGACCTGATCGTGTCTGCAAAATATGCCGAAAGGATGACGTCAAGCGGCGGATGGACGTACTGCGTTGGCACTGATATGGAACAGGAAACGCCGGCGCTGTATTTTCCGTTCCTCAAAACCTGCCCCCGTTGCAGCGTCAAGCGAGGCATTCGACCCACTGTCGAATCCAACAAACCCGCCTCTGATCCGATTGGGGCAATCGCCAGCGACGTCACTGCACTCATTCTGCTCGAGTTGATTCGCTGGACTGCTCCCAACGCCAGGGTTGCTACAACCTCAAGGCGCAGAGGCGACGTAGATCTGATCATCTATGATAAAGATGTGATTGCGTTGGGAGAAATCAAGTCGTCGCCGCTGGTTGTCTATCTGCTAGAAACCACACTGACTCACCCTATGACTGAGGTGCGTGAAGGCGCATCTGTACCCAAACGCGATCATTCCCCGGCCACTGTTGATCTCGACAAAGCCAAATTGTCGTTGTATATTCCCCACACCGACCTGCGAATTCCTCTTGGTAGACGAAACGAGACGGATTGGCCTTACGCAGCTCTTGTGCGCTTTTTGAATGACCCGCACAGATTGGCGCTGGTTGTGTCTGCGTGGAAGGAATTATACGACGTGTATGCTGCGAAAGATGAAGGACAGAGTGGCCGACGCACTGATTACCGCCGGTGGTTGATGTGTGGCTGTGGAGGCGGCGTGGACGACTCGAAAAACGCGCCGGGCCTGGAACGCACTGGCGACATGAAAAAAGGAACGTATCAGGTTCTCAAGTATGGAACCTACTATAAGGAAAAGTGTTCACGTCGCATCATCCGGGCTGTGCTGATCTCCAACTTTCTACCGCTGCACAAGTTTGATGACTATTTGTCCGAGATACAGGATGTACTGTGGACGAAAGAGAAATACGCGGTTGCCCTGAGCGATGCTCATCACCAAGATGTTATGGCTTTTCGAAGCGATAGTGTATTCAGTCTGTACGACGCGATCTTGGGCCTGACCCGCTCGATCTACCGAGACGAGCGCCTGCGTGAGATTTCGAGTGTAGACAGGTTCTTCGACAGGTTCTGTAGATGATAACACAACCAGCTCACTTTGTTTTTAAACTGCGTCAAAACATCGCCCTGGAAGGAGACTTGCTGCTTGCCAGGATGGAACTGGAGGCATTCTTGTCCAGTCCGGTGCAAGAAATAGCTCGCATTGAGAGCGTGACGAGACAACTCGAGCCGCTCGCCGACCTGTCAGGTTTTGGGAAACTGGACTCGCATATTCGTCAGAACGGGATACAAGCCTACGTTGGATGCGGACCATTGGAGCTGCTGCCCAAGCTGGTCCGCTGTGTCTCGTTCGTCCAGCGCATCTATTGTGTCACTCAAGACACCGACCAGACGCGCGGGTTGCTGAACGAAATCGAGAGGACTCTAGGGCCGGTTATCACCTATCAAGCAGATGGCAGCCGCCTGGTCATCCAGGCAGTTCCCCACTATGCGCTGTTTGAGTTCTCTGACGTTGTCGCCAGGCGCTCGAAAGGAGTTACTGAGACGAAAAAGAGCCTGGATGCCGTGCTGGCTGCCTTGTTGGACAAAGCGGCTGACCGAAACGCCAAAAGGCTGGCCGAAACAGCCCTGTCTGCTCAATCCACGACATCTCATTTATCCCACGACATTCACTACTATAAGGCCAAGTTCTTTCCACGTCTGGCTCGCTCGCTGCTGAATGTCTGCGCGCAACGTATTGGAGATAGCCCCCACCACGTCATAGACAACTTTGCAGGCAGTGGCACAACGTTGCTGGAAGCTGCCACATTGGGCATGTCGAGTGTCGGGTTGGATATTGACCCGCTATCGGTATTAATCGCCAGGGCTAAATTGAAAGCAGTACAACTCGACAGTCAGTTGCTTGCCATCGAGACCGGCAGGGCGATTCAAGCTCTCGAGGCACGCGCGCGAGGACAGTTGGTCCTGCTTGAAGCGCCACTGTTCGAAAAGACTCCCGCGATCACCTTTCCAGTGTGGCTGATGAAAAATCGCAGAATGTCGTCCGAGATAGCCGCCAGGTTGAGCAAAGAAATCGGCGATATTCAGGCCGTCATTACCGGCAGCGATCCAAAAGTGCGTGACCTGTTTCGGGTTTTGATGTCCGACGCAATATCCAGAAAGATTCGCATGCGCTTCCTGGGAACAGGAGTAGGGCGCTTTTCTCTTACCTTTGCCGCGATGCCGCTGGCCCAGATTTTTACCCGCTCGCTGGAAGCATACGTCAAAGTAGCCGCTACCTCCGAGTGGTTGCGCCAGACCATCCATCTGCGCTTTGCCGATTCCCAAGTCATAGAGGCAGATGCCCGATCCACGCCGGACGGTTTGGGCAAATTCGACATTCTGTTGACATCGCCGCCTTACTTGCCCGCCTCCAGTGGGCGAGAAAGCTATGCCAAAGCCCGCGCTCCGTCGCTGATTGCTCTAGGGATGAAAAGCCGGCGTGACGTAGATGAGCTGGTAGATGACTCTATCGGTTCAATGGACGGCAATGGGGTAGACCTGGACGCGCTCGCAAAAGACGAGCGCGACATTGTGGAATGGTTACGCCAGGACGAGTTACGGGCTATCAAAGCAGAACCGACGGCGCGATACTTTTTGGACATGCGTCAGGCTCTTTCGGAAATGCGCCGCGTTTTGGTGGCGAGGGCTTACTGTGTGATCGTTTCGGGCAAGCAGAGCACATTTTACGAGTTTTCAACCCGTAAGGCGCTCTACACGGTAGAATCAGCGCAACTTTTGGCGGAAGAGGCGCGGAGAACTGGCTTTGAGATAGAGGCTTTGCACGACGTTCAACTGGTCAAGCTGAACAAAAATGCCAGGCCCAGGTCGCTAGATGACTATTACGAGACCATCATTGTCCTGAGAAATCCGGGTTGATACGTACAAAGAGGATGACGTGGAATGTTCAAGCTGTTCTTCAAAGACGCGCCGGCCTCGTTGGAACAAGGTACACAAGCTGTTCCCAATGACGGCAGGTATCACCTGGTTCTGGATGGGCAGGTTGTGCAATCCTTTCGCTCTCTCAAAACCGCCAAACAAGCCTACCGGAAATTACTGGCAGACATTGGTTTTGAACCGACAGTGCAACCGGTCGAACCCGATCCAAAAGAGGTGCGGCGTAGAGAGAGGTTGGCTGTAGACCATTACCGGGTCAGCGATTATTGGGACGAAGCGCATCACTACCGCAGCGGCGGCAAACTGAGAAACCGCTGAACGCAGCGCCAGAATTCAAGGCTCGGTTACACTCCCCAAAACCGCCTCCACCATCTCCCGCGTAATCCCGTTCTCGGCGGCGATGGCCGCAAACAGCCGCCCGCTGGGGCGCAAGGTCCGTTCTTGCGTTTTTTCGTCCAACGCGAACAGCCCAAAGCGCAGCCCCCAGCCCTCGGCCCACTCGAAATTGTCCACCAGCGTCCAGTGGTAAAAGCCGCGCACATCGGCTCCATCTGCGATGGCCCGGGCCGCCTGGGCCAGGTGGGTGAGCAGAAAGCGTGGGCGCTGGTCGTCGTCGGCGTCGGGCAGGCCGGTCTCGGTGATGTAAATCGGCTTGCCCAGCCGGGCCACGCGCATCAGGGCGCGATACAGCCCTTCGGGGTAGACCTCGCCGTAGGCGCCGTGGCGACCGCAATCGCTGGTCTCGGCGCCGGGAGTGGGAAAGCGCCGCGCGCCCAAAAAGTCCCCTCGGCCCGGCTGGAAAGCGACCCGCCAGCGGGTGTAATAGTTCAGCCCGACAAAGTCGCTGCTGTCAATCAGTGCGCCATGCGGCGATAGCCCCAACCCCAGCGGTGGTCGCAGCCGCCCGTCCTCCAGCGCGCCCAGCGCGAGCTGGTTAAAGGCATAGTCGAGAAACCAGGCCCAGAATCGGTCGCCCGGCGCGGCGGGGTTGGCCGGGTCGAACAGTTGCACGTTTTTGACCAGCCCCACCCGCGCCCGCCCGTCGAAGGAGTGGATGGCGCGATAGGCGGCGGCGTGGGCCAGGAGCATATTTCGCAATACCCCAAAGTAGCTGTGCAAGCTCTGCGCGCCGGGCGCGTGCTCGCCAAACAGGTAGCCCAGCGCGGCATACACCGCCGGCTCGTTGATCGTGCACCACAGCTTGACCAGGTCGCCGAACAGTTCGACCGTCCGGCCAGCCCAGCGCCGGAAATGCCCGACGACAGCCGGATTGCTCCACCCGCCCCGCTGCGCCAGCCACAGCGGCGTCGAAAAATGGTGCAGCGTGACCATCGGCTGGATGCCGCGCCGGCGCAGACCGGTCAGCATCTCCCGGTAGCGGGCCACGGCCGTCTCGTCCCACTCGCCTTCGCGCGGCTCCACCCGGCTCCACTCGATGGACAGCCGGTGGGTGTTGTGGTTCAATTGAGCCATGCGGTCGAAATCGGCCTCGGCGTTTCGCCACCAGTCGCAGGCCAGGCCGCTGCGGTCGCTGCGCCAAATGGCCCCCGGCGCCTGTTCAAAAGCCCACCAGTCGTTGTTGTTGTTGTTCCCCTCGACCTGATGGGCCGCTGTGGCCGTACCCCAGAGAAAATTTCGCGGAAAGGATATGCGCTCGTCTGCCATCGCCGTGCTCCTTGCATCGTGGTATTGGATATTAGATATTGTCCAATACCCAATATCGCATCTACTCCCCCCGCCCCGGTCGAAAGTCGCGGCCGGTCTCCGCGTCCACGCCGACCACGCCCAGACGCAGGCTGGCGACGGCTGTGGCGTCAGCCAGCGGCGTGCGGATGAACAACTCGACGCGGGAGGGGTCGAATTTCTCGATCACGCCCAGCGCCAGGGCAAAGCCGGCAGCGTCTTGCAGCGCCAGCAGTCGGTGTGGGGCCAAGGTGCGCCCGTCGAAAACGGCCCGCCCGCGCAGCGGCAGGCGCAGCACCCCGGACCCGGCAAAGTAGCGCCGAAAGGCGGCCGCCCGATGGGCCTGGCGGGCCTCGACAGTGCGCTGCTGCGCCGCGGCGCTCACCGGCAGCTCGACCACGCGCGGACGCGGCAACCGGCGCAGCGGATTTAAAATCGGCGCCAGCTCATCCCTGCGCTGCAAGGCAAACAAGGTCGTGGGTTGCAACTCGTCTACCAGCGCGTGCTTGAGCGCCACGCCGCCGCTGACCGGGTCTATCAGGCCGGTGGTGTCAACCACGATCGTCTCGGCTCCGCTCGCCAGCGCGCGCCGCGCCAGCCGCCCGCTCCCGACCACCAGCGGCAACATGCGCCCGCGAGGCGAAACGTCGCCCACGAACCAGTGAACCAGACCTTTGAGGTCTTTGAGCGTCAACGTTGTCGGCAGGCCGATGGTGCTCTGGCCCACGTCGCCGTCGAGAAAAGCCACGCGCCGCCCGGTCTGCGTCAACCGCTCGAACAACCAGCAGGCAAAGGTGCTCTTGCCGCTGTCGGGCGCGCCGATTACCAGCAGCACACCATCCAGTGTCATCACCTCGACTTGTGACCAGATGGCAGGGACGATGATTGATCCGTGTTGATCTGGGTTCATCCGTGTCCTTTATCCAGCTCCCAGGCCCGAATGGCCAGCCCGGACGTGACGCCGCTAAAGGTATTTTCTAGGCGCAGTTTGTGCGCGCCGAACTGCCCGGCCAGCAACGCGATGAAACAGGGAATCTGCGACGAGCCGCCGGTGCGCACCACCGCGTCAATTTCATCCGGTTGGAGAGCGGAGCGGCGCACAGTGTCCTGGACCAAATCGGCGATGATCCGTCTGTGCCCAGCGATGATGGCTTCGAGTTGGGCGCGGGTGAGCAGTTGCCACAGGTCTATCTCTTGACCCTGCAGGCGGACCACGGCGCTGAACTGATCCGACAGCTCGCGCTTGGCCCGCTCGACGGCGTCGAACAGCGCAAAGCCATAATTATTCACCACCAGCGATTCCAGCGCCCGGATGCGCGCCGGGTGGTTGCCGGTGAGCTGGGCTTCGCGCAGCAGGCTCAATGTGTGGGGGGCGCTGAGGGCGGGAATTTCTTGCCAGTGAGCCAGGGCTTCGGTCAGGTGGAGCGGGAAGGGCAGCCCGCGCTCTCCCAGCGTCGCGCCCCGACCAAAGTGGTCGAGCAGGCGATAACGGATGATGTCCCGGTCGAAAACGTCTCCGGCGATGTCCACGCCGCCGGTCGCCAGGACCCGTCGCGCCGCGCCGCCCACGCGCATCACGGTCAGATCGAGCGTGCCGCCGCCAAAATCGAACATGAGCACGTTTTGCGGCGCGCCGACGGTGCGTGCGTAAGACAGCGCGGCGGCAATGGGTTCCAGCTCGAACACGATGTCCTCAAAACCGGCCAATTCGGCGGCTGTACGCAGGCGGCTTTCGGCCAGCGCGTTGAACGTGTCGTCGCGCCCAAAATTGACCGGGCGGCCCAACACGACCGAGGTGATGGGCTGTCCCAGCAGCTTGCCGGCCCGCGCCCGCAGCTCGCTCAGATAGCGCGCGATCAATTCTTCCAGAGAAAAAGCCTGCCCAAAGACGTCCGTGCCGGCAAACCCGGACTCTTTGAGGACGCTTTTGAGCGATTGGAATAGCCGGCCCGGCGTCAGCTCGTCTACCACGGCGTGCACGTCGCGCACAAAATACATATCGGCGGCGACGACCTCTATCTCGCCGACGGTCTTTTTAACCATGCGCCGCGCTCGCCCGATGTTCTGCTCGTAATAGGTGTCAATGGCGGCCTGGCCGACGTGCGCTTGACCGGCGCGGGTGAGATAAAGCAGCGTGCGCATCACGCCGGGCGACGGGCTAGCGGGGTCAATGGGCAGGATGTGCACCCGCTGCCCATCAAAGACGCCCACGCCTGAATTGGTGGTGCCGAAATCAATCCCTACCCGCACGTCCTTCGTCCTTCGTCTTTCGTCGCTACCGTACCCCAACGTGAACCGCCACCGCGCCCAGCATGAGCGTCTGGTAGCCCACACCGCGTAGGCCCACGCGCTCCATGGTGGTCTTGAGTTCTTGGGCGTGCATGAAATGAGCCACCGAGGCCGGTAGGTAGCGATAAGCGTCGGGCTGTCCGCTCAAAAAACCACTGACGAGGGGCATCACCCGGCCAAAGATGATGGAATAGAGGTCCCGCCACACGGGCAGCGTGGGGTGGGTCATCTCCAGACACACCACACGCCCGCCGGGCCGCACGACGCGCCGTTGTTCGGCGAACGCAGCGGCGACGTCGGTCACGTTACGCATCATAAAGGCCGAGATGACGGCGTCGAACGTCGCATCGGGGTAGGGCAGGCGCAGCGCGTCGCCGCCGGTCCAGCCGATGAGACCGTCCTGCTTGGATTGCCCCAAGCGCATCATTTCGAGCGTAAAGTCAACGCCGGTAACGTGGAGCGAGGGGTCGCGCTGCAAACATAGACAGGCCACGTCGCCCGTGCCGGTGGCTACGTCCAGCAGCCGCCCGCCGGGGGGCGCAGCCGCCAGCTCGATAGCGCGCCGTCGCCAGGTCACGTCGCGCCCCAGAGACATCAAGCGGTTCATCCGGTCGTAATGCCCGGCGATGCGGGCGAACATACGGTTGACGTAGGTCGCTTTGGTGTGAGGAGAGTCGAAAGAGAAGGAATCGTCGGCCATTTTCACCTATTGGCTCTGTAGACTGTGTGAACCACAGATTACACGGATGGCGCGGATGGAAAAGAAGACCGTGGAATCTGTGTCATCCGTGGTTTGGTCCCGGCTTGGCCGGGTTAGGATTTTCCAAGTATATCCAGTCTTGACGAATCGGACAAGGGCGGGACGCGAGTGTTTTGATTTCCAGAGAGGCGCGTGCTATAATGAGTGAGTTGACCGGATTTACGCTATGAGAGAAAAGGAGTCAGAGATGAGCCGCAAAATCGAGCGCCGCCGTTCCTTGTCTACTGTGTTGCGCCAGGGGATGTACCTGAGCGTGGGCAGCATGCTGATCTTGCGCGAAAAGGTGAGTGAGTTTGTGGAGCAGGCCGTCGAAAGAGGTCAGGAGGTCGAGACCGAGGGCAAAAAACTGGTGCAGGAGCGCCGCGCGCAGCGGCGCGCAGAGCCGCAACCGACGCGCGTGAACGTGCACGTGGACCGGGCGCTGGAACGGCGCAACCTGCCTTCGCGTCAGGACATTGAAGAATTGGAAAACCAAATCGCACGCCTCGCGCAACACGTTGATGAATTGGAAACAGGCCAGTGATTGACAGCCCTAGGTCCCTATTGTACAATGCCCCCAGACGCAATACCCAATATCCAATACCCAGATATCCACTATCCAATATCAAACTCACGACAGGAGGTACCCCATGAAACTGGATCCAAACGCCCGCTACGCCGATAGCCACGAATGGGCCCGCCAGGACGGCGATGAGATCGTCGTCGGCATCAGCGACTATGCCCAGGAATCTTTATCCGACATCGTATACGTCGAGCTGCCCGAAGTGGGCGACACGTTCGAGCGCGCCGAGAGCTTTGGCGTAGTCGAGTCGGTCAAGGCGGCGTCCGACGTGTACGCGCCCGTGGGCGGCGAGGTCGTCGCGGTCAATACGGAGCTGGAGGATGCGCCCGAACTGGTCAACCAGGACCCCTACGGGATGGGCTGGCTCATGCGCCTCAAACCCGGCGACCCGTCCGAGCTGGACGATCTGATGGACGCTGGGGCTTACGAGGCGTTCGTGGCCGAGGAGGAAGGCTAGATGAGCTTTATCCCTCACACCGACGCCCAGCGCCAAGAGATGTTGGCGAAAATCGGCGTCAAGCGCATCGAAGAGCTGTTCCACGACGTCCCTGCCGACCAGCGCTACGTCGAGTTTGATTTGCCCACGCCGCTGTCGGAGATGGAGGCCGGCTGGGAGCTGGGCGAGCTGGCCGGGGCCAACGTCAACGCGCACCAATACGCCTGTTTTCTGGGGGCGGGAGCTTACAACCATTATGTGCCCAGCGTCGTGGATTATGTGCTGCAACGCGGCGAGTTCTACACCGCCTACACGCCTTATCAGCCAGAGATCAGCCAGGGCACGTTACAGGCCATTTTTGAATACCAGAGCATGATCTGCGCCCTCACCGGCATGGAAGTGGCCAACGCCAGCCACTATGACGGGGCCACCTCGCTGGCCGAGGCGGTGATCATGGCCTACAACGTGCACAAGGGCAAACGCAACCAGGTCATCCTGTCGCCAATGGTCCACCCGGAGTACCGCGAGGTCGTGCGCACCTATACGCAGGGAATGGACCTGCACATCGTCGGCGACGAGGACTTGACGGCGGGTTTTTCGACGCTGCAAACGCTGATTGGCGCCGACACCTTTATGCTGGCGGTGCAAAACCCGGACTTTTTCGGGCAGGCGGCGGACCTGTCGCCGCTGGCCGCGGCCTGCCACGCCCACGGGACGCTGCTCGCCGTCGTGGCCGACCCCATCAGCCTGGGCATGTTCAAGTCGCCTGGCGAAATGGGGGCCGACATCGTCGTGGGCGAGGGGCAGTCCATGGGCGGCGGGCTGAATTTTGGCGGGCCGTACCTGGGCTTTTTCGCCAGCAAGAACGAATACGTGCGGCGCATGGCCGGCCGGCTGGTGGGCGAGACGACCGCCGCCGACGGCCAACGCGGCTATGTGTTGACGCTGTCCACCCGTGAGCAACACATCCGCCGCGAAAAGGCCACCAGCAACATCTGCACCAACCAGGGCTTGCTGGCGCTGGCGGCGGGAGTGTACATGGCGGCGCTGGGGAGGTGTGGGTTGCCCAAAGTGGCCGCGCTGTGCTACCACAAGGCCCACTACGCCGCCGCCCAGATCGACGCGCTGTCCGGCTACCGGGTGTGGAACGCTAAACCCTTTTTCAAAGAGTTTGTGGTTGAGTGTCCCGTGCCCGTGGACGAGATCAACGCCTATCTGCTGGACCAGTGGGACATCATCGGCGGCTACGACCTGGGTCTCGACTATCCGCACCTGACCGATCACATGCTCATCGCCGTCACCGAGACCAACACGCGCGAAGAGATCGACGACCTGGTGGCGGCGCTGGAGGAGGTGGCCTCATGAGCGAGCCATTGATCTATGACCTGTCGGCCCCCGGCCGCTGCGGGGTTGTCTTGCCCGAAAGCGATGTGCCTGAGGCCGGGCTACCCCCGGCCGAATTGCTGCGCGACGACCTGCCGCTGCCCGAAGTGGCCGAGATGGACATCGTGCGCCACTATCTGCGGCTGAGCCAGATGAACCACGGCCTAGACAAGGGCTTTTACCCGCTGGGTTCGTGCACCATGAAGTACAATCCCAAAATCAACGAGCAGGTGGCCCGGCTGCCCGGCTTTACCGGGCTGCACCCTTACCAGGAGCCGGAAACCGCCCAGGGGGCCATGTTTCTCATTTACACGCTTCAGGAGTGGCTGAAAGAGATCGGCGGGTTTGCGGGCGTGTCGCTGCAACCGTCGGCCGGCGCCCACGGCGAGATGACCGGCGTGCTGATGATGCGCAAATATCTGCACGACATGGGCGAGACGCAGCGGAACAAGATGCTCGTGCCCGACTCGGCCCACGGCACCAACCCCGCCACGACCAGTATGGCGGGCCTCAAGGTCGTGCAAATCCCTTCTGACGCGCGGGGCAACGTGGACCTGGAGGCGCTGCGCGCCGCCTGCGACGACACGGTGGTCGGGTTGATGCTGACCAATCCCAACACGCTGGGCCTGTTCGAGGAGCACGTGCAAGAGATCGCCGGCCTGATCCACGGCTGCGGCGGGCTGATGTACGGCGACGGGGCCAATCTGAATGCCATTTTGGGGGTGGCCCGGCCCGGCGATCTGGGCTTTGACGTGCTGCACTTTAACCTGCACAAGACTTTTAGCACGCCCCACGGCGGCGGCGGACCCGGCTCTGGGCCGGTGGGCTGTGTAGAAGAATTGGTCCCGTATTTGCCCGGTCCGATTGCGACCATTGAGCCGGGCACGGACAAAGGCGACGAGCCGCCGCTCTACGTATGGCACATGCCCCGCAAGAGCATCGGGCGGGTCAAGGCGTTCTATGGCAACTTTGGCATGCTGGTGCGGGCTTATACTTACATCCGCATGCTGGGGCCGCAGGGGCTGCGGCGGGTGGCCGAGTACGCGGTGCTCAACGCCAACTATTTGCGGGCGCTGCTCAAGGATGTGTACCCGGTCTCGCACGAGCGCACCTGCAAGCACGAGTTCGTGCTGGCCGGCCCACCCAAAGACGTGCAGGCGGTCGGCGTGCACACGATGGACGTGGCCAAGCGGCTGATGGATTATGGCTTTCACCCGCCCACGGTCTATTTCCCGCTCATCGTGCCCGAGGCGCTGATGATCGAGCCGACCGAGACCGAGAGCAAGGAGACGCTGGACGCCTTTGCCGAGGCCATGCTCCGCATCGTCGCGGAAGCGCGCGAGGACCCCGACATCCTGCACCAGGCGCCGCACAACGCGCCGGTCAAGCGGCTGGATGAGGTGGGCGCGGCGCGGAATCCGGTGTTGTGTTGTACGTTTCCGGGGTGGGAGTAAAAAATAGGAAACAGGGGCGCTGTTGCAGGACAGAGGGTAATAGCGCCCCTGGGCTGTCTATGGAGGCTTGGGATGGCAACGGATGTGAAACACAAGTTGGAGATTCTCGGAGAGACATATACAGATAAAGCCGAATTGGACCAAATATTGATCAAGATGTTGGATATGGCGTTGAGTCAGCACCGGCTGCGCCTGGAGCGATATGAACGAGACTTGGGCGAGTTTGAGCATCGCTACAATTTAGACTCGGCGACGTTCTATCGCCGCTTTGAGGCCGGCGAGATGGGCGACGCGATGGACTTTTTCGAATGGGCCGGCCTGTACGAATTAGAACAGGACACCTGGAAAAAAGTGCAACGGCTGGAGTTGGCTCTGTGAAGGACGCCGTTGAATATTTGGCACAAATCAAGGCGTTGATCGTCCTGAACCCTCACGTTACCGACTGGACAACCGTGCGCGAGGAAGCGCAAGGCGGCGCCGGCTTGTTCCGCTACCGACTCACGTTGCACGACGGCAGTCTGCTGGAAATGTTTGAGCTTTTCTACATCGTGGATCAAAAAGTGCAAGTGACCAAGTACAGCTTTCACTGGCAAGATGCCCGCGCCCGGTTGCGCAAGCGTTGGGATAACGCAAGCCACCATCCCGAGTTACCCACCCACCCGCACCACGTACACGACGGAGCAGAGGAAAAGGTGTTATCTCACCAGTCAGTCAACGCCAGAGAAGTGCTGGCGATCATTGCGACGGAAACTCAAGAAAAAGGATGAGATGAGCGGAGCGGGATTAACCGCCGCTTGGTCACAGGAATTAGATAGAACTGAACGCCCCTGTCTTTGGGGTACAATTATCGTTGGAAGTAGTGGTGACAAGATGTCGAAATTCATCTTGAGTGATTATGTAGAGCAAGCGCTGGCTCAGGCCACTTATGACAAGCTAGAGGACGGCACATTTGCCGGTCGCATTCCGGATTGCACGGGAGTCGTGGCCTTTGGAACAACGCTACGCGAGTGCGAGGATGAGCTGCGCTCCACGCTCGAAGACTGGATATGGGTCGGTCTAAGACTGGGGCATCCTCTTCCGACCATCACCGGCATGGACTTGAACAAGGAACCGCACTATGAGCCGGTGGACGCCCTGTAAACGATGAACTGTAAAAAGAGCTATGCCCTATACCAAAGTAAAGCATCACAAACTATTCTATGCCCACTCTCACGCCACGCTCGATCGCCCTGCCGCTCCGCCGCTGGTGCTCATACACGGTTCGGGCGGCAACCACCTGCACTGGCCGGGCGAGCTGCGTCGCCTGCCTGGCGCGACGGTGTACGCGCTCGACCTGCCCGGCCACGGGCGTTCGGACGGCTCCGGCTATGATACGATTGCCGCTTATGTGCAAGTCTTGCTCGGTTTCCTTGATGCCGTAGACGCCGAGCGAACCGTACTGGTCGGCCACTCGATGGGCAGCGCCATCGCCCAGATGACCGCGCTGACCCACCCCCAGCGAGTGGCCGGGTTGGTGCTGATGGGAGCAGGGGCGCGGCTGCGCGTCCATCCGGCCATTTTGGAGGGCATCCTCGACGATTTTGAAAACACGGTAGACCTGGTCACGCGCTGGCTGTGGGCCGAGGATGCGCCACAAGAATTGGTCCGGCTGAGTCATCAGGCCTTGGCCGCGACGCCGGCCAGTGTCATCCACGGCGATTACGTCGCCTGTGACCGCTTTGACGTGATGGACCGACTGGGCGAGATTAGCGCGCCCACGTTGGTGATCGCCGGGACCGCTGATAAACTGACGCCCCTCAAGTACGGGGCGTATCTGGCCGAGCGCATCCCCAACGCCCGACTGATCACGGTGGAGGGCGGCGGGCACATGATGGCGCTGGAGCAGCCAGCAATTGTGGCCGAGGCGATAGCCGAGTTTGTTCGAGGCCTTTAAGCACAAAGGCCGCACAGTTTTCCTTCTCTGCACTCTCGGCGTGCTCAGCGGTGATTTTTCCCTTTCGTGCTCCGAAATGACAAATGACACCCTAAAACGTGTCAAGCGTCGGTTGACACCACCTTTTGAGCACGCTACAATGAGAGACGCACAAACAGCAGACCTCAAAGCGTAGGGGAGAGACCTGGCCGATGGGCTTCGGCGTGAGCCTCAGTCGAACGGCGAGGCACCGATGGGGCAAGCGGTGTGGAGAGATGGACACACTGGCGAAACTCTCAGGTAAAAGGACCTTGCGCTTTAAAATCCTCTGGAAAGTCCTGGCGACACCCAAGGGGCACCCCTGCCCAAATGGCAGGGTAATCTCTCCGGTTCACAGACAGGGGATGCACAGCCACTCCAGCCGTGCACCCTTGTTTTTATTTCTCAAGGCGAAAAGCCCAAAAAACATAGGAGGCAAAAGATGTACAAAAAGCTCTTTATCCCCGGACCCACTCACGTGCGTGACGAAATCTTGCAAGCCCAGGCGGCCCCTATGCTGGGCCACCGCGCCCAGGAATACGCGGACTTGCAGGCCGCCGTCACCCCCAAGCTACAAAAGCTACTCTACACCCAGCAGCGCGTCTATCTGTACGCCTGCTCTTCTACCGGCATGATGGAAGGCTCGGTGCGCCAGGCCTCGACCAGGCGGGTGCTGAACACCGCTTGCGGCGCGTTCTCCAAGCGCTGGCACGACATCACCAAAGAAAACGGCATCCCCTGCGACAAGCTAGAAGTGCCCCTGGGCCAGGCCATCACCCCTGAGTTGGTGGACGAAGCGCTGGGCAAGGCCGACTATGACGCCGTCACCCTGGTGATGAACGAGACCGCCACCGGTGTGATGAACCCCATCCGGGAGACTGCCGCCATGATCCACGCCAAGTATCCCGACGTGCTGATTTTGGTAGACGCCGTCAGTTGCATGGCCGGCGTCAAGATTGAGTTCGACGCCTGGGGGCTGGACGTGTGTCTGGCTGGGGTGCAAAAGTGCTTTGCCCTGCCGCCCGGACTGACCGTGTGCGCCGTCAGCGACCGCGCCCGCGAGCGAGCCAAGCAGGTCCCCTATCCGGGCCACTATTTCGCCTACGCCCAGATGGACAAGCGCTACGACAAGAATCAAACCCCTGCCACCCCTGCCATCAGCCTGATCCAGGCCCTCAACGCGCAGATGGACCACATCCTGAACGAGGAAGGGCTGGAGAACCGCTGGGCGCGCCACAAGCAAATGGCTGCCTTTGTACAAGACTGGGCGCGCAAGTATTTTAGAATCTACGGCGATGAGCGTTATCTATCGCTCACTGTGACCAACGTGGACAACAATCGGGGCATCAACGTCGGCGACTTGAACAAGGAGTTGGGCAAGCGCGGCGCGATGATCTCTAACGGCTACGGCGACCTGAAAGACAAGTGCTTCCGCATTGCCCACATGGGCGACCTGACCCTGGACGACCTCAAGTGGCTCACCGGCCAGATCGAGGATATTTTAAAACTGTGATCGGGCGCGAATGAACACGGATGAATACTGATTTTTTGTTTTAATCTGTGTGCATCTGTGTCCCATAGTAAGGAGAAAAAGATGAAGCTCTTGATTTGTGACCCCACCGATCCCCAGTCTGTGGCGACGATGCGCGAGGCGGGGATCGAGGTAGACGTGCGTGACGACATTTCGCCCGAAGACCTGCTGCAGGTCATCCCGGCCTACGACGCCATGGTCGTGCGCAGCCGCACCAAGGTTACGGCGGCCGTCATCGACGCCGGGACGAATCTCAAGCTGATCATCCGGGGCGGCGTTGGCGTGGACAACATCGACGTCAAGCACGCCGAGTCCAAGGGCGTCGAGGTGCGCAATACGCCCGCTGCGTCGTCCAACTCGGTGGCCGAGCTGACGATTGGTTATCTGTTGGCGCTGGTGCGCCAGATTCCGCAGGCCAACGCCACGATGAAACAAGGCGCCTGGGAGAAAAAAGCCTTCGCCAAAGGCACAGAAGTGGCTGGCAAGACGCTGGGTCTGATCGGGCTGGGGCGCATCGGCAGCCTGGTGGCGCAAAAGGCCGCCGCGTTGGGGATGGAGGTCATCTTTTACCGTCGCACCCCCACCCAGGTGGACTATGCCGCCCAGGTCTCGCTGGACGAGTTATTCGCCCGCTCGGATTTCATCTCGCTGCACACGCCGCACACGCCCGAGACGCACTATATCGTCGGCGCGGCGGCCTTTGAAAAGATGAAAAAGGGCGTGTATATCGTCAACTGTGGGCGCGGCGGCACGCTCGACGAGGCGGCGCTGTACGAAGCGATCAAAAGCGGCAAGGTGGCCGGCGCGGCGCTAGACGTTTTCGAAGACGAAAAGACGGAGCAGGGCAAGCGCTTCATGGACCTGCCGCAAGTGATTGGCTCACCGCACATGGGCGCGGGGACCAAGGAGGCTACGGCGCGGGTCGGGGCCGAAGTCGCCCAGATCGCCATCGAGGTCGCAAACCGTTAAAAAATTTCAGACCTGCGAGGTTTCTGAAAACCTCGCAGGTCTATACAGGAGGAGAGCATGGCAACGATTCGGCCCTTCAAAGGCCTCCGTTACAACCGGGAAAAGATCGGCGACCTGTCTCTGGTCATTACCCAGCCCTACGACCGCATCCACGACGCAGAGCAGAAACGCTATTACGATCTCAATCCCTATAACTATGCGCGCATCATCTTGGGCAAGAAAACCCCCTGGGACACCGACGCCGACAACATATACACCCGCGCCCACTGCTACGCGCGCACCTGGCAGGCAGAAGGCGTGCTAACGCGGGAAGCCCAACCCGCCCTGTACGTTCTGGACCAAACCTTTACCACGCCGGGCGGCCAATCTTTTAGCCGCCGCGGCCTGATCACGGCGCTGCAACTGACTTACTTTGAAGAGGGGGTAATCCTGCCTCACGAGCGCACGCTCAGCGGGCCCAAAGTAGACCGGCTCAACCTGACTCGCGCCACGGCCACCGCCTGGGAGAACATCTTTATCCTCTATCCCGACGACGGAAACCGGGTCAACGGTCTCTTGCAGCCCTACCTGGAGACCCATGCGCCTCTGGCGGCCCGCGAGCAGGTCATCGAGAGCGCCGTGGAGCAGCGTTTCTGGGTCGTAGACGATCCGCAGGTCGTCGCCGCTGTGGTCGAAGAGATGGCCCCCAAGCGCAACCTGATCATCGCCGACGGCCACCACCGTTACGAGACCGCGCTCAATTACCGCGACGAGATGCGCCAGCAACATCCCGCGGTCCCGGCCAACGCCGGTTTCAACTACACCCAGGTCACGTTGGTCAGCATGAGCGACCCCGGTCTGGCGATCCTGCCCACCCATCGATTGATCCATTCCTACACCCGGATGGACGGATCAGCGGCGCTAGAGCGGGCCAGAGAGTATTTCGATGTGACGCCTGCGGCCGATCGAGCAGCGCTAGATGCGGCGCTGGCCGAAGCGCAACCCGGGCGCCCGCGCTTTGGTTTTTATGACGGAGCCTACCACGTGCTCACGCTGCGCGACCCGGCTACGTTGCAGCGGCTGCTGCCCGATCGCGCCCCCGACTGGTGTCTGCTCGACGTGTCGGTGCTGCACGAGCTGTTCATCGAGCGCGTGTTGGGGATTGACAAGGCGGCCGTCGAGCGCAAGGAGAACCTGGACTATTTGCGCGACCCGCAGCCCGGCTACGAAGCGGTGGCCCAGGGCAAAGCCCAATTCCTGCTGGTGATGAACCCGACGCGCATGGAGCAGGTGCGCGCCTGCACCGCCGCCGGAGAAAAGATGCCCCAGAAATCTACAGACTTTTATCCCAAGGTCATCAGCGGGCTGGTGGCCTTGCCCATCGGCCTGGATGAGCGGCTGTAAGCCACAAAGCCCCGGGGGCCGCAGGGCCCTCGGGGCTTTTTTCGGGAGGTCAAATCTCGCTCATTCCAGCAGAGCCTGTGCGCCCTCGCGGGCAAGCTCGTATGGCACAATTTGAGCTTTGGTTAACATCGTTCGACTGAGGCTCACGAACGTCAGCCTACTCCCGGCGAAAATAGCTCGTTCGTGGACACGTCTACCGTGCCCAGCGCCGCCCGCAACGCCTGAGCGACCTCAGGCCGGGCGCAAGCTGTTCTTTCCCCAGCCCTGACCCTCCTACGGATACGTGCACACCTCCAGCGAGACGTCGTCCACGTACATCCCGGTGACGCCTCCTGCGCCATCGTTGTACGCGCCAAAATACAGCTTGATGGTCTGCCCGGCGTAGGCCATCAAGTCGAATTGGTGGTACATCCACACCTGATCGTTGCGCCGCTGCCACAGCAACCGGGCTATCCACTGGTCGTTCGGGTCGAGGATGTCCACGTACATACTTGAGCGTTGACAGACCGCCGTTCCAGGATATACTACAAGTAGCTTTTGACTTTGGTGGGGAGATCACTATGTCTGTTCGTACTGTAACGCTAGATTTGCCAGAACATCTTTACGAACGATTGGAAACACAAGCTCGAACTGCAACCCGCTCTGTAGACGAGGTTGTTGTTCAGACGCTCGCTCGTGGCCTGCCACCAGCGGTGGAAAAAGACCTTCCACCGGCCCTGCAGACGGAATTAGAGGCTATGGAACACCTGTCTAGCGAAACCCTCTGGCGAATCGCCGAGAGCGCCATGAACCGTGACAAAGTGGCGCTTTACGATATGCTGCTGGAACGTCACCAGGCCGGCAATCTGACGCCAGAAGGTCGAGAATGGTTGATCCGCCTGCGAGAAGAGGCCGAGGCTCTCATGTTGCGCAAAGCTCACGCCTACGTGTTGCTCCAAAGTCGGGGATACGAGCTACCCTCGCTTCAGGAACTCTACCCTCGAACTCCATGACCCGCTCCTACATCTCGCCCGATTTGCGCCGCCAGGTGGTCCAAGACGCCGGTCATCGTTGCGGCTACTGCCTCTCAGACGAGGTGTTGACCGGCTTACCTTTAAGCATCGAGCACATTATCCCCGTTTCGACTGGAGGCTCAACGACCCGAGAGAATCTGTGGCTGGCCTGTCGTCCCTGCAACGAGTTCAAGGGTAGCCAGACCCATGCTAAAGACCCCGAGACCGGCGAGACAGCGCCCCTGTTTAATCCTCGCACCCAAGACTGGCATACGCATTTTGCCTGGAGTGACGAGGCAACCTACATCGCCGGTTTGACACCTACGGGTCGAGCAACCGTGGCGGCGCTGCAATTGAACCGCTCCATCCTGGTGAAGGCGCGCCGGCGCTGGGCGATGGCCGGCTGGCATCCGCCTGAGGCATGAGCAGAGAACAAAGGATGCGCAGGACGGGCGGATGGGCGGCAACTCTATTCGGCAAATCCTGCGCATCCACATTCTGACTCGTGTTCTATTGCCAGCGCCGCGCGCTGTTCTTCTCCCCCAGCCCTGAACCCCCTACGGATACGTGCACACCTCCAGCGAGACGTCGTCCACGTACATCCCGGTGACGCCTCCTGCGCCATCGTTGTACGCGCCAAAGTACAGCTTGATGGTCTGCCCGGCGTAGGCCATCAAGTCGAATTGGTGGTACATCCACACCTGATCGTTGCGCCGCTGCCACAGCAGCTCGGTTAGCCACTGGTCATTCTGATCGAGGAGGTCCACGTACTGCGCATCGCCGTATAGGGTGGCGTCCTGGGTCATCAGCGTCAGCAGGCGAGCTGGGAGGGACAGATTCGCGGGCGGCTCTCCGCTCACTGGATAGAGCCAGAAGCGCAGCGTGGCGCTGGCGGCGTTGGCGGGGATGGTGACCAACTGGCGGGCTGAGGAGTAGCTGTAGCGGTTGTCGGCCGGGTTGAGGATGCCCACGCGCATCGCGCGGTAGCCATAGTGGGCGGCGGCGCTGGTGTAGGCGGCCGGGTAGGCAGTGATGGGCAGCTCCCAGTAGCCGTCGGTTTCAAAGCTGCCGTTGGCGACGACTTCCGTACAAGGTCTGGGCGTGGGTGAAGGGGTATGCGTCGGCGTCGCGCCAGCGAACGGTGTGCTGGTTGGTATGGAAGCGCCGGTTGGTGTGGGGGTAGGGGTTGGTGTGGGGGTGCTGGTCGGCGTAGAGGTAGGGGTGGGCGGCGTGGCGACAAAGTTCTGCCCGACGGCCGTCGGCGGCACGCTGACCACGTGCGACGGCGGCGCAAAGGTGTAGCCATTCTTAGACGGCACGATGCTGTAGGTTCCGGCCAGCAGTCCATCGAGAGTGTAGCTGCCGTCGCTGCCGGTGGCTGTGGTGCGACCTGCGCCTCTGGAAACGGTTACGCCGGGGACCGGACTGCCGTCTCCTTCCATCACTCGCCCAGAGACGGTGTAGAAAGAGGTTTTGTGGATAATCGGCAGCCAGCTAAAGCATCCTATTCGAACCATACCGCCCTCAAGCGTGTTACTCAAGGTCGTCTCGCCCAGGATAACCAGCGTTTCACGTGGTGGGATTGTATGAAAGAACAATTGGGTCGGCGCCTCGCCCGTCACGGTCACTGCCCGGAAGGCAATGTTGGCCAGAGAAAGAGTTCCAGATACCGTCGTGCTGATGGCGGCGCCCGCCGCAAAATCCGCGTGTCCCAAGGCGTTGTCGTAAGAGGTATAGAGTTCGACTGGTAGCGCCCCTCCATTACTCAGGTTTGTGACCGTAATGTAGGTCGGGTCAAAGTCCACGAAAGCCTGGGCGCCATCTAGCTCTTGCGCTCCGGCCTCGATCTGGACCGTCAGTGTGAACGTTTTTCCCACACACACGCTGCTGGCGGGGGGCGCAATTCTCACGATGAGACCCCCAATCTTTACCGTCGCCGGCTGCGTCACGAGCGGCAGGGGGGTAACGCCAGAGTTTACGGTCGTCTTGCGCGGGGACGCGGCGTGAAAGGTCACTGGTGTGCCCGACGAGGCCGCCGTGGCCCGAAAGGTGATCGTCGCCAGGGTAAAAGTCGCCGAGGCCGTTTTGTTCAGGTCGGCTACTCCGTAGAACACTTCACCCAGGTCATTGTCCCATGCCTTGCCCGACTCGTCCAACACGCCGCTGCCCGAGACACTCACCACTTCCAGATAGGTCGGGTCAAAATCAACGAACACGTCGGCGCTGTCTACCGCCTCGCCGCCGGCGGCGACCTTGATCGCCAGCGTAAAGACCTCACCGGAACTCACACTGCTCGTCGCCGGATCGAGATAGACCGTCACCGTACCGGCCGGCGACAGGCCGGGCAGGCTGCTCGTCGCTGCTCCACCGCAAACGGCGGAGGCCTGTCCCGTCAGTGGATCGTCTCCCTGCTCTATAAAATTCCACTTGATCCAGCCAAAGTCGAGAGAAGTGACCTGCCCATCCAGGTTAAAGTCGGCTCGCAGGTCCGTTGTGCTGAGCAGGGTGTCCTTCCAGACCCCAAAGTCGCGGATGTCTACCAGGTTATCGTCGTTAGCGTCGCCGACCAATAACGCGCCGAAACTGCAGGCGGTGGTCGCGCCGGCCGCGATCACGATGTCGTCCATGCGTTTAGCCAGCGCGTGCGCCTCTTTTACCCACACGTCGTAGACGCCGGGATCGAGAGCCAGCGTGAAATAGCCGGAGGGGTCGGTGTGCGCGGTCGTGCCTGCGACCACGCCGCCCTGCGCGATGACCTGCACGTCCAGCGCCAGCTCCTGATAGGCGGCGGATTCGAGCTTGACCCGCCCCTGGAAAAAGCCTTCCTGAGACCCAGGTCTGGGGTCCACGTAAATGCCGGTCCCATTCGCCGGGTCATAGGCGAACTTGAGGCGGACGGCGCCAGCTCCGTGAGTGGTCGTGATGGAGTCCTGGGTCAGGAAAGAACTGACCAGGAGATAGTCGTCGGCAGCTGGCTGGCCGGGCAGCTCGGGCAGGCGGAGCTCAGTATAGTCCCAGGGCATGGTCTCGACGTTGATCCATTGCCAGCTCTCCTCCCAGAGCCAGTTGATGCCCTGGATGCCGTCTGTCTGCGGGCCGTACATATGGGACGAAACGGTCTGGGTGTACGTTTCTTCCAGGAGGTTGGTGTCAAAGCGGCCCTCCTTTGCTTCGGTCACCCAGCCGATGAAGGGGTCGCCGTCCAGCGCCGGCGTGTCCTCTACTATCCGCTCCTCGATGAGGTCGTAGCCGGAAACGATATGGTTGGTGGTGATATTGTCCGCCTCTTGCGCGTCCGGCCCCAGGGTATTCCAATCCTCAGGAACGTTGACGTCGTCCACCACGTCGTGCTCATAGTTCAAGGGCGGCAGCATCCACAGATTTGTACTCGCCGGTATCTTGCATTTGTATACAGTCAAGGGGGAAATGTCCAACTCGCCCGCGCCCTTGGGCAGTGGGTTTCTGAGCGTGATGTACTGGATCTCGGCGTCTACCTCCCCGGCATCCAGGTTCGCATCTTGCACCAGGATGGCCGCCACGTCGTACTCGACGCAATCCACGAACAAGGTCTCGCCTGTCATCAGCAGGCGGTGCGGGGTCAGCCGGGCGTGCACCACGCCGTTGATCTCGACGATCGAGTCCAGCGTCACCCAGAAGGGGCGGGCCGGCAGACCGGTCGTCACCATGGCTGCCTCGGCGGCTGCCTCGGCCTGGGTCGCGTCCCCAAACTTGGCCGCCGCCGGTCCCCAGAACCGGCCAACCAAAGCGGTCGTGTTCAATTCTAGCCGGACCGTGCCGAGCAACGATCGCGTGGAATTGCCGGCGTACCACAGGCTTACGTCGGCCCACTCGCCAAACAACGACACGCCCTCCAGCTCGGCCATGTAGTCCAGAAACTGCACTTGCTCGCCCGCCGCCACATAGATCGGGGCCTGCGCCTCCTGCGGCGATACCTGGATGATGCCGCGCGTGGTTCTGAGGTTGTCGGTTATCCCGTCGGTGAGCGTGATCACCCGGTGCGTCCCCAACGTGCCCGTCACCACCCCCACGATCTCGTCAATGCTCAACGTCTCCGGTTTTTGGTCTCCGTTCACGTCCATCCGATCCAACCCGTGTTGCCCCTCGCTGCCGGCCAGCGGAAAGACCAGCCGGGTGGCCCCGGGCGGTCCCGTCTGGGGGTCGAAAGTGTCGGGTTCGAGCAAGACGTAGGTGTACTCGAGTACAATGTCACCGTCGGGATTGTATACCGGATCGTCAACCTCAGGATAGGTCAACCCGCGTGGTGCGGGATAGTGCGGCGTGTACCACATCCGCAGGTGCACCTTTTCGTTGGCGTCTCCCCCGGCCTGGATGGCGTTCCCAAAGTATTCCCTAAACTGCCCCAGCGAGTCAGGGTCGTCGTGGCGCATGGCGGCCGGGTTGAACTGCACAAAGTCCTTCTTGGGGGCCTCGGCGTTGGTGAGCGCAAACGGGCCGGTATAGTTGTCGCTGGTATAGGGAAAGGGCGCATCTTGGTCGGATTCGCCGTAGACGCGCAGGGTTTTCTGGCACACGTTGTTAACATAAATGTCCGAAAAACTTCCATCGGCGTCGTAGGCGAACTTGAGGCGGACGGCCCCAGAGCCGTGCTCCGTGTCGGCGGAATCTTCGGTCAGGAAGGAGCTGACCAGGAGATAGTCGCCGCTGTCGTAACCTGTCTCGGTCGGCTTGTCGAGCAGTGCGGGCAGGCTGAACTCGGTAAAGTCCCAGGGCATAGTCTGGATGTTGATCCATTGCCATCTCGCGTCCCACTCGTCGCCCACCTGGGTCTGGAGGAACTGTTCCTCCAGGAGGTTGGTGTCAAAGCGATCCTCCTTTTCTTCAGTCACCCACCGGACGGACGAACCGCCGACTAGCGCCGGCGTGTCCTCTACTATCCGCTCCGCGATGAGGTCATAGCTGGCAACGATGTGGCTCGTGGTGATATTGTCCGTCGCGCGCACGTCTGGCCCCAGGCTGTTCGAGTCCTCAGGAATGTTGACGTCGTCCACCATGTCGTGCTGGTAGTTAAAAGGCGGCAGCATCTACAGATCTGTATCTGCCGCTATCTTGCACTTTCGCACGGTCAGGTCGTCAATAATCAGCTCATCCTCATCCCCCTCCTTCCACTTGGGCAGCGGGTTTCTGAGGGTGATGTATTTGAACTCGGGCACAAGGAGCCTGGGGTCCGCGTTCACATCTTCTACCAGGATGGCCGCCACGTCGTACTCGACGCAATCCACGAACAGGGTCTCGCCGGCCATCAGCAAGCGGTGCGGGGTCAGCCGGGCGCGCCACTGGCCGTCGTCCCAGGTGATGGATTCCAAGGTCACCCAGAAGGGACGGGCCGGCAGGTCCTCCGCCACCATGACCGCCTCGGCGGCCGCCGCGGCCGCGGTCCCGCTGGCAAACTCGGCCACCTTGGGCGACCAGAACCGGCCCACCAGGGCGGCCTCGCCCAGCCCCAGGTTGAGCGTGCCGAGCAGCGCCGGCGTGGCGTTGCCCACGTACCACAGGCTTACGTCGGCCCAGTCGCCCGACGGCGACACGCCCTCCACATTGGCCATATAGTCCAGGAATTGCACCTGCCCACCCGCAGGCACACTGAGCGGTTTCAGCGCCTCCTTGGCCGACACCTGGATCACCCCGCGCGTGGTGATGAGGTCGTCGGTTATCCCGTTGGGGTAGGTGATGACCTGGGGCGCCTCCAGCGTGCCCGTCACCACGCCCACGATCCGGTCAATGCCCAGCGCCTCTGGCTGGTCATCCTCGTTCACGTCCATCTGGTCCAACCCCCGCTGCTCCCCGCTGCCGGCCAGCGGAAAGACCAGCTGGGTGGCCTGCGGCGGTCCCGTCTGGGGGTCGAAAGTGGTGGGATCGAGCAAGATGTAGGTGTATTCCAGGACGATGTCGCCCTGGGGGTTATATACCGGGTCGTCAACCGCAGGATAGGTCAGCCCCCAGGGTGTAGCGTGCTGCGGTACGTACCACATCCGCAGGTGCGCTTCCTCGTTGGCGTCCCCCCCGGCCTGGATGGCGTTCCCAAAGTATTCCCCAAACTGCCCCAGCGAGGCATCGTCGTCGTGGCGCATGACGGCCGGGTTGAACTGCACAAAATCCTTGGGCGGGGCCTCGGCGTTGGTCAGCGCAAACGGACCGGTGTAGTTTTCGCTGGCGTACGGAAAGGCCGCATCCAGGCCAGATTCGCCGTAGACGCGCAAAGTCCGTGCGTCTGCCTCCGGCGCGGCCGGGCCGTAGGGCGTATCGGATGGCGAATGTAGGGGGTCCGAGAGAGACCTATCGGGAATAGCGGCGACCGACTGCCTCGCCAGTACCCCGCCGCCGGTAGACAAAGGCATACCGGCCATAATCAAAAGCGAAAGCGAGTTGCGCAGAAAAAGACGAGAGCCGACCATTTCAAACCTCCTGTTTCCTGTCGAGTTATTGGAACATCCTCAGTTGTTTACAATCTGCAAAAGGTGGAGAATATGCAACTGTCCATCGTCAGCCGTGTCCGGCTGTTGAATTCATCTAGCCAGCCAACGCGACGCGAGGAAAGGGGAAACGGTGGGAAGGCAGGAGTGGAAGATGCGTAAAGAGCTGGCTACTGGGTGGCCGCGCACCGTCGTAACCGGTCTGGAGGTCTTGTCCTGGTGGAGCGGGCAGGGTCAGCACCAGTGTGCTCCATTCTCAACTCAATGATCGGGAAAAAGCTGCCCTCAGTCTACAACTCGTTTCCCCTCTGCTGGATTACAATTACGTTACAGTTTGATTTCACTTACCAGTGCAACGGCTCAGGACCGTCTGCCAGCCTGGGGCTGAGTTGGACCGGGGCGAAAATTGACACCGGGGCGGTCGCAGGGGGCTGCCGTGAAACTGGGTTGGGCCGCAATTTGACAATTTCCGCCCTTTGTAGTATGCTTGAATGTGCATATAGCCATTGAACCGAGCGTATCGACGACCGATGTTTCCCGATCTTCTGAGCTACGCCCCCACCGTGCAAGCCGAATTTCATCTCTCTCTGCCTCAAGACCTGCTCACCTCGTTGCACCTGCTGCGCGTCGTGGACGATTTTGAGGGCATGAGCGAGTGGATCTATCAAACGGCGGCCCTGCTGCCCCCCGACTTTCGGGCCGAATCCCTCCTGCTGGGTTATCCCACCAAGTGGTGCTTTCGCCGCCAAGACAGCCTGCTGTGGCGGCTGCCGCCCGACCACCCCGCCCACACTGACATGGGGGCCTTGAGCGCCTACCTGGAGGCGACGCCCGCCGCCGAATTTCAGCGCCTGATCCTGCACAACATGGCACAGGACGCCGGGGAGCCTGAGCCGCCCGCGCTGAACGACGAGGCGCTGACCCGCGTGCTTTCCGCCGCGCGCTGCTTGGAAGTCGAGCGCTGGGGCCGGCCCTTTGTGAGCCTGCCCGACGAGGCCGCGCTGGTGGCCCTGATACAGACGCCGCAAGCACTCAAAACCCGACTTGTCAGCTTGCTGATCCGTTTCTGGGACGAAATCTATCGCCGCGAGTTCGAGACGCACCGCGAGGCCCTGGCCCGCAGCGTGGCCTATCACCGCCGGCGGACCTATCCGCGCAACTTTTCCGACCTGTTCCGCCAGGTGACCGGTCGGGCCCCGACGCCCACGGTGCGCGATTACGTGCAGGAACACCTGGCGCAAATCGAGCGGGTCATCTTTTGCCCGTGTGCGCACCTGGGACTGTATTTTCAACTAACGCTGTCGTATCCGACGCTGGTAGTCGCCTTTAACTATCGCACCACCCCGGCCCAGGAAACCGAAGGCACGGCCGCTGTGGAATTGTTCCCGCCGCTCAAGGCTCTGTCCGATGAAACTCGCCTGCACATCCTGTCGCTGCTCCAGGAGCGCGAAATGTATGCCCAGGAAATTGTCGAGACGGTGGGCCTGTCGCAATCCACGGTCTCGCGGCATCTGCAACTGCTGGAACGCACCGAGCTGATCGTCACCCGCCAGGCGCGCGGGATGAAATTTTATTCCATCAACCGGTCCACGGGCCGGGCGATTCTCGCCACGTTGGAACGTTTAATAGGGTGAGTTATGCGTAAAAAAAACCAGGTGCGCCAGCCGTCCGGCTGGCAGCGGACGTTGGCAGTGGTGTGGATGGCCGAGTTTGTGGCCCTGGCCGGTTTTTCGATGGTGCTGCCTTTTTTGCCTTTCTACGTCGAAGAATTGGGAGTCAGCGACCCGGATCAGGTCAAATACTGGTCGGGGATCATCGTGAGCGCCCAGGCGGTCACGATGGCCCTGTTTGCGCCCTTGTGGGGCAGCCTGGCCGACCGCTACGGGCGCAAGCTGATGTTGAACCGGGCCATGTTTGGTGGGACGCTGGTGCTCACGCTGATGGCCTTTGTGCATAACCCGCAACAACTGCTCATTCTGCGCCTGATTCAAGGCATGCTCACCGGAACCGTGCCAGCGGCGACGACGCTGGTCGCCAGCGTGACGCCGCGCGAGCGCACCGGCTATGCCATGGGCTGGCTGCAAATGGGCATGTTTGCCGGGGTATCGGTGGGACCGCTGGTGGGCGGTGTGGTAGCCGACACACTGGGCTTTCGCGCTTCCTTTTTGTTCACCGGCGCGTGCCTGTTCGTGGCCGGGCTGGGGGTGTTGTTTTTCGTCCACGAGGAGTTCGAACGACCTACGGTCAAGCCGGGCGCCCGTCGCGCCCATTGGTGGGAAGGCTTGGCGATGGTGATGCGTTCCCGCGATCTGCAGGTGGTCCTGGGCGCCCGCCTGCTCACCCGCACCGGCACGCGGGTGCTGGGCCCGGTGCTGCCGCTGTTCGTAGCGGCGTTGCTGCCCGAATCCAGCCGCGTGGCGACCATGGCCGGCGTCGTGAGTGGGGCCAGCGCGGCGGCCAGCTCCGCAGGCGCGGTCGTGCTGGGGCGGGCCGGCGACCGCGTCGGTCATCGGCGCATCTTGTTGGCCTCTGCGGTGACATCGGCTGGGTTTTACGCGGTCCAGGCCGCCGTCACCAACGTCACGCAGCTCATCGTGCTACAGTTCTGCGTGGGCGCGGCGCTGTCGGGCACACTCTCCTCGCTCTCGGCGCTGCTGGCCACGTTGTCGCCGGAAGGCAAGGAAGGCGCCGTCTATGGTCTGGATACCAGCGCCTCCTCCGCAGCCAACGCCATTGGCCCTATGCTGGGCGCGACGCTGGCCGTGGTTTTGGGCAACCGCGCCACGTTCCTGCTGGCGGCCGGCCTGTTCGTCATCTCGGCGGTCGTCATTGGGTGGTTGTTGCCCAAGCCCCGGACGGAAAGTGAGCCGTCGGCCGAGCCTGTCCTGGCCCGCTAATCTCACCTGGCCGTCAACATGCTGATTCCTGTGGCGCTGGCGGTTCTGTTCGTCTCCACGCTGACGCGCTCGACGCTGGGCTTTGGCGACGCGCTGATCGCCATGCCGCTGTTGACCCTGCTCATCGGCATCCGCACCGCCACGCCGTTGGTGGCATTGGTCGCGTTGACCATCGCGCTGACGATTTCGCTGTCCAGTTGGCGGCAGATAGACCTAAAAGCGGTGTGGCGTTTGATCGTATCCACGCTGGCGGGCATCCCTTTTGGATTGCTGTTGCTAGAAAACGCACCCGAAGCGACGGTCAAGGCCGGTTTGGGGATCCTGCTCATTTTGTTCGGACTGTACAACCTGACGCAGCCCCGGCTACCTAAATTGGAGCGCAACGGCTTTGAGTATGGCGTCGGCTTTGTGGCCGGGGTGCTGGGCGGCGCGTACAACACCAACGGCCCGCCCATCGTCATTTACGGCGCGCTGCGCCGCTGGCCGCCCGAACGCTTCCGGGCGACGCTACAGGGGTATTTTTTGACCAACGTGCTGATCGTGGCCGGGCACGGGGCGGCCGGGCTGTGGACGCGGACCGTCTGGTCCCTTTATCTGTATGCTTTGCCGCTCGTCGTCGCGGCGATTGTATGGGGGGGGGAGCTCAACCGGCGCATTCCGCCCGGCTCTTTCGACCGCGCGGTGTACGCGGCGCTGATCGGGATGGGGGCGCTCTTGCTGGTGTAAAGAGCGGTCAGGCGGCTGAGGCGGCGCAATCACACCAGGGCATCGTCTTAGTCCGCCCCCCTAACTGCCCACCGTGTTTGCTGCGGCCCTGATAGTCTCTTCCAGACGTCCAATGAGTTCCTCTTGGTCGACTGGAACTGAGCAGTACTCATGAAGCGGGGGGTGATACAGATAGGCAAACCAACGGTCACGAGCATCCTGCCAAGTTCTTTGGCTAATCAGGCTCACTGTGGGCACCTTCCCTTTCAGAAATTCCATCAGACCGTCTGCTTTCCCCCTGCCGCTTTCTAACGCCCAGTCCGAAATCATAACAATAGCGTTTGGGCCTTGCGTCTGAATTATGGACAAAGCCTCATCCTTCGAGTCGGCCAGTAGCACGGAGAATCCTGCTTGGTTCAATACTTGTCGTAGTCTGAAATTACGGCATAGTGTATTTCGATAAAGCCAGACTGCCGCACTGTAATTTGCCGGTTTCTGCATCTTTGCCGACTAGCTTATATCTCGCAAGTAGTATGATTTGCGAAAGCCGGTCAGAATTGTC